>JAHDXT010000018.1 GCA_023384095.1 Hyphomicrobiaceae bacterium
ACTACAAGCCGCCGGGCCCGAAAACCATGGCCCGCGGCCTCGACCGCCTCACACACCGCCTCGCCGGATTTGCGCTTGCGATGGGAACGCGAGATGTGTGAATCCCGTAGGTCAAAGGGGAGGGGTCGGGGGTGGGGGTGCCCGGGTTCGGACGTTGCATTCGTGGCCCCACCCCACCCGCGCGGCTCCGCCGCGCCGCCCTCCCCGTCAAGGGGAGGGCATCGTATCGCCACCAGATGACCCTCATCCTAGGTCCTCTCCCGTTGGAAAGGGAGAATAGGCGCAACCTGATATGCTTCGATTGAAACCGAACACGCTCTAGCCGCGACCGGCTCGCAGCACGCCGCCGAGACCAGACCGGCGAACGCCGCTGGCGTTATGTTGCATTTTGGCTACACTTAACGCAAAACGGCACGGGATAAGCAGCTTCGAAGCCAGATCGGCAGCTCGCGGAGAACCGAGGACTGCACAGCCCGGTCCCCCGGTCACAATCCCGGCCAAGACACGCGACAAGAGTTGTGGCCCGAGGGAGAATCGTCGGCGGCCAGAGGACTCGAACAGCCTGCGGCCTGCCCTATATACAGCCTGCGAGCGACGGAGCTTGGAGACGAGACATGTTCAACGGCCGCAGGATCATGGCAAGCATGCCGCTCATCGCGCTGGCGGGGACCTGCACCACCGTCGGCGTGCTGGCCTGGACGATCTTCCGGCCCGAGGCGGTGCTCGACCGGGGCGTCGAGGCGGCGCTGGCGCAAGCGCGGTCGGCGGAGGAGTCGACGCGGCCGCCAGCCGGGCGGCAGGCCCTGGCCGAAAGCCCGCATTTCTGGCTCAGCCGTCTCGAGGACGATCTCCCACTCGGTCTGTCGAAGCCCGTCCAGATCGGCGACCGCATCGACATCTCCGGGCGCAACGGCCGCCGGACCCTGGAGGTGGTCGACATCCGCGAGATCGGCGCCAGCCTGACCAGAGTTGAGAACACCCCCGGCCCCCGCTTCCTCCTGGTCTCCTGCCGCGAGACCGGCTCTGGAAGCGCACGTCTCGTGCGGTTCATCATCGAGGCGGACGAGCTGACGCCGGCGGGCATTGGCGAGCCGCAGCGCACGCTGTAAGAATTGCGGGCGCCACCAGGGGAGGGGTTGCCATGCGTCTCAATCCGCCGACCATTGCCGTCTTCCTGATCTCACTCGTGCTCGCCGGGCTCGCCGTTGCGACGAAGCTCGGCTTCCTGCACGTGCCGCGCTACCTCCCTCATCAGGAGTACTGGCTGGCGATCACCGCCTACATGGTGCTGATGGTCGGCAATCTCGTCCGCGGCCTGTGACGAGCGGGGCGGCGCCGGCGGCTCACAGCGAGCTCCACACCGCCCAGGCTCCCGACAGGAACGATACGGCCAGCACGGCCGCCCGGAACCACGCTTCGCTGAGCCAGCGCGCCAGCCGGTCCCCGAGCAGCGTCGCCGCGACCACGGCGGGCGACAGCGCGCCCGCAATCGCCCAGGTGCCCGCGCTCATGCCCGTCCAGACGGTGTGCAACAGCGTCACCACCACGTAGCAGAAGGCGAAAAACGTGAGCGACAGGGCGCGGCTCTCGAGCTTGCCCAGTCGCCGCGCGGCGACATAGAGGATCAGCGGCGGACCGGGCATCACGAGCACGGACGTGAGCGCCCCGGCAGAGGCGCCGACCCCGGCCGCCGCGGCCGGATGCGGCGACCCGCTCGATGACAGCCAGCGGCTGAGCCAGCTCTGGTCCCGCGCCACCAGCAGGCCCGTGAAGACCAGCATGACGATGCCGACCGCCAGCTTCAGCGTATCGAGGTCGAGGGCGAGGAACACGCCAAGTCCGATCGGGAACCCCAGGACGCTCCCCGCCAGCATGGGGTTCAGCATCTCCTTCGGCGCCTGCCGCCAGAGCCCCGGCACCAGCATGGCGCTCTGCACGACGTGAATGGCGACCAGAACCTGCATGGCCGCCCCGGACTGCATCGCGGCGAGAAAAACCGGCGCGGCGATCAGCGCGAATCCGAAGCCCACCGCCGACTGCACGAAAGCCCCCGCGAAGGCAGCGCCCATGAGGACGGCGAGGACGGTCGCGTCCGGCACCTCACGCCCGCCCGGAGAAGACGAGACCGGCGGCCGCCGCGATCAGGGCGAACCCGGCGGCATGCCGCCAGCTCAGCGCCTCGCCGAGATAGGCGACGGAGAAAACGGCAAAGACGGTCAGAGTGATGATCTCCTGCATGGTCTTCAGCTCCGCGGCCGAGTAGACCGCGTGGCCGATGCGGTTCGCCGGCACCGCCAGGCAATACTCGACGAACGCGATCGACCAGGACACGATCACGACGACCAGCAGCGGCGCGCTCTTGAACTTGAGATGGCCGTACCAGGCGAGCGTCATGAAGACGTTGGAGGCGAGCAGCAGGACCAGCGGGGCGATATGAGGCCACGATACGGAGGCGGCGGCGGGCATGGGTGGAGGTTTCCGTGAAGGCGGGGCCGCATGGCAGTATGCTCCACAGCCGGGCTTGTCCAGAGGCAGGTTCTGTCTCATGACTGAGGGTGATGCACGGCTCCGCTTGTGCGCTCCTCCGCAGCTCTGTGCTTCCACCGAGATGACGGCTTCGAGGCACGGCACCGAGTGACCCCGGGATCCCCGGTTCCCAGCTATCCGGAAGTCATCTATCACCTCGGCCCCATGCGCCGCCTCAGAGCCGACCTCCTGCTGCTCCTCGCCGCCGCCGTCTGGGGCACCGCCTTCTATTTCCAGAAAACGGCCATGGAGCATGTCGGGCCGTTCGTGTTCATCGCGGCGCGCGGCCTGGTGGCCGCGTTGTGCCTGGCCCCGCTCGCCCTGCTGGAAGCGCGCCGCGTCAAGCCAGCGTGGTCCGCCGGACTGGTGCGGGCCGGTCTCGCGGCAGGGCTCGCGTTCTCCCTCGGCGCTGGCCTGCAGCAGACCGGGCTCGTCACGGCGACCGTCACCAACGCAGGATTTCTGACCGGGCTTTACGTCGTCGCGACGCCGCTCATCGGCTGGATGATCTTCAGACGGCGGCCGGCGCTCTACGCCTGGCCCGCCGTGGCGTTCGCGTTCGCCGGCATCTGGCTGCTCGCAGGCGGCACGCTCGGCGGCTTTTCCACCGGCGACCGCCTGATCGCCGTCTCTGCCCTCGTTTGGGCCCTGCACATGATCGTCACCAGCAAGGCGACGCCTCATGGACGGCCAGTCGCGTTCACAGCCATGCAGTTCGCCGTCGTGGCGGTCTGCGGGGGCGCCGCGGCGCTTGCCACCGAGCCGATCACACTCGAGGGATTCTACGGGGCGCTGCCCTCCATCGCGTACGTCGGCGTTCTTTCCAGCGCGCTCACGTTCACGCTTCTGGCCATCGCCTTGAAGGACACCCCGCCGGGCGAGGCGGCGGTCCTGGTCAGCATGGAGACGCTGTTCGCGGCGGCTGCGGGCGCCGCTCTGCTGGGTGAGCGACTGAGCCTCGCCGGCTGGATCGGCGCCGGCCTGATGTTCGCGGCCACGCTGGTCGTCCAGCTCGGGCCGGTGCTGGAGCGCCAGCGCCGCGTCCGGCCGGTCCCCTGAGGCGCACGCCGACGCCGCTTTGAACTGAAGCACGCAGCCTGATAGACTGCACACGATGGGGTAGCGTGGCGACAGCTCCGGTCTCCGCGCATCGCGCTCGCCGCGATGAGCGCCGCCGTCGCGCTCGCGGCATCCTCGGGCGCGGCGGGCGCGGACCCCGGGCAGCCCGCCCCGGGAGACCCGCGCATCACGCCGGGACAGGTCATCGACGGCTGGACCGGCCAGCCCATCCCCTGCCGCTGCCGCTACCAGGGGCAGGCGTACAGGCTGGGCGATGTCGTGTGCATGAGCACACACCTCGGCACGGTCCTGACCCGCTGCGAGCTGTTCCTGAACAACACCTCGTGGATGCCGACGCGCGAGCCCTGCACCATTTCCGGGCTGGCTGAGAAGCAGTACGCCGCCCATCCCGCGCCGCCTGCCCCGTGAGGGCGCCCGGCTCCCCTTTCACGCGCCCTTGCTGTCCGTCGCCGGCTTGCTGCTGCGCCCCAGCAGCAGGACGACACCGGAGAGCGCCGCGCCGAATGCTGCCGCAATGAATGCGCTCTCGTAGCCCAGTCGGTCGATGAGCACGGCGAACACAGGCGGCGTCGCCGTATAGGTCAGGAACACGAAGAACGTCGTGCCGGCCGTCGCCTCGCTCACCGATTCCGCAGGGGCGAGGGCCGCGACCTCGGCGAGGTAGAGCCCATTCCAGGTCGCCACCGAGCCGCCGGCGATCAGCGCCGCCCCGGCGAGCAGGAGAGGATCGAGGCCCGGCCCCAGCCCGGCCAGCATCAGTGCCGAGGCCGACGAGCAGACTGCAAGCACCATCAGCACCGGTCGCGGCGAGCCGACGCGGTCGGCGACCATGCCGAACGCGATGCGGCCGATGACGCTCGCCCCCTGCAGCACAGCGAAGAGCGCGCCAGACAGCGCCAGGCCGTAGCCGAGCCCAGCATGCAGGTAGATGACGAAGAACGAGAAAAAGGCGCTCTGGACGATTGCGAAACCCATGCAGGCGACCGCCAGTCGGACGAGACCCGGCGCCAGGCGCAGCGCGCGGAACGGCCGGCGCAGGTTCGAGGGCGCGAGCAGCGTCGCGATGCGGAATTGCTTCAGCGGCCGGCTCGTGTTGTAGCTGAGCGGCGCCAGCAGCAGCGGCAGAGACAGCGCCAGGCAGGCGAAACCGATCAGCAGGAAGGCCGGGCGCCACCCGAGCTCGCCGATGAGCCAGCCGCCGAAGCCGCCGGCGACGACGCCGCCGAGCGGCACGCCGGCCTGGCGCACGGAGAAGATCGTCGACCAATGCTGCTTGGGCGTGCGCTCGGCGAGGATCTGGCTGCCCGACGGGGTGGAGGTGGAATAGCCGAAGCCGATCAGCATCGCGCCGGCGAGCATGATGGGGAAAGAGGCCGTCATCGTGAGCGCCCCACCAAGCACGGCGATCAGCGTGCCGACCTGCAGGGTGCGCAGCGGCCCCAACGACGGCGTGAGACCGTGGTTCGACATATAGAGCCATATGGACCCGAGCCCCGATGCGCCGGCGACCCAGCCGAAGGCCGTCGCGTCCACACCGGCCGCCTCCATCATCAAAGGGGCCACGACGGGCAGGAACAGGTGCAGCGAGGAGATGCCGACGAGCGGCACCAGCACCACCAGAAGCGGCGTCAGGAAGGACGGCATTGCAGGAGATGTGCTCCGGTTCGGGGTAGCGCAGTCTTTCAGCTTCGATCCCCTGGAGCAAGCGTAGCAGCACTGTCGCATTCACCTGCGCGTGCGGCCTTCGACCCGGCGATGCGCCGCGTGGGCGCTCGCGTGCGCTCACACGCGATTGTGATGGCGTGCTACGGCCAGTGGCTTGCACCGATGGACGTTCCTGCATCGGATGTCTGAAACGGAGAATTCGCATGGCCAGAATCCTCACGCCCCAGATCGGGCGACGCACTGTCGTCGGCGGATTGGCTTCGACAGCCGCCATGCTGGTCCTGCCGCGAGCGCCCGTGACGGCGGCCAACCTCCCGCTGATCCCGACCCCGGCGCAGACGACGGGACCGTTCTACCCGGTCGACTGGCTCGGCGACGCCGACAACGATCTCGTGCGCGTCCACGGCGAGCCCGCTCGGGCCATGGGCCAGGTGGCCCATGTCGCGGGTCGCGTGCTCGATGCGTCCGGCGCACCCGTTTCCGGGGCTTCCGTCGAGATCTGGCAGTGCGACAATAACGGGCGCTACCGCCATCCGGGCGACCGCCGCGGCAGCCCGCGCGATTCCGGGTTCCAGGGCCGGGGCCGGGCCGTAACGGGCGCGGACGGCGGCTATTCGTTCCGAACCATCCGCCCCGTCCCCTATCCCGGCCGGACGCCGCACATTCATTTCGCGATCATCACGTCTGCAAGGCAGCTCGTCACCCAGATGTACGTGGCGGGCGAGCCATTGAACGAGGGCGACTTCCTGCTGAACCGCATACGGGATCCGCGCCAGCGCGAAAGCGTCCTGGTCCTTCTCGAGCCCGCCGACCGCCTGGAACCCGGAGCCCTCGCCGGCACGTTCGACATCGTGATTGCGAGTAGCGAGTAGGGAGTAGCGAATAGCGAATAGCGAACTGCGAGCGTCTGACTCCCTACTCGCTATCCGCTACTCGCCATTCGCGGCCCTGGAACCGGCCCACGGCGGCCATGTTCCCCTGTCGAAAGCCGCGGCAATCCGCTTGCCGCCATGCCGATCTCATCCTATAGAACCGGCTTTGATGACCAGCCCCGCCCCATCTGCCGACGCCGCCTATTTCTCCCACCGCCATCTTTTGACCTGCGAGAGCCTGACGGCAGGCGAGATCACCGCACTCCTCGACCTCGCCGACAAGGCCGCCGACAGCAACCGGCAGGTCAACAAGAAGCGCGACGTGCTGAGGGGGCGCACCCTCATCAACCTGTTCTTCGAGGCCTCGACGCGCACGCAGAGCTCCTTCGAGCTCGCCGGCAAGCGCCTCGGTGCCGACGTCATGAACATGAACGTCTCCACCTCCTCGGTGCAGAAGGGCGAGACGCTGATCGACACGGCGATGACGCTCAACGCCATGCGCCCGGACATCATCGCCGTGCGCCATTACGCGGCCGGCGCCGTCGAGCTCTTGTCGCAGAAGGTCGACTGCTCGGTCATCAACGCCGGCGACGGCGCCCACCAGCACCCGACCCAGGCGCTGCTCGACGCGCTCACCATCCGCCGCGCCAAGGGCCGCATCGCCGGGCTGACGGTCGCCATCTGCGGCGACATCCAGCACAGCCGGGTGGCGCGATCCAACATCAACGTGCTGAACACGATGGGTGCCCGCGTACGGCTGATCGCGCCCTCGACCCTGCTGTCCGCCGAGCCCGAGCGCTTTGGCGCGGAGGTCTTCACAGACATGTGGAAGGGCCTCGAGGGCGCCGACATCGTCATGATGCTGCGGCTCCAGCGCGAGCGCATGCAGGGCTCGCTGGTGCCGTCGAGCCGCGAGTACTTCCACTTCTTCGGCCTCGACCACGAGAAGCTGGCGCGCGCCAAGCCGGACGCGCTCATCATGCACCCGGGCCCGATGAACCGGGGCGTCGAGATCGCGTCGACCATCGCAGACCATTCGCGCAGCGTCATCCGCGAGCAGGTCGAGATGGGCGTCGCCGTGCGCATGGCGGTTCTCGAAGCGCTCGCCCGCAACCTGCCCAACCGATGAGCCGGCCGATGCGCGCCTCCCTCCCCACGCACGCGACCGCCTCCAGGCGCAGGGTCTTCATCAACGCCCGGGTGATCGATCCCGCGTCCGGCCGCGACGAGCCGGGCGGCGTCCTCGTCGCAGACGGCGCGATCGCGGACATCGGCGGCCACCTGAGACGCAATGCGCCGGAGGGCGCCGAGGTCGTCGACTGCAAGGGCCACGTCCTCGCCCCCGGGCTGATCGACATGCAGGTGTTCACCGGAGAGCCCGGCACGGAGCACCGCGAGACGCTGAAGACCGCGAGCCACGCCGCTGCCGCCGGCGGGGTGACGACCATCGTCGTCATGCCGGACACCAACCCGGTGATCGACCAGGTGGCGCTCGTCGATTTCATCCAGCGCCGCGCCCGCGACAACGCCGTCGTCAACGTGCACACCATGGCCGCGCTGACGAAGGGCCTCGAGGGCCAGGAGATCACCGAGATCGGGCTCTTGAAACGTGCCGGCGCGATCGCCTTCTCGAACGGCAAGCAGAGCGTGGCGAACACGAAAGTGATGCACAACGCGCTGCTCTACGCCAAGGACTTCGGCGCGCTCATCGTCCATCATACCGAGGATCCCTACCTCACGGACGGCACCTGCATGAACGCGGGCCACGTTGCCGCGCGCCTCGGGCTGCCCGGAGCGCCAAAGGCGGCAGAGACGATCGTGCTCGAGCGGGACATCCGGCTGGTCGAGATCGCGGGCGGGCGCTATCACGCGGCGACCATCTCCTGCCGCGAGAGCCTGGACATCATCCGCGCCGCCAAATCCGCGGGCCTGCCGGTCACCTGTGGAGTGTCCATCAATCACCTGACGCTCAACGAGAACGACATCGGGTCCTACCGCACGTTCTTCAAAGTGCGCCCGCCGCTGCGCGCGGAGGACGACCGCGCCGCACTCGTGCGCGGGCTCGCCGCGGGCGACATCGACCTCATCGTCTCCAGCCACGATCCGCAGGACGCCGACGTCAAGCGCCGCCCGTTCGCGGAGGCCGCCGACGGCGCCATCGGCCTCGAGACGCTGCTCGCGGCCGCGCTGCGGCTCCACCACGGCGACGGCGTCGGCCTCATGATGCTGCTCAGGGCGATGACGATCGCGCCTGCGCGGCTCCTGGGCCTGCCCTCGGGCCGGCTGGAGAAGGGCGCGCCGGCCGACCTGGTGCTGTTCGACCTCGGCCAGCCCTGGGTCGTCGACCGCGAGCTGCTGCGGGCGCGCTCGAAGAACTCGCCGTTCGACGAGAGCAAGATGCAGGGCCGCATCCTGCTCACCGTTGTTGCGGGCGAAACGGTGTACCGTTACCCTGACCCGCCGCGCGGTTGAGTGGCGCCCCCGGTTGCAGCTTCCCGGTCGATGGGCAGCGGATGACGGAAGACGGAACGACAGTCCTGGCGATCACGCTGGCCGTCGGCTACGCGCTCGGCTCGATACCATTCGGCCTGCTGCTGACGCGGCTGGCGGGGCTCGGCGACATCCGCCGCATGGGATCCGGCAACATCGGCGCCACGAACGTGCTGAGGACAGGTCACAAGGGGCTCGCCGCCGCCACGCTGCTGCTCGATGCGCTCAAAGGGACGGCCGGGGTCCTGATCGCAGGCGCGCTCGGCGGCCCGACGGCCGCGATGGCCGGCGGGCTCGGCGCCTTCATCGGCCACGTCTTCCCGGTCTGGCTCGGGTTCAGGGGCGGCAAGGGCGTCGCCACCTATATCGGCATCCTGCTCGGCCTCTATTGGCCGGTAGCGGTGGCGTTCTGTGTGATCTGGCTCGCGGTCGCGGCGGTCTCGCGCTACTCCTCGCTCTCCGCGCTCACGGCGAGCATTGCCGCCCCCCTGCTGCTTTGGGTGCTCGGGCAGGATCACATCGCCTTTCTCGTTGCCGGACTGAGCGTTCTGCTCGCCATCAAGCATCATGCCAACATTCAGCGCCTGTTGGCAGGCACGGAAAGCAAGATCGGTGTCAGGGCGTGACAAGACCGGCCGGCCCAAGCCGCCGCCGCTGCCGACCGCCCGCCTCGACGACGATCAGCGCCTCGCCTGCCTGCGGCTGATCCGGTCCGAGAATGTCGGACCGGCCACCTTCCGGGCCCTCATCAACCACTTTGGCGGCGCGCGGGCGGCGCTCGCCGCGCTGCCCGAGCTGTCGGAGCGCGGCGGCCGGCGCAGGCCGATCCGCATCTGCCCGTCGCCGGCGGCGGAGGCCGAGCTCGCCGCCGCGGAGCTTGCCGGCGCCCGACCCGTGTTCACGGTCGAGCCGGGCTATCCGGCCGCCCTCGCAGTGACCGAGGGAGCGCCCCCGCTCATCTACCTGAAGGGCGACGAGGGGCTGCTGGCGCGGCCCGCCATCGGGCTCGTCGGCTCGAGGGCGGCGTCGGCCGCGGGCCAGCAGTTGGCGCGGCAGCTCGCGGCGGGCCTGGGCCAGGCGGGCTACGTGGTCGCATCGGGATTGGCGCTCGGGATCGATGCCGCCGCCCACCGAGCGGCCCTCGACACCGGCACCATCGCCGTGCTCGCCGGCGGGCTCGACATCGTCTACCCGCCGCAGAATGCGGACCTGCAGCGCGCGATCGGGGAGCGCGGCTGCCTCGTGAGCGAGCAGCCGCCGGGCTTCCGGCCGCGGGGCAACGACTTCCCGCGGCGCAACCGGATCATCTCGGGCCTGTCGCTCGGCGTCGTGGTCGTCGAGGCGGCCCGGCGCTCCGGCTCCCTCATCACGGCCAGGCGCGCCGCCGACCAGGGACGCGAGGTGCTCGCCGTGCCCGGCCATCCGCTCGACCCGCGCGCCTGGGGGACCAACCAGCTCATCAAGGACGGGGCCACGCTGGTCACGAGCGCGGACGACGTGGTGAGCGCCTTGCAGCCCTTCGGCACCCGGCGCAATGCGATCGGCACAGCGGCGCTCCTTGAGGCGGAGGATGCGGTCGACGCAGCCCCGCTGCCGCTACCGCAGGTGGAGGACGATGCTCGGATCCGGCTCACGGCGTCGCTCGGGCCAGCGCCGGTCCATGTCGACGAGCTGACGCGCGCGACGGGGCTGCCGATCCGCATCGTGCAGACGGTGCTGCTCGAGCTCGCGCTGGCCGGACGCCTGGAGCACCATGGCGGCCAGCTCGTATCCTTGCTCGGCGAGCCCGCATAGAGTGAAGATTGCGCATCGATCAGCCGACGATGCGCATGATCGCCTCGATCTCGACCGTCATGTTGTTGGGCAGCGACCCCATGCCGACGGCCGAGCGGGCGTGCCGGCCCCTCTCGCCCAGCACCTCGACCAGCAGATCCGAGCAGCCGTTGATCACCTTCGGCTGATCGGCGAACTCCGGCACGCCGTTGACCATGCCGAGCAGCTTGACGACCTCGACCCGCGACAGGTCGCCTGCGGCCTTCCTGGCAGCGGCGAGCAGCCCCAGGCCGACGATCCTGGCGTGCCCGTAAGCCTCGTCCACCGTCACGGTGCCGCCGACCTTGCCGACGTGATAGCTGCCGTCCGGTTTGCGCGGGCCCTGGCCCGACAGGTAGATGGTGCTGCCGTAGAGCTTGAAGGGCACGTAGTTGGCGACCGGCGTCGGCACGTCCGGCAGCGACAGCCCCAGCGCCTTCAGCTTCTCCTCGGGTGTCATTTGATCTCCTCCACGGGTACCTGCCAGCCGGCTACGTTGACGTCCCCACCGCGAGCTGTCCAGCGGACGCGGACCGGGGGAGTGGGTCAGTTTGAAACCTGAACTCGCTTTTTGTACGGCCCGCGCACCTTCGGCGCATCTACCACTTCCTTCGCCTCGATCAGTGCGACGATGTCCTTGACGTCCCATAGCCGGTCGGTCACGCCGGCGGCAATCGCTGGCGTGACACGCAGCGTCTTATGGATGCGGCAGAAGTTGTAATAGACGAAGTGCAGCGCCACTGCGTTGACGTGCGCCTCCACCTTCTTGCTGAAGCCATTCGTCAACCGCGTGAACCGGCGCATGTGCATACGCATGGTGAGGTTCTGCCGCTCCACATAGCTGGTGGAGATGTGCGCCGGATCGGGGTCGCCCTCGATCCGCGTCTTGCGACAGCCGATGCACTCGGCTGGGCTGTAACGCTTCTCGGCTTCAGGGCTCTCGCCATACAGCTTTACGAGCTGGGCATAGTCCACATCGGCCCCGAACGCGCCCTCGACGGTCTCAAGGTACGCTCTCAGGCCATCGCTGGTGAGCTGCACGCGGTTGGCGAGGCGACTGGCTAGACCATCGATGAAGTGCGTGGCCGTTCCCGTATCACGCGGGCCGACGAACCATTGGATCACGAGCTTGCTGTCGGCATCGATCGCGGTCCAGGTCCAGGTATCGCCGGCGCCATCCGGGGCCGCCTTGGCGATCGCAACGTTCTTCTGTTTGGCGTAGGTGAACGACCATACCTCGTCGACCTGCACCCGCTTTGCCATGACGTTCCGCACGGTTTCATCGTGAAAGGCCATGCAGACCTGACCAGCGTCCGCAAGCAGTTTGGCGACGGTGTTTTTGCTCACCCCAGTAATGCGCGTGATGGCGCGCATGCTCATGCGCTCGCACAGCATGTGGAGGATCTGAGCACGCTTCTCTGAGGTCAGTTTGTTAATACTGACCATTATGCTTGACTGCTCCAGAAAACGCAAGCATAAATTGGCCATGTGCTTGCATTCTGCGTGATTCGTACTCATATTGCACGCATAGATGGAGGGTCAGCACCATGATCAACGATGGCGACGAGCCGATAGGCAAGGCGAAGGGCGGCCACGCACGCGCCGAGAAGTTGCCGCCAGAGCGGCGGAGCGAGATCGCCAAGCAGGCCGCTGAGGCGCGGTGGAAGGCCGAGCCCGTCGAACTGGTCGAGGATGTTGAGACCGGCGACCGGTTCATTCTCTACACCAAGCCGGACGGCGTCGAGTTCCAACTGAGGTTCGATGGCGAGGAACCCTGGGCGACCCAAAAACAGATCGCAGACCTGATGGGGGTCACGCGTTCGGTCGTCACTCGCCACATCAAGAACATTTTCAACAGTGGCGAGATCGACGCGGACAGCAATGTTCAAAAAACGAACTTTGCTGGATCGACCAAGCCGACCGCCCTCTACAGCCTGGATGTCATCTTGGCAGTGGGCTATCGGGCGGGCTCGAAGGAAGCGATGCTGTTCCGTCGGTGGGCGACCGACAAGCTGCGCCAGTACCTTCTCAACGGATTCGTGATCGACACGCCACGGATGAAAGACCCGGAGCGGAACGACCGCCTCGAAGAACTCCTCGAAATCATTGAGGAAATCCGTGCGTCAGAGGCCAACGTCTGGCGACAGATACTCAACCTCATCACGTATTGCTCCGACTATCATGCAATGACGCGCAAGGAGAAGGAGAACTACTTCGCCACCTTCCAGAACGCGATGCACTGGGCTGTGGCGTCAGCCACAGCAGCGGAGATCCGGCATGACCGGATTGACGCCTCAAAGCCATACGCTGGCCTGACGCACTTCGAGGGCGAGCATCCCACCGTGGCTGATGGCAAGGTGGCGAAAAACTTTCTTGGTCAGGATGAGATCAAGCGCCTCAACATGATCACCAATCTCGCCCTCAACTTCCTCAAATCTCAGGCAGAGCAGGGTCGTCTGGTTGCCGTGGCGCAGTACACAGACAAGCTCCGCGAGATCGTGCAACTCGACGGTCGCCCATTGATCCCAAGGGGGCATCTCGGGTCAGTCAGTGCTGATGTGGCCGACAAGAAGGTTTCGCGTGAGATTGCGATCTACAAGAAGCGGATAGAGCTGGAGGAGGAGGCGGAAGTTGGCACGTCACTCGAAAACATCTTGGCCAAGGCCCGCCAGATCGTTGATGCGAAGAGGGGCGGCTCAAAATCGACATCATCAGCGCACCGACGTTAGCTCTTCTTGCTCCAGCGCGCCGTCGCCGCCTTCTTCGCGACCGCCGACCGCTGCTTCGCGGTCATCTTCTCTGCGCGCGCCTTCCCGCCCTTGAGGCCACCTCGGCGCCCCAAGCTAACGGCTGCAGGGTCCTTGCCCTGCTCCTCCGGCGTAGGCTCGCGGTCCTCCACCTCGCCGGTGGCGATGTCCACGATGGACTTGGCGAGCTGGTTGATGTCGCGGGGCCGCTCCTTGCGCTTGCGTTCTTGATCGGTCATGCATGATAGATGGCACGGGCTGCCGACTCCTGCAACCCCGAGTCAAAGCCGTCAAAATTCAAACTGACCCACTACGCGGACCGGGAGCCGGCCCCGATCAGCTCGCTTGCACGCGACCAGCGCACCGCACCGTGAGATGCAGTCTCGGCGAACAGCTCTTCGAGAAACCGCCAGGCGGCCGTGTCGTGCACGAGATGGTGGGTCAGGATGCCGACCGCGGGCTGTCCGCCGCCGCGCGCCCAGGCGAGCTCTCTCGCAAGGCCGGCGGCAAGCTCATCCGGGTCGCCGCCGCCCCGGGAGCCTCGCCAGTCGATGATGTCGATATGCGCGTTCAGCTCCCGGATCGGCGCGGGCGCCTGGAAGACCGGCTTGCGGCCGAGCGTGGAGAGGGCGCGATAGCCGAGGTCCGGCAGCAGTGCGGCGACCTCGGGCCCGATCCGGTTCCAGGGCGGCACTAGGATCGGAACGCCCTTGGCCCCGAACAGCGCGCCGAGACGCGCGCGGGCGAGGCCCAGCTCGTGCCGAATCTCCGTTCCCGGCCGCTCGACCGGAAACTCCTGCTTCCTGGCTCCCGGCATCGCGTGGTTGCGGTGGGTCCAGCCGTGCGCGGCCGCCTCGGCGAGAGGCTGCTCGGCGAGCCATCCGGCCAGCTCCTCGCTCGCGTGGCACGGAACCGCGGCGACGAGCCAGGGCACGCCGCTGCCCGCGCACAGCGACGAGAGCCGGATCAGCAACGGCGTCACAGCCACCGCGTCGTCATCCCGAAGCCAAAGACGGGCGACGCATTGTGCATCCTGCCAGCGCGCCAGCTCCTCGCGGACCGGAGCCCATCCGGCTTGCCGCGACGCGGCTGCACGGATCACTGGGCGGCTCCGCCGCTGGACGGCACGACGGCCCTCAGCGTCGCCTCGATGGTCGCCGCCGCCGCGGCGACACTGCGGTGCTCGCGCACGAAGCGGCTCGCGGCCATTCCCATCTGCGCGCGCAGATGCCCGTCGACGAGCAGACTGCGGACTGCGCCCGCGTAGGCCGCGAGATCGCCCGCCGGCGTCAGCCAGCCCGTTTCGCCCTGCACGACGACCGACGAGACGCCTCCCGCATCCTGGGCGGCGACCGGCAACCCCATCGCCTGTGCCTCGAGATAGGCGAGCCCGTACGCCTCGCCGATGCCCGGCCAGACGTAGACGTCGCACGCGCCCAGCACCTCGGCGACGCCCTCGGGCGGCACCTCGCCCAGCCAGTCGATCCGGTCGGGCGGTATGGCCGAGAAGGCGGCGAGCACTTCGGCGCGCGCCAGGCCATCGCCCATGACCGCGAGCCGCCAGGGCACGTCGAGCAGCGTCTGCAGCGTCTGGCTGAGCGCGAGGTAGCTGGCCAGCTTGTCGCCCGGCCGCATCATCGCCGCGACGGCGATGCGGGGGGCGGCCGTCGACGCCCGCCTGGCCGGCTCCGGGAGCGGTGGCGGATCGAGGAACGGGACGAGATCGACCAGCGGCCCGGCCAGCGGAGCCAAGCGTTGCAGTCCCTCCCGGTCCTGGGCCGTGAAGCAGAAATTGGCCGCGGCCCCGCGCACCGCGCGCGCGACGTCGGCCTGCCACGTGCGCCATGGCCCCGCGTCGCGCTTGCCCGCATAGGAAGCCTCGGCGGTGACGTAAGGTAGGCCGAGGCGGGCCGAGACCTCGGGTCCCATCCAGTCCGGCGCCTTGTAATAGGGATGATAGCTGAACCAGCACTCGGGCGACCAGCCGTCGGCGGGGCGGGACCAGGCGTCCGACAGCCGGCCAGCCTCGGCCAGCGCCGCCGATCTCAACTCGAGATAGGTGCCGTCCCCCGGGTCCTGCGAGAAGCTGCGCAGGCGGCTCGCGATCCGGACGTCGTGGCCGGCAGCGGCGAGTGCCTCCATGAGCAACCCAGCCATCCGCCGGTCGCCGGACGGCGTCGGGTGATCGGGCGCTTTCAGCGGCGCGTAATAGGCGATTCTCATGGCGCGACACCGGATGGCGAAGACGTGCGGGCAGCGGGCCCCAGCTTGCCGCCCGCTCGCACGGCCACTACGTTCCGTGGTCTCGAACTGCAGGAATCGCGCATTGGACACCAACCTCTTCCGGTTCGTCTGGCGCCACAGCCGTCGCGAGCAGATCGCCATCCTTCTGCTGATTCTCGCGTCGCTGCCGCTCTACTTCGCCTCGCTCGACATTCCGAGGATGATCGTCAGCGACGCGTTGCAGGGCAGAGCATTCCGGGAGGGGCAAACCACCGCCACCCTGTTCGAGTGGACGGTCAGGTTGCCGGAGTTCCTCGGGGGCGGCAAGATCCTGGTGCATCCCGGGGTCGAGCTCGATCAGGTCGGATACCTGCTGGCGCTGAGCTTCCTGTTCCTGCTGCTGGTGCTGATCAACGGCGCCTTCAAATACTTCATCAACATCCGCAAGGGCGTGCTCGGCGAGCGTATCCTGCGACGCATGCGCTTCGAGCTGTTCGCCACCTTGCTGCGGTTCCGCCCCGAGGACATCCGCTCGGTGAAGCCCTCCGAGGCGGCGACCATGATCAAGGACGAGGTCGAGCCCATCGGCGGCTTCGTCGGCGACGCGTTCATCCAGCCGGTGTACCTCGGCGCGCAGGCGCTGACGGCGCTCGCCTTCATTCTCGTGCAGAGCGTCTGGCTGGGCTTGATCGCGGCCGCCGTCGTGCTGATCCAGGCGTTCGTCATCCCGTGGCTGCGGCGCGAGCAGATCCGGCTCGGACGCGAGCGCCAGATCGTCTCCCGGCATCTCGCCGGGCGCATCGGCGAGGTGGTCGAAGCCGCGCCTGCCGTTCATGTCCACGGCACGGCAGCCTTCGACAAGGCCGAGATCGGAGGCCGCCTCGGCCAGCTCTTCGACATCCGCGTCGCCCTGTTCAAGCGCAAGTTCGCGGTCAAGTACCTGAACAACCTGCTGGCGCAGGTCACGCCGTTCTTCTTCTTCGCCGTTGGCGGCTATTTCGCCCTCAAGGGCAGGCTCGATCTCGGCCAGCTCGTCGCCGTCATTGCCGCCTACAGGGAGCTGCCGCCGCCCGTGAAGGAGCTGATCGATTGGGACCAGCAGCGCATCGACGTAGCCGTCAAGTACCAGCAGATCGTCTCCCAGTTCACCGTCGAACGACTGCTGCCCGAGCCGGCGGACGAACGGGCCGAGGATCTTCAGGGCCCGATCAGGATCGACGGGCTGAGAGTGCTCGACCGCCGGGGAACGCCCCTGCTCGACGGCGTTTCGATCACCATCGATCGCCCATCGCACGTCGCCCTCGCTGGCGGAGCGGGCAGCGGCCGCGACATCCTGGCCAAGGTGCTCGGCCGGCAGATCACGGAGTACCAGGGGACTGTGCGGCTCGGCAAGCGCGACCTCCTCGGCATCTCCGACGAAGCCGCGGGGCGCCTGATCGCCTATGCAGGGCCCGATCCCCTGCTGTTCGCGGCCTCGATTCGCGACAACATCGCCTACTCGCTGCGGCGGATCACCCCGTCGCAAATGGCCGCGGACCGGCACCGGCTCGACGAGGCGCTGCTGAACAGTGAGGCGTCCGATTACGTTCCCGAGCGTTGGATCGACTATGAAGCGGCCGGCGTCACCTCTGCGCAGGAGCTCGATCCTGCGATCCTGCATGCACTCGACGTCGCGGGGCTGAAGCAGGAGATCTACTGGTTCGGCCTCAACGGCAGGCTCGGGCCGGGGACGCCGAAGAAGGTGGTCGACTGCTTCATCGAGGCCCGCGGGGCGGTGCACGACCGGCTCCAGGCGGAGGACCTGAAGCATCTGGTCGAGACGTTCGACCCCGACCGTTACAATGTCCACGCGACCATCGGCGAAAACCTGCTGTTCGGCGTTCCGGTCGGTGACAAGCCGACCATGGGGGAGCTGGCCGCGAACCCCTATCTGCGATCCATCCTGGAGGCGGAGGCGCTGGACGAGCCGCTGACCGAGCTCGGCCTGCACATCGCCGAGGTGACGGCGGAGATGTTCGCCGGGCTGCCGCCCGGGCACCCCCTGTTCGAGCGCTACTCGTTCATCCGCTCCGACGAGATGGAGCACTATCAGCACCTCACCGACCTCGTCCGCAAGCCGGGCGGCAGGGCGCGCATCCCGGCGGGCGGCCGCACCCGTCTCATCGCACTCGCGCTGGGCTACATCGAGCCGCGTCATCGGCTGAGCCTGCTCGATGCCGCTTTCGACGCTCGCATCCTGAGGGCCCGCGCCAGCTTCATGCGCTACCTGCCTCGTGCCTATGCGGACCGGATCGAGTTCTATGACCCTGGCCGGATCATGACCGCCGCGCCGATCAGCGACAACATCCTGTTCGGCCGTATCGCGTTCCAGGGCTCGCGGGCCGAGCAGCGCGTCTGGGAGGTCGTCCGGATGACGGCCGCGCAGCTCGGACTGGAGCCTGTCATCTATCGGATCGGTCTGGACACCGAGGTCGGTCCCGGCGGACGGCTGCTCTCCGGGCCGCAGCGCGCGGCGGTCAATCTTGCCCGCTGCCTCGTCAAGCGGCCGGAGATCCTTGTCGTCGATGGCGCGCTTTCGGTCTACGGGCGGGCCGAAGAAGGCGTCATCCTGAAGCGCTTGTGCGACGCCATGCGCGGCGGGACCCTCATCGCCTCGGTCTCGGACCTGGCGGAGGCGGAGGACTTCGACCGCGTCCTCAAGTTCGAGGGCCCGCGGCTGACCGTCGAGCCCGAGCCGGCCGCGGCCGTCGCGTGATCGGCCCCGGCGCGCTGCCGTCGAATCCGGCTCGCCGTCCGGACGACGGCAGGGTATCAATCGTCGGGATGGGAGCTGAATTTCGGCACTCCGCCGAGCCCGAGCGAGACCACGCGCATGACGTCCTCCAACGCCAGGATCGCGACCCCGGCATCCGGCTCCGCGCTGGCAAAGCTCTCGTGGGAGCGGGAGATCCGGCTGTGGGCCGGCCTGATTCTGTTCGCCTTCGTCACCATGCACCTCCTCAACCATGCGCTGGGCGTTTTCGGCATTCCCGTTATGGAAGCGGTGCAGCACTGGCGCGTATGGCTCTGGCGTGGCTGGCCAGGCACGATTGCGCTCTATGGCGCCGCTGCCGTGCACGTCTTGCTGGCGCTGAAGCGGATCGCGCTGAGGCGCACCCGGCGCATGCCGGCGGAGGAGGCCGTGCAGATCGTGCTCGGGCTTTCGATCCCGGTGCTGGTCATCGAGCACGCGCTCGGCACGCGCTACGGCAGCTCCGTCCTGGGGACTGACGATTCCTATCCGGCAGTGCTGCCGATCATTTATCAGGACCGCGTCTTCTGGCAGACCAGCCTCATCCTCGTCGCCTGGTTCCATGGCGTCATCGGCATCCATTACGCCTTCCGGCACAGGCGGTGGTTCGCCCGGGTGCGCGGGGCCGGCGCCATGCTCGCCTTCGCGATACCGCTGCTCGCGATAGCGGGCTTCCTCGCCGCCGGCCGCGAGGCGGTGGCGCTCTATCCGCCGCCGGCGGCCAGGAGCACCGAGCAGATCGCGGGTCTCGCTCAGGCGGTGCAGATCTCGAAGCTGCTGCTGATCGTCGCCATGGCTCTCCTGGCCGGCACGATGGTCGCCGCTGCGATCATGCGCCGGCTGCGGGGCGTCGTACCGGTCCGCTATGTCGGGCACGGCGAGGTCGCGGTGCGTCCCGGCGCCACGCTGCTCGAAGCCAGCCGCGAGCACCGCATTCCGCACCCCTCGCTGTGCGGCGGCCGCGGCCGCTGCGCCACCTGCCGGGTTCTGGTCCTCGCGGGCCACGGCTCGCTGCCCGAGCCGGCGGCGGCCGAGCGCACCGTGCTGGCGCGGATCTCGGCGCCGGCCAGCGTACGCCTCGCCTGCCAGATCCGCCCGCGGAGCGAGCTGTCGGTCCAGATCCTGCTGCCGGTGATCGCGCGCGAAGGCCGGCTCGACTGGGAGGAGGAAGCCTACAAGTGGGGCGTCGACCGCAAAGTTGCGATCCTGGTCGTCGACATCCGCGCCTTCACCACGCTGGCGAAGAAGCAGCTCCCGCACGACACCGTGCTGCTCGTCAATCGCTTCGTCGCCGAGATCACCCAGGCCGTCGAGGCTCACGATGGGCGCATCGGCATGTATCTCAGCGACGGCGTCATGGCCATCTTCGGCCTCGGCGGGCAGAAGGGGATGGGGAGCCGCGATGCGGTCGCCGCCGGCAGGGACATGCTCAAGGTGGCCCATGCGCTCAACGCCGAGCTCGGCTCGGCACTGCCGATGCCGCTGCGGCTGGGGGTCGGCATCCATTGCGGGCCGGCAGTGATCGCCCGCATCGGCGATGCCGAACGCGGCTATATGGTCACCGCGCTGGGCGAGACGGTCAGCATCGCCAGCCGGCTCGAGAGCGCGACCAAGGAGACGCTGGCCGATATGCTGGTGTCCGACGCGACGCTGCGCGCCTCCGGCCTGGCACTTCCGGGCGCGTTGCTGCGCGAGGTGCAGATGCGGGGGCATGACGAGCCGATCAAGGCGCACGCGTTCACCGAGCCGGCCGAGTCGATAGCCGCGGCATGACCTGCAGGCGAGCACGCAAAGGCGAGTGATTTCGTGAGCCGTCTCGACAGCTTCATCGCCCGCATGATGGCGCAGAAGATCCTGCTCGACGCCGCCGCGGCGGAGCTGCGGGCCGCCGGCGATCACAGGCCCGGGCCCGCCATCGAGCTCGGCCTCGGCAACGGGCGCACCTTCGATCACCTGCGCGAAGCGCTGCCCAGCCGGCGCATCGTCGCCTTCGACCGCTCCCTCGAAGCCAACCCGCGGAGCGTGCCGCCGGCGGAAGACCTCGTGCTGGGCGAGATCGAGCAGACCGCGCCCGAGTTCGCCCGCCGGTTCGGCGCGACCGGAGCCTTGCTGCACGCCGACCTCGGCAATGGGATCCCGGCCGACGAGATCAGGCTGCATCGATGGCTGCCGGGCGCCGTGCTCGCCCTGGCCAGACCCGGAGCCCTCGTCGTCAGCTCGACCCGGCTCGAGCATGCGAGCCTCCTCGAAGAGCCGCTGCCGCCGGGTGTGGCGGCGGGCCGCTACCATTCGTACCGCCGCGCATGACGGGCCGGCTCGCACGACGGCCGCTCGGTCGCATTTGTCCGGACCGCGCATTCGGTCTAGGTTCCTGGCGACGATCAAGGCGCGCGAGGCGCGCGTTCGAGGGAGAACGGCCGTCATGCCGATCGTGAACCGCATCGCGGGGATGCAGGAGGAGCTCGCCACGCTGCGCCGCGACCTGCACGCGCATCCGGAGATCCTCTACGAGGTCCACCGGACGGCGGGCATCGTGGCGGCCAGGCTCGAGGCCTGCGGTTGCGACGAGGTGACGGCCGGCATCGGCAGAACCGGGGTGGTCGGCGTGATCCGCGGCCGCAAGTCGGAGTCGGGCAAGGCCATCGGGCTGAGGGCCGACATGGACGCGCTGCCGATCGAGGAAGCCACGGGCCTGCCCTATGCCTCGACGTCGCCAGGCCGCATGCACGCGTGCGGGCATGACGGCCACACGACGATGCTGCTCGGCGCGGCCAAGTATCTCTGCGAGACGCGCAATTTCGACGGCACGGCGGTGCTGATCTTTCAGCCTGCGGAAGAGGGAGGCGCAGGCGCCAAGGCCATGATCGTGGACGGCCTCATGGACCGGTGGGGCATCCAGGAGGTCTACGGCGTGCACAACCATCCGGGAACGCCCGTCGGCAGCTTCGCGCTGCGGGCCGGACCGCTGATGGCGGCGTCGGACCGGATCTACATCACCATCGAAGGCAAGGGCGGGCATGCCGCAAAGCCCCACCAGTGCATCGATGCGGTGCTGGTCGGCGCACACGTCGTCACGGCGCTGCAATCGGTGGTGGCGCGCAACATCGATCCGCTGGAGTCGGGCGTCGTCTCGATCTGCATGTTCCACGCCGGGAACGCCGGCAACGTCATCCCCGGTCGGGCGGACCTGACCGGCACCGCACGCTCGCTCGTGCCGCATGTTCGCGACCTGCTGGAGAAACGCATCGTCGAGGTCACCGAGGCGACGGCCGCCATGTTCGGCGCCAGGGCCGAGGCGGTCTACAAACGTGATTATCCGGTGACCCGCAACCACGAGCGCCAGGCCGCCTTCGCGGCCGCCGTCGCGGCAGAGGTCTGCGGCCGGGACAACGTGGATACGGCCATGGTCCCGGTGATGGGAGGGGAGGATTTCTCGTTCATGCTGGAGGCGCGGCCGGGCGCCTTCATCTTCATGGGCAACGGCGACAGCGCCGGGCTTCATCACCCGGCCTACGACTTCAACGACGACGCCATCCCGGTCGGCGTGTCCTACTGGGCCCGCCTCGTCGAGATGGCGATGCCGGCTTAGCGGCTCGCCGCAGGGCGCGCCGGCCGGTCGGGGGCAGCCCGGAGCAGGCACGCGGCACGGCGCCCCGCGAGGGGAGCTCGGCAGGGGCATAGCTTTCAGCATCAGGGAGCAGAATTGGGAAACATGACGACCTTGGCGGAAACAGCGGGGAGCGCGCTCGCCGGCGCCGTCTTGAGCGCCGCCCTGGTCCTGGCCGGCTGCGCCTCGGCGGCCGCCGCCACCCTCGACACGGTGCGCGCCCGCGGGCACCTCATGTGCGGTGTCGCCGACGGACCGCTCGGGTTCTCGCATATCGACGAGCGCGGCGCCTGGACGGGGCTCGATGTAGATTTCTGCGCGGCGCTGGCCGCGGCGATCTTCGGCAGGAAGGACGCCGTCAAGTACCGTCCTCTGACCATGGCGGAACGCTTCTCGGCGCTGAAGGCCAAGGAGGTCGACATCCTGGCCCGCAGCGCCACCTGGACGCTGAGCCGCGACATGGACCTCGGCGCGCGCTTCGTCGGCACGCTGTTCCATGACGGCCAGGGCCTGCTGGTGCGCCGGACACAGGGCATCGCCAGCGCGCTGGAGCTCAGTGGGGCATCCGTCTGCGCGCTGGCCGACGGGCCGGCCCAGCAGAATCTCGACGAGTTCTTCCGCCAGCGCGGCATGCGCTTCACCACCGTGACGTTCGACAAGTGGGATCTGGCCGTGCAAGCCTACCTCAACAAGCGCTGCACGGCCCTCAGCGCCGACGTGACGACCCTCGCGCTCGTACGCGCCAGCATCGGCGGCGCGAGCGAGCATCTGTTGCTGCCCGAGGTGCTGTCCAAGGAGCCGCTCGGCCCCGTCGTCAGACAGGGCGACGAGCAGTGGTTCGGCATCGTCCGCTGGGTGCTGTTCGCGCTGTTCACCGCCGAGGAGTACGGGGTGACCAGCAGCAATGTCGACACGGCGCGCACATCGAACCTCGTCGAAGTGAGGCGGCTGCTCGGAACCGACGGCGATCTCGGGGCCTCGCTCGGGCTGAGCCGCGAATGGGCCTACCACCTCATCAAGCAGTGCGGGAGCTACGCGGAGCTGTTCGAGCGCAATGTCGGCATGCGATCGCCGCTGCGGCTGGAACGCCTCGCCAACAATCTGTGGTCCAAGGGCGGCCTCATGCACGCGCCGCCGTTCCGGTGAGAGGGCGTGAGATGGTGAAGTCGTGAAATCGTGAGATCGTGGGCGTGACGATTTCACGACTTGGCGATTTCACGACTTGGCGATTTCACGACTTGGCGATTTCACGACTTGGCGATTTCACGACTTCACCATCTCACGGACATCACTGCATCACCACCTCGACCTCGGCGATGTCGCCATTGGCGACGGCGAAGTCGCGGCGGAAGACGCGCCCCGCCGACCGCGCCGTCACGGTATACTTGCCCGGGGCAAGCGCGTGCGTGGGCAAGGCCCCGACGCTCTCCTTGACGACCTCGCCCTGCACGTCGAGGATGCTCCACTGCGTGTCGGCCAGAGCCTCGCCGCCGGCGCGCGTCACCAGCTTGAAGGTGACCTTCGCCGCGGCATGGGTCGCGGTCGCCTCGGTCAGCTTGCCGGCCTCGACCGTAACGTCGGCCCTGACCTGGGCATTGGCGTCGCCGTAGGTCGAGACGATGTGGTAGATGCCCGAGTTGAGCCGGATGATGACGCCCGGCCTGGCTCCCCCCATGATCCTGGAACGGTTGCCGAACTGGTCGCGCTCGTCCGAGAAGACCTCGTAGGTGACGCTGTTCGGGGGCGCCGGCTCGCCACCCTTGATCAGGGCCGCCAGCCGCAAGCCGCCCGCATTCAGCACGAACGGCTCCACCGACTGGACACCCGGCTTGACGCTGATACGCCGCGTCAGATGCGCCCGCCCCAAGGCCGCGTTGACGATGTAGTCGCCGGGCGGGAGCCGCAAAACCGGGCTGGCGTCGCGGTGCAGGCCGACCAGCTTCCTCCTGTGCGGGTCGGAGGCGTCCTCGTGGTCCTGGAACACGCGCCAGACGACGCCGGAATCGATGCGCTGGCCGTCCTGGGTCAGCAAAGCGACGAGCGTGACGTGCGTCGCAGACGCGCCGGTCTGGGCGGGGCGCCCCTTCGGCTCGGCCGAAGGGGTCCGTGGCACCACCGTCGTGTTGGGCACCGCCGATGGGATCGCTTCGGCCGGCGCGGCGCCGGTTGCCGGGCTCATGGTCGTCGCAGGCCAGCTTGGGATCGTCGTCTGCTGGGCGCGAGTTTCAGGCGCGATCGAGGCCGAAACAACCGCGGCTAGCGCCAGCGGCCACCATCGAACGGATCTCGAGCATACCAGCATCGTCCGCGTTACCCCCAATCCTGCAAGCCACCGCCGGCGCCGTTGCACCCGCGCACCGGCCGATCCGCGCCCGAACGGCGCCCCCCCGATTCGCCTAAGCGGCATTGTGACTGGCAAATGTGCTATTCGAAGGCAACCTCGATCGTTCTCGTCTCCCCGGAGCGCAGCTCCACGTCCTTTTCCGCCCGCCGCTCCCGGCTCTCCGCCCGGATCGTGTAGCGTCCCGCCGCCAGGAACTCCCGCGGCTCGGCCGCCGTCGTTCGCCAGACGACCGCCGACGAGCCATCGCGCACCTCCCAGAAGACGTCGCCGCCGGCAGCCCCGCCGCCCTGTTTCGCCAGCTTGAGCTCGACCAGAGCGGCCGCGGGCTCGATCACGAGCTCCTGGTCGCCCCCCTCCTTCAGCTCGACCTCGCGCGCGGCGACCGCATTGAGCCGCCCGAGCCGCGCCTCGACCCGGTATCTGCCGGCAGGCAGTTGCAGCCGGGGCGCGGGTTGCGCCGCACGCGCCACCATGTGCTGGCCGTCCTGCCGGAAGACCCTGAACGTGGCCTTCTCGACCGCAGGCGCGGTGGCTCCGGGCAGGCGCGCCGACAGCGACAGCCGCGCCAGCTTCAGCACCAGCGTGCGGCTGACGTCGTCGCCGGGCCGCAGCGCGATCAGCTCGCGGATCTCGGCGGCGCCCTTCCTGGCAACCAGGTGATAAGTCCCGGCCGGCAGCGTGAACTGCGGTGCGGCGGTGGCCGAGCGCGCCACCTCGCGCCGCCCGTCGGCGGCGCTCGGATCATCCTCCAGGATGCGGAAAAGGACGAGGTCGGCCGGCTGCCCGGCCTGGGCGTGATCGCGCGCCTGCAAGCGGATACGGCCGGCGCCAGAGCCGAGGGGCGGCTCGCCCCTGCTGCCGCTGGGCACGACGATGGTCCTTTCGGCCCGGAACTGCCGGTCCTGCAGCACGAGGCGGTAGCTGCCCGCGGGCACGACGAGTTGCCGGTCCCGCGCCGGACCGAGCCACAGCACGCGGCCGTCGCCCGCGCCTCCTTCGCGGCGCTCCTCCAGGCTGACGACGGCCGCGGTCGAAGCGCCGGCGAACGGCGGCGACAGCCGGACGACGCCTGCATTGAGCACGACCGTCGCCCGCGTGGGGCGGCCGGCGGCGACCTCGACCTGCTGCCGCGACTCGGCGAGGCCGCGGCGCGCTTCGACCACGTACGTGCCTGGCGCCAGCGCCAGACGCGGGGACGCCTCGACGGCCTCGGCGACGGCCGCCGCGGACGCATCGCCGGCGCGGAAGACGCGCCACTCGACGGGCTCCTCCAGCGGCTCCCCGCCATCGGCCAGAACGGCGGCGAGGCGTAGTCCGGGAGGGCCCTTTTCGTTCTGCCGGGTCGCCTCGCGCGGACGCGGCACCCGGATCGCCACCTCCGGCGCCTCCAGGCTGGCGAGGCGCAGCGCTTCGCCGACTGCGGTCCCCACGGCGGCGGCATCCTGGGCATCGAAATGCCGGCCGCCGGTGATCCGCGGCACGCAAGCCATCCGCTCGACGTCCTCCGGCTTCATGCCGATGCTCACCACGTGGATGGCGAGGCGCGGGCGCACGCGGTTGAGCTCGGCCGCCGCGGCGCACGGGTCGCCCTGGCAGTTGTCGGGGTCGTCGTGGATGAGGAGCACGCTCTCCCTGCCGCCCGTGCCGGGCAGCGCATCGGCCGCCGCGACCAGCGCCAGCGCCAGGGGTCCGCGGCCCTTGGGGTTGAGCCCTTCCAGTGGCGCCATCAGCCGCTGCTTGTCGTCGGCGTGCGGCGCCAGCGCCTGCTCCACGTCGCCGCAGTCGCCGCGGCGGCGGTGACCGAACAGCACGAGGCCGACCTCCGTGGAACGCTGCAGGCCGAGGTCCGGCAGCGCCTGGCGCAAGGCCTCGCGCGCGACGGCGTACTTCGCTCCCGAATCACCGGGGATCTTGCCCCACATGGACCCGGACCCGTCGAACACGATCTGGATGCGCGCCGGCGGCTCGGCCGCCGCCGAGCCTGCCGGCAATGCCGCGACCAGCGCCGGCAGCGTCGCCGCCATCCCGGCACAGCCGCGGAGCCCCGCCCGGAGCACACCCGCAATCCCGCGCATCATCGCCCTGGCCAATCTTCCCGCTCAGTCTCGGTGCTCGCGATTGTACCGCAATCCGATTTGCGTTAGCGAGTTCTATCGGACACGTGACCCCCAAAGGACTTCGCATTGCCTTCCATGATCGACATGCTGCTGACACGCCGCTCGGCCAAGCCCGCGCTGCTGCGGGAGCCCGGCCCGAATCCGGGCGAGCTGCAGCAGATCCTCACTGCCGCCTCGCGGGTTCCAGACCACAAGAAGCTGGCGCCTTGGCGCTTCATCGTGTTCGAGGGAGAAGCCCGTGCGGCGTTCGGGGCCGCGCTGGCCGAAGCGTGCGCCGCCGAGGAGACGGCCCCGCCGTCGCCCGTACGCCTCGAGACCGAGCGCGCGCGGCTGACCCGCGCACCCGTCGTCGTCGCCGCCATCTCGCGCGTCGTGCCCAACCCCGGCGCGCCGGAGTGGGAGCAGATCCTCTCCGCGGGCGCGGCCTGCTTCAACCTGTGCCTCGCCGCCAACGCGCTCGGCTATGGAACCTCCTGGATCACCGAATGGTATTCCTACAGTCCTGGCGTGCGCAGAGCCCTCGGGCTTGCCGGCAACGAGCGGGTGGCAGGGTTCATCTACATCGGCACCGAGAGCGAGAAGCAGGCCGACCGCGAGCGCCCGGCGCTATCCGACATCGTCACGCGCTGGCCGGGGTGACGGGGACCCAGGAGATCCATGTGTTCTACGAGACGGCGGACAACAGGCACGGGCTGAGGCACGACCCCTGGAAGGCGCTGGTGGTGCCGCGGCCCATCGGCTGGATCTCCAGCGTGAGCAAGGCCGGCGTGTGCAATCTAGCGCCCTACAGCTTCTTCAACGCCATGAGCGACAAGCCGAACTACGTCGTGTTCGGCTCCGGCGGCCGCAAGGACAGCGTGCGCAATATCGAGGAGACGGGGGAGTTCGTCTGCTCGCTGGCGACCTGGGACCTGCGCTACAGGATGAACACGACCTCCGCAGCGGTCCCCGGCGGCGTCGACGAGTTCCCGCTGGCCGGGCTCACGGCGGCTGCCTCGCGGATCGTCAGGCCACCGCGCGTCAAGGAGAGCCCCGTCGCGCTCGAGTGCCGGCACTGGAGGACGGTCGAGCTGCCGGACGCCGACGGCAACGGCGCCAACCATTTCGTGGTGTTCGGCCGCGTGGTCGGCATCCACATCGACGACCGTTTCATCAAGGACGGCCTCGTCGACACCGCCGCCATGCGCCCCATCGCCCGCCTCGGATACATGGACTACGCCGTCGTCACGCCCGGGACGGTGTTCACCATCCAGCGACCGAAGGTGGACGCGGACGGCAATCTCGTAGAGGCGAAGGGGGCGGCGGAATGAGGGGGCGGCGCCTGCACCGGAGCTTGAAGCCTCACACCACCGCTCTCACGAGCAGATAGCCCCCGAGCAGCAAGAGTCCGACGAAGAACCAGCGGCGGAACACGGCGGGCAGGAGCTGCTGACGGAGCGCCTGACCGAGCCACATGCCGGCGCCCGCGACGCCGAGCGCGGCGAACGCCGGGCCGGCGATGGCAACGTCGAAAGCGCCCGCCTGAGCGACGTTGACGGAGAGGGCGAGCGTCGAAACGGTGAACGACAGCCCGAGCGCCTGGACGAGGTCCTCTTTCTCGAGGCCGATGGCCTGCAGATAGGGCACGGCCGGGATCACGAAAACGCCTGTCGCAGCCGTGATCAAACCCGTGATCGCGCCCGTCAACGGCCCATAGAGCGCCTCCCGGCGTTTCGCGACGACGAGGCGGACGGCGGCGAGACCAGTCAGCGCGTAGGCGGCGAGTGCGATGCCGAGCAGCGCCGTCCCGAAGCGCGCGTGGGCGCCGGTCATCAGCCCCATGCCGGCCCAGGTGCCGACGCACACTGCGAGCATCATCGGCCACAGCCGGCCTACAATCCCGGTCAGCGAGGGTCCGGCGACCATCTGCCAGACGTTGGTCAGCAGCGACGGCACGATGAGCAGCGCCGCCGCTTCCACCGGCGGCATGACGATGGCCAGCAGCCCCATCGAGATGGTCGGCAGACCGAGGCCGATGACGCCTTTGATGAACCCGGCGAGCGCGAACACGAAGCCGGTGAAGATCAGGGTCCCGTCGAGCATGGCGGGCAACATGGTCCAGCCGCCCGCGGCGGGCAACGCTGGAAGACGCGGGGCGCCTATGCAGTCGCGACCTGGGCCATGGCCCCTTTGCGCCGGACTGGTGCATCCACGACGCCCGAGCCGACCGCGACCTTGCGGGCCATGTCCCTGGCGATGAGGGCTTCGACGGCCAGCTTGAGCCTCGTGCGGCGCTTCATCTCCTGCACGAGACGGACGCGGGGCCATTCGACGAGCCGCGTGCCTGCCGAGGCCCAGACCGTCGCCGAGGCCGGGGCGTCGAGAACCAGCGACACCTCGCCGATGAAGTGCCGCGGCGCGATGCGGAACCGCGGTGAAGAGCTCTTTTCGATCTCGACATCGCCGTCGATCACGTAGAGAAGCCTGTCCGGGACCTGACCCGCCACGGTCAGGATCTCGTCCGCCGGCAAGGTGCGGACCCGCCCGAACCGCATCAGGGAACGGAAGTCGCCCGGTTCCAGCCCGCCGAGCATGTCGTGCAGCGCCACCTGATCGGCCGGGATCATGCGGGCCGACCGGCTCAGCATGAGAAGCGTCAGGCCGAAGATGTTGGCCAGTGCAATGGCCGTCGTCGCCACCATGGCCTCCCAGAGCGGGGTTGCCGCCGCCACGGCGTAGTAGGTGAGATAGAGGCCGGACCCCAACAGGAGAAAGATGCGCAGGACGATCTGCGTCCGGAAGAGCAGGCCGGCGGCCTGTGTCGCGGCGGCGAGATAGACGATACTGCCCGGCTGAGAGACGAATTCGATGAAAGCGCTCAAGAACCCGCCCCCGGGAGATCGGCATGCCTGCGACAGGCAAGTCTTACCAATGCGACGACTAGGGAGCAACGGCTTCCGCCCTGTCCCCCGGCACGCATCTCGCTAATCCCTGCCCGCCACCCCGGCCCTCTCCAGCAGGCGCTTCGCCCGCGTCAGGTGCGGGCGGTCGTACATCTGGCCGTTGAGCGAGATGACGCCGGCCTCGGGCGAGGCGGCGAACATGGCGACGATGCCGCGGGCGCGCTCGATCTCGCGCTGGCTCGGCGTGAAGGCGGCGTTGATGATCTCCACCTGGTCGGGATGAATGGCGAGCTTGCCGGTGAACCCGTCGCGCGCGGCCGCCGCCGCCTCCGCTCTCAGCCCGTCCTGGTCGCGGAAGTCGATGAACACGGTGTCGATCGGCTGCGCGCCGGCGGCCACCGCCGTGAACAGGCACAGATCGCGCGCCAGCCGGTAGGGCGAGGTGAAGGCGCCGCCCGCCTCCCGCGTGGCGGCAGAGCCGACTTCCGCCGAAAGGTCCTCCGCACCCCAGGTCAGCGCCTCGAGGCGCGTGCTCGCATCGACGAACGAGCCCATGTTGAGCAGGCACACCGGCAGCTCGGTCGCGATCGCCGCGATGCGCGTCGCGCCCTGCACCAGCCCGGCGCGCTCCTCCCCGTGGCCCAGCGCCAGCGACAGGCGGTGCACGTCCTCGCCCGAGCGCGGCTTCGGCAGCATGATGCCGTCCGGGCCCGCGGGCACGACGCCGTCGAGATCGGCGCTCCAGTCCTCCGTCGCCAGGCTGTTGATGCGGACGTAGAGACGCGGCCGCCGTTCCCGCGGCTTGACCGAGGCGATGAAGTCGCGGGTCATCTCGCGGGCAGCCGCCTTGCGGTCGGCCGTGACCGAGTCCTCGAGGTCGAGGATCAGGGCGTCGGCGCCAGCCGCCAGCGCCTTGGCGATCTTGCGGTCGCTGTCGCCGGGTACGAACAGGAGTGAGCGCATGGGTTCAGGTGTCCTCGGGCTTCTTGCGCATGAAAGCCTGGCGGCGGCACTCGGCCACCAGATCGCCGTGCTGGTTATAGGCGCGATGGTGGAGCTCCACGAGGCCGGCGTCGGGCCGCGAGCGGCTCTCGCGCTTGGCCAGCACTTCCGTCCTTACACGAATGGTATCGCCGTGGAACACCGGCTTGCCGAACCTCACCTCGCTCATGCCGAGGTTGGCGATCGTCGTGCCGAGCGTCGTGTCCGAGACGGAAATGCCGATCATCAGGCCCAGCGTGAACAGGCTGTTGACGAGCGGACGGCCCCACTCGGTGCCGGCCGCGAACTGGTGGTCGATGTGCAGCGGCTGCGGATTGAGGGTGAGACAGGAGAACAGCGTGTTGTCCATCTCCGTCACCGTGCGGCCGATGGCATGCTCGAACACGCGGCCGACCTCGAACTCCTCGTAATAGAGACCACGCACGGCAGCCCTCCCTGGTGAATGCGCGGACGGCTTGCGCCGTCAGTAGCGGAACTGCTCCGACAGGATGCGCTCGTCGAGACTGTGGCCCGGATCGAACATCATGAACAGCTCGATCGAGCGCGCTTCCTCTACGGCGACGCTGACCACGGAGCGCGTCTCGGAGTGATCGGCCACGGCGCTGACCGGCCGCTTGTCCGCCTCCAAAACGTCGATGAGGATATTGGCTGCGTTGGGCAGCAGCGCGCCCCGCCAGCGGCGCGGCCGGAACGGACTGATGGGCGTCAGCGCCAGCAGCGGCGCGTCGATCGGCAGGATGGGCCCGTAGGCGGACAGGTTGTAGGCCGTCGAGCCGGCGGGCGTCGCGACCAGCACGCCGTCGCAGATGAGCTCGTCGAGCCGCACCTTGCCGTCGATCGAGATGCGCAGCTTCGCGGCCTGATGCGTCTGCCGGAACAGCGACACCTCGTTGATCGCCAGCTCCGCGTGGACCGCGCCGTTGATGTCGCACGCCGACATGGCCAGCGGATGAATGCGGCTGACCTCGGCGCCATCGAGCCGGGCGAGCAGGTCGTCCTCGCGGTACTCGTTCATGAGGAACCCGACCGAGCCGCGGTTCATTCCATAGATCGGGATGCGGTCGGTAAGATGCCTGTGCAGCGTCTGCAGCATGAGCCCGTCACCGCCGAGCGCCACGATGGCGTCGGCCGTCTGCGGCGGCCTGTTGCCGTACTGCTCCACCAGCCGCGCCAGAGCCTGCTGCGCTTCCGGATGGTCGCTCGCGACGAACGCGATCCTCTCGAATTTCCGCTTCGGCTTTGGCATGGTTGATCTGAATGGTCCTGGGCAGGCCGGCAGGTACGCCCGGCTCGGCGGAGGCTCGCTCAAGTGCAGGAAAACGACAAGGCCGTTCTCATCTACTCGACCTTCCCGACCAAGGAGGCGGCCGAGGAGGCCGGGGGCCGCCTCGTAGACCAGGCCCTTGCTGCCTGCGTCAACATCTGGCCGGGCATGACCTCGATCTATCTCTGGCAGGGCGAGCGCCACCGCGATTCCGAAGCCGTCATGGTGATCAAGACCCGCGCGGGGCTCGCCGACGCGGCGATCGCCGAGGCCAAGCGCCATCACCCGTACACCAATCCGGCCTTTCTGGTGCTGCCGGTGGAGTCCGGCGCACCCGATTTCCTGCGCTGGATCGGCGAGCAGACGCAGCGGCCGGCCGGGCAGCGCTGATGGTAGAGCCCGAAGGCAAGCGTTCGAGAGGCAGCATGCAGCACAACCTCAATCCCCGCCTGGCCGAAGAGCTTCGCTCCGTTGCGGTCGTCCCCGTCCTCACCATCGAGCATGAGGAGACCGCGGCGCCGCTGGCGCGAGCGCTGGTCGCGGGCGGCTTGCGCGTCCTCGAGGTGACGCTGCGCACGCCGGCCGCACTGGCGGGACTCGGCCGGATCGCCAGGGACGTGCCCGAAGCCGTCGTGGGCGCGGGCACCGTGCTCACCCCCGCGCAGGCCCAGCAGGCGATCGCCGCCGGCGCGCGGTTCCTCGTCTCGCCCGGCATGACGCCGCGCCTCGTCGAAGCGGCCGAGGCGTGGCCCGTCCCCTTCCTCCCCGGGGCCGCCACGCCCTCCGAGGCGATGGCGCTCTCCGATCTCGGCTACCGGGTGCTCAAGTTCTTCCCCGCCGAACCCTCGGGAGGCGTCGCGGCGCTGAAAGCGCTGGCGGCACCGCTGCGGGAAATCGCGTTCTGTCCGACCGGCGGCATCGACCTCGACAGGGCCCGCAGCTATCTTGCGTTGCCTAACGTGGCCACGGTCGGCGGCTCGTGGGTCGCCCCTGCGGCGGCGATCACGGCGGGCGATTGGGCCACGATCACGCAGCTCGCCCGCGAGGCGGCAGCCCTGCGCCTGTCGCGCTGACCCGGAGACGGAAGCATCTTTCGGGAATCCTTGCTTTGTCCGTGAATGGGGTCAGACCCTGGCGGGTCTGACCCCCGAGCGGAACGGAGCACCGCCCGATGAAGCGGCTCAGCATCCGGCTGTATCCCAGCCCTCGTCCGCTGGAACGGGAGAATAGGCGTGAACTGATATGCTTCGATTCAAGTCGAGCTCACTCGAGGACTTGCCCAGAGGACTTGCCCAGCACCGCCGCCGTCGCGTCGGTGGGTACGATGGCGCCGCGGTGCTGGATGACGACGGCGGCCAGCCGGTTGCCGCAATCAGCAGCCTCGGCCGGCGGGACTCCGGACTTGCGTGCCGCAACGTAGGCCGCATTGAAGGAATCGCCGGCTGCCGTCGTATCGACAGGCACGATTGCGCTCCGGGCAGGCACGTGACGTTGCTCACCACCGTAGGAGACGTACGCGCCGGCAGCGCCCATCTTCACGACGACCTCGGGGATACCGAGGCCGTGCAGCCGCTGAGACGTCGCCTCGGCGCCTGTGTCGCCCCACAGTGCCTGCTCGTCCTCGAGCGTCGGCAGGGCGATGTCGGCAAGACGCCAGAACCGCTCCAAGGTGCGCCCGACCCGTTCGTGGTCGCCTCCCCAGCCGCGCGGCCTGTAGTTGCTGTCCATCGCGACCCGGGCGCCCGCGCCTTTTGCGGCCTCGAGCGCCGCCGCGAGGCGGTCGAGCCCGCGTGCGCTGTAGAGCGACAACGTCACGCCGGAGAAGTAGACGAGCGAGGCTCTGCGCAGCCCGTCGGCGATGCGGTCGGCTTCGGCTCCTTCGAACAGCTCGCGCGCCGGCGCGCGGTCGCGCCAGTACCAGAACGAGCGCTCTCCCTCGGGCGACGTCTCGATCAGGTAGAGGCCCGCGAGGCGGCCGGGAACCGTGGCGACGAGGTCGGTCTCGACATTCTCGCGCTTGGCCATGGCGATGATCCCGGCGCTGTAGGGGTCGTCGCCCAGCGCCGTCGCATAGGCGACCTCCGCGCCGGCTCTGGCGAGGTAGACGGCCGTGTTGAACGTGTCGCCGCCATAGCCGAGGCTGAAACGCCCGTCGGGTCCGCGCGCGAGCTCCACCATGCACTCGCCCACCGAGACGACGCGGCCGTTCCTCCAGGGCAGTGTCATCGTCCGCCGGGTCTCGCTTGGCTCGTCGGGTCCATCCCTTAGTCGCGTGCTGGCGACGGTGCGCCTGCAGCAGGCCAGAGCCCTACCGCAACGGGTCGCGAAAGACCAGCTTGAACCCGCGGCGAAATTGGCATAGCCCGGAGCAGCGCTGCTGCGTTGCGCAACAGCCGGCAGCATCCCGCGTCTCGCCGAGAGGGCAGCCTTGAACATCTGCATGATTGGAGCCGGCTACGTGGGGCTCGTCTCCGCCGCCTGCTTTTCCGAGTTCGGCTGGACGGTCGCCTGCATCGACAAGGACCGCGACCGGGTCGAAAGCCTCAAGCGCGGCGAGGTGCCGATCTACGAGCCCGGCCTCGAGGCCTTGCTGCAGCGCAACCTCGCCGCGCGACGTCTGTCGTTCTCCAGCGAGCTCGGCCCGGCGGTCGCCTCGGCCGATCTGATCTTCCTCGCCGTCGGCACGCCGATGCGCCGCGGCGACGGGCACGCCGACCTGTCCTACGTCCACGCGGCGGTGGCCGAGATCGCGCCGCACCTGGCGGGTTTCACGGTGCTGACCACCAAATCGACGGTGCCGGTAGGCACCAGCCGCGAGATCGCGCGCCGGCTGAAACAGCTCCGGCCCGATGCCGACTTCGCCGTCTGCTCCAACCCGGAGTTCCTGCGCGAGGGATCGGCCATCCAGGACTTCACCCATCCCGACCGCGTGCTGGTCGGCTGCGAGGATGGTCGCGCCCGCGAGATCATGGAGCGGCTCTACAAGCCCCTGGCGCTGCGCAATGCGCCGATCATGTTCGTGAGCCCGGAGTCCGCCGAGCTCGCCAAGTATGCGGCCAACGCCTTCCTCGCGCTCAAGATCAGCTTCATCAACGAGATCGCGGACCTGTGCGAGGAGCTCGGAGCCGACGTGCAGGAGGTCGCCAGCGCCATCGGCAAGGACCGGCGCATCGGCGACAAGTTCCTGCATCCGGGCCCCGGCTACGGCGGCTCGTGCTTCCCCAAGGACGTCTCCGCCCTCATCCGCACGGCCCGCGAGGCGCGCGCGCCGCTGTCCCTCGTCGAGCAGGTGCAGCGGGTGAACGACGAGCGCAAGATCGCCTTGGCGAGCCGCATCGAGCGGGCGGCGGGCGGCTCTGTGCGCGACAAGGTGATCGCAGTGCTCGGGCTGACCTTCAAGCCCAGCACCGACGACATGCGCGATGCCCCGAGTCTCGTGCTCGTTCCAATGCTGCAGGAGCGCGGAGCCGTGGTGCGCGCCTACGATCCGCAGGGGCGAAAGAGCGGGGAAGGCCTGCTGCCGAGCGTCGTGTGGTGCAACAGCGCGCTGGAAGCCGCAACCGCGGCAGACGTCGCCGTGGTGGTTACCGAGTGGAACGAGTTCCGCGCGCTCGATCTCGCAACCCTCAAGCGCGCCATGCGGGGCCAGGTGCTCGTCGACCTGCGCAACATCTATCAGCCGCTCGACGCCGCCGGCGAAGGGTTCCGATACACCAGCATCGGCAGGCCGAACGGATCACGGCAGGACTGAATCGGCCGCGAGCCTGGCGCCGTCAGCGGCGCGAGAGCTCGTCGAAGATCGTTTGGGTCCAGTGTTTCCTGCTGCGCGACGGTGCCTGCCGGAAGAAAGACGGCGGGGATGCACGCTCCGCAAGCCGCTCCCGGCGCTCCCGCCTGCTGGATGGCGCATCGCTGCCGGCCGAAGCGTCCTCGGCGCCCTCCCGCGTCAGCGCAACGCCGGACTGGACCGTATCGACGGGAGCGCCGACCGCCATGCGCCCGGGGAGCGGCTCGGGCGCGCGCCCGGCATCTGCCGACTGCTGCGGCGCGACGATGGTGTGCACCCGCGTCGTGCGCGTCTCGCCGGCTCGCACGCCGTCTGCGGGGCGCCGGTGCGCCAGCGCAGCCGTCGGCATGCAGCGGCCGGCGTCGCTGCGCGTTTCGTTGGCCCGGCACGACCCGCACGCCTCACCTTCGTAGCCTCGCACCATCGTCAGGAGGATCTGGTCGGGCGCCTCGACTGGCAGGCTGGCGTTGACCCGGTCGGTGAAGCCGCTCATGGCGCGCTTCGACATAGGCCCCCAGGCGCCGTCGATGTCGCCATGATAGCAGCCGACGCGGCGCAACTCCGTCTGCAGCGCGCGCGCCAGCTCATATCCGGTGAGGGTATCCTCCGGCTGGTCCGGCACGATCACCGTGCGACTTGCCGCAGCCGGGACATGCCCGGCGCCGACGACGATGGCACGGCGCTCCCAGGGTGCTGCCGCGGACCGCACCGCCGGCTCTTCGCCGGCGCGATCGCTCGACCTCGATTTCGCTGAGCTCTTCGTGCGCGCCAGCTCGCCGGTGCGGTCGAGAACGACCGAAGAGGTGGTCAGCAGTCCGCCCCTCTGGTGCGCCTTGACCAGCTCCTCGACGGACGCCGTCTCCGGCCGCGGCTGGAAGTGGAGCGAGGCGAGCCAGATGCCCGCCAGAAGGACTGCGAACCCCACCCACACACGCATCACCGCCACCCCCAACGCAACCCTCGATCGGCCACGGACCCGGTCCGGGACCCAGTCGAAACCATCAGCCATTCTGCACACGTCGTTAGTGTTCTTACGCCGCCACGACTCGGAAACCAACACGCAATGCTTCAGTTCCGCACTCGTCACGACCTTTTTACCGGCCGGCCTACCGCAGCGCTCGCCGGCGTCGATCGCCTGCCAGATCGGCGCCGCCGCAACGCATCCCGGGCTCCGATCCGGGACGGCGGCGATGGGGCGGGTGGGCAGTGCAATCGCTATCGCCTGCATGGGCAGGGCCAGCACCGCCGTTGCCGCGGGTCGAAAGTGGATAACCGGAAGGGCCGCTGGGGAAAACGTGACCGGAATCGAACCCGAAAGCGTGCGCCGGCGGCGGCTGGCGATCGCCGGGCCCGCGACCTCGACCCGGTAAAAAGTTAACAAATCTCAACGAATCGCTTAGCCTCCGCCGCCGAGGGGGACTTTTGTCGTAGTGCGTCTTTCGTACTGCTTACGCCACACCGGGATATGCACAGGCGGGATCTAGCGGCGATAGCCGCCTGTTGAAAATCTCGGCGGGTCAGCGTTCCAGCCACATTCGCGAAGCGTGCGATACGGCCTTGCCGACGGCTCCGCCCATCGAGAGCCGATGCTCAGCGGCAGGTGATCCCGATCGTCGTCACGCAAGCCAGGACCATTTCTGGCCGGGAGCTGGAGGGTTGGACGGCGGACACCTCCTCGCACCAGTGGGGCCACGATTACGGGGGGCTCCAGATGACTTTGGAGAGGGCAATGCAATGAGACATGCTCTGGGCGTGATAGGCGTTCTAGCGGCCGGCGTATTACTCGCCGTGTCGGCCGCGATGAATTGGCGATTTGGGTACAGTCTCGGAAAAACCGAGTTCGACGGCCTGATCTACGGATCGGCGAGCGCGGCGGCCGACTGCCTCAAGGCGCTCGTGCCGTTCTTCTTCTTCGCCGCATGGCGAAACCGGATGTGGTCGCAGGCGGCCGCATCAGTCCTGGTCTGGGTCGTCGTCACGGCCTACTCGCTGACCTCGGCCCTCGGCCACGCAGCGCTGAACCGCATGGACAGCACCGGGCAGCGGGCGATCGAGGCGCAGGCCTACAAGGACCTGCGCGCCGATCTCAAACGGGCCCAGGAGCAGTTGAGCTGGGTGCCGCAGCATCGTCCGGCGTCTGCGGTTCAGGGCGAGATCGATGGCCTCAAGAGCACCCGCGAATGGTCCTTCACTCAGGGGTGCACCAGCGTCACCGGTCCGCAGGGACGGAAGTTCTGCCAGGACTTCCACGGGCTCTCATCCGAGCTCGCGTCCGCGGAGCAGGCCGGAGTGCTCGAGGCGAGGATCGCCGAGGTTCAAAAGAAGCTCGGCAAAGTGGACGCCGGCTCGGTGATGGCGGAAGCCGATCCGCAGGCGGCAGTGCTGACGAAACTCGCCGGCATCTTCGTGCCGGGGCTGACCGTGGAGGATATGCAGACCACACTGACCATCTTCATCGCGTTGCTGCTCGAGGTCGGGTCCGGCTTCGGCATGTACATCGCCTTCAGCCAGTGGCGTCTTTATGACCGCCATGCGCCAGCCGCACCCGCGATGGCCTCGGTGGCCCAGTCGGTGTCCGTTGCCGCGCCCAAGGTGCTCACGATCGGCAAGGCGCGCGCGGGCGCCAATGACAACAAGACCGCAGCAAAGCTCGTCGCTCCCGAAACGGACGTCGAGCGCTTCCACAAGGAGAGGGTCGACAAGAAAGAGGGTTCGAGCGTTACGTCCACCGAGCTTTACGAGGACTACTGCACGTGGTGCGAGGATCAGGAAAAGGAGCCATTGGCACTTCCGACATTCTGCCGCGAGTTCGGTGAGCTCGGCGTGGTCAAGGCGAAGATCGCCGGCCGCGTCCGTCATATCGGCATCGCATTGAAATCGAGCCGCGAAACCGAGGAGGACAAGAAGCTGCCGGCCTTGGCCACGCAGGCAGCCTGAGGGTTTGGCGCCACAGCCCAGAGCGCCAAAGCGGAGCGGAGCGCCGCGCAGGCGGTGCCCGCTCCCAGCTCCCCGGGCGAGGGCGACAGACTGACGAAGAAGGGCCGCGATGCGGCCCTTGGCTTTTTCAGAGCCGGGACCGACGAGGCGGGGCAGTGCTCCGCCTCGTTTCTTTATGGTGGAACGACTGCGGCGCAGCCTGACGAGCCTGCTTTCAGGAACGCGACTTTGCGAATAGAGTGACGGGGCGCCTGGACCGATCAGCGCGGCGCGGGAGGGATGGAATGCTCAAGGCACTAGTCATCGACCCCGGCAAATGCACGGGCTGCAAACAATGCGAGATGGCCTGCAGCTATGAGAACGAGGGCGTCTTCAACCCGGCGAAGTCGCGTATCCGCGTTTTCGATTTCCACCACGAGGCCAGGTTCGTTCCCTACACCTGCACGCAATGCGCCGAGGCGTGGTGCCAGCAGGCCTGCCCCGTCAATGCCATCACCACGGACGCCATGGGCGTCAAGGTGGTGCACGAGAACCTGTGCGTCGGCTGCAAGGTGTGCACGATCGCCTGCCCGTTCGGCACCATCAACTACAACGCCTCGACCGGCAAGGTCATCAAGTGCGACCTGTGCCAGGGCAATCCTGCCTGCGCCGACGCCTGCCCGACGGCGGCCATCACGTACCAGGACGTCGAGCAGACGGGCTACGACAAGATGAAGCTCTGGGCCGCCAGGACAGGCACCGGCGAGTCCGCAGGGCCGAATGCCCCTGCCGCCAGGCACTAGAGCCCGAGGAGGACAAGATGGGTTGGACAAGCAAGATCCTGCGGGTGAACCTGACGGAAGGCACAGCCAAATCCGAGCCGCTCAACATGGACTGGGCGGCCAAGTACCTCGGCCAGCGCGGCCTGGCATCCAGGTATCTGGTCGAGGAGATCGATCCCAGGTGCGATCCGCTCGGGCCCGGCAACAAGCTCATCTTCGCCACCGGGCCGCTGACCGGGACCGCGGCCTCGACCGGCGGGCGCTACTCCGTCATCACCAAGGGCGCGCTGACGAACGCCATCGCCTGCTCGAACTCGGGCGGCTACTGGGGCGCCGAGCTCAAGTTCGCCGGCTGGGACATGATCATCCTCGAAGGCAGGTCGCCGAAGCCGGTCTACCTCGCCGTAATCGACGACAAGGCCGAGCTCCACGACGCCTCGGGCATCTGGGGCACCTCCGTCTGGCAGACGGACGAGTGGATCAAGAAGCGCCACCAGGACCCGATGATGCACGTCTCCGCCATCGGCGTGGCGGGCGAGAACCAGGTGCTCTACTCCTGCATCGTCAACGACCTGCATCGGGCCGCCGGGCGCTCCGGCGTCGGCGCTGTGATGGGCTCGAAGAACCTGAAAGCGATCGCGGTGCGCGGCACCGGCGGCGTCAGGGTCCGCGACTTCAAGGCGTTCATGGCGGCCGCCAATGCCGGCAAGAAGGTGCTGCGCGACAACGCGGTCACCGGACAGGGCCTGCCGACCCACGGCACGCAGGTGCTGATGAACGTCATCAACGAGGTCGGCGCGCTGCCGACGCGCAACTCGCGCGACGTGCAGTTCGAGGGCGCCCACGACATCTCCGCCGAGGCGATGGCGACGCCGCGCAAGACGGACGGCAGGAAGAACCTGCTCACCAACCAGGCCTGCTTCGGCTGCACCATCGCCTGCGGGCGCATCTCCAAGATCGACGAGAGCCACTACACCGTGCGCAACAAGCCGGAGTACTGGCACGCCTCGGGCGGACTCGAGTACGAGGCGGCCTGGGCGCTCGGCGCGGCGACGGGCGTCAACGACCTCGAGGCGCTCACCTACACGAACTTCATCTGCAATGAGCAGGGCCTCGACCCGATCTCCTTCGGCGCCACCGTCGGCGCCGCCATGGAGCTCTACGAGCTGGGGCTCCTCAGCAAGGAGACCACCGGCGGGCTGGAGATGAAGTTCGGCTCGGCCGAGGCTCTGACCAGGGCGGCGGAGCTCGTCGGCAAGGCCGAGGGATTCGGCAAGGAGCTGGGCCTGGGCTCGGCACGGCTGACCGCGAAGCACGGCAAGCCGGAGCTGGCGATGACGGTCAAGGGCCAGGAGTTTCCGGCCTACGACCCGCGCGGCATCCAGGGCATGGGGTTGACCTACGCCACCTCCAACCGCGGCGCCTGCCACCTGCGCTCGTATACTGTCTCGTCGGAGATCCTGGGCATCCCGCACAAGACGGACCCGCTGGTGACGGACGGCAAGGCGGGCCTCGTCAAGGCGTTCCAGGACGCCACGGCGGCGGTGGACTCGACGGGGCTCTGCGTGTTCACGACGTTCGCGTGGACTCTCAACGACATCGCGCCGCAGGTCGATGCCGCTGTCGAGGGCGGCTGGACGCCGGAGAAGATGCTGGAGGCCGGCGAGCGCATCTGGAACCTGGAGCGCCAGTTCAACATGCGCGCGGGTTTCACTGCTGCGGACGACCGGCTGCCGGACCGGCTGGTCAAGGAGGCCGCCAGGACCGGGCCCGCCAAGGGCCTCGTCAACGGGCTCGATAAGATGCTGCCCGAGTACTACGAGCTGCGCGGCTGGACCAAGGACGGTGTGCCGACGAACGAGACGGTCGCCCGGCTGGCGCTGTAGCCGATCCCCTCTCACCGCTTGCGGGAGAGGGTCGGGGTGAGGGGCGGCCACGGACGGTGACGCCAGATCCTGCCCCTCACCCTGGCCCTCTCCCCATCGGAATGAGGAGAGGGGATCAAGGGAGCCCGACACCATGCACCACGTCATTCTCGGAGCAGGCCCCGCGGGCGTCACCGCGGCGGAAACGTTGCGCGGGCTCGATCCGGACGCCCGCATCACGCTCGTCAGCGGCGAGCCCGAGCCGCCCTATTCCCGCATGGCCATCCCCTACCTACTCGAAGGCGGCATCGGCGAGTCGGGCACCTACCTTCGCCAGCAGCCGGGCCACTACGACCGGCTCGGGATCGAGGTGATGCACGCCCGCGCCGGCGGGCTCGACGCCGCCAGCAAGCGGCTGTTCCTCAACGGCGATGCCCTTCCTTACGACAAGCTGCTGATCTCGACCGGCGCCTCGCCCGTCACGCCGCCGATCGAGGGCGCCAATCTACCCCGCGTCCACACCTGCTGGACGCTGGCCGATGCGCGCCGTATCATGGAGCTGGCGGACAGGAGCGCCCCGGTCGTCCTCGTCGGCGCCGGCTTCATCGGCTCCATCGTGCTCGAGGCACTCTACGAGCGCGGCTGCGACCTCACAGTCGTCGAGATCGCGCCGCGCATGGTGGCGCGCATGATGGACGACGTCGCCGGCGGCATGCTGAAGCGCTGGTGCGAGGCCAAGGGCCTCCGCGTGCTGACCAACACGCGCGTCGAGCGGATCGCGAAATCCGCCAACGGCTCCGGCGAAGAGCTGCGCGTGTCGCTGTCGGACGGCGGCACCATCCCGGCGCAGCTCGTCGTCATGGCGGCCGGGGTGCGGCCCAACGTCGGCTTCCTCGTCGGGTCGGGTGTCGTGGTGGAAGCCGGCATCCGGGTCGACGATCATCTCAGGACGACCGCGCCCGACGTCTATGCGGCCGGCGATTGCGCCCAGGCCGTGGACCTTTCGACCGGAATGCACGACGTGCTGGCGATCCAGCCCACGGCCGTCGAGCACGGCCGCATCGCCGCCCTCAACATGGGCGGCCGGCGCACGAGGCATCGCGGCTCGCTCAACATGAACGTGCTCGACACGATGGGGCTCATCTCGAGCTCGTTCGGGCTCTGGCAGGGCGTCCAGGGCGGCGCCAGCGCCAAGATCGTGGACGAGGGCGGCTGGCGCTATCTCCGGCTCGAGATCGACGGCGACCGGCTGGTCGGGGCGCAGGCGGTCGGGCTGACGGAGCACGTGGGCATGCTGCGCGGGCTGATCCAGACCGGCCTCAGGCTCGGCGCCTGGCGAGACAAGCTGCTCAGCGCGCCGGAGCGTGCGGCCGAAGCTTATGTCGCGCTCGCACAAGGCATGACGGGACACGGCTGGACCGGCCCGCGGACCAAGACGCCGGTTTGATGATGTCCTTAGCGTTCCCAAGGGTTATCCCGGGCCTTCCCTGCCGTCATCCCGGACGACGATCCACCCTTCAGTGGCGAGGAGATCCGGGATCCAGCATAAGAAGCGCCGAAGGCTCCATGGACTGTGTCCTTCGGACTCTTTTTACGCTGGATGCCGGATCTGCGATCGCTACGCTCCCTGGTCCGGGATGACGGGAACATCGTGAACCGATGCACGTCACGCTGAAGCTCTACGCCTCCCTCGGCCAGTATCTCCCCCCACGCGCCGAGCGCAACGAGGCCCAGGTCGAGGTGGATGACGGCACCACCATCGGCGCGCTCCTGGCGCAGCATCTGGTCCCGCCCGAGGCCTGCCACCTGGTCCTGCTCAACGGCATCTTCCAGCCGCCTGCCGGACGCACGGCGGTCAGGCTCGCGGACGGCGATGCGGTCGCGGTGTGGCCGCCGGTTGCCGGCGGATGAGCGCGGCCGAAGCGACCTCAGAGCGCGTCGAGAAGCTGATGGCGCTGTCCGAGCGCGAGTTCTCCAAGAGCATTGCGGCATTGCTGCCTTCAGGAGCTGCGATCGTGGCCCGTTGCGCCGTCGTTCCGCTCCAGACGGGCCAGGCCACCATCACCTATGAGGCGCTCCCCTCCGTTCGCCTCGGGCAGTCGCTCGAGCTGCCGCGGGCGCGCGTGGTGCTGACGTTCACGGGCGTCGGGATTGCGGAGCGCGAGGCGTTCCTCGCCCGCTTCGATGTTGCCTTCCAGCGCGGCGGCGGATAGCTGAGCGGCTGGCCTCGGGGGCTGCCCGGCAGGAGCATATACGTGAGCGATCAGCAGCATTGGGTCCGACCGAAGAGCTGGCCGGTGTTCGGCATCGGCCACAACGGCGGCCCGCCGCTCGACGATGACGAGCCGCCGGGCAAGCTGCTGTTCGTGCGGCATTGCTGGAAGAAGGCGCACGAGGAAGCATGGCGCACCCCCTCGCGCGACATCGTCCTGTTCCGCATGAGGCGCGCCGAGGCGGCCGGGCTGACCTACCGCGAGTACATTCTGGAATTGCTCGACACCGGGCGCTACCCGCAAGCCGGCGATCCGCGACCATCGAAGCGCGAGGAGAACCACGAGTGACGATGCCTGCTCCCGCTCGGCCGGGCATGCCGTTCGACGACGTGGACACACCGGCGCTGATCGTCGACCTCGACGCGCTCGAGCGCAATCTCGAGCGCATGGCCGATCTGGCCGGGCGGCACGGCGTGCGCCTCCGCCCGCACGCCAAGACCCACAAGTCGCCCGTCATCGCGCTCAGGCAGATGGCGCTCGGCGCCGTGGGTGTCTGCTGCCAGAAGGTGTCCGAAGCCGAGACCATGGTGCGAGGCGGCGTCGGCGACGTGCTGCTCACGAACGAGATCGCGGGCGCGCGCAAGCTCGAGCGGCTGGCCTGGCTGGCGCACGAGGCGCGCGTCGGGGTGTGCACGGACAGCCTCGCCAACGTGCGCGACCTCGAGAGGGCGGCGGCTCGCGCCGGCGTTCGCCTCGACGTGCTCGTCGAGATCGACTGCGGCGGCCGGCGCTGCGGGGCCGCCCCGGGCCGGCCCGCCACGGAAATCGCCTGCGCCATCGCGGGCTCGCCCCATCTCAGCTTCGCCGGCCTGCATGCCTACCACGGCTCGGCCCAGCATTTCCGCACGGGCGAGGAGCGCCGAGACGCCATCGCACTCGCCGGCGGGCTCGTTCAGGAAACGCTCGCGGTGCTCGGCCGCGAGGGCCTGTCCTGCCGCATCGTCGGCGGCGCCGGCACGGGCACCTTCGAGCTCGAGGCCGCAAGCGGCATCTGGAACGAGCTGCAGCCCGGCTCCTACGTCTTCATGGACGCCGACTACGCCCGCAACCAGAAGGCGGACGGCGGGCGCTTCGACAGCTTCGAGCACGCCCTGTTCGTGCTGGCGACGGTAATGAGCACGCCGTCGCCGGAGCGCGCCATCCTCGACGCCGGGCACAAGGCGCTCAGCAACGACTCCGGCTTTCCCGAGGTGCCCGGATTGCCGGGCGCTAAGTACCATCGCCCGTCGGATGAGCACGGCATCCTGGATCTGACCGGTTGCGAGCACCGCCCGGGCCTCGGCGACAAGCTGCTGCTGATCCCCGGCCACTGCGACCCGACCGTCAACCTCCACGACTGGTATGTGGGTGTCCGCGGCCTCCACACCCCCGGCGCACACGTTGCGTCGGTCTGGCGCGTCGCTGCGCGCGGCGCCATCTTCTGACGCGAGCCGTATCCGCCCCCGCATTCGGCTCGGGCCGGGCTATTGCAGCGCGCCGATCCTTCCCCAAATGACTGGTCGTGTTCAATCGCCAGGAGACCGCGATGACCCCCGACGAACGTCAGCTCATCTCCGGACTGTTCGAGCGCATGCGCGCCTTCGGCGCGCCCGAGAAGGACGGCGAGGCGGAGGCGCTGATCCGGCAGTCGGTTAGAGAGATCCCGGACGCGCCCTACATGCTCGTGCAGTCGGTGCTCGTTCAGGAGCACGCGCTGCAGCAGGCCGACCAGCGCATTCGGGAGCTCGAGGCGCGGACCGCCGAGCTCGAGACCCGAGCGGCGCGGGCGCCGGCGCAGCCAGGCGGCTTCCTCGGCGGCCTGTTCGGCGGCGGCGTCACGTCCGAAGGGCCGGCGCGGCCGAAGAGCCGCGGCAGCGTGCCTTCGGCGGGCACCCGCCACCCGTCCGGCGCGTCCGCCGGAAGCGGCCCCATCGGGGCGCCACGCCGGCCGGTCGGCGCTCAGGCGCAGGCCGCCCCGGGCGCTGGCGGCAGCTTCCTCCAGTCCGCGATGGCGACCGCAGCCGGGGTGGCCGGCGGCATGCTGCTTGCCGGCAGCATCTCCAGCATGCTGGGCGGCGGGTCCTCGGCCGAGGCAGCCAAGGGCAGCGATTCCTCGAGCCAGCAGCCCCCGCAGGACCAGGCGCAGGACGCCGCCCATACCAGCGGTGACGAAGGCGATCCCGACCTCCAGGACTCCGGCTACGAGACGGAGGCAGGCGACTGGGGACTCGACGACCTCGACATCTGAGCAGCGGCAGCTCTCGTGATTCAGATCGAGAAATCCGCTCGCAACCAAGCCGCAAGCACGGGCGAGCTTCGGAACCTGGGTACTGGCGAGCGGCCGCCGCCTGCGGGCGCTGGCCAGACGCTGGCCATGCCCCTCAGGATGCGGCCCGGCATCAACTTTGCGGAGGGGCTAAGCCACGGTGCGGCTCGCCGGCGATGCACGGTGAAGCGAAAGGCTGACGCGATCATGAGCCACCAGGACGTCCCGCCCGAGTTCAGGATCATGCCGAAAGTCGGCGTCTCTCCGGACGACCGCATGCCGGCGCTGCCGGCGGAGCGGATGACGGAGGCGCAGCGCTCCGTCGCGGCCGAGTTCCGGGAGAAGCGCGGGCACGACATCGACGGGCCGTTCCTTGCTCTCATCCGCAGCCCCGAGATCTTCAAGGCGGCCGACCATCTTGGCCGCTACCTGCGGTTTCAAAGCCCGGTCCCCGCGAAGCTGAAGGAGCTGGCGATCCTCGTCACGGCGCGGCGCTGGACGCAGCAGTACGAGTGGCATGCCCACCGGCAGGTCGCCATGCACGCGGGCCTCGCGCCCGAAACCGCCGACGCGATCGCCGAGGGGCGCCGGCCCGACCGCCTCGCCGATGACGAGGACGCGATCTATGCCTTCTGCAGTGAATTGCACGCCAACGGCGCCGTCTGCGATCGGACCTACGCGCGGGTGACGGCTCTGTTCGGCGATCAGGGCGCCATCGACCTGTGCGCCATCTGCGGGCACTACTCCCTTCTCGCCATGATCCTCAACGTCGCCCGCACGCCGCTCCCCGAAGGCGCGACGCCGCCGCTGAAGGAGTTTCCGGGGTAGCGGAAGACTGGCCGACTCCATCCTCCGCGGGGGGCAGACCCGCGGGATCTGAAACGAAACTGAAGGGGTCAAACCTCCGATCAGCGTCGACGCCAGTATTCCGCTTGGTCCCTTTGCCCTTCCGTCATGGCCGCGAAGGCGGCCATCCACGCAACTCTCCACACCTGATCTGCGGCGTGTCGTGGATTCCCGCCTCCGCGGGAATGACGGTGTGGGTATGCAGTGGGAATCGTTTCGTCATCGAGGGTCGGCAAAGCCGGTGAGTGGCTCACCTCCAAGCCCTATGCCGTCTCGCCTTTGAGCCGAGCCGCGGCCCGGCCGGGGCCGATCAGGGGCAGGAGGGCTTTTAGCTCCGGGCCCTGCTCGCGGCCGGTGAGGGCCAGCCGGAGCGGGTGGAACAGAGCGCGGCCCTTGCGCCCGGTGTCGGCACTGACGGCTGCGGTCCAGGTTTCCCAGACGCTCTCGTCCCACGGAGGGGGCGGCAGCAGCTCGGCGGCGCGGGCGCAGAATTGCTGGTCCTCGATGACCGGCCGGACCGGCTGTGAAATCACAGCCCACCATTCCACGGCATTGCCGATACGGGTGACGTTGCCGCGCACCGCGAGCCAGAACGCCTCCCCGCCGGTGACGCCGCGGGCTTCGAGCCGGTCGGCGACCGCCCGATAGGGCGTCGAGTGAAGGAGACGGGCATTCAGCGACCGCAGCTCCGCCTCGTCGAATCGGGCCGGCGCGCGCGAGATCGACTCCAGATCCACGAGGGCGGCGAGCTCGTCCAGGCTCCGGTGCGGCTCGATGGCCTCGGACGTGCCGAGCAGCGCGGCCTGGCTCACGATCGCCATTGGCTCGAAGCCGGCATCGCGCAAGGCCGCGACCGAGAGGTGCCCGAGCCGCTTCGACAGCGCCTGCCCGGTGGCATCGACCAGCAGTGAGTGGTGCCCGAAGGCCGGCGGCTCGGCGCCCAGCGCCTCGAAAAGCTGGATCTGCACGCCGGTATTGGTGACGTGGTCCTCGCCGCGGATGACGTGCGTGACGCCGAATTCGATGTCGTCCACCACGCTCGTGAAGGTGTAGAGAAACGTGCCGTCGGCGCGGATGAGCACCGGATCGGAAAGAGATCCAACGTCGACCGACTGGTCCCGGCGCACCAGGTCGACCCAGCTCACCAGCGTCGGCAGCGGCTCCAGCGGTTCCCCCGGCTCCGTATTGGCGAGCCGAAAGCGCCAGTAGGGGCGGCGGCCTTCCGCCTCGAGCTTCCCCCGCTCCTCCTCCGTCAGCTTCAGCGCGGCGCGGTCGTAGATGGGCGGGGAGCCGCGCGCGAGCTGGCGCTTGCGGCGCCGGTCGAGCTCATCGGCGGTCTCGTAGCAGGGATAGAGCCGGCCGGCTCGCTTCAGCTCGCCGGCGATCTCGTCATAGCGCGCCGTTCGCGCCGACTGGCGCTCCCCGCGCGCCCAGGTGAGGCCGAGCCATGTCAGATCCTCGCGGATGGCGGCGGCGAGTTCGTCGGTCGAGCGCTGGCGGTCGGTGTCGTCCAGGCGGAGGATGAAGGTGCCGCCGTGCTTTCGCGCGTAGAGCCAGTTGAGCACGGCCGTGCGCACGTTGCCGATATGCAGGCGGCCCGTGGGGCTCGGCGCGAAGCGGACGACGACGCTCATGGCTAGAAGACCTCGCCGCCCTCGGCTCGCGGCGCAACCAGGCGCGGTGCAGGTGCTGCGCGCGGCTCAGAACCCGAGGGCTCGACGCTTTCGCGAAACTTATTGGTGATCGGATAGCGCCGGTCGCGGCCGAAGCTGCGCGAGGTGATCTTGACGCCGGGCGCCGCCTGCCGGCGTTTGTACTCGGCGAGGTAGAGCATGCGCTCGACGCGCTTTACCGTATCGGGCGCGTGACCGCGGGCGACGATCTCCGGCAGCGGCGTCTCGTGCTCGACGAGGCACTCGAGGATGTCGTCGAGCACCTCGTAGGGCGGCAGCGTATCCTGGTCGGTCTGGTTCTCGCGCAGCTCCGCGGACGGCGCCCTCGACAGGATTCTCTCAGGGATGACGATGCCGCCCGGGCCCTTGCCGCCTTTCGGCACGTTGGCGTTGCGCCAGCGGGCGAGGCGGTAGACCTGCAGCTTGTAGAGGTCCTTGATGGGGTTGAAGCCGCCGTTCATGTCGCCGTAGAGCGTGGCGTAGCCCACCGACATCTCGGACTTGTTGCCGGTGGTCACCAGCATGCTGCCGAGCTTGTTGGAGATCGCCATCAGCATCGAGCCGCGCACGCGGCTCTGGATGTTCTCTTCCGCAATGTCGGGCGGACGGCCGGCGAACAGGCGCCCGAGCGCTGTCGCGAAGCCCGCGACGGGCGCCTCGATCGGCAGGACCTCATAGCTCGTGCCGAGCGCCTCGGCGCAGGCCGCCGCATCGGACAGACTCTCGTTCGAGGTGTAGCGGTAGGGCAGCATGTAGCAGCCCACGCGCTCCGGCCCCAGCGCATCGACCGATAGGGCGGCCACCAGCGCGGAATCGACGCCGCCGGACAAGCCCAGGACGACACCCGGAAAGCCGTTCTTGTCGACATAATCACGCAAGCCCAGCACACAGGCCTGATAGGCGGCGGCCGCGCCTTCCTCGGCGACCGCCCTGGGCTCAGGCCTGCAGCGCCAGCCGCCGGCGCCCTGCTCCCATTCGGTGAGCACGACCGCCTCCTCCCAAGACGGGAGCTGCACGGCGAGGCTCGAGTCGGCGTTGAGCACGAACGATGCGCCGTCGAACACCAGCTCGTCCTGGCCGCCGACCTGGTTGAGGTAGGCGAGCGGCAGGCCGCTCTCGGCGATGCGGGCGACGGCGACGTTCATCCGCAGATCGGGCTTGGTCCAGTCGAAAGGCGAGCCGTTGGGCGTAACGATGATCTCGGCACCGCATTCCTGCAGGCACTCGACGACCTCGTCCTTCCACAAGTCCTCGCAGATCGGTGCGCCGATCCGCACCCCGCGCACGTTGACGGGACCTGGCAACGGGCCGGCACGGAAGACGCGCTTCTCGTCGAAGACGCCGTAATTCGGCAGATCGACCTTGTAGCGCACCGCCTGCACCGCCCCGTCATCGATCAGCGCCACCGCGTTGTAGACGTGGCCATCATCCGGCCAGACGGTGCCGATCAACAGCGCTAGACCCGTGGGCAGATCATGCGCCAGTGCCTCGAGGCCCGCGCGCGCAGCCGCGGCGAACGCCGGCTTGAGCACGAGGTCTTCGGGGGGATAGCCGGTCGCGAACAGCTCGGGAAACACGATGAGGTCGGCGCCGAGCCCGGCTGCCTGCGCCTGCGCATGCCGCGCCTTCTCGAGGTTTCCGGCGATGTCGCCGACCACCGGATTGAGCTGGGCCAGCGCTATTCTGAAGGTTCTGGACATGGGTGAGAATTTAGAGCGAAAGAGGCCAATAGCGAATGGCGAACAGGGAGCTCAGGACCTTCGGTTCGCCATTCGCCATCCATCCATCGCTCACGCCCATGCCGTTGAAGCTGACGGCTCGATGTGCGCCGCCCGCTCCTGCTTCAAGCGCTCGGCGATGAGGAAAGCCAGCTCGAGCGCCTGATCGGCGTTGAGCCGCGGGTCGCAGTGCGTGTGATAGCGGTCGGAGAGATCGGCCTCGGAGATCGCGTTCGCGCCGCCGGTGCACTCGGTGACGTTCTGCCCGGTCATCTCGACGTGGATGCCGCCGGCGTGCGTGCCCTCGCCGCGATGCAGGTCGAAGAACAGATCCACCTCCTTCAGGATGCGGTCGAACGGGCGCGTCTTGTAGCCCGAGACGGCGTTGATCGTGTTGCCGTGCATCGGGTCGCAGGACCATACCACCGTGCGGCCCGCCTTGCGCACGGCACGGATCAGCTTCGGCAGGTGGGCCTCGATCTTGTCCGCGCCGAAGCGGCAGATCAGCGTCAGCCGTCCCGCATCGTCCTTGGGATTGAGGAGGTCGATGAGCCGCAGCAGGCCGTCCGGGTCGAGCGAGGGGCCGCACTTGAGGCCGATCGGGTTGCGGATGCCGCGACAGAACTCGACGTGCGCGTTGTCGGCCTGACGGGTGCGGTCGCCGATCCACAACATGTGGCCCGAGGTGGCGTACCAGTCGCCGCTGGTCGAATCGAGGCGCGTCATCGCCTGCTCGAAGCCGAGCAGCAGCGCCTCGTGGCTGGTATAGGCGTTGGTGGTCCTGAGCTGCGGCGTGTTCTCGGAGGTGATGCCGCACGCCCGCATGAAGATCAGCGTCTCCGTGATGCGGTCGGCCAGCACCTGGTAGCGGTGGCTCTGCGGCGAGTCCTTGACGAAGCCCAGCGTCCACTGGTGCACGCGCTCCAGGTCGGCGTAGCCGCCCATGGCGAAGGCGCGGACCAGGTTCAGCGTGGCCGCGGCCTGCCGGTAGGCCTGGAGCTGCCGGCGCGGGTCGGGCGTGCGTGCTTCCATCGTGAACTCGGCGCCGTTGATGATGTCGCCGCGGTAGCTCGGCAGCTCGACGCCGCCGTGCTTCTCCACGGGCGACGAGCGCGGCTTGGCGAACTGGCCGGCGAGGCGCCCGACCTTCACCACCGGCGAGCCGCCCGCATAGGTCAGCACCACCGCCATCTGCAGGAAAACGCGGAAGAAGTCGCGGATGTTGTCGGCCCGGTGCTCGAGGAAGCTCTCGGCGCAGTCGCCCCCCTGCAGCAGGAAGCCGTTGCCGGCTGCGACGTCGGCCAGGGCCTTTTTGAGTTGGCGCGCCTCGCCGGCGAACACCAGCGGCGGGAACGTGGCGAGCTTGGCCTCCACCTCGCCGAGTGCGGCCTTGTCCGGGTAGTCTGGAACCTGGATGATCGGCTTCGATCTCCAGCTATCAGGGGACCACGCCCGCATTGCAACGCTCCCAGATGGCTTGCGCGCGGGCCGGCCGGCATCAGGTGTCCGGCGCCCCCGCAACGACGTGCTAGTTAAGCTTTCCGGCGCTTATATGCCAATCCCGTGCGTCGAGCCAGCGCGCTTCGCGGGCGAGGCTTGCGGCATGCCCCAGACCCCTGCGCGGGCACGCATTTCCGCCACTCACCGGCGCCCCCACTTGCGCTGCCGACATGCGGCTTGCTTCGCCTTGGAATCGACCATGTGGCGTGGCATGGGTTCCACCCGGTGGCGGCCATCACGAGTTGCCGCCGCGATGTCACGTATCGCATCCGAAGCCAAACCAGGGGATCTCGTCCATGCTGAGCTCGGGCCGTGTGTTCATCGGTATGGTGCTGCTCGGTGCAGCCTGGCTGTCGCAGGCGGCCGCGGCACGCGAGTTCCGCATCTCGCATCAGTGGTCCGCCGACATCGACGCTCGCGACCGCGCCGCCCGCGTGTTCGTTGCCGAGGTGCAGAAACGCCTGCCGGGCATCACCTTCAGCATCCACCCGCGTTCCTCGCTCGGCATCAAGCCGGCCGAGCAGTTCGATGCCATGACCGACGGGCGGGCGGAGCTCGCCATCTACCCCCTGTTCTACGCCTCCAAGAAGGTCCCCGAGTTCTCCATCGGCCTGCTGCCCGGCGTGCCGGCCAACACGGAGCTCGCCTTGCTGCTCAAGGGCTCCGAGTTCGAGGAAAAAGTCCAGGCCCTCGCCATGGAGAAAGGCGTCCGGATCCTGACCTGGTGGTGGCTCGGCGGTGGCATCGCCAGCCGCACGCAGGAGATCGGCGGCCCGGAAACCGTAAGGGAAATGTCGATTCGCACCGGCGACAAGGCCTTCGACCTGATGATGCAGGCAGCCGGCGGCGACACGCCGTCCATGGCCTCGACCGAGATCGCCAAGAAAATGGGCTCGGGCGAGCTGGACTCGGCGCTGACGTCCTACGAGTCGTTCGTGTCCTTCCGGATCTATGAGCACGCCAAGCACGCGACGCTCGGCGGCTTCGGAATCTGGACCTCGTTCCAGCCGCTGATCATGTCGAGAGCGGCCTGGGAATCGCTGAGCCCCAAGGAGCAGCAGGCGTTCGAGGAGGCGGCCGAGATCTCGGACGCCTACTTCGAGGGGACGCAGCGCGACGCCCTGCAGATGGCCGTCGAGGCGTTCACCAAGGCCGGGGCCAACGTGAAGGAGCTGACGTTCGAAGAGTATGCGGCCTGGCTCAATGTCGCCAAGGTGAGCTCCTGGGAGGAATACCAGAAGATCAGCCCGGTGGCGGCGAGCTTGTTCACGTCGATGCTGCGCAGCTTCATCGACAGCGACAAACGCGCCAAGGTCAAGCTGGCGCCCGAGGTCCAGCGCCTCCAGCCCAAGCCGGCAGCAGTCCTGCCCAAACCGGCTGCAGTTCTGCCCAAGCCGGCAGCAGTCCTGCCCAAGCCGGCTGCAGCCCAGCCTACGCCGGCAGCAACCCAGCCCAAGTCGGCAGCAACCCCGCCGAAGGCCGTTCCGCAACCGAAGCCCGCCGTCAAGTGACGAGGGCGCCTGCGGCCGGACGGCGGGCTCAGGCGCGGGCGGCCGCCGCGGCGTCGGCCAGGAAGCGGTCGATCGTGGAAGCTTGGGTATCCCAGGAGCACATGAGCCGGCAGCCGGTCGCCCCGAGGAACGTGTAGAACTGCCAGTCCCTGGCCCTGAGCGCCGCCTGCAGGTCCGGCGCGATTTCGGCGAACACCGCATTGGCCTCGACCGGCGCGATGAGCCTCACGCCCGGCACGTCGATCAGTCCGGTCGCGAGGCGGTCCGCCATCGCGTTTGCATGGCGTGCGTTGGCGAGCCAGACGCCGCCATCGAGCAGGCCGAGCCACGCCGCCGAGACGAGCCGCATCTTGGAGTTGAGCTGGCCGGCCTGCTTGATCCGCCAAAGGAACTCGTCCGACAGCGCCCGGTCGAAGAACACGATGCAGTCGCCGACCGCGAGGCCGTTCTTGACGCCGCCGAAGCACAGGACGTCGACGCCGGCATGCCGGGTGAGATCGGCGGGCGCGCATCCGAGGCGCGCCACCGCGTTGGCGAAGCGGGCGCCGTCCATGTGCACCTTGAGACCGTGCCGGCGCGCGACTGCCGACAGCTCGCGAAGCTGGACCGGCGTGTAGACGGTTCCGAGCTCGGTGGCCTGCGTGAGAGACAGCGCTGCCGGCTTGACGTGATGCGGTCCGGAATAGCGCGTCGCCAGTGACTCCACGGCTTCCGGCGTCAGCTTGGCCAGCGGCGTGCCGGCGGTCATCAGCTTCGCCCCGCCGGTGAAGAACTCGGGCGCGCCCGCTTCATCCGTCTCGACGTGCGAGAAGGCGTGCCCGATCAGCGCGTTGTAGGGACGGCAGAGCTGTGCCAGCGCCAGCGCGTTGGCCGCGGTGCCATTGAAGACAAAGAATACGTCGCAATCGGCCTCGAACAGGGCCGCGATGCGCTCGCGGGCTTGGCGCGTCCAGCGGTCCTCGCCGTAACCGGCGGCATGGCCCGCATCGTTGGCTTCGATGAAGCGGGCCAGCGCCGCCGGGCAGATGCCGGCGTTGTTGTCGGAGGCGAACTGCTGTCTCATGGTCGAACGTTCGTCATGCAATACCGTCCATGCCATGCGCGCCGCTTCCCGGCCGGCGGGAGAGATCGGCCAGGACGCGCGGCAGCATTTCCGGCAGGTCCTCCGCGATCAGGCCTGAGCCGAAGGCGGATGCGGCGGCGCCGTGCAGCCAGACCGCCGCGGCGGCCGCCTCGAAGGCCGGCATGTGCTGCGCGAGGAGCCCCGTCGCGAACCCGGCGAGAACGTCTCCCGTGCCCGCCGTCGCAAGCGTCGGCGGCGCGTTCGAGTTGATCGCGGCGCGCGCGTCCGGCGCCGCGATCACCGTGTCCGCGCCCTTGAGGATCACCACGGCGCGGCTGAGGCTCGCCGCCGCCCGCACCCGCTCGAGCTTCGGCAGCTTGACGAGCTCTGGGAACACGCGCGCGAACTCGCCATCGTGCGGTGTCAGCACCACCGGGCGCTTGCCGGCGCCGATCGCGTCGACCAGCTCATCGCGCTGCTCGGCGAAGACGGTCAGGGCGTCGGCATCGAGAACGACCGCGGCGCCGGACCCCAGGACTGCCAGCGTCTTGCGCCGGGTCGCCTCGTCCACTCCGGCGCCGGGGCCGATGAGCACGGCATTGAGCCGGCGGTCCGAGAGCAGGTCCGCGAGCGCTTCGGCATCGCCGGCCTCGCGCACCATGACGGCGGTCGCGTGCGCTGCGTTGACGGCGAGCGCCCCCGCGTCGCTGGCGAGCGTCACGAGACCGGCGCCGGCCCTGAGCGCACCCCTCGCGGCGAGGCGCGCCGCTCCCGTCCTGCCTGCCGGTCCCGAAACGATCACGGCGTGTCCGCGGGCATACTTGTGGCTGCCGAGCTGCGGCCACGGGAACCGGCCGAGCCACAACTCGGGCGCGTTGGCGAACGTGGCGATGCCGATTTGGTCCAGCACGTCCGCCTCGATGCCGATCTGTGCCACCCGCGTCAGGCCGCAGCGGATACGGCCCGGCAGCAGCAGATGGCCGGGCTTCCTGCGGAAGAAGGTGACGGTCCTCTCCGCCTTGACGGCGGCGCCCCTGATCTCGCCGGTGGAGCCGTCGACGCCGCTCGGCACATCGACGGACAGCACGTGCCGGCCGCCGCCGAGCGCCTCCGCCACCTCGGCCGCGACGCCCTCGAGCGGCCGCGCGAGGCCGGCGCCGAAAAGCGCGTCGATGGCCACCGCGGCCTCCTCGGCGAACGCCGCGCTCATCGGCCAGATGGGTGCATTCCAGGCTGCGGCCATCCGAGCGGCATCGCCTTTGAGCGCCTCGCGCGTCCCGAGCAGCGCCAGGCTGACCGAGGAGCCGCGCTCCCGCAGGATGCGGGCGGCGACGAAGCCGTCGCCGCCGTTGTTGCCCGGCCCGCACAGGACGGCGATGCGCGCGCCGGGTCCCGCCATCAGCTCCGCCTCGTCGGCGACCGCGCGGCCGGCGCTCTCCATCAACGTGAGCCCGGGCGTTCCGCGGGCGATGGTGAGCTCGTCGGCGCGCGCCATCTCGGCGGCGCTCAGCAACTCGATCCCGCCACTGCCAGCCGCGGTCATGACCTTCCCCGCGTCGATTCCACGAGCGCTGCGATTGAAACCCCGCCGCGACGGCGAGTACAGCGCAAATTGCGAGCACGGCCTGCCCGCGCCGGCATCACTCCCCGAAACCCGGCTGAGCAGAAATCAGGCAATCTGCTCAGAACTGCAGCGCCCGATTCGCCTGAACGGCAGCGGCGATGAAGGTCGCATTCCGCGGCAACTCACTGATTCCGTTTAACTACTGCGCCGCGCTAACCATGTGGCACGCGTCGTGCTAATTGGAGACAGAGCCAAGGGCAGGCCCTTAGTCGGGAGGCGTGGAATGAAAAAGATCGAGGCCATCATCAAGCCTTTCAAGCTCGACGAGGTGAAGGAGGCGCTCCAGGAGATCGGCCTGCAGGGCATCACCGTGCTCGAGGCGAAGGGCTTCGGCCGCCAGAAGGGCCACACGGAGCTCTACCGAGGGGCCGAGTACGTGGTCGATTTCCTGCCCAAGGTGAAAATCGAGGTGGTGCTCGCCGACGAGCTGCTCGACAAGGCGGTCGAAGCGATCCAGAAAGCCGCCAAGACCGGGCGGATCGGCGACGGCAAGATCTTCATCTCGACGATCGAGGAGGCGATCCGCATCCGCACCGGCGAGACGGGTGCGGAAGCGATCTGACCAGGCACGGTAAAGGGAGCGCGGGCGTCCCTGACGCCGGCGGTCCGTCCCCAGGCCAGACACTCGAATTCCAGTCCCAACCGAATCCAGTCTGCACGAGAAGAGAGGGGAGTTGAACGAATGGCTAACCCAGCGGACGTCCTGCAGCTCATCAAGGACAAGGACGTGAAGTTCGTGGACCTGCGGTTCACAGATACCAAGGGCAAGATGCAGCACGTCACCGCGGAGTCGGGTTGCATCGATGACGGTGTGTTCGCGGACGGCTATGCCTTCGACGGCTCGTCGATCGCCGGATGGAAGGGGATCGAGGCGTCCGACATGCTGCTGAGCCTCGATGCGCCCTCCGCGCACCTCGACCCGTTCTTCGCCCAGACCACGCTCGCGATCTTTTGCGACGTGATCGAGCCCTCGACCGGCGAGCTCTACGAGCGCGACCCGCGCGGCGTCGCCAAGAAGGCGGAGGCCTACCTCAAGCAGACCGGCGTCGGCGATACCGTCTACTTCGGGCCGGAGGCCGAGTTCTTCATCTTCGACGACGTCCGCTTCACGTCCGACCCGTTCAACACAGGCTTCAAGCTCGACTCCTCGGAGCTGCCGACCAACACCGGCACCGACTACGAGATGGGCAACCTCGGCCACCGCCCCCGCACCAAAGGCGGCTATTTCCCGGTGCCGCCGGTCGACAGCTGCCAGGACATCCGTTCGGAGATGCTCTCGGTGATGGCCGAGATGGGCGTTTCGGTCGAGAAGCATCACCACGAGGTGGCGGCCGCCCAGCACGAGCTCGGCATCAAGTTCGGGCCGATGGTCGCCATGGCTGACCACATGCAGATCTACAAGTACGTGGCCCACAACGTCGCCCAGGCCTACGGCAAGACCGTCACGTTCATGCCGAAGCCCGTCTACGGCGACAACGGCTCGGGCATGCACTGCCACCAGTCGATCTGGAAGGGCGGCCAGCCGACGTTCGCGGGCAACAAGTACGCGGACCTCTCGGATACCTGTCTGTTCTACATCGGCGGCATCCTGAAGCACGCCAAGGCGATCAACGCGTTCACGAACCCGACGACCAACTCCTACAAGCGGCTGGTCCCCGGCTACGAGGCGCCCGTGCTGCTCGCCTACTCGGCCCGCAACCGCTCGGCCTCCTGCCGCATCCCGCACGTGGCGAGCCCGAAGGCCAAGCGCGTCGAGGTGCGCTTCCCCGATCCCGCGGCCAACCCATATCTCGGGTTCGCGGCGATGCTGATGGCCGGCCTCGACGGCATCATGAACAAGATCCATCCCGGCGAGCCGATGGACAAGAACCTCTACGACCTGCCGCCGGCCGAGCTCGCCCGCATCCCGACCGTCGCCGCGTCGCTGCGCGAGGCCATGGAGGGGCTCGACAAGGACCGCGCCTTCCTGAAGATGGGCGGCGTGTTCTCCGACGACATGATCGACGCCTACATCGAGCTCAAGATGGCCGAGGTGATGCGCTTCGACATGACCCCGCACCCGATCGAGTTCGACATGTACTACTCGGTCTAGGGCGGATTGCCTGCAGCCTCAAAAACGGAAAGGGCGGCCCTCGCGGCCGCCCTCGTGTTTGCGTAATCCAGTTTCTGAGGAGGCGGTCCCAGGTACGGGGTGACTGACGGGCTCAGTAAACCACCACGCTCCGGATGCTCTTGCCGGCGTGCATCAGGTCGAACGCCTCGTTGATGCGCTCGAGCGGCATGGTGTGCGTGATCATCGGGTCGATGGCGATCTTGCCGTCCATGTACCAGGCGACGATCCGCGGTACGTCGGTGCGGCCGCGGGCGCCGCCGAAGGCCGTGCCTTTCCACACGCGGCCTGTGACGAGCTGGAACGGCCGCGTCCGGACTTCCTGCCCGACCCCCGCCACGCCGATGATGATCGACTGGCCCCAGCCGCGGTGGCAGGCCTCCAGCGCCGTGCGCATGACGTCGACGTTGCCGGTGCAGTCGAACGTGTAGTCGGCGCCGCCGATCTGGTCGGCGCCGCGCTTGGTCATGTTGACGAGGTGCGCGACGAGATCGCCGCCGGCCTCCTTCGGATTGACGAAGTGGGTCATGCCGAAGCGCTCGCCCCACGCCTTCTTGTCGTCGTTGACATCGACACCGATGATCATGTCGGCGCCGGCGAGCCGCAGGCCCTGGATGACGTTGAGGCCGATGCCGCCCAGCCCGAACACGATGGCGGTCGCGCCCGCCTCCACCTTGGCCGTGTTGATGACCGCGCCAATGCCGGTGGTGACACCGCAGCCGATGTAGCAGACCTTGTCGAAGGGCGCGTCCTCGCGGATCTTCGCCACCGCGATCTCCGGCAGCACCGTGTAGTTGGAGAACGTCGAGGTGCCCATATAGTGATGCACCATCCTGCCCTCGTAGGAGAAGCGGCTGGTGCCGTCAGGCATCACGCCCTGACCCTGGGTGGCGCGGATGGCCGTGCACAGGTTCGTCTTCCGCGACAGGCATGACGGGCAATTGCGGCATTCGGGCGTGTAGAGCGGGATGACGTGGTCGCCCTTGCGCAGGCTCGTCACGCCCGGGCCGGCATCGACGACGATGCCGGCGCCCTCGTGGCCGAGGACGGCAGGAAACAGCCCTTCGGGATCGGCGCCCGACAGCGTGAACTCGTCGGTGTGGCAGATGCCCGTGGCCTTGACCTCGACCAGGACCTCGCCCTGCTTCGGCCCTTCGAGATCGAGTTCGACGATTTCGAGCGGCCTGGACTTTTCGAACGCGATGGCGGCGCGCGTCTTCATCTCACTCCTCACCTTCGATTGGCGCAAAAAACCGTCGCCTCATTATGGCAGCCGCAGCTCACGCCGGGAACCCTCCGCGCCGGCGCCGGAACCCGCGGCCCTCCTCGCGGTTGCTGCATCGACTGGCCCCATAGGGCAGCGACGCACGCAATCCTTGGAGCGGCCTCCTTGAACACGATCATTTTCGCGACCGGGATCGAATGCAGCTACCCGACCGTGGAGGGTGGCAAGCGGCGCGATCAGATGGCGGAGACGAGGCACTACGAGAACTGGCGCCGGGACCTGGAGCTCTGTGTCGAGCTCGGCCTCCGCTTCCTGCGGTACGGCCCGCCGTATTACCGCATGCACACCGGCCCCGACCGGTACGATTGGTCCTTCACCGACGAGGTCCTGCCGGTGATGCGCGACATGGGGCTGACGCCGATCATCGATCTCTGCCATTTCGGTGTGCCCGACTGGGTCGGCGACTTTCAGAATACGGACTGGCCGGCGATGTTCGCCCGTTACGCCGGCGCGTTCGCGCAGCGCTACCCCTGGGTGCTCCACTACACGCCGGTCAACGAGATCCTGGTGTGCGCCCGGTTCAGTGCTGCCGATGGGATCTGGAACGAGCAGCTCAAGTCGGACAAGGCCATGGTGCGGGCACATGCCAACCAGTGCAAGGCCACACTGCTCGCGATGAGCGCGATCCTGGAAACCGCCCCCGATGCCGTCTTCTTTCAGAGCGAAACCTGTGAGGTCTTCCTGGAGGAGCATCCGGAGACCCTGCACGAGATCAATTTGAAGAACGCCGAGCGGTTCATTACCTACGACTTCCTTTACGGCCGGGAGCCCAGCGGCAACATGACCTTATGGCTGCTCGACAACGGCCTGTCGCGCGAGGATTTCCGATGGATGCTTCGCCAGGGCAGCAGCACCGCGCAGCATTGCGTCATGGGGCTCGACTATTATTGGGGCAGCGAGCAGCGGCTCGATCGGAACGGCTGTCCCTACAGCGCCGGGCCGACGCTCGGCTGGCACTCCGTGGCCTCCCAGTACTGGCGGCGCTACCGCCGCCCGATGATGCTGACCGAGACCAACTGCGGACATGCGGAGACTGGCCCGGACTGGCTCTGGAAAACATGGCTCTGCATCGAGGATATGCGCCGCGAAGGCGCACCGGTCCTCGGCTTCACCTGGTACAGCCTGCAGGACCAGGTCGACTGGGACATCAAGCTCGAGAAAATCCGCGGGCACGTCGTCGACAACGGGCTGTTCGACCTGGATCGACAGCCGCACCCTGTCGCCCAGGCATTCAAGGACCTGATCACGCGCTACCGTAATCTGCCGCTCGTCAGCGCTTTTGCCATGGGCAGCATGGTCGGTCCCGAGAACGAGCATACGCAGATCGAGCTGAGGTCGGCGCTGCCTTGAGCTGCGTGACCGACCACGGCCGTTTCATGCCGGATCAGTCGCGGTCGATATCGACCACCTGCCCCGTGCGGACGTCGATCTCCACCTCGATCTCGCGGTTCTGCGCGTCCCGGCCTTCCACCTCCCATTTGCCGTCGTCGAGATCGATCTCCTCGACGTTGACGAGGCCGTGCCTGCGCGCGATCTCGATCGCCTGCTCGGCAGAGATCATGCCGCGCTCCTGCGCAGCCTGGGGCAGGACTTGCGCAGACGCGACACCGCCGGGCACAGGCGCAGAAACGGCGAGGGCCAGGGCGACAACTGCGATTTTGGTGAGCACGACGGCACCTCCAGTTGCGAACCGACGCCGCGACCGGCAGGCGACCGGCCTGTGCGCCTGTCGGGTCGGCCTAACGCAACGCCATCAGGGCCGCAAGTGCGGCCCTGACAGAACGACGCAGCATTTGCATTACGGCGAGGTCGCCGCCAGCTAGTGCTGGCCCCAGACCTCGACGGTCGCGGCGCCCTTGCCCACGGCTCCCGTGTCGAAGAAGCGCGAGCGGTACTTGGCGCGGATCTCCTTGATGGCGCGGGAGCCGCTTTTGAGGTCGACCGGCCCGTAGTACGAATCCGCCTCGACGCGCGACTTGGCGGGAATGACGTCCTCGCTGCCGTTCTCGTACACCACCCTGAGCTCGTTGAGGGTGACGGCCCGGTCCTTGACGCTGACACGGATCCTCTTGAACCCGCCTTCGTTGCGGCCGACCTGGATCGCCTCGTCGTCGAAGCCGACGAAGCCGGCCGTCTTGGCGCCGAGCAGCACCCAGCCCTGGTTGTACTTACGGCCCTCGCCCCGCGCGCCCAGCCAGTTCGGGGCATAGTCGCCCGAGACCTCGATCCTCGCCAGGCCCTTGAAGTTCGGGCGCGAGCGATAGCTCATCTGGATCTCGCGGATGAAGCGGTCGCCCTTGATCGCCAGCCACTTGGTGCGCGTGTTCTGCTTGATCTCGGCGTTGACGGCCAGCACCTCGGGGTCGCCGCTGACGTAGACCACCTTCAGCTCGTTGAGGAAGATGTCGTTCTCCAGCACGCGCAGTCGGATCTTGTCGAACTTGCCGATCTCCGCGCCGACGCGGATGGCGTCGCGGTCGATGCCGAAACCGACGCGCTGATAGCCGAACATGACGTCGCCGCCCGCGATGACGCTGCCGGGCTTGGCTTCCGTCGGCGTCGAAGTGGTCTGGGTGGCGGCGATCTGGCCGCTGGCCGGACGCGCCATCTTGGCGCCCGCCGCGCTTTGCAGCGCATGGACCTCCATCAGCCCCTTCTTGGACTTTCCGGAGCCGGCCTTGAGCGTGAGCGTCACCTTGTCGAGGAACTTGTCGTCACCCTTGAGCTCGATTGGGCTCGAGCGCTGCCCGGAGGAAAGCTTCACCGGGCGCAAATCGGTTGCGGCGGCGCCGTTCACGAATCCGACCTCGACGTTGAGGACCTCCACATCACCGCGCTTGTTCACGAGGCGGACCGCCTTGTAGGCGCCCTTGGCCTTCGAGACGTCGATCGTCGCGCTCGCCTTCCCGGTATCGAGCTCTCCCTTGCCGACGAGCACCCACTTCTCAGCACCGGACTGCTGAGCATGTGCCACGGACAGGAAGCCGGCCGCCGCCACAGCGCAACCAGCCAGAAGCAGTCTTCGAGACATGACTGGAAACTCCCTTCAAGACGCCATGAAGCCCCCGGGCTTCCGCCGCTTTCCTAGAGCAAATCAGATATCGGAGGAAGCAGACCGCAAGTCGTTGTCCAGGGATTTCCGACCGCTGTGGCTTTTTTCATCCGCTCGATGGGAACCGGCCGGTGCTCCCGGCCGGAGCCTGAGCGATCGGTGCAATCAGGTTTGCATCGGCCGCCTCGCCCCACTACTGTTCCGCATTCAACACTGGTTCCACGTCATCCCCGGGTCTCCGGCCGGCTGAAGGTGCAGCTCGTCCGCCGGAATGACGGCAGGGGCATCAAGTGTTCAATTCGAAGCCAGAGCATTCCGGCAGGCAGCACCCTGGAAAGTCGATACCGGCCATGGCCAAAGCAACGGTCCCGGAGACCGCGCGCGAGAACGTGAACACTGCCGTCGCGGTGCTTCGGCAGCGCTTCGGCGAGCGTCTGCAGACCGGCGAGGCGATCCGCCAACAGCACGGCCATACGCTGACCTGGATCGCCAATCAGCCCCCGGATGCCGTCATCTGGCCGGAATCGACCGAGGAGGTGCAGGAGATCGTGCGAGTGGCCGCGGGTCATCGCGCGCCGATCATCCCATTCGGAGCCGGCACCTCGCTCGAAGGCCACGTCAACGCGCCGTTCGGCGGCCTGTCCGTCGACTTCTCCCGCATGAGCCGCGTCGTCGCCGTCAACGACCGCGATCTCGACTGCGTCGTCGAGGCGGGCATCTCGCGCAAAGCGCTCAACGACCACCTGCGGGACATGGGCCTGTTCTTCCCGATCGACCCGGGCGCCGAGGAGGCGACCCTCGGCGGCATGGCCTCGACCCGCGCCTCGGGCACCAACGCGGTGCGCTACGGCACCATGCGCGACAGCGTCCTCAACCTCACCGCCGTCATGCCGGACGGCACGGTCGTGCGCACGGCGCGGCGCGCCAGGAAGTCGGCCGCCGGCTATGACCTGACGCGCCTGCTGGTCGGCTCGGAAGGCACGCTCGGCCTCATCACCGAGCTGACCGTGCGGCTCTACGGCATCCCCGAGCGCATCCTGGCGGCCGTCTGCCCCTTCCGAACCATCGAGGGGGCCTGCAACGCCGTCATCCAGGCGATCCAGCTCGGTCTCGGCATCGCCCGCATGGAGCTGCTCGACGAGGTGCAGATCCGCGCCGTCAATACGCACTCGAAGACGAGCTTCGAGGAGAGCCCGACGCTGTTCCTCGAGTTCCACGGCACCGAGGTCTCGGCGCGAGACCAGGTCGAGAGCTTCGAGCAGATCGCGCTCGCCGAAGGCGCGGTGCGCTTCGACTGGGCCGAGCGCGAGGAGGACCGGCGCCGCCTGTGGAAGGCGCGCCACGACGCCTACTGGGCCGTGCGCTCGACATGGCCAGGCCGCGACGTGCTGGCCACCGACGTCTGCGTTCCGATCTCGCGGCTCGCCGAGTGCGTGCTCGAGACGCAGGCGGACATCAGGGAGCACGGCATCGTTGCCCCCATCGTCGGTCACGTCGGCGACGGCAATTTCCACACCTCGCCCGCTTTCGACATGAAGGACCCGGCCGAGCGCGCGAAGATCGAGAGCTTCCTGGAGCGCCTTGCCCAGCGCGCCATCGCCATGGACGGCACCTGCACCGGCGAGCACGGCGTCGGGCAGGG
>JAHDXT010000019.1 GCA_023384095.1 Hyphomicrobiaceae bacterium
ACTGATCCTGGGTGTGAAGTTCGCCGACGGGTTGGAGGTGGTGCCCAAGCGCACCGCCGGCCAGCCCGCTACAGCCGCCGCCTGACCGCCCCGGCCGTCACCAAGAATTGGCGATAGCTCAATCACGCCGGCGAACATCGAAACCAAGACAAGGTCGGGGCGCCCCGACAGACCGGCCACATGAAGGGTGCGCTGCATTTCGCACCACGCGCTCGGGCGACCGTAGCGAGTCTAATAGCGGACACTGTTTTTCCGTAGGCCTTCGCCTGCCCTGCGCGGGCTGATCGTCACCGCCGAGGCATCCATCAGCACCAGGACGGCTCCCACGAAACCGGCTATGCTTCCGGGCGGTCGCAAGTCGCGTCGGGATGAGAGGGGCCATGAGGCCGGGCAAGGTCCAGCGTCGGCAAGTCCTCGGTGGGCTCGCCGCAAGCTCTCTCGGGCTGACGGCCGGCTCTCGCGTCCGTTCGTCCTCTGCACGAGAGGGAAGCGGAAACGGCATGGACAATCGCTCGAGCCTGCACGTCGTCGACTTCCACAACCACTTCGTCGGCCCTGCGTTCACGCCTGTGGCCGGCGCTGCGGCGCCGCTCGCGCAACAGGAGCGCTGGCGGGAGGTCAACCGCCAGTTGGCGAGCCCCGAGGCCCTGATGGCCTCCATCGAGGACGCCGGGATTGCCGCCAGGGTCGTGAACACGCCGCTGGAATTCGTCCGCACCTCCGGAGGCGAGGTCGCGGTCACCATGGTCCAGCGCATCAACGACCAGCTCGCGGAGCTGGTCGGCCGTCACCCGGGCCGGCTTTACGGCCTCGCGACGGTGGACACCTACGGCGGCGACGCCGGCGCGCGGGAGTTGACGCGTGCCGTCCGCGACCTCGGGTTGCGCGGCGTTTTCGTCGAGAGCGCCAGGGGCGACCTCCTTCTCGACGCGCCCCAGGCCCGCCCGACGCTGGCGACGGCGGCCTCTCTCGGCATTCCGGTTTTCGTGCACCCGATCAACGATCCACAACTGCGCCAGCGGTTCGGGCGCTATGGGCGAGCCGGCACCACGCTCACGCGCGGCGCCATCAATTCGGCGGCGCTGATCGCGCTCATCGAAAGCGGCACGTTCGACGAGCTGCCCGGGCTGCGGGTCGTGGTGACGACGCTCGCCATCGGTGCGGTCCTGCTGACAGGCGCTTTCGGGGACGGGGCACGGCTCAGGCGAGATGCACCGACGCTGGCCCGCCGGCACGTCTATGTCGACACCATGGGCCTGCATCCCGCGCTGATCCGCAGCGTCGTGGATCTGCTCGGTCCCGATCACGTTCTCGCCGGCACCGACTGGCCCGTGTTCACGGAGCCGGCCGTCGCCGACCGCCTGCAACGCGCTCTGACGGCCTGCGGCCTCGATGCGGCCGAGCAGCGCATGGTCGCCGGCGGCAACGCGCTGAGGCTGCTCGGTGTCGAGCAGTGACAGCCCGGTGAGCTTCGGAAGTCCCGTCCGAGGCGGGGCGCCGGCACCGGCCTATCCCAGGCGGTGTTGCAGCGCCTGGGCGACCGCGGTGGTCGCGTAGGGCTTGTCGAAGCGCGGAATGTGCCGCAGCGGAGCAGGGAAGCGGTCGTCCTCGGTCGAGCCGGTGGCAAAAACGAATGGGACGCCGCGCGCGAGCAGGGCGTGCGCGACCGGCCAGACTTCCTCCCTGCCGAGCTCGACGTCGAGAGTGGCGGCGTCGATCGCCTCGGTGTCGGCAAGGGCGGCAAGCGCTGCCCTGACCGATCCGACGGGCCCGATGACCGACGCGCCGCATTCTTCCAGAAAATCGATGAGCGGCATCGCAACGATGACGTTGTCCTCGACAACGAGGACACGTCGGCCGGTCCAATTGAGCTGCATCCTGGTCATCCTCGAGGCTATGCTGCCTGGGCCCGAACCTCAGTGGGACCCGGCCCGAACATCGACGCGCCACGGCAGCTACCCAGCCCCTTGTCCGCATGGCAGCACCACCCGGCAGCTTCGGCCACGGCCTCGATGGATTGAGGACCAGGAGCCCTGAGTTGCCAGGGGGCGCAAAAGATCAGATCAGTCCACCGCCGTCATCCCCGCTTCGGGGGAGACTTACGGGATCAGGCGCAGCCGCAGCGCTTGTGCGACGGCATGCGTGCGGTTGTGCACTCCGAGCTTGCTTTGCGCTTTTTTCAAGTGGGTGCGGACCGTTTCTGCTCCGAGCTGCAGGGACTGGGCGGCCTCCGAAACCTGATGCCCGATGGACATCCAACGCAGCACGGCAAGCTCCCGTGGCGTCAGGCGCGCCGGGCTGCCGACCCGTGCGACATCGGAGCCGACGACCTTCTGCAGCCTGATGGCCGCGAAAGTCGCGCCCATGAACAGGAGGGCGCGAGCCTCGGGGGTAAGCCGCTTCGAAAGGTCGTAGCGTGACCAGTAGACCACGACCCAGCGCCCGCCTACGGGGCAGATCAACTGATCCCGCACGCCGTGCTTGAGAGCCAGCTCGAACGGCCAGCGATCCGTGCCCAACGGCTCGACCAGCCGCATCATCTCTGTCATCGTGATGGGGGCGAGCGCTCCCGGAATCAGTGTCAACCCGGGCCCGGGGTGCTGACGGCTCAGCTCGATCCATTCCTCCCACCAGCCTTCGGGGGTGCTGGAATGCAGGAAGACGGTCTTGCCCCTGGCTAGACTGCCCAGATCTCCCCAACGGACCGGCAGCAGCAGGGCGCCGAGTGCGTTCAGCTTGCAGGTGCCGAACGAGACCTGATGCAATCGGTCCAGCACCGCGTCGGCGGTGCCGAGCTGGTCGACCGTTCTGGTGAACCGCAGCATCTCCCGTCCGAGGCTCGTGTCGTCCTCGCCGACATGCGTTTCCATGGCCATTCACTCCCTGACGGAGATGCAGCGGGTCCCGCGCGATGAGGCGGCGGGCAACCAGGCTGGCGGCTGCACCCGAGTGCCGACCTGCCGACTTGCGAACCGGGCTGGCGGCCCGTTCGTTCCCGGACAAAGCCGTGCGGAAGCTGCCTGGTGAAGACGAGGGTTAACTGACGGGCTGCACGCGCCGGGCTGGCAGATGAGGGCTTGGCTCGACCATGGCGAGCGTTGGCATGGCGTTCGACTAGAAGTGTCCAGACTTCATTTCCGAAAGGCCGCCCGCCCCCTCACCGTCATTCCCGCGGAGGCGGGAAACCGTGACGCGTCTCCACGAGCACTCGCTGAGAGGCATCGCGGATGGCCGCCTGCGCGGCCATGACGGGATGGGGGTGGTGGGCGGCCATGGATGGGTTTGGAATGGGGGGCTGGGCGCAGACCGCCGGCCGCCCCTCACCGTTATTCCCGCGGAGGCGGGAAACCGTGACACGTCTCCACGAGCACTCGCTGAGAGGCATCACGGATGGCCGCCTGCGCGGCCATGACGGAATTGGGTTGGCCGGCCATGACGGAATTGGGGCGGGTATTGAGTGCTTGGGGCAGATGGCCTGCCCCCCTCACCGTCATTCCCGCGGAGGCGGGAATCTGCGACGCATCTCCACGAGCACGCGCTGAAAGGCATCCCGTCATGGCCGCCTGCGCGGCCATGACGGGATGGGTGTGGTGGGCGGCCATGGATGGGTTTGGAATGGGCATCGAGGGCTGGGCGCAGACCGCTGGCCGCCCCTCACCGTCATTCCTGCGGAGGCGGGAATCCGTGACACGTCTCCAAGAGCACGCGCTGAGAGGCATCACGGATGGCCGCCTGCGCGGCCATGACAGGAGGAGTGGCGGCCGCGTCGTGCAGCACCCCTCGGCTTGCGCGCCCCGCGCGAACTCCGGCACCTGGGAGCGTCGGCGGCAGGCGGGCGGTCAGGCCGGTGGTGCGTTTGAACAGACCGCGAAAGAACCCGGTCGTCCTTGTACGCGGCCTAAGGCTGATCTCGCCGGCGGTCATGCGCCTCGGCCGTCATCCGCATTGCTGCCCGCGCCTCAGTTGCCGAAGAAGGACAGCAGGCTCATACGGGGCGGCGGCTTGAATTCCGACATGGCCGATGCAACCTCGGTGTAGAGGTCCGGCAGCCATTTCGGTTGACCGGGCTCGATGGCCGGCAGTCCGCGTCGCCGGAAATCGGTAGGGGCAATGACGAGCTTGATGTTCCGCAATCCAACCTGCGCCGCAAGGACGAACAACTCCTCGGCGGCGGCGTCACCGACAGCAAGGCAGCCGATCGACACGGCTTTGCCGTGAATCATGATGTCCCCGCCGAGGTTGCTGCGGCCCTCCGCTTCGGCCATCTGACGGTCGAAGGCATTCGGGTAGTTGACGCGTAGAGAGACGTGATAGCGGCTCTCGGGATTCAAGAACGAGATGCCGTAGACGCCTTCCGGCACCTGCTTGTCGCCTTGTCTCAACTTGGGGCCGGCCACGCCGCTGGCTGCGAGCACCGGGTAGCTGTGGATGAATTTCCATTCGCCGCCGTCCGGTCGCGCAAACAGCTCGATGACCTTCTCGTCCTTGATGGCGACGAGAGCGATTTCACTCGGCGCCCAGGTTGCCTCTGCAGTATCGAACTTACTGGCGAGCCGCGCGCTCGCCGCGGGGGAAATCTCTGCCAGACGTCTCGTCAGCATGGCGCTCCGGGAGCGGGGCGCCGAGGCTTGCCATGGCAGACTTCGCGGCGGCGCATCGGAATGCTGCGGTTCGTCAGAGGGCGCAGCGCCTTCCGGCTGTATTTCCGCAAGCCACGATCCCGTGATGTCGGGTTCCGCTGCTCCGCGGAGAGCCGGCTCGTCGACGGGGGGCGGCTCTACCACGAGCGGTGATTCTTCGGCGGTGGGCGGCGATAGCAGCGCCACCGCGTCCAGCGGCGCGTAGGCAAACCGATCGGCAGGCTCGGGCGCCGGCGCAGTCAGGGGTGCGGCCAGGCTCGACCGGGCTTCCGCGCCGGCATGCTCGACGGTAGGCACGAGGCGGATGATCCCGGCGTGATCGAGCGCGAGCACGCCCACGGCGCTCGCGATGGAGACCACCGTGCAACATGCCAGAAGTGCAAGATTGCTCGATCTCATCCCCTTCCCGACACCCTCCTCGAGCCGCGTGACGGCCATACCGAGCATGGCCGATTCGCTCGTGCCGTCGCAGCGCGATGCCGAGCCGAACCGCATCTAGCCGATTCTTTGCGGCAAAAGACGGGTTCGAAGATGACGGGTATACGGCGCATTGCTGATGACCCGAGCAGGCAGCCCGAGCGCCCGGTCGTCTGGGCGGCGGCACTCGGTCGGTCCGGCCGCCGCTGCGGCTGCTTGGTAAACGTGGTATGGTCTGCGGGGTCACGGGAACGCATTCGGCGCGGGAAACCAGATGTCTGCCGATGCAAGCAGCGCCTTGGAGCCGGAGGAAACGCGCGCGAAGCGCGAGGCGCACGTCGCCGAGCAGGAGCGCCAGTTCCGCGAAACGCTCGAGTACTGCCCCGCAGGCTTGCTGGTGGTCGACGAGGACGGGCGATTGTTGTTCCACAACGCCCGCCTGCGGCAGCTCCTCGGCTACGAAAGGACCGAGCTCGAGCTTTTCGATACACGCCGGTTCTGGCACGACCTCGAGCAGCGGACTCGGATCATAGACATCTTGCGCGAGCGGGGCGGCCAGCTCCTCAACCAGGAGGTGGTCTGGAAGACGAAGCAAGGCCAGCCGCTGCATCTCCTCATTTCTTACGTCCAGGTCGCCTACCGCGGTGGCCACACCAGCTTCGTCGGCGGCAAGCGGGTGGTGTGGGTCTACGACGTCACGGCGCTGAAGCAGCGCGAGGCTCAGGTTGCCGAGCAGGAGCGCCAGTTCCGGGAGATCCTGCACTACTGCCCGGCGGCCCTGGTCGTCGTCGATGACGAAGGACGGCTGCTGTTCCACAACGCGCGCCTGCGGCAGCTCTTCGGCTATCGCGAGGAGGAGCTGGAGCTGTTCGACACCAGGGAGCTCTGGCACGACCTCGAGCAGCGCTCCCGGATCATCGAGGCGTTGCGCGAGCAGGGCGGCCAGCTTCTCGACCAGGAGGTGGTGTGGCGGACCAAAGGCGGCGAGCTCGTCCACGGCCTCATGTCCTACGTCCAAGTCGCCTACCAGGGCGGCCATGTCAGCTTTGCCGGCGGCAAACGGCTGGCCTGGCTCTACGACGTTACCGCGCTCAAACGGGCGGATGAGGCGCGGCGGCGCAGCGAGCGCCGTCTGGTCGATGCCATCGAGACCATCTCGGAGGGGTTCGCCTGTTACGACGCCGAGGACCGTCTCGTCATATGCAATACCTGCTACCGCGACCTCCTCTACGCCAGTGCCGATTTTGCGCCCACCGCGGGGACGAGCTTCGAGGTCGTCATCCGGCAGGCTGCCGAGCGGGGAGCCATCAAGGACGCTGAGGGCCGCGTCGAGGAGTGGGTCGCCGAACGTCTCCACCAGCACCGTCATCCCGGTCCGGCGCGTGTCCAGCAACGCGGCGACGGACGGTGGGTGATGATCAGCGAGCGCCGCACCGAGGACGGCGGCACGGTCGCCGTCTATTCCGATATCAGCGAGCTCAAGCAGCGCGAGGCGAGCCTCTCGGAGAAGACCGTGGCTCTCGAAACGTTGTCGAGCAAGCTGGCGAAGTACCTCGCGCCGCAGGTCTACAAATCGATCTTCACCGGACGCCAGGACGTCCGGATCGCCAGCCAGCGCAAGAAGCTTACCGTCTGCTTCTCCGATATCGCAGATTTCACCGAGACGGCCGATAAGCTCGAATCGGAGGATCTGACCCACCTCCTCAACCAGTATCTGACCGAGATGTCGAGGATTGCCGCCGAGTACGGGGCCACGATCGACAAATATGTCGGCGATGCCATCGTGATGTTCTTCGGCGACCCCGAAACGCGCGGCGTCAAGGAGGACGCGCTCGCCTGCGTGAAGATGGCGCTCGCCATGCAGAAGCGGATCGCCCAGCTCGCCCTCCTCTGGCGGGACGCAGGCATCGCGATGCCGCTGCGCTGCCGCATCGGCATCCATACCGGCTATTGCACGGTGGGCAACTTCGGCAGCGAGGACCGGATGGACTACACGATCATCGGCGGTGGCGTGAACCTCGCCTCACGCCTCGAGCACGAAGCCGCGCCCGGCAGCGTGCTCATTTCGTTCGAAACGTACGCCCACGTGAAAGACGAGGTCCATTGCGAGGAGCAAGGGCAGTTCCACGTCAAGGGGCTGGCCTACCCGGTTGCGACCTACCGCGTCGTCGACCTGAGGACCAACCTGGCTGCGCCGTCGCAGGCGTTGCGTGCCGAGCTGCCCCATCTCAGGCTCGAGGCTGATCCCGGGCTGATGTCGGCGGACGAGCGCCGCCGGGCCGCCGCGGCGCTGCGCGAGGCCGCCGATCGGCTGATGCATGTCAGCGAGCATGCCGCCGACCTGCATTGACGATCGCGGGGGTGGGGGTGTCCTTGCGCCAACGTCTCGCCTGCGGCCCACCCCACCCGCGCATCGCGCCTGCGGCCCGAAGTCGAGCCCACGCTAGCGGATGGCGGTCAGGCGGCAGCTCGCCACCGGCTGCCTCAATCCCCTGAGCGAGAGCTCGCCGAGTGGTTCCATCTCGGCCATGTGCGCGCAGGCGCTGCCGACGCGCCGGGTCATCAGGATCTGGCCCGCCTGCGCCTCGCCGCACAGGCGCGCGGCCTGGTTCACGACGGTGCCGATGGCCGTGTAGTCGAGCCGTCCTTCGAAGCCGATCCGGCCGAGGGTGGCATAGCCGTGCGCAATGCCGATCCCGATACCGAGATCATGGCCGCGCCTCCGCCATTCGGCCGCGAGCTGCTCGACGGCCGCCCTGAGGTCGACCGCGAGCCGGACGGCGCGCTCGGCGGGATCGGGGCAAGGGACCGGATCGTTGAAGATCACCATGAGACCGTCGCCGAGGAAGCGCTCCAGCGTCCCTTCGTGCTTCTCGATGAGCTGGCCGGCCGCGGCGTGGTATTCGGCGAGCACCTGCATCACCTCCTCGGGCTCGGCGACCTCCGAGAAAGCGGTGAACCCCCGCAGGTCGCAGAACAGCACGGTGACTTCCCGGCGGTGGCTCTCGAGCAGCCGGGCCTCGTCGCTGGAGGCGATCATCTCCGCGAGCTGCCGTGGCAGAAAGCGCCGCAGCCGGCCGATGCGCTGCAGCTCGGCGAGCTGCTCGGCGACCCGGTCCTCGAGCACCTGGTTCCAGCGTGCCAGCTCGCCGGCCTGGGCCGCGAGGCGGGCGGCCTGCTCCTGCACCGTGTCGTGCAGCGTCTTTGCGCGCAGCAGCGAGCGCACGCGGGCGACCAGCGCCGCCTGGTCGACTGGCTTCGTCAGATACTCGTCGCCGCCCGTCTCGAGCCCGGCCACGACATCGCGCGTGTCGGCCTTGGCGGTGACCAGGACGATCGGAATGTACGGCAGGCTGGCGTCCGCCTTCAGTTGCCGGCAGACCTCGAGGCCGTCGGTCTTGGGCATCATGATGTCGAGCAGGATCAGGTCCGGCAGCTCGGCGCGGGCCCGCGACAGCGCCTCCTCGCCATCGTAGGCCGCCACGGTGGCGTAGCCCTGGGCACGGAGCCGGGTCACGAGAATATCGACATTGGTTTCACTGTCGTCGACGACGAGGATCAATGGCGGGTCGCGCATCGTCAGCTTCCCTCGTCGAGGTGAGCGCGCACCTTGGCGAGGAGCTGGCGGGGGCTGAACGGCTTCGCGATGTAGTCGTCGCAGCCGGCGGCCCGCGCCTTCGCCTCGTCGCCCGACAAGGCATAGGACGTGACCGCGATGACCGGGATGGAGGCGAGGAGAGGATTGGACTTGATGCGACTTGTCGCGTCGTAGCCATCGAGCACAGGAAGCTGGATGTCCATCAGGATCAGGTCGGGTCGTTCGCGCTCCGCGGCCTCGACCCCGGCCTCGCCGTTCTGCGCCTCGATCAGCTCGTAGCCCGATGCAGTGAGGAGATCGCGCAGGATCGCGCGGTTGTCCTCCTGGTCCTCCACGACGAGAATGCGCCTGCCCATCCGCTACCCGCCTCCGATGCTCAGACCCAGCGGACCGAATTCGGCCCTCGAGGAGTGGTCATCAGCCTCGCTCCCGCGGCTCGGCACGGACCGGCAGCTCGACGATGAACGTCGCGCCTTTCCCCGCCTCGGACACGACGCCGATCTTTCCGCCATGCAGCTCGACGATGCGCCTGGAGATGGCGAGCCCCAGGCCGGTGCCGCCCTTCTTCTTGGTGTTGGAGCTGTCGACCTGATGGAACTCCTCGAAGATCCGCGCCTGCTCCTCGGGCGGAATGCCGGGCCCCGTGTCGGCGACGCTGACCCGGAAGACTCTATTGTCGTGGCGCGCCGCGATCGTGATGCCGCCGGCATCGGTGAACTTGATGGCGTTGCCGACGAGATTGAGCAGCACCTGGGCGATGCGCCGCTCGTCGCCCCGGCCGACGGGGAGATGTGCTGGCTGATCGACCGCCATGGTCAGCATCTTCTCGTTCGCCAGCGACTCCGTAGCCGAGACGACGGTGTGCAGGATGTCCTGCAGGGAATAGTCGTCCAGACTCAGAGCGAGCTGTCCGGCTTCGATCTTGGACAGATCGAGCACGTCGTTGATGAGACCCAGGAGATGCTTGCCGTTGGACTGGACCCGGTCGAGGATCGCGCGGACCTTCTCGGCAGGCTCGCCGTAGATGCCGTCCTGAATGAGCTCCGTATACCCGAGGATGGCGTTGAGGGGCGTTCTCAGCTCGTGGCTCATGTTGGCCAGGAACTGCGACTTGTGCCGGCTCGCCATCTCGAGCTGCCGCGATTTCTCCTCGACCTGCCGGAACAGGCGCGCATTCTGGATGGCGATGGCCGACTGCGAGGCGAACGCCTGCAGCAGCTCGATCGCTTCGGGTGCGAACGGTCCTGCCCGCTTCCGCCGCACGACGAGGACCCCGATCACCTTGTTGAGCTGCAGGAGGGGCACGGCCAGCAGCGCGCGCACGCCCGCCTTTCTGTGCAGCTCGATCAGCGGGTGGGGCGGCGCGGTGGACAGCTCCTCGATCTGCAGCGCCTCCCGCCGCACGGCGCACTGGCCGACGAGCGTGTCGTCGAGGCTGACCGGGTGCTGGCGCACCGCGGCGATCAGCTCCTCGCTCATGTTGTGACCGGACTCGAGCTCGAACACGCCGCGCGTCTCGTCGAAGACATAGATCGCGCCTCCCCCTGAGTCGGCCAGCCGGCAGGCATGCACGAGGATGGCGCTGAGCACCGCCTTCAGCTCCAGCGTGGCGCTGATCGCCTGGCCGACGTCGCGCAGGGCCTGGAGCTGGTCGACGGAGCGGGCCAGCTCGCGCGTGCGCGCCTGCACCTCGTCGAACAGCCGCGCATTCTCGATCGCGATGACGGCCTGGTCGGCGAAGGTCTGCAGAAGCGCGATCTGCTTGTCCGTAAACGGACGCACCTCGGTGCGTCGCAGCGTCAACGCCCCGATGGCCTCCTCGTCGCGCAGCAGCGGTGCGCTGAGGATCGTCCTGTGCCCCATCCGCAGCGACATGGCCTTCCCATCCGGGAGATCGTCTTCAGCCGCGAGATCGTGAACATGAACCGGCTTGCGATCGAGCATGGCTCGTCCCGCGGTCCAGCCGCGACCGATCGGGTATCTGGCGAAGTCGATGGGAATGGGTCCCTGATGGGCCCCGACCTTCAGATCATCGCCATCCTTGAGCAGGATCACCGTATCGTGCGCCTCGCAGAGCCGACTCGCGGTCTTCACGATCATCTCGAGAACGGGCATGAGCTGGCTGGGCGAGCGGCTGATGACGCTGAGCACCTCGCTGGTGGCGGTCTGATACGTGAGCGCCTCCGTCACCTCCCGGGTCCGCGCCTGCACTTCGCCGAAGAGGCGCGCATTCTCGATAGCGATGACGGCCTGGTCGGCGAAGGTGCGCAGCAACGCGATCTGACGTTCGGGGAAGCGCCCGGTCCTGGCCTGTCCGACAGTGACGGCGCCGATCGGGCGCCCGTCCTTGAGCATCGGCACTGAGGCGAGGCTCTTGAAATCCTGCGCCGCCGCGATGTGTCGGTGCTTGAAATCGGGATCTGCGTCGACATCGGAGATCTCGACGAGCTCACCTGTAGCAATGGCGCGGGTCGTCGCACTGGCGCGGCCGGGCGGCAGCGGATACGTGCTGCGCAGCGCCTCGAAGCCCTCGGATGTCATGCCATGTGCCGCGACGAAGTGAATGAGGCGGCCATCGAACCTCAGAACGCAGGAGAACGTGCCGCCGCACAGGTGCACTGCGCTCCTGGCGATGGTGTCGAACACCGGCTGCACGTCAGTCGGCGAGCGGGAGATGACGCTGAGGACCTCACTGACAGCGGTCTGATAGGCGAGGCTCTCCGTCAGCTCCCGCGTCCTCGCCTGCACTGCGCCGAAGAGGCGCGCATTCTCGATCGCGATGACCGCCTGGTCCGCGAAGGTCTCGACCAGGTTGATCTGCTTGTCGGTGAACGGCTCCACGTTGGTCTTGAGGATCGCGATGACGCCCAGCAGGGTGCTGCCGCACAGCATCGGCACGGCCAGCACGGTCCGGTAGCCCTGCTGCTTGATCAGGTCACCGTATTCGTAGCTCTCCTCGTTGAGGACATCCGCAACGTGAATCGTGCGGCCTTCGGCGGCCGCCCGCCCGGCGGCGGAGCCCGGTCCAGGGCGCGCCGGGTGCCGTTCCAGGTATTCCGTGAAACCCGGCCAGGCGCCGTAGTCGGCCGCCACCTTGAGCACCCCGCCATCCAACCGAAAAACGTGACCTCGGTCGGCGCCGCACAGCTTCGCGGCGCTTTCGACGACGGCCTCGAGGACAGGCTGGAGATCGAGCGTGGAACGGCTTATGACGCCCAGCACCTCGCTGATCGCCGTCTGATTGTCGAGCGCATCCTGCAGCTCCCGCGTCCTGGCCTGCACCTCTTCGAACAGCCGGACAGTCTCGATCGCGATCACCGCCTGATCGGCAAAGGTCGTGACGAGCTCGATCTGCTTTTCGGTGAACGGCGCCACGGTCTTGCGCGTCAGCGCCAGCACACCGATCGGGCTCCCATCCCGCAGCAGTGGAACGCCGAGGAAGGTCCGGTATCCGGCCTTCCTCTGCTGCTCGAAGTAGGTGTATTCCGGATCAGCCAGAACATCCGCCACCTGAGCAGCTCTTCCCTCCAGCAGGACGCGCCCGATGACGCTGCCGCGGCCCGGCTGCAGCCGGATGCCACTGGTGAAATCGACCCAGTCGAACGGGAAGTTGTAATTCGTCGCGTGATAGAAGCCGCCTTCATCCCGCCGCGCGATGGCGCCCATATCCGCTTCGCACAGGCGCGCCGCCGACACGGTCAGGGTGTCGAGCACAGTCTGCAGTTCGAACTTGGAGCGGCTGATGGCTTTCAGCACATCGGCGGTGGCCGTCTGCTGCTGCAGGGACTCGCGAAGCTCGTTGAGAGCTCGAACATTCTCGATGGCGATTACGGCTTGGCCCGCAAAGCTCGTGACGAGCTCGATCTGCTTGTCGCTGAACGGCCGCACCTGCTCCCGGTAGATCCCGATCGCACCGATCAGCTCGTCGTTCCTGAGCATCGGCACATTCAGGAAAGTCCGAATGCCGCCCAGCTCGGCGGTGGCCATGCGCCACGGATCGCGCTCGGCATAGGCATGATCGGCGAGCGCGTCCGAGACGTGGACCGTCCGCTTCGCCGCGATCAAGCGGCCCAGGCCGGTCGCCGGTCCTGGACGGATGGGCCCGCGGTTGAGGAACTCCTCGTAGCCCGGCGGCACGCCGAGCTTCGCGACGGCGCTGTAGGCCCCGTCCTCATATCTGAACAGTACGCCGTACTCGGCCTCGCAGATGCGGGTCGCATTGGCCAGGATGGTGCGGAAGACCGGCTCCAGGTCTCCGGGAGAGCCGCGGATCACATCGAGGATTTCGGCAGTTGCCCGCTCGCGCCGATGAGCATCGCGCAACTCTCTCCTCAACTCCTCGATGTCGTGTGAATGCAGGTCCGCTGCAACCGTCGTCTCGTCCAACGGGTTCTCCGGACCGTGCATGGCATGCATCCAATACAGCCAACGCTCGATACTAGCCGATACTGGACTCCGGCGAAACGCCCTTGCTCGGACAGCGCCGCCTCCCGGCAGGTCCGGGGCCTGCTGATGTCGGAGTCGGAACGCTATGGCCCGCTCGACGGCCTTCCGCAGGGGCACGCGGTCGACGAGAGCGCGGGCGTCGATGCGCCGTTCGCCGCCAACCTCGTCGAGCGCTCCTTCGCCGAGATAGCTACGAAGCGTCGCGGCGCGCCAGCGCGGCAGAGGGAACTTCTTGACATTGCCCTCTCGGAAATCCACGCTCGTGCATGAAATAGCGGAGGGGGGAGAAATTGGCCAGTCAAACCAGCGGTTTGACTGCATCGGCCGGGCTGTGGCGGAAAAGCGCGATCTCTGGGCGCGCCCGGCAATTCCGCACATGCCTCGTCAGCGTCCTCGCCGGGTCACCTTTCCCTGCCGGTGACAAGATACGGACCAATGCTGTCCTTTCTGCTTAAACGCCTCGGCTTCGCTTGCGTCACGCTGATCTGCGTGCTCTCGGCCGTCTTCGTTCTCGTGCGCATCCTGCCGGGCGATCCGGCGCTGGTCATTCTGGGTGACCAGGCCAGTCCCGCCAGCGTCGCCGCGCTCAACGAGCGCCTGGGACTCGACCGGCCGATCTGGGTCCAGTACCTCTCGTTTCTCGGCTCGGTCCTGCAGGGCGATCTGGGAACCTCGATGGTTACGGGGCGGCCGGTCACGGAAGAGATCCTCCACGTCCTGCCCTACACGATCGAGCTGACCATCGCCGCCCTGGCGCTCGGAGTGCTGCTGGGCGTGCCGGCCGGCGTGCTCGCGGCCGTGCAGCGCAACCGCTTCCCGGATTTTCTGATGCGGATCCTGTCGCTGGTCGGCCTGTCCCTGCCCGCTTTCGTCGGCGCCATCATCCTGCTGATGATCTTCGCCATCCGGCTTCCCTGGTTTCCCATCATCAGCGCAGGCGGTGGCGATGATCTCCTCGAACGGCTGCGGCACATGGCGCTTCCGACCCTCTCGCTCGCGCTGATCATGACGGCCTACATCACCCGCGTCACACGCTCCGCGATGCTGGAGGTGCTGAGTCAGGATTTCGTGCGCACGGCCCGCGCCAAGGGCGCTCCTGGCTGGGCGGTCATCTGGCGCCATGCGCTCGGCAACTGCCTCATCCCGATCACGACGGTCGTCGGGCTCTATCTCGGCATCCTGATCGGGAACTCTGTCCTGACCGAGATCGTCTTCAGTCGCCCGGGCCTGGGCAAGCTGATCCTCATGGCGCTGTCCCAGCGCGACTACACCCTGCTGCAGGGGCTCATCGTCATCTACACCCTGATGGTCGTGGTGGTGAACCTCCTGACCGACCTCACCTACGGCTTCCTCGATCCGCGGGTGCAGTACAAATGACCGGCGTCCCGCTCCCCGAGGACCGACAGGCGGAAGTGCCTGCGATCTCGGCCGGGAAGTCCAGGACGTTTCTCGCGCGACTCAATCTCTCGACCTGGATCGGCCTTGCGGTCGTTCTGCTTCTGGTCCTGGCTGCGGTCTTCGCCCCGCTGCTCGCGCCTTACGATCCGACCAGGCAGAATATCCTCAATCAGCTCGCCCAACCCGGCGCCGAATATCTGCTGGGCGCCGACCAGTTTGGCCGCGATGTGCTTTCCCGCCTGCTCTACGGGGCGCGCTACTCGCTGACCATCGGCATCCTTTCGATCCTTCTCGCCATGGTGGCCGGCAGCCTGGCCGGCATGGTCGCCGGTCACCTCGGCGGCAAGACCGATATCGTGCTGATGCAGTTCATGGACGTCGTGCTGGCCTTCCCCTCGCTGATCCTCGGCCTGGCACTTGTGGCGATGATGGGTGCCACGATGACCAACATCCTCATCGCCATTGCCTTCACCGCCCTTCCCGCTTTCGCCCGTGTCGCCCGCGCAGCGGTGATGGCGCAGCGGGATCGCGAATACGTTCAGGCTTGCCGCGCCATGGGCTTTTCCGGCCCCCGTATCCTCTTTCGCCATATCCTGCCGGCGATCCTGCCAGAGGTACTGGTGATGGCGTCGCTGTGGATGGCAACGGCGGTCCGTACCGAAGCCTCGCTGGCCTTCATCGGCCTTGGCCTCGCTCCGCCCAACCCCACCTGGGGAGGCATGGTCCGCGAGGGTTTCGACAATATCCTCAATTCCTTTCACCTCGCCATTTTCCCCAGCCTTGCCATCCTCCTCCTCGTCCTGGCCTTCAACCTCATCGGTGATGGCCTGCGTGATGCGATCGATCCGCGCCTGAAGACTGCATCATGAGCGCCAGTGCATCCCCGCTCCTGTCCGTTCAGGACCTCACCGTCTCTTTCGGCCGGACAGCCGTGGTGCAGGGCCTGAGCTTCGAAATCGCGCCGGGACGCACCCTGGCCGTCGTCGGGGAATCCGGCTCGGGCAAGAGCGTGACGGCGCTGGCGATCATGCGGCTCCTGCCCGCCGATACCAGCCGGGTCACCGGGCGAATCGTGCTCGACGGCGGCAATCTCCTCGAGAAGACCGAGCGCCAGATGCGCCAGGTCCGCGGCGGCAAGATCAGCATGATCTTCCAGGAGCCGATGACCAGCCTCAATCCCGTGCAGCGCATCGGCGCCCAACTGGCCGAGGTGATCCGCTACCATCGTGGCCTGAGCGGCGCTGCGCTCGATGGAGCGGTGCTGGAGCTGTTCGACCTGGTGCGCATCCCCGATGCGCGCCGGCGCGTGCGCCAGTATCCGCACACATTTTCCGGCGGCATGCGCCAGCGCGTGATGATCGCCATGGCACTGGCCTGCAGTCCCTCGCTGATCATCGCTGATGAGCCGACGACCGCGCTCGATGTGACCGTGCAGGCTCAAATCCTGTGCCTGATGAAGGAGCTGCAACGGGAAACCGGCACCGCCTTCCTGTTCATCACCCATGACATGGGCGTTGTCGCCGAGATCGCCGACGAGGTCCTCGTCATGCGGCGCAGCCGCGTGATCGAGACGGGAAGTGTGAGCAACGTCTTCTCCGCGCCGCGCCACGACTATACGCGCAGCCTCATCGCGGCCGTTCCCAGCCTGGTCGGCAGCCTTGCCGCCGAGAGGGTCGCACCGAGGCCGCTGGGGTCGCTGCCCCCGTGCGAGGCAGGTGTCCTGTCGGTGGAAGACCTCGCCGTGCGCTTCCCGGTTGGAGGCGGACTCTTCGGCAACGCCGCCGGCGCCGTGCATGCAGTCGAGGGCGTATCCCTGTCCATCGGCCCCGGGGAGACGCTCGGCCTCGTCGGTGAGTCCGGCTCGGGCAAGTCCACCATCGGCAAGGCCATAATGAACCTGGTGCCCCTGCATTCGGGCGCGGTGCGGGTGAACGGCGAGACGGTGGACTACCGATCGCCAGCCAGCCTCATGCGGCTTCGCCGAAACGTGCAGATGATTTTCCAGGATCCCTTCGGGTCGCTGGATTCGCGGCAGACCATAGGCTCGGCGATCATGGAGCCGATGCTGGTCCATGGCCTGGCCAAAGGGCTGGAGGCGAAGCAGCGGATGGAATGGCTGCTCGAACGCGTCGGCCTCGATCCGTTGCGCGCCTCGAGCCTGCCGCACGAGTTCTCCGGCGGCCAGCGCCAGAGGATCTGTATCGCGCGCGCTCTGGCCATGTCGCCGAAGCTCATCATCGCAGACGAGGCCGTCTCGGCGCTCGATGTCTCGATAAAATCCCAGATCATCGACCTGATGGTCGATCTGCAGAAGGACCTCGGACTCTCCTATCTCTTCATCAGCCACGACATGGCGGCCGTCGAGAAGATCTGCGATCGCGTCGCGGTGATGCATTTCGGGGAGATCGTCGAGATCGGTTACAAGAAGGATGTCATCGGGCGGCCGGGGCATCCCTATACCCAGCATCTGTTGTCGGCCATTCCGGTCAACCATCCGGAGCTGCGCGGCACGCGGGCGCCCCTGGCCGACATGAAGGCTCGAAGCGCCCTGCGCCCCCGCGGCTTCGAGCCGCCGCCTGCCCGCTGGCAGGTTGCGGCCGACGGCCATTTCATGCGGCAGCCGGACTGAGTTTTGCACCCCTGCTCCTGGAGCTCCATCCGAATGAAGACCGCGATCGCAGAGCTGGCCCGCTTCGCCGCCGAGACACCGCGCATAACCATACCTCGGGAAGTGCGGGACTTTACCGCTACCCTCGTTCTCGATCTGCTGGCTGCGGCGTCCGCTGGAGCGGCGAGCCCGCTGGCGAGAACCGCACGTCGTGCCGGTCGCAAACTCTATGGCCGGGGCGACACCGCCGTCTGGTTCACCGAGGACCGTTTGAGCTGGCTGGGCGCGGCTTTCGTCAATGCCTCCGCCGCCAGTGCCCTCGATATCGACGACGGTCATCGCGGAGCCTGCGGCCATGCCGGCGCCGGTGTGATCCCTGCGGTGCTGGCGCTGGCAGAGACCGGCGACTTCGACGGCCAGGCGATCGTCGACGCTATCATCGTCGGCTATGAGGTCGCCCTCAGGATCGCCTCCTCGCGTCCGACCTCCACCATCGTCAGCTATGCCAGCGGCAAATGGGTGGCCTACGGTGTGGCGGCTGCCGCCGGCCGCCTTTTGGGTCTGAACGCCGAGCAGACAGCCGAGGCGATGGCGATCGCGGGCGCCGAATCTCCGGTGGCTTTCCCCTCGGGCACCTCGCGACGCCAGGGAAGCACCGTCAAGGAAGGCATCCCGCCCGCCGTTGTGATCGGGCTGATGGCGGCCATGCGTGCGGAGGCCGGCGGAAGCGGGCCGGTCGACCTGCTCGACAACCCGGACCTTTTCACGCCCGCGATCCTGACCGGCGGCCTGGGCAGCCACTGGCAGACTCTGGGCAATTACCTCAAGCCCTACGCCTGCTGCCGCTACATTCACCCCGCAATCGATGCGATCGGGGAAATGCGTCAACCCGGCAAGTCCGTGAAGCACCTCGGGATCGAGCTCTTTCCGCAAGGCCTGAAGCTCGGCAATGTCCGCGCCCCCGGCAGCCTGGAAGAGGGACAGTACAGCTATCCCTTCAGCTGCTCGCTGGCCGCATTGCGCGGTATCGAGGCCCTGCAGCCGGTTCGGCTCGAAACCCTGGCCGATGAGGAGGTCCTGGCGCTGGCGTCCCGGGTCGAGCTTGCGGTGGCGCCCGACTTTGTCGATGCCTTCCCGTCACGCACGCCGGCCCGCGTCACCATCGACTACGGCGACGGCCCGCAAACGCGGACCGTCAATTATCCGTTGGGTGACACCGCAAATCCCCTGTCCCGCACTCAGGTCGAAGCCAAATTCCGTCAGCTATCGAAGGGAGCACTGGATCCAGCGGCGCAAGAAGCGCTGGTCGCCGCTGTCGCCGGCCTCGATGCCCGAGGTCCGTCTCCCCTCTTTGCCGTCCTGGGCGCCAAGGCCCGTCCCTGACGGGCGATCCCGGGGAGGAGAGTTGTTCAGTTCCGCGTCAAGCATCACCACAGGAGGAAGTCATGTTCATACCCAAGTCGATCGGCGGCCGCGCCCTGGCCGCCGCATTCCTGCTCGGTACCGCGCTCACTCCGCTGCAGGCTCATGCCGAAAAGACCAAGCTCTCCCTGGGTGCCGCAAGCGCCGATGTCGGGAAGCTGGACCCGCATTTTGCGACCAGTACCTCGGACCGCACCCTGGTGGCCTGGATCTTCAGCTCGCTCGTGCGCTTCGCGCCGGGCACGACCGATCCGAGCAAGATCGAGCCCGACCTGGCGAAAAGCTGGGAGGCCTCGGCCGACAAGCTGGTCTGGACCTTCAAGCTGCGGCCGGGCGTGAAGTGGCAGAAGGGAAATGGCGAGGTCACGGCCGATGATGTCGTCTACAGCCTCACCAAATCGGCCGATCCCAAGCGCTCGGCCTTTGCCGGCGACTACGCCGCCATCGAAAAGGTCGAAGCGCTCGATCCGCTGACGGTGCGCATCACCCTCAAGCAGCAGATCCCGTCGCTGCTCGGAATTCTCACCAACTACTCGGGCGGCTTCATCGTGCCCAAGGCCGCTGTCGAAAAGCTCGGCGCCGATTTCAGCCGTAATCCGGTGGGCTCGGGACCCTTCGCGCTATCGAGGATCGAGCCGGGCCAGGCGGCTCATTTCGTTGCGCATGAGGACTATTTCAGAGGTGCACCGAAGATCAAGGAAGTGGCCTACCGCTTCCTGAACTCCAACTCCGCGCGCGATCTGGCCTTTGCCGCGGGTGAGGTCGACGCAGCCACCGGGCTGGCGGAGCGTCAGTGGCTCGCCCGCACCCAGGCCACCAAGGGTGCGGTGGTCGATATCTTCGATCCGGCCGAGCTGACCCTGCTTCATATCGATGCGAGCAAGAAGCCGTTCGACGACATCCGCGTGCGGCAGGCGGTGGCTCACGCCATCAACCGCAACCAGATCTCCCAGTTCCGGGGCGACGCCTTCACCCGGGCGGCCGGGTCGGTGATCCCCTCGAACAACCTCGGATATCTGGCCGGTTCAGGCATGCTGCCGCACGACCCGCAGCGGGCCAAGGCGCTGCTCGCCGAGGCCGGCTATCCGAATGGGCTGAAGATCAAGATGATCACCAGCCAGATGCCCAGCTACGAGACGATGGCGCAGTTGCAGCAGGCCCAGTTGCAGGACGTGGGGATCACGCTCGAGCTGCAGCCCGTGGAGCACGCGACCTGGCATCAGATGATCCGCAAGGATCTCAATGCCATGACGACCTACGGTGCTGCCCGCTTCCCCGTGGCCGACATCTATCTGACGCAGTTCTTCCACAGCAAGAGCGCCATCGGCCAACCTTCGGCCGTCACCAACTTCAGCCATTGCACGGTGGCCGACAAGGAGATCGAGGCCGCGCGCACCGAGACGGATTCGGCCAAACAACTCGAATTCTGGAAAGAGGCCCAGCGCAAGATCATTGCCCAGGTCTGCGCCGTTCCCCTCACCGAGACGGCCCAGGTATGGGTCCGCCGGGCTGGTCTGGATTGGGGTTACGAGCTGAAGGGCTCCATGTCTCTCGGCCCGCTGCTGACGGAGCTCACGCATTTCAAGGACTAGGCCACGGCCGGCTGCCGCGGGCCTCCGCGGCAGCCTCCCCCTCCGCACCTGCCCGTGCCGGGCTCCGGAAAGGACCGATGACCCGCCTCACGTACCCCCAATACGCCGCTCGCTGCGGTTGGAACGCGATGCTGCCTGCGCGCCAGCCAAGGCCGCCGCTGACCGGCGACGGCAAGGTGGATTTCGCGGTGATCGGCGCCGGCTTCACGGGCCTGGCCATTGCCCGCCGTCTGGCCGAGTTGCGCCCCGATGCCTCCATAGCCGTTCTCGAGGCGGATGTGGTCGGCGAAGGCGCATCGGCGCGCAATTCCGGATTCACAAGCAGGTACGTCCTGCCGCGTAATGCGTCGCTCGAGACAGCCGAAAGCGCCCGCGTCCAGTCCGGCCTCTATGCCGAGGCCTTCGACTGGATGGTCGGCGCAATCGCGGCCGATGGTGCCGATTGCGACCTGCGCCGCGCCGGCGTCATCCGCGGCGCCGCCACCGAAAGGGGCGAGGCCGTCGTGCGCTCCGTCATCGAGGTTGCCGCCAGGAACGCGATCTCCCACACGGTGCTGACCCGCGAGATGATCGTCGAGCGCATCGGCAGCCCCTACTACCGCTTCGGCATGGAGATGAATGATGGCTATCTGCTGCAACCGGCGGCCTTGATCAGGGGTCTGGCGGCAGCGCTCCCCGCGAACGTCTCGCTATATGAAAAAACGCCGGCGTTGAAGCTGACGAGGGCCAATGGCTGGCAGATCGAAACGCCAGATGGGGTGATGCACGCCGGCCGGCTGGCATTGGCCACGAACGGCTTCATCCGCCGGTTCGGCTATCTGAAATCCCGCATGGCGACGATCTTCACCTATGCCGCCCTCACCGAGGCGATGTCACCCGCCGATGCGGCCCAGCTCGGGGCCAGGGATGCCTGGGGATTGTTGCCCCCGCACCGCCTCGGCACCACGCTGCGCCGGGTCGGGAAGGACCGCCTCCTCGTGCGCAGCCTCTATGCCCTCGAGCGCGAAATCCCCCAGGCGGAGGCTGTCGCCCAGTTGCGCGAGCGATTCACGCGCCGCTGGCCGTCGCTCGCCCACATTCAGCTCGAATTCGTCTGGGGCGGGACCACCGCCTTCACGATGAATGGCGCCCCCTGGTGGGGACAGGTCGACGAGAACGCCTACGCGTCGGGCGGCTGCAATGGCAGTGGCATCACCAAGGGAACGCTGCTCGGCAAGGCGCTTGCCGAGCTGATGCTGGACGAAGAGGATCACCGGAGGATATCCGCGAATATGGGCTCCGCGAGCTGGATCGCCCCCGACCCCTTTCGCATTATCGGTTTCAATGTCGTTTCGGCCATAGAGCAACGCCGAGCCGGCCTGGAAAGCTGACCGGACTTCTGGGTCATCCTTTTGCATGCGTCGTCGTCGGTCTTTCCGGTCCGCTCAGAGCGCTCTGCGGCTCAATTCGCGCGAAAGACGACCCGCCAGTCCCGCTTGATGCTGACCACGGTCCAGCCCCGCTCTTCGGCTTCGTCGAGCGCAGCATCGAGCCGTCCGACCCTGGAGTTGCGGTCATAGGCATACTCCCGCTCGGCGTCGTCGTGGTGGATCAGAACCATCAGCCGCGGACCCTGACCGCTGGCCGTATACTGCAGCATGGCCAGATCGCCATCCGAGTTGCCGACCGCCAGGACCGGCCGGCGGCCGATGTGCAGGTTGATGTTGACCGGCTTGCCTTCGCGATCGTCGATGGCGCCGATCTCGGCCAGCTTGATGAGACGGGCCGCGCCGCCTTCGAGCTCGAAGCGCGTTTTGCTGCTCGACCCGATGACCTGCTCGGGAGGTATGCCGTAGGCGCTCTCGGAGAAGGCGCGAACGAAGTCGATGCCGCCACCGGATACGATGAATGTCTTGAACCCGTTCGCCCGGAGAAAGCCGAGCAGCTCGAGCTGCGGCTGGTAGGTGAGGTCGGTGAACAGGCGGTCGAGGCGCGGGTGCCTGGCCGAGGCGAGCCAGCGCCTCGCCTCGGCGATGAAGGCTTCGGGCGTCATGCCGGAATGAGTGAGCGCCACGAGCTCGGCAATGCCATGCTCGCCTAGCGCCGAAAGAGCCTGCAGGTCATCGTCCGCCGCGGCCTTGACGGCAGCGAGCGCGGCCAGCTTCGGATCGCGCGCGACCAGCCCCTTCGCCCGGTCGATGGCAAAGAAAGCCTGAAAATAGACCGGTTGCTCCGCCCACAGGGTGCCGTCATTGTCGAAGACCGCGATGCGATCGGCGGGAGCGACATAATCGGGGCCGGGCTGGACGACCCTGGCGACGAAGCTGGTGATCGCCTGCTTGGCCGGTCCCTCGTTCCAGCTCGGCAACGGATCGGCCACCTGCGCGTTGGCTGCCGAGGCGAGGAGAAGGAACCCGGCCACCGCTGTGGCCGTCAGGCCGGCACGAAGCCGGTAACGCATCGCGCTAACCATCGCTGCTACGGCCTGCCACCGCCATGGCCGCCCGCGGCCGTGCCTTCGTCCGTCCTCGTGGTCCCGGTGAGCGTCGCCATGACGTTCTCGAGATTGAAGGAGGCCGGCTTCTGCCGCGGCGGGAACTCGCGGAAGCTTTCCATCCACCGCGCGACATACGTTTGGGCCGGCACCAGCATGAAGGCGTGATCGATCAGCCAGTCGTCGTAGATGTTGGCGCTCTGATCTGCACGCTCGAACGGATCGCGGCGCAGATTCAAGATCTTGGGCACGCGCAGCTCGACGAACGGCTCCTGCCAGACGCCGAAGCCCTTGGCGCGCTGCTCCAGGAAGACGCTCTTCCAGTCCATGTAGCGCAGCCCGACGAGCTGGCCGTCGTCATTGGTATAGAAAAACTCGCTGCGAGGGCTCTGCCGCGCCTGCCCGGTCAGATAGGGGAGCTGATTGTAGCCGTCGAGATAGACGTGGTAGCTGCGCTGGCCCACGTTGAGCCCGGCACGCAGTCTTTCCTTTACGTTGGGCTCTCCTGCGACCGCCAGCAGCGTCGGCATCCAGTCTTCGTGGGCCACGACGCCGTTGAGCGTCCGTCCGCTCGGAATACGACCCGGCCAGCGGACATAGGCGGGCACGCGGTAGGCGCCTTCCCAGTTGGAGTTCTTCTCACTGCGGAACGGCGTGATCGCCGCATCGGGCCAGGCATTGAAGTGGGGGCCGTTGTCGGTCGTGTAGACGACAAGGGTATTGTTGGCGATGCCGAGATCGTCGAGCTTGCCGAGCAGCGTGCCGACATGGCCATCGTGCTCGACCATCCCGTCGTTGTAGAAGCCTTGGCCACTTACGCCCAGTGTCTCCGGCTTGACGTGAGTGCGGAAGTGCATGCGGGTTGCGTTCCACCACACGAAGAACGGTTTGCCCGCACCGTTCTGCCGGTCGATGAAGGACAGCGCCGCTTGCAGCGTTTCCTCGTCGATCGTCTCCATGCGCTTTCTGGTGAGAGCGCCGGTATCCTCGATGGTCTGCGTTCCGTCCGGATTTGCAAAGGAGCGGATCACGCCGCGCGGGCCGAACCGCTTTCGGAACTCGGCGCCTCGTGGGTAGTCCGGATGCTCGGGCTCCTCCTCGGCGTTGAGGTGATAGAGGTTGCCGAAGAACTCGTCGAACCCGTGAGCCGTGGGCAGGAACTCGTTGCGGTCGCCGAGATGGTTCTTGCCAAATTGGCCCGTGGCGTATCCCAATGCCTTGAGCAGGGTGGCGATCGTCGGATCCTCGGCTCTCAGGCCCACGTCGGCGCCCGGCAACCCGACCTTTGTCAAGCCGGTACGGATCGGGTTCTGGCCGGTGATGAACGCCGCCCGGCCGGCGGTGCAGCTTTGCTGCCCGTAGTAGTCGGTGAACGACAGACCTTCCTGGGCGATCCGGTCGATATTGGGCGTGCGGTAGCCCATGAGACCGCGGTTCCAGTGGCTGATGTTGGCGAGACCGATATCGTCGCCAAAGACGATGAGGATATTCGGCGGTCGCGGCTGCTGGGTCTGGGCCGGCAACTGCGGGCCGGGACTCGTCGTCTGTGCTTCGGCGCCTGCAACGGCTGCCGACATCAGGCAGGTTGCTCCCAGGAGACACGACCTGATTGTGCCGAGTGCCACGAGATCCTCCTATTGAGACGAGTCCTGGATTGAGGCCAGCCCTGCCCGAAAAGGCCGCAATAAGCGCCCCCATTATCAATGGGATAAAAGGCGGCACAGCCCTCAAACTCAAAGGTCAAGCTTTGGTTCCCGGCAGGGGTTGAGGCATGTCTCCGCCGGACATGCCGGAGCTCCGTGCCGATCCGACCGCTGTAGGTCCATGGCGACGCTCCAGCCCTTCCAGGCCAGGTCTGCACCCCACGCCGCTCCACGCTCATGTGCATCGCGGAGCAGAATCAATCTAAGGTAGAGATCAACGGCTGCAACTCGGAACCGCAGATGCGCACGAGGCTCTTGTCACGGGCAATTGGCACCGGCTGGCTCGGGCTGGCGCTGGCCGCATCCGGCCAAGCTGCCGCCACCGAATATGCGTTCTCGACCTATCCCCTCGGCAGCGCCGGTTTCGGCGCCGGCGTCACGCCGCCGCCTGGAATCTACGTCACGGCTCTGGCGAGCCACTACAACGGCCGCATCGGAGGCCAGATCGACTTCGGCGGAGTGGTCTTGAATGCCGGCGCTGAGTTCGAGGCATTCGCGACCGGCCTCAGCGGGCTCTATGTGGTGGAGAGGACGCTCCTTGGAGGCCGCGTAGGCATTGGCGTGACCGTCCCGGTCGGGCACGTCGATGTCGAAGCGACCGTGGGCCTCGGACCCCTGGAGGTCCACAGGCAGACCGACGGCGCGGGCCTCGGCGATATCACGACGAGGCTGCAGCTTGGGTGGCAGCACGGAGAGCTCTCTCATCTCGTCTATGTCCAGGGCGTCGCCCCGACGGGCCGCTATGAGGTCGGGTTTGCTCCCATCATCGGCCTCAACCGTCCCGGCATCGACACGGGGTGGGCCTTTACGTGGGCCAACAAGGCGACAAAGCTCCAGCTCAATGGCGCGGCTGGATTCACCTTCAATTTCGAGAATGACGAGACCGACTACAAGAGCGGCAACGAGTTCCATTTCGAGTGGGCAATCGGCTATGAGCTCAGCCGAGGGCTGGTGATTGGCGCCGTGGGATATGATTACCGCCAGCTCACGGGAGATTCCGGGCCCGGTGCGCTGCTGGCTCCCTTCAAAGGCCGGGTTGACGCGGTCGGTCCGGGCTTGAGCTACACGACCTTGATCGGCACGTCGCCACTCATCCTCAACATGCGCCACTATCGGGAGTTCGACGCCCTCCGCCGCTGGGGCGGCAACGCCACATTCGCCACGGCCACCATCAAGTTTTGAGGAAAAGCATAAATCGCCCCGAAAAACTTATCCCCGCCCTCCGCCGCCGGGTCATGATCCCCTCGTCCGCCCACGAGGGGACGTCCTCCGGAGGCGTCCGTGGATGGGGGCGGATGCAGTCTCGCAGGTGCGGGGCGGCGGGCGGTAACGCCTGTCGTAGCCGCGGCCGGGGGTGTATGCCCCTCAAGCTCACCGGCTGACGCGGCCGGAGCCTGCGGTCCGATGCCGACCGGCGGTTCAATTCCGCCCCATGAGAACGGGAAATCCACAATAGGCGGCGCAAGGGGACACAAGGACTGCGGCGGGGCGGCGAGGAGCTGCCATTCTCGATATCGGATCGCGGCGCCTCTCTGCCCCGCTCCCCTCGACTTGCCCGCGCTCGCGTGCTCCGCGCGCCCGCGTCGCGCCGTCGTGCCCATGCGTTCCGCGCAATCCGGTTGATGCCGGTCCGTTCCCGTTGCACTCATCCCGGTTCGCGGCTACGTGCAGCGACAGCCGACCGCAACAGGACCTGCCTCGCTCATGGAAAGCATCCTCGCCCTCATCGCCGACCCCGCGGCCTGGGTCGCGCTCGTCACGCTCATCGCGATGGAGGTGGTGCTCGGCATCGACAACCTCATCTTCATCGCCATACTGACCAACAAGCTGCCCGAGCACCAGCGGGTCAGGGCACGCCAGATCGGCATCTCGGCGGCGCTGCTGCTGCGGCTGGCGCTGCTCTTCACCATCGCCATCATCGTATCGCTCACCACACCGATCTTCTCGATCCTCGGCCGCGGCTTCTCCTGGCGCGATCTCATCCTCATCGCGGGCGGGCTGTTCCTCGTCTGGAAGGCGACCAAGGAAATCCATCACCGCGTCGACCCCAGCCCCGCGCCCGACATGTTCGACCGGCGGGCGGCGGCGCTCGGGTTCGGGGCGGCGATCGGGCAGATCCTGCTGCTCGACCTCGTCTTCTCGATCGACAGCATCATCACGGCGGTCGGCATGACGCCGCACGTGCCGATCATGATCGTCGCCGTGATCGTCGCCGTCCTTGCCATGCTGATCGCGGCCAACCCGCTCTCCGAATTCATCAACGCCAATCCGACGATCGTCATGCTTGCCCTGAGCTTCCTGCTGATGATCGGCATGGTGTTGATCGCGGACGGCTTCGGTGTCCACGTTCCGAGGGGCTACGTGTACGCCGCGATGGCGTTCTCGGCGCTGGTCGAGGGCCTCAATATGCTCGCCCGGCGGGCACGGCCGTAGCGGAGGGCCGAGAGGGCGGCGGGTGGCCAGCGCGCCTCGTCCTCAACAGGAGGATCGAGCGGCGTGGCCCCGAAGCTATTGACGATGGCGGGCTTGCAGCGCACTGTCCACGGAACGTTCCGTGGAGCTCGCGTCCTCGAGAAGGCTGCCGAAAAAGGGGGCGCCCGTGACTGTCCGCCTGTCGCACCTCGTCACCGCCGCCTGCGGGCTGATGCTCGCCGGCTGCAGCGGCTCGGGCGGGCTGACCACGGCGGCGTTGATCGGCGGCGGCGGGCCGACCGAGGCCGCCGCCCCGGCCGCGCCGCCGCCCAGCGATCCGACGTCGCGCGCGGTGCAGGTCGGCGCCACGTCCGCGCGGGCGGCCCGCTGCGGGTTCTACTTCGATCCCGGCCGGCTGAAGACGAGCTGGCTGGCGGCCGAGGCGGCCCAGGGCGCCACGCCGGAGCAATTGCAGAAGGTCGAGCGCGAGTACGAGTACATCCGGCTGTCGGTCGCCAAGAAGACCGCCGGCGAGGCGGACTACTGCACCGACGGCAAGGCGCGCGAGATCAAGAGCGACCTCAACCGGCATCTGGCCGGCGATTTCACCCCGCCGGTCAAGAAGCAGGAGGCGAAGGATGGCGTCCTCGCCGGTCTCCTCGACGGCAGCAGCAGCGAGAGCAAGCCGTTCAAGCCCGACGAGTTCTTCGACAAGATGGGCAGGACGCCGAGCCAGCGCTGAGGAGACGCCGCGGCAACGGAGCGGCCGTCCATGGCCCAGCAGCTCCTCTGGATCGAGACGGTGCTCAGGCTCGCGGCCGGCGCCGTGCTGCTGATCATGCCGCTGACGACCGCCCGTATTCTCGGCCTGCCCTTGCCGCAGGCGCTGCTCTGGCCCCGTCTGCTGGGCGCCCTGCTCGTCGGAATGGCGGCGGCGACGATGCTCGAAGGCAGTGTCGCGGGCGCACGCGGGCTGGGTCCCGGCGGGCTGCTGCTCATAAACTTCGTCACCGCCGGCACGCTCGTCGCCCTGCTGGTCCTCGAGCGCGCCAGCCAGACCCGGCGCGGCAAGCTGTTCCTGTGGGTGCTGACGATAGGGCTCGTCGCGCTCGGCGTGCTGGAGATCGCCGTGGCCTGAAGGACCTGCCGCGCGGGTCGCCGACGCGGATCCGCACTTGCCGTCGGGCTGCTTCCCCGGCACCATGCCCTGCCAGCGCATTTGCCCCCTGCCCCCGATCCCACAACCAGGTTCCGCCCCCATGATGAAGCTCCTGTCATCCCCGGCCTCCCCGTACGTACGCAAGGTGAGGATCGTTGCGGCCATGAAGGGCATTGCCGACCGGATCGAGGCGCAGCCTACCGACACCCGTTCCCCCATCAACGAGGCCCTGCAGCGGGAGAACCCGCTGTCCAAGATCCCCGTGCTGATCCTCGACGACGGCATGCAGGTCTACGACAGCCGTGTCATCTGCGAGTACCTGGACACGCTCGCGCCCGAGCCGCGCCTGTTCCCGTCCACGGGCCGTGAGCGCCTGCGGGCGCTGACACTCGCGGCCCTCGCCGACGGCATCCTCGATGCCGCCCTGCTGCTCGTCTACGAGAAGCGCTACCGGCCGGAGGAAAAGTGGGTGCAGGGCTGGATGGACCGCCAGCAGGCCAAGATCGACGCGGCGCTCGATCACCTCGAGAAGGCTCCGCCAGACTGGGAGGCTGGTCCCGACTACGCGCACGTCACCCTCGCGTGCGCGCTGGGCTATCTCGACTTCCGGCATGGCGGCGCGTGGCGGCCGGCGCACCCGAAGCTGATGGCTTGGCTCGACAGGTTCTCCGCGGCGGTCCCGGCCTACGCCGCGACGCGACCGGTCTAGCGGAGAGTTGCAGATGGCGATGTTCGATCCGAAAGCCGCGGCGGCCTACGTTGCCGAAGCACATCGTACCCGGGCGCCCTACCGGAACCTGCCGCAGGAGGTGTCGCCGCCGTCAGTCGCAGACGCCTACGCCGCGCAGGAGGCGCTGTGCGAGCTGTGGACGCCGCTCCATGGACCCGTCCGCGGGCTCAAGATCGCCACCACGACGAAGGTCATGCAGCAGCTCATGGGCATCGATCACCCGTGCGGCGGCATGCTCTACGAGCGGCGCATCCATCAGTCTCCGGCGCGGCTCCGGCTCGGCGACTTCATGAACCTGATGATCGAGTGCGAGCTGGCGCTCCGGCTCGGCGCGGATCTGCCGCGCACGTCGCGTGCCTACACGGCCGCCGACGTCCGCCCGGCCGTCGCCGAGGCGATGCCGGCGTTCGAGCTGATCGACGACCGCCGGGCGCACTACAAGAGCACCAGCGCGCTGTCGCTCATCGCCGACAACGCCTGGAACGGCGGTATCGTGCTGGGCGCGCCGCAGCGGGTGCCGGAAGGGCTCGATCTCGACGGCATCAAGGGCCGGCTGACGGTGAACGGAGCCGAGCGCGGCGGCGGTGCCACCGATGATCCGATGGGGGCGCTGGCGTGGCTCGCCAATCTGGCCGCCGGTCGCGGCCGGCCGATCGAGGCCGGCATGGTGGTCATCACCGGCAGCGTCATGCCGACCGTGCCGATCGCCGCCGGCGACACGTTCGTCTTCACCCTCGACGGCCTCGGAAGCACGGAGATGTCGGGTATTCAATAGCTAGAGCAGAATCTCTTTCCTGGTAGCGCGAGGGTGGCGGGAGAGTGGGATGGTCAAGGTGGTCAATTTCGAATTCTCCCATTCTATGGGCGTAGTTAGCTGCACGGTGTATCTAGAGGATGGTCGGACGGCAAAGGCAACGAAGCACACCGCCTTTTTCGGCCTTGGTGCGCCTACCGAGGACGACAAGCGGGCTGCCTATGAAAGAGCCGTGGCGGCAGCCAAGAAGAAGCCACTCCCTACATGACAGCGTGTCACCTGCTCGACGAGTCGTCGCGCGGTTCTCTTTACGCGGCGGCACCGACCGGAGGAGTAGTCTGCTTTTAGCTACCCGGCGCAGGCGCGAGCCACCGGCCGCTGTCTATGGCGCGCCGACCGTGCACCGATGCCCGGTAGAGATAGACCCAGGCCGCGAGCTCTCCGCCGGCCGCGAGCCGAAGTGTGCGCTCGACCCGCTCGTAGTCGCACGAGCCCTCGCGGCCGGGCACGATGCCCTCGTAGGCGTCGAGCCAGCGCAACGAGGCCTCGGGGCTCGTCAGCGCGTACACTTCTCCGTGGACCTCGCGGTCATCCGGACCGGCCTCGACGAGCGCCGGGTAGCGGCCGAGGTCGTACAGCCGGCCCTTGATCGCGGCGGGGCCGACCAGCCGGCCCTCCCGGCCGAGGCGGACGCCCATCGGATTCCTCGCTCCCGACAGCAGCGTACCGTAGACGAACAGGTGCTGAGCCATGGGCGCACCTGCCCTTCAGCCGGCGATCCTGGAGAAGTCCGCCACCGTCATGGTCGCGGTGCGGATCTGGGACAGCAGCCGCAGCCGGTTCTGCCGCAAACGCTGATCCTCGACGTTGACCGTCACCTTATCGAAGAAGGCGTCGACCGGCCTGCGCAGCTCGGCCAAGGCCCGCATGGCGCCCTTGAAGTTCTCCACGGCGATGGCGGCCGCGGTATCCTGCTTGACGCTCTCGATGGCGGCGGCCAGCGCCAGCTCCTCCGGCGCTTCGAGCAGCCTGAGGTCGTAGTCGCCGTCGTAGCTCGTCCTGTCCTTCTTCTCCTCGATGGCGAGGATGCTGGCCGCGCGCTTGACGCCGATGAGCAGACTGGCGCCGTCGTCGGTCTCGAGGAAGGCGCCCAACGCCTCGACCCGCTTGACGACCAGCGCCAGATCATCCTGGCCGGGCAGCGCGAACACGGCGTCGATGAGGTCGTGCCGCGCCCCCTGCTCGCGCAGGTGGACTTTCAGGCGATCGGCGAAGAAGTCGAGGAGGCCGTCAGCGAGACCCAACGGCGATTTCACCGTGGTCGTTTGCAGAGCCAGGCATTGCCTGAGGAACTTCCCGAGCGGCAGCCTCAGATCGTTCTCCAGAACGATCCGGATCACGCCCAGCGCCGCGCGCCGCAACTGATACGGATCGCCCGACCCCGTCGGCTTCTCGTCGATGGCCCAGAACCCGACCAGCGTGTCGAGCTTGTCGGCGAGCGCCACCGCGATGGCGACGCTGTCGCCCTCCTCCTCCTTGGGCACCGTATCGGTGGGGCCTTTGGGCTTGTAGTGCAGCTCGATGGCGCGTGCGATCTCGGGCTTGGTCCCGGCGGACTCCGCGTAGTAGCGGCCCATGAGGCCCTGCAGCTCCGGAAACTCGCCGACCATGCCGGACACCAGATCGGCCTTGGCGAGCTGTGCCGCACGCCGCGCGTCCTCCGGCACGGCGTCAACCGCGCCGGCGATCCGATGGCTGAGCTCGGCAATGCGCTCGACGCGCTCCCACTGGGTGCCGAGCTTCTCGTGGAAGGTGACGCCGCGCAGCGCGGTCGCCATTTCGTCCAGCGGCTTCTTCAGATCCTGCTCCCAGAAGAAGCGGGCATCCGACAGCCGCGCGCGGATCACCTTCTCGTTGCCGGCGACGATCGCCGCGCCGCCGTCCTCGGCCTCCAGGTTGGCGACGAGCAGAAAACGATTCGCCAGTTGCCGCTGCTCGCCCACGGTCGACCCCGCCCCGGCCACGCGCTCACCCGCGCGCGCCTTCGACGCGGTCCGTCTGACATCACGCAGCGCGAAGCATTTCTGGTGCGTCCTGAGAGAGGTGATGATCACCTCCGGCGGCACCTGCAGGAACGCCTCGTCGAAGTGGCCCATCATCACCACCGGCCACTCGGTCAATCCTGCGTTCTCGGCGAGCAAGCCGGCGTCCTCGACGAGCTGCAGCTTGTGCTTGCCGGCGAGCTCGCGGGCCCGCGCCTCGATGATCTCGATGCGCTCCGCGGGATCGAGCAGCACCTTGCTGGCGCGAAGCTTCTTGACGTAGCGGGCGAAGCCGCCGACCGCGAACGGCGCATTGCCGTGGAAGCGGTGACCGCGAGTGATGTTGCCGCTCTCGATGCCGGCGACCTCGAACGGCACCACCTCGCCGTCGAGCAGACAGACGATGCCGTGGAGCGGCCGGACCCAGGTGAACGTCTGCCATCCCCAGCGCATCGACTTCGGCCAGGGAAGGCGGCGCATCACGTCCGGCACGACCTCGGCGACGATCTCGCCGGCGCCGCGGCCCGGGCGCTCGATCCGAGCCAGGTAGTAGTCGCCCTTCTTTGCATCCGACACGACCGAAGCATCGCCGATGGAGCCGAGACCGGCCGCCTTGAGGAATCCCTGGATCGCCGCTTCCGGCGCGCCGACCCGCGGGCCCTTGCGCTCCTCGGCGGAGCCGGGCGAGCGCGCCGGGACGTCGTTCACGACGAGGGCCAGCCGGCGCGGCGTCGCGAACGCCTGCGCCTCGCCGGCGGCCAGCCCCTGCGCCGCGAGCCCGCCGGTGACGAGCCGCTTCAGATCCTCGGCCGCCCGCCGCTGCATGCGGGCGGGGATCTCCTCTGAGAACAGCTCGAGCAGGAGTTCAGGCATGGGCTCCTCGAGAGCAAGTCGTGAGGCGATCCTTTTAGCGGCATCGCCGGCCGGCGCGAAGCTCAATCGCGCGCCTCCACCGGCTCATCGAGGGCGAGCCCGTGCTGCTCGTCGAGAATGGCCAGCCGCTTCAGGACCAAATGGGCCTCGAGCGCGTCGACCTCGACGACGTGCTCGAAGCGGCGCGTCGGTGGCGCGGACTGGAGCGGATCGACCAGATCAAGTTCGCCGTGCTGGAGCGCGACGGGAACATCACCGTCATTCCCCGGACGGACCGGAAGCCGGGCGGGTAATCCATGGACGCGCCCGCAGCTTCAGGTGCTGGGGATCTGATCGACGGCGGCGATGACCGCAAACCGGTCGCCGAGCGCGGCGAGCGCCGCCCGGTGCAGCGCTTCGGCCTGGACCACGCCGCCGAGGGGGTCGGGAAGATCGCGGGTCGCCGTGGCGTCCCCGGCAACGCTCACCCGGTAGCCCAGATCCAGCGCCGCCCGCGCCGTCGAGCTGACGCACATGTGGGTCATGAACCCCGCGATCACCAGCGACGTGCGCCCGATCGCCTTCAACTCGGCATCGAGGCTCGTCTGGGCAAAGGCGTTCGGCAGCGGCTTCTCGATGACGCGCTCGCCGGCCGCTGGCCGGACCGCCTCGATGATCGCGCCGCCGTGGCCTTCGCGGTCGAACAGCCCGCCGGGCCGCCCCTTGTGCGCGACGTGCACGATTGGGGCACCCGCCTCCCGTGCCCTGGTGAGGAGCCGTGCGAGCGCCCCCACGGCTGTCTTCACACCCGGCAGGGCCAGCTTGCCGTCGAGATACTCGTTTTGCGCATCGATGACGACCACGGTCGACTGCGCCAGCGAGGCGGGTCGCAGGTCCGCTCCGGCCATTTCCAGCAGTGTCTTTGGTGAGCTCATGCGCCGCCTCCTTCCGTCTTGAGCCAGGCCGCGCAGCAGCCTCTGGCCAGATCGCGGACCCGCAGGATGTAGCTCTGCCGCTCGGTGACCGAGATCACGCCGCGGGCGTCCAGCAGATTGAAGATGTGCGAGGCCTTGATGCACTGGTCGTATGCGGGCAGCGCCATCAAGTGGCGCCCGCCGGCGTCGCCCTTCTCGAGCAGGGACCCACACTCCCGCTCCGCGTCGCGGAAGTGCTGCAGGAGAATGTCCGTGCTGGCGTGCTCGAAGTTGTAGCGCGAAAACTCCTGCTCGGCCTGCAGGAAGACATCGCCGTATGTGAGCTTGCGCTCGTCATCGCGGCCAGTGAAGTCGAGGTCGAAAACGCGGTCGACCCCCTGCACGTACATGGCCAGCCGCTCGAGCCCGTAAGTGATCTCGCCCGAGGCGGGGTTGCAGTCGAAACCGCCGACCTGCTGGAAATAGGTGAACTGCGTCACCTCCATCCCGTCGCACCAGACCTCCCACCCGAGGCCCCAGGCGCCGAGCGTCGGGCTTTCCCAGTCGTCCTCGACCAAGCGGATGTCGTGGATCTCGTGCGACAGTCCGATCCGCGTCAGACTCTCGAGGTAGAGATCGACGATGTCCGGCGGCGACGGCTTCATGATGACCTGAAACTGATAATAGTGCTGCAGCCGGTTCGGGTTATCGCCATAGCGGCCATCCTTCGGCCGGCGCGAGGGCTGCACATAGGCGGCGTTCCAGGGCTTGGGTCCGAGTGCGCGCAGCGTCGTCGCCGGATGGAAGGTGCCCGCGCCCACCTCCATGTCGTATGGCTGCAGGATGGCGCAGCCCTGCTCGCCCCAGTACATCTGTAGAGTGAGGATCAGATCCTGAAAGGACCGGCCTGGCCTCAGCTCTGGTGATGAAGCTTCGCGCCGCGGCTTCGAGGCCGTCCTGGCAGCAACTCTCGTCGGCATTCTTTCCCGCCTGCGCTCGGAAACTGGCGGCGGACTATAGGGGAGCGCGGCGCGGATTGCGAGACGTCTCGGACACCGTGCTGCCCTGCTCAGCCAGCGTCGCCTGGCCCCGGCGGTCAGGCTTGCCTCGACGGCCTGTAGGCGCCCAGCTTCTCGTCCCACTCGAGCGCACCCAGGTCCCGGGGCGCGCCGCGAACATTGGCCGCGCCGCCGCGCGGCTCGTCCTGCGGCCCTGCGGCGGCGACCGCGCGGCGGATCTCCCGCGATAGCCATCGGTAGCCTGCGTAGAGGCCCGCACCCGCCAGAACCAGCGCGAGCACCTGCGGCATTCTCCCCCTCCCGTCCTCGTGCGTGCACGGCCTCAGAGCCCGCCCGGCCTCAAAGCCCGTAGCGCGACCACAGCGCCCGGGCTTCGACAGCCGACACGAGATCGTCCGCCAGCGCAAGGGGCAGCGCTCCCTCGCCCCTGCCCGGTTGCGACAAACGGGGCAGCCGGAACAGCCGCGTGAGCCAGCCTCCGGGGCCGAACGGCACCACCTTGAGCTGGACGTCCTCGCCATGCAGCTCGCGCATCTTGGATCGAACATCCGACACGCCGTCGATCAAGCCCAGCTCGAGGGCCTTGGCGGCGGACCAGAAGGCGCCCGAGAAGAGCTCCGAATCGCGGCCTGTGAGCCGCTCCGCGCGGCGGTCCTTGACGATGCCGATGAAGACGTCGTGGACATCCTTCTGGATCGCCTTCAGGCGCATCACGTCCTCCGGCTTCTCGGGCTGGAAGGAATCGAGCAGGCCCTTGCTCTCGCCGGCGGTATAGACACGCCGGTCGATCCCGAGCTTGGCGATCGCCTTGTCGAAGCCGAAGGAGGCCGAGATGACGCCGATCGATCCGATGATGGAGGACGGATCGGCGTAGATCTCGTCGCCCGTGACGGCCAGGTAGTAGCCGCCGGACGCTGCCACGTCCTCGCAGAACACGTAGACCTTCTTCTTCTTCTCCTCGGCGAGCTGGCGAACGCGCTTGAAGATGAGGTTCGATTGCACCGGCGAGCCGCCGGGCGAGTTCACGACGACGGCGATGCTCGGCAGCCTCGACAGGCTGAACGCCCGCTCCAGTCCGCTGGCCACCGCCGCGATCGAAAGCCCCGGCCGCAGCGGGGTCGCAAAGCCGATCGGCCCGGAGAACCGGATGACGGGAACCACGGGGTAACGCCTGAAGGGCCACATCCTCGTTTGCTTCTTTCCACTCGAGCGGCAGGGCGGCCAGGCTTGATGCCGCTCTCCGGGTTGCAGCAAATGACCGGGCCAACTTTTAGTCGACCTCAGCAATCCCGGCTAGACCTTCAGTCGAGGGCGAGGGCTGTCCCGATCCGAAGGATGTCGGCAACCTCGGGCCGGAAGCCGCCGTCGTCCCGGTGAAGCACGAGACCGGAGAGCAGCGTCAGCGGCGCGCGGCTGCCTTTCCGCCCCTGCACGAGCATGCGCACCGCATGAGCGCCGGCCCGCGGGTGCACGGGCAGGACTTTCAGGGACCCGAAACGGCCAACCAGCAGCGACAGCAGGTCCGGCAGGACATCGGGCCGATGGATCATGGTCAAGCTGCCGCCGGGCGCGGCGACTCGCGCCAGGAACCGCACCCAGCGGTCGAGACCGTCTGCCGGCATCGCGTGCGCCGCGGCCTTGATGGGGTGCCGGGGGCGGCGGCCGCGCCCCTCGATGTGGAAGGGAGGATTGGCGACCACGTGCTCGAACGCGTCGGAGGCCAGTCCCGCCGCCGCCAGCGCCGAGGCACGTCCCGTCAGGTCCGCCGCGATCACCTCGACGCGCGCCTCGAGGCCGTTGCGCACCACGTTGTCGCGGGCGAGCGCGACGAGCCGCGGCTCGCTTTCGATAAGCGTGACACGCGCCGAGCTGACCCTCCGAGCGATGCACAAGCCGACCACGCCGACGCCCGCCCCGGCGTCGAGCACGCGCTCGCCCGCTCCGCTCCCGGCGGGCGCAGCCGCAGCCAGCAGCACCGCGTCGAGGCCGGCGCGATAGCCGGCCCGCGGCTGCAGGATGGTCAGGGCGCCGCCGAGGAAGGCGTCCTCGGTCACATCGGACGAGCCGGACTCCTCAGGTCGGGTCGTCATCGTTGACCCAGTGACCCAGGCCGGCCTCCTCGAGAACCCGGCGGGCCTTTACCACGTCGTCCGATCTGACCAGGATGCGCCGCGGCAGCACCCCGATCGACCCTTCCATGATGCTCATGTTCCGGTCAGCCACGAGCGGCTGAACACCGGCATCGCGCAGCAGAACCTCGACGAAGCTCAGCAGCACCGGGTTGTTCGAGCGCAGAATCTCCCGCATGATGGCCACCTTCGTGCAGCCTTTGCCAGGAATTTAACCATGCGGCAATGTGGCGTGAAATCGCTTCCGGGACCCGTGGTTAAGATCGCCCGAGGTCGGTGAATCGGCAGGAGAGAAAGCCCCGTGGGGGTCGTTGTCCCATTCGACGATGCGCGTGACCCGTCGCACAGCCTGACCCCGATTCTCGAGCTCGTCGCCGAGGACATGGGAGCCGTCAACCGCCTCATCCTGGACAAGGCGGTCTCCGACGTCGAGCTGATCCCGATGCTCGCGCACCACCTGATCGACTCGGGCGGCAAACGGCTGCGGCCGATGCTCACCATCGCGGCCGCGAAGCTGTGCGGCTACGCCGGCGACGGGCACGTCCCTCTTGCCGCCGCCGTCGAGTTCATGCACACGGCGACACTGCTGCACGACGACGTCGTCGACGAGAGCGATTACCGCCGCGGCAAGAAGGCCGCGAGGCTGCTCTGGGGCAACCAGGCGAGCGTGCTGGTCGGCGATTTCCTCCTGGGCCAGGCCTTCCGAATGATGGTCGACGTCGGCTCGCTGCCGGCGCTGAAGATCCTGTCCAATGCCGCCGCCGTGATCGCCGAGGGCGAGGTGATGCAGCTCGCTGCAGCCAAGAACACCTCGACGACCGAGGACGAGTATCTGGCGATCATCAATGCCAAGACGGCGGCGCTGTTCTCGGCGGCGGCCGAGGTCGGCGGCGCCATCGCCAACCGTCCCGTGGACGAGCAGGCGGCGCTCAAGTCCTACGGCAAGACGCTGGGCATCGCCTTCCAGCTCGTGGACGACGCGCTCGACTACTCTGGCGACAGCGCCAGCCTCGGCAAGTCCGTGGGCGACGACTTCCGCGAGGGCAAGATCACGCTGCCCGTCATCCTGTCGTTCCGGCGCGGCGCGGACGAGGAGCGCGCCTTCTGGCGGCGGACGCTGACCGATGGCGACATCCGCGACGGCGATCTCGATCAGGCCATGGGCTTGATGCGCCGGCACAAGGCCATCGAATCGACGCTGGAGCGGGCGCGCTACTACGGCTCCATCGCGCACGACGCGCTGGCCATCTTTCGCGACAGTCAGCCGAAGCGGGCTCTGCTCGACGCGATCGCGTTCTGCGTCGACCGGGGCCATTAGAAGGCGCATCCCATGGCCCCGTTCATCGCCGCAGTCGTGCAGACCGCCTCCGTTGCCTTCGACCCGGGGCGCACCGTCGGGAAGCTCGCCGACTGGACCGCAGAGGCAGCCTCGAAAGGGGCCAAGCTCGTCGTCTTCCCCGAGGCTTTCGTCGGCGGCTATCCGAAGGGTCTCGACTTCGGCGCGCGCGTCGGATCGCGAACAACCAGCGGGCGCGACTGGTTCCGCATCTACTACGAGGGCGCCATCGACGTGCCGGGCGAGCATGTGGCGCGCATCGGCGAGGTCGCGGCCGCCAGCGGCGTCCATCTCGTGACGGGCGTCATCGAGCGCGATCAGGGCACGCTCTACTGCACGGTGCTGTTCTTCGCGCCAGACGGGGCACTGCTCGGCAAGCACCGCAAGCTGATGCCGACCGCGGCCGAGCGTTTGATATGGGGGTTCGGAGACGGCTCGACGCTGCCCGCGTTCGACAGTCCGCTCGGCAGGATCGGAGCCGTGATCTGCTGGGAGAACTACATGCCGATGCTGCGCATGGCGATGTACGCCAAGGGCGTCACGCTTTACTGCGCGCCGACGGCGGACGACCGCGAGACGTGGCTCGCCACCATGCGCCACATCGCACTCGAAGGCCGCTGCTTCGTGCTCTCGGCCTGCCAGTTCACGCGGCGGCGCGACTACCCGGCCGACTATCCGGTCGACGGCGACCCGGCGGCGGATGCCATTCTCATGCGCGGGGGAAGCTGCATCGTCGGCCCGCTCGGCCAGATGCTGGCGGAGCGCTGCTTCGATGCGGAAGCCGTCCTGACGGCGGAGATCGACCCCGGCGAGGTCGCACGCGGCAAGTACGATTTCGACGTTGTGGGCCACTACGCGCGCCCGGACGTGTTCCAGCTCACGGTCAACGAGCAACCGCAAGCGGCCGTCCGCGTCAATCGTCCCGCCGTCATCGGGGCCGGGACCGAGTCCTGAGCCTCCACCTCGCTCGCCGTTGCGCCGGATGTTACAGCTGATGCCCGCAAGGCGCTCGGCGTGTCGGCGGACGCTGCCAAGCTCACGCTGAACCGGTTAGCCCGCCAGGGGCTCATAGCATCGCCAGCCCTCGGCTTCCACGTGATCGTGCCGCCAGAGTACCGCTCACTGGGCTGCCTGCCCGCAGAGTAATTCATCCCAGCCCTGATGGAGCGCGCAGAGCTGCCCTACTACGCGGGCCTGCTCTCGGCGGCGCAGTATCACGGCGCGGCCCATCACCGCCCTCAGGAATTCCAGGTCGTCGTCGCCAAGGCCCGCAGACCCACATCTTGCGGAAAGGTGCGCGTCGCTTTCATTGCGCGCAAGAACCTGCCCGAAGTCCCGTTCAGCCCTTCAACACGCCAAGGGGCACGCTACGGGTCTCCACTCCCGAGGCCACTGCCGTTGATCTGGTGGGATACCAGCATCATGTCGGTGGGCTAGACCAGGTGGCGACGATCCTGAGCGAGCTGTCGGAGAAGATCAACGCCGTCAAGCTCGCGGCGGCGGCGGCGACCGCGCCATTACCGTGGGCGCAGCGTCTCGGTTACTTGCTTGAGCATGTAGGGGCGTCGGAAGGCGCATCCGCGCTGAAAAGCTACATTCGAGAGAAGGCTCGCCAATACACTCCACTCCTGCCGGGCGGCGCCAAGGATGGCCCGCCCCGCGATAGCGTTTGGAAGGTCGTCGTCAATGCTGAAGTCGAGGCGGAGCTATGATTCCGCGCGACTTCATCACCGAGTGGCGCGCCCAAGCCCCGTGGGTGCAGCACTCGCAGGGTCGAGCAAGACCTCATCTTCAGCCGCACCCTGATCGAGATATTCAGCAACCCTGTCCTTGCCCGGCCGCTAGCGTTCCGGGGCGGCACAGCACTCTACAAGATATTTGCCCTCCAGGGGCCAATTACCCGCACCGATCAATCTGAAGTGCGGCCGGAACTGTTGTCATGGGCGAGCCTGCGCGGCGTCTTGGTTGAATGTGTTGCCATAGATTTCCTCGATCGTCCCTGCCTCGGCGTCGGTGAGCTGCGCGAACTCGCGCTCCCGCGTGCGTCGTGACAGGCGGCCATTGTTCTGGCGCAGCATTCGGAACAGCAGATCGATCGTTTGGTCGGGCATATCGATGATGGCGCCGACGGCGGCGCGGAACGCATAGTAGCGCCGCAGGAAGCCCGCTTCATTAGGCAGGTCTTCCTCTATGGTCTGCTGAACGCATGCGTAAAGGAACTCGGCGTGCGGCGTGGCATCGAAAAAGCGATAGAAGTCGGCGGTGTCTTGGGTGACACGGACATTGCCGCGCTCCGTCGGCTGCCACGGCACGACGGGAAGAAGGCGGCTCGAGTAGCTTTCGAGCACGCGCCGGTATTCATCGATGCGGGTGAGGATGGCGGACGAAACCGGAAACATGACGCCGGGCGGGTTGAAGCCGCGCCGCGCGAGGATATGGTGGATCAGGTAACGGTGTATGCGCCCGTTGCCGTCGGCGAACGGATGGACGTAGACAAAGCCGAAAGCCAAAACGGCGGCGGCGATCACGGGATCTAGGCCCTGCGCGATCGTGCGGTCGAATTCGATCATCCCGTTCGCAAGCGACGGAAGGTCCTCGGGCCGCGCGCTGATATGGTCGGGCAGCGGCGCACCGGTATCGCGGTCATGCTCGCCGACAAAGCCGCCTTGATCGCGCAGGCCAAGCCGCACGAAGCGCGCATCGCCAATGACGATGCGCTGCAATCGCAAAAGCTCATCGAGATCGAGCGGCTGGCGGCCCGCTTCGCCGATGGCGCGACCCCATCTCTGGATGCGGTCCTGCGGCGGGTCCTCTCCTTCGATGACGTAGCTCGACTTGGAGTCCTTGAGCAGAAGGAACGCCGCGGTGCGCGCAAGCAGATCGCGCGGGACTTCGGCGACGATGGCGCGCGCGCGCTCCGCGAGATTGCCGGTGACGAACGCTTCGAGCCGCTCGGTGCGGAACACGAGCGGGCAAAACTCTGGCGTGCCCGGCAGATTGTTTCGTACGCGGTGGCGTGGCGAATTGGTGCCTTGGGCGAGCGCGCATTGCAGGTCGGGATCGATCGCAGGGGTGTAGGTGCCCTTGCCGAGCGCCGGCAGGTCGAGCGTCCTGCCGGTCAGCCACTCATAAAAGAACCAGACCCGGCGCGCGTAGACGCCTGTCGGTTTCGCGCGCACCATGCGTTCGATCTCCGCCGGGTCGGCGGCAAGAAAGAGCCGCTTGAGGATGGCGAGATCGACACCCTCATGCTTGAGCGCGAAGGTCAGATGGCCATCGATACTCGCTTCCGGCTCGTGGCGTGGCGTGAAAAGACGCCAGCCGCCCTCGTTGATGATCCTGTGGCGGCCGCCGATGGCGGACAAGGTGAGCGGCAGCGGCACGGAAAGGCCGTAGGCATCGATGAGCGCGGCGTACCCGGCGGGCCTTGCCCGCTCAGGGAGCCGCCGCTCACGAAAAACCGTGACCGGCTCTGAAAAACGCCTCTGCGGGGCCCTCGCCATGAAAAGCCGTGACTCCTTGTGAATTTCGGTTACGCTATAGCATATGTCGTGAAAAATCATTATATTTCATGAGAACCATTCCTGCAACTGGCGCTCTTGTGAAAAATCGTGCCAGTGGCGTTATGATATGAAAAACAGTTAGGCTGCCCGGCCGCGAGAGAGCGCAATGGACAGCAGGGAGCATGCTTCGTTTACTCGGCACAGAAAACATCGAAGAGGGTGGGGTCCATAAAGTCCTCAACCGCCTGCGCTTGGACGCTGTCGCCTCGCTCGAAGGGGCAAAAGCCGAGCTCCGCAAGATCGATCGGGAGATGGACCGGCTTGTCGACGCCATCGTCCGCGGCGTTCCCGCCGCGAAGGTCAAGGACCGCATGGTCGAGCTCGATGCGCGTAAGACCGAACTCGACGGCCTAATCGCGAACGCGCCTGAACCGCCTGCCGTTCTCGTTCACCCCAGCATGGGCGAGCGCTACCGTCAGGAAGTCGGAAGGCTGCGCGAGGCGCTCAACGAGCCCTCGCGCCGCGTAGTGGCGGCGGAGATCATCCGTGGACTCATCGACAGGATCGTGCTGCGGCCGGTTGGCGACGGGCGTAAAAAGACCCTCGCCATCGACCTGTCCGGCCATCTTGCGGGAATCCTGCTCCTCGCTGGAGCAAAACAGAAGGAGGCCGGCGTACCGGCCTCCGATCAGCAAATAAAGTTGGTTGCGGGGGGTCCGCAACACCTTTGGCAGACTCTGTTGTCGGGAAGGGCTCGTGCCGGGATCGCTGCATAGTTTCGCGCGCCCCGGGAAATTGTTAAACTGTTGAAATGATGACGATTCGGCACTCGGTTGCCCAAGACGGCACTTCGTCGCGAGCACTTTACGATGAAGCATTCCCGACGGAAGACCTTGTTCCGCTCGTGAATGCTCTGCTCGCCTGTCCAGGTGACACCGTATCGCTTGTCGCGGTCGAGGGCACGGAAGTCGTCGGGCACGCTATCCTGACCTTCGGCTCTGTGGAGGATCCGGCTGATGCGGGCCGGGTCGCCTTGCTCGGACCTCTATGCGTGACACCTGCGCGCCAGCGACAAGGAATTGGCGGCATGCTGATTCGTGCCGGACTGGAGTGTATGCGTGACGCTGGAGTGAATCGTGTGCTCGTGCTGGGCGACCCCGCCTACTACGGACGCCTTGGCTTCAGGATGGAAACCGGCGTGATGCCGCCGTTCGCGTTGCCGGACGCCTGGCGGCAAGCTTGGCAGTCGCTGGCAATCGATGATGATCGGGCGAAGCCACGTGGCCGGTTGATCCTGCCCGCGCCGTGGCTCCGCCCCAGCCTTTGGGCACCATAGACCACTGCCTGTGACCGGGCCTACCCCGGATCATGCACCGAGCGTGAATCTGGGGAAGCGAGGCTGTGGCTCGAGGAGGATGGGATCGCCTAGCAAATCGGTGTCGAGACGACGTGCTGCGTCGAACCCGGAACGCCACAGCCATGAGCGACGCTACGCCACCTCCATTCGATCTTCCTGCCATGGCGCGCGTTCCAGAATGCCGGCTGCTGGCCGCCGTGCACGGCACCGAAGGTGTTGTCGATGTCGAAGGATATCGCGCTGCGACGGCGCGACGTACCCCACCCGCGCGGCTCCGCCGCGCCGCGCTCCCCGTCAAGGGGAGGGATCGTGCCGCCACTGGACGACCCTCATCCTAGTCCTCTCCCGCCCGGAGAAGGAGAACAGGCGTGAGCTGATACGCGTCGATTCGAGTCGAGCATGCTCGAAGTGTCGCTCGGCTGCCGCTCAGGCCGTGCGAAGGCGGAGGACTGGGGTGCCGGCTGTGGCCGCGGATGGCCGCCGCAAGCGCTCGAGGCGCATGATGTGGATGTCCGTCACCTCGAAGCCGAGGAACAGGTCGACATCGGCCTCGAGAGCCCCTGCCGGGCGCCTGGCCTCACCGACCGAGACACAGGCGTCGAACCGGCCGTCGAGGGCGGCGAACAGTCTGCGCGCGTCGAGGTGATCCGCCAGCACGACGATGTGATCGTAGACCTCGTCGAGCGTATCCAGCACCAGTCCGAGCACGTCCGGATCGGGCTGAGCGCACCTGTCCCGGACCGGCGAGCCGGCGGCGATGGCATGCGCCCGGCTCCCGGGCAGTCGCGTGACCACCTGCTCGAAATTTGCCTGCCCCTCCAGAAGATCGTTCAGCCCGGCGCACCCGGAAGGGCCCTCGCCTGCTGCCGTCCCTCCGCCAGCGGGGCTCCATCTGACGAGCACGACCTGGCGCCCGGCATGGCTCAGGTCCTGCGTCAACGCGAGCGCCTCGGCGGTGGCATCGATGTCGGGCGCTTCACCGGCAACCATGATCCGGCAGCCGCGGTCTGCTGCCGGAAGAGCAAGCAGGCGGCCGGCTGCGGCGGCCAGGGATTCCATCCCGATGCGTGGAGCGCCTCCTGAAATGCTCCTCTCCTCGCCGGCTGCCCGCTCCCTCGGCGCAGTGCGCCGGGGGCGACGCGCAGCCGTCGCATGATACGCCTCCCGCGTGGCGATGCCGCCGAGGCCCAGGATCAGCATGACGGCCATGCCGAGCATCGCCATCGGCCCGCGGCGAGGGGACTGAGGCCGAAGCGGCGCCTCGGCCCACACGGTGACATGGGCGCCGTCTGCCGGTGCGGCCCCGGCAGACTTGGCTCCCAGGCCGGCGAGGTATGCCTCGACGAGCCGGTTCACGAACCTGGCGGCGAGCTGCGGGTCCGTCGATGTCAGGCGCACCGCGACAGTTCCGTCGCCGGCCGGTGCGACGGCGAACCGCTCGTAAACGGCAGCCAGCAGGCGCTCGTCGGCATTCTCGAGGCCCTGAAGCGGGTGCCGGCCGCTGATCCCGAGCTGGCCCAGCAACGTCGAGCCCTGATCGGCCCCGTTGAAATCGGGCCTGTCCTGCAGCCGCAGCTCCGTTGCGACCGAAAACAGGCGGATCGGGTCCTTCAATGCGCGGACGTGCGCATCGGCGGAGGAGCCCGGCTCGACGCCGGCCACCTCGATCCGCGCCTCGGCGGCATAGCGCGGCGCGATCCAGGACTGCGCGAGATAGGTGGCGAGCCCGGCCGCGATCGTCGCCAGCAGCAGCTGCGGCAGCCCTCTGCGCACAGCCTGCAGGTAGGCGACGCCGAACGGTCTCGCGGAGGCATGGGTTGTCGAATGCATGGCTGCTGGTGATCCGGGAGTCGACCAGGCCCTGAGCCGGCTGTCGTTCAATAGATACGGAGCAGCGTAACGAATCCATTAACGCCGGGCGTCGTGCCGCGGGGTGTTGCAGGGATGTGGCAGTCGCTGCCACAGGGCGGCCGACCGCTCCGTCCTGTCAGCCAGCTTCCGGCTCGCGCCGGCAAGAAGCACCTCAGCCAGGCAGGATCATGCCCTTGCCCGTATTCTGCCGGTCGAACCGCTCGTAGGCCGCGGCCGCATCCTCCAGCCGGTAGCGCTCGGTGATCAGCCGCGACAGCGGCACCTCGTTGTCGGCAATGAAGCGCGCGCAGTCCCACTGGCCGTGCTTGGAGAAGGTCCAGGAGCCCATCAGCGTCACCTGCCGGCGCAGCATGTCGGGGCTGACGTCGAGCGTGACGCTGCCGCCCTCGCCGACGAAACAGACCGTCCCCCATACGCGCGTCCCGCGCACTGCGGCGAGCCGGGCTGCCTCTGCGGAAGAGCATTCCAGCGCATAGTCGGCGCCGAGTCCCCGGGTCAGCTCCATGATGGCCGCCACGGCCTCGGTGATCTTCACGTCGACGAGGTGATCGGCCTCGCAGGCCCTGGCGAGCTCGAGCCGCTCGGGCGAGACGTCGAGCGCGATCACGCGAAGGCCCATTGCCTTGGCCAGCATTGTTGCGCTCAGTCCGACGGGACCCTGGCCGAACACCGCGATGGTCTTGCCGCCGGCTGGCCTGATGCGCATCAGCGCGCCGTAAGCCGTGCCGGTGCCGCACGAGACCGCCGCGCCCTCCTCGAACGACAGCTCGTCCGGGAGCGGCACCAGCGTGTGCGCCGGCGCCTTCATGTGGCGGGCGTGGGCGCCATTGCCGGTGATGCCGTAAACCACCATGCCGCCCTTCCGACAAAGCTGCGACCAGCCCTGGTTGCAATCCGGGCACGAGCAGCAGCCGTGATAGTGATGCTGCATCGCGCGCGCCCCGACCCGCGCCTCAGTATCGGACACGTGCCTGCCGCGCGCGACGACGACGCCACACGGCTCATGCCCGCCGATCACGGCCTTGCCCTCGCCGCCCAATCCGAGCGATGCGGCCATGGCCGGCCCGCCGCCCGGGGACCGGTAGACGTGCAGGTCGCTGCCGCACATGCCGGATGCCTTGATCTCGAGCACCACGTCGTCCGGGCCAGGCTCCGGATCGGGAAAGTCCTGCAGCTCGAGACGGCGATTGCCGACGAATACGGCGCCCTTCATCAGCTTCCCCAAGAACGATGTGCTCCTGCCGCCGCCGACGGATACGCCGGCGTTTCCCCAGAGCGTATGTCCAGGCGGCGGCAAAGGGAAGATGAGTACACCGACTTTCTGGCGGAGTGCGAGGGGGCGACGACAGCGGCGCGGACGCCCGTGAATGCGGCTACTGGATGTTCCAGCGCAATCCGGCACGAAGCTGATGCTCGTTGATGTCGCCGACCGACACTCGGCTCCTGACACCGTTGATGCTGAGGTCCGCATCGCTGCCGCCGATGTAGAGATAGCGGTAGCCGACGTCGACCATCGTCACCGGCGACAGGGTGTAGCTGAAGCCGGCGGAGAAGGCCGCCGCGAAGCTGACGTCGTAGGACGTTTCGCGGGCGCGCAGCGGCGAGGGCCATCCCGTATCGAGGCAGTCCTGGCCCGGCGGCAAGGGGGCCGGGTCACAGGCGTACTCGCGGTTCGCGAAGCTGCGCTCCAGCGCGTTCACGGCGAAGCCGATGCCGCCGCCGATATATGGCGTGAGCGGGCCGGCATGGAAGAAATCATAATAGGCGTTGAGCAGGACGACGCCCGAGTCGAGCTTCGTCGTGTCGCTCGTCTCGCCATCGACCTGCAGTCCCGTGGGGCTCCAGACCGCGCCGTCGTAGGATTCCTGGTCGTACTGGTATGTCCCCTTGATCTTGAGCTCCCGCTGCGTGCGACCCTCGAGCGTCAGGTCCGTGCGGAATCGGGGCGACCAGTAGTAGCCGAAGCCGCCGCCGACGCTGAACGTCGCGTCGGTATCGCCGCTGGCGGCCCAACTTCCGGGCGTGCGGAACGGCGTCGACAGGTCCTGCGGCCAATAGAGGTCGCGGCCGTAGAGCAGGCCGTTCTCGGAGATGTCCACATCGGAGTAGCCGAGGCTGAGATCGGCGCGCAGATACCAGCGCGCGATCGAGTCGGGGATCGGCACGGGGACAGGAACCGGAACCGCAACAGGGCCGCCCTCCTTGACGCTCCCGCCGATCCGTTGCCAGCCGTCGGCGGCAGCCGGCGCGGCCGCGAGCAAGCCCATCCCCAGAGCCAGATAAGCCGATCTCTTCTTCATGTGCGTCGATCCCCCGCTGCCTCCCCCGCCGCCAGCGGGAGCCGCCGATCCCTGAACGCACGCATACGGTGACAGACCGGGCAGAACGCCCGTCACGCTGTCGCTGCCCCAATCCGGGACAATGGGTGAGAAGATTTAAAGGAGGCTTAATCCCGGTTTGCCTGCGAGCAGGCTCGCGGCCGCTCAGGCGGCGGCGGCTGCCTCGCGCACCGCATCGACGATGTCGTCGACCACCGCCGCGACGAGCTTCTCGTCGTCGCCCTCGGCCATCACCCGGATCACGGGCTCCGTCCCCGAGGGCCGGATGACGAGCCGGCCGGCCGTGCCGAGGCGAGACTTGCCGTTCTCGATGGCCTGGCGCACGCGCGTGTCCTCGAGCGGAATGCCGTCGGCGTAGCGCACGTTCTGCAGGATCTGCGGCAGCGGCTCGAAGCGCCTGCACACCTCGCTCACCGGCTTGCCGGCCGAGACCACCGCGGCCAGGAGCTGCAGCGCCGAGATCAGCCCGTCGCCCGTGGTCGTGAAGTCCGACATCACGATGTGGCCCGACTGCTCGCCGCCGATATTGTAGCCGTGCCGGCGCATGTGCTCGACGACATAGCGGTCGCCGACCGGCGTGCGCGCGAGCGACAGCCCGAGCCCCGCCAGATGCCGCTCCAGCCCGAGGTTCGACATCACGGTCGCGACAATGCCGCCGCCGGCGAGGCGCCCGGAGCGCAGCCAGCTCTCCGCGATCACCGCCATGAGCTGGTCGCCGTCGACGATGCGGCCCTTCTCATCCACGATCACGACGCGGTCGGCATCGCCGTCGAGCGCGACGCCGATGTCGGCGCGCAGCTCGCGCACCTTGTCCACCAGGGCCTCGGGCGCAGTCGAGCCGCACTTGTGGTTGATGTTGCGTCCGTTCGGATCGACGCCCAGCTTGATCACCTCGGCGCCGAGCTCCCACAACGCCTCTGGCGCCACCTTGTAGCCGGCGCCGTTGGCGCAATCGACGACGATGCGCAGGCCGTCGAGCCGCAGGTCGCGCGCCAGCGTCCGCTTGGCGAACTCGATGTAGCGCTCCTGCGCGCTCTCGACCCGCGTCGCGCGGCCGATCGCGTCGGGCCCAGCCAGCAGGCCCTCGGCATCGGCGACGATCAGCTTTTCGATCTCGCCCTCCACCTCGTCCGAGAGCTTGTAGCCGTCGGCGTCGAACAGCTTGATGCCGTTGTCGTGATAGCGGTTGTGCGAGGCCGAGATCATGACGCCCATGTCGGCGCGGAGCGAGCGCGTCAGCATGGCCACCGCGGGCGTCGGCATGGGGCCGAGCAGGAACACGTCGCACCCTACCGCAGTGAAGCCCGACAGCAGCGCCGACTCGATCATGTAGCCCGACAGACGCGTGTCCTTGCCGATCACGACGCGGATGCGCTGCTTGCCGCTGGCGAAGATCCGCCCCGCCGCCATGCCGACCTTTAGCGCGACCTCCGACGTCATCGGGCTGCGATTGGCGAGGCCGCGTATGCCGTCTGTGCCGAAGAAACGACGTGACATGTCCGCTCTCGCTCCTGCTCGCCAGCGAAATGCTTTGCGCCGGACTGTGGCGGTCCAGTGCTCGGTCGCGCGGCGCTTCGAGGCCGCCGGCACAAAACGCCTAATCCTGCCCGCATCTATAACATCTGGCGGCGGCATTGCGCAGGTGCGACGCCGCTTCACGTCGGAACCGGCGTCCCCGGGTGCGTTGCCGGGCGGACTACAGCTTCTCCAGATGCGGGATCGGATCGACCGGGCTCGAGCCCTGGCGCAGCTCGAAGTGAAGTTGCGGCTTGACGGCATTGCCGGTATTGCCTGCCTTGGCGATGACCTGGCCCCGCCGCACCCGGTCGCCGCGCTTGACGCTGAGCTCCTCGTTATGGGCATAGGCGGTGATCCAGCCATTGTCGTGCCGCAGCAGGACGAGATTGCCGTAGCCCTTGAGCTCGCTGCCGGCATAGGCGACGACGCCGCTCTCGGCCGCATGCACGTCCGTTCCCAGAGGCACGGCGAGCTTGATGCCGTCGCTGTAATTGCCGTTGGGCTGCCGGCCGAAGCCCGCGATGACCTTGCCCCGGACAGGCCAGCGGAATTTCGCCGCCGACCCGGTCTTCGGCTCGTCCGCGCTCGCAGGATCTGCGGAAGGCTCGGATCCGCTCGCGGCGAGGGCCGCTTCCGGCTCATGCCCAAGCTGCGGCGGCGCGGCGTCGCTGGCGACGCCGGGTCTTTCGACCGCGGCCACCCGGCGCTCAGGGGCGTTGATGGGGGCGTTGATGATGACAGGCTTCATCGCCGGCTCCGCGGGAGACGTCCGGCGGACGGCTGCCGTCTCGATCGGAGCCGCCGTCTGCGGCGCCGGCTCCGGTGCGGGCGAGGTCGCGGAGGCCTCTCCGGTCTGGGCCGGCGGCAATTGCAGGACCGTCCCGGCCTTGACCTTGCGCGGGTCCGAAATGTTGTTGATCCGCTGCAGCTCGGCGAGCGGGACCCTGTGGCGGACAGCGATGCCGTAGAGGCTCTCGCCGTTCCTGATCGTGTAGCTGCCGGCGGCTTGCGGAGCAGGTTCGACCGGCTGCAGGGCGGGCTCGGACGCGATGGGCGCCGGTGCGGCCGGTGCGGCCTTTACGTCGATCGCAGCCGACTGCTGGCTCAGGGCCTCCGGCTCGCGAGCGGGCGCCGAGAGCGCAGCGACCTCGGTGCCCTCCTTCTTGGACGGCTTGCGCACGGCGGCGGCCATGGCTGTCGGGTGCTCGGGCAGGACGATCCTCTGGCCCGGCTTGATGGCCGGACTCCTCAAGCCGTTGAGGCTCATGAGCTCGCTGATCGAAACCCTGTGGCGCTGGGCGAGCCCGAAGAGCGTGTCGCCGGGCTGCACCTCGATCTCACGCGATTTGCCAGGCGCGGGGCGCTGCGGCGTCACCCGGGCGTCGACGGTATGGGTGGAGGCAATCGCTGCCGCGCCCGGCGCCGGCTGTGGCGGCTGCGGCCGATGAAAGCTCGTCGCACCTGGTGCGGGCAGGGCTGCGAGCTGGGGCTGCGGTTGGGGCCTTGGCTGCGGCTGATAGGAGGGCTGCTGGTAAGCGGGCTGCTGCTGCGGCGGTTCGTTGAATGCCTGCCGGTAAGACGGCTGGGCCTGCTGCAACGGGGCTTGATACGCCGGGCTCTGTTGATACGCCGGGCTCTGCTGGGGCTGGTAAGCCGGGGGTTGCTGGTAGGTCTGATAGGACGGCTGGCTGTAGACGGGCTGCTGATGAGGCGCGCCCGGGTAGCCGGCGGGTGCGCTGCCAGGAGCCGGCGCATAACCCGCATAGTTGCCGGACTGCTGCGGGGCAGCCATGGCGACCTGGTCGCGCGGCGGAGGAGCATAGGCGCCGGGATAAGGCGCCGAGGCGTAGTGCGGAGGCGGCGCGGCTCTGTACGCCAGCACGTTCTCGCGCGGGATCGGCGCGGATGCCACCCGGTTGCCGCTCTCGGTCAGCCCGAACATCGGGGAATCGAATCGGGAAATGTCGGCGCTGCAGGCTGCCAAGGCTACGCCGAGGCCGGCGGCGAGGAGCCCGGGAGAAAGCGCGCTGGCAGCATCAGCCAGCTTGGGCAAGCACTCGGTACGCAACATGGACACACCTCCTTGACCTGCTCACTCTTAACCACGTCTGGGTTAAGGGAGCCTTAACGGCGTGGATCGAGGCTGTCCGGATGTCCCGTATCGAAGCTCGCGTGAATGGTCCTTTCGCCGTCCCGACCCGGTGAATGGCCCAAACGTTCGCAAGTGTGCCGAATGCACACGATCGAGCGGCCCTCGCCCTCCGCCATCCCTCCGATTACAGAGGGAATGTGCGGCCATCGCGGCGGACTTGCGGCCTGATCGTGATGCGCGGCGCAGCGCGCGGCTATCCGCTGCTCGCCTGCTTCGTCCGGAATGATGGAAGTTTCAAAACGCTAGAATAGCGGCTCCTCGTAGACGAGCCGGCCGTCGATCATCAGCCCCTTGATGGCGGACTTGCCGTGCCTGTCCACGGCGACGACGGCCGCGAGCTTCTTCTCGCGCGCCATGTCCTCGAGCTCCAGGCCCGTGCCCTCCGGCACGAAGTAGCTCTCGATGCCGTAGCGCAGGAAGAGATCGCGCGCGCTCGAGCCCGCGTCCCAGCGGCCGCGCTGGAGCCAGCCCCGCAGCACGACCTCATCCGGCGCGGCGACGCCCGGGTGGGTACGGCTGACGGCCACCGGGACATAGGACCCGTCCGGCTTGCGCCCGATGGTGACGTAGAGCGGCTCGCCGCTCGTCACGCTGCCGCCGAGCAGCCGGCCCGGCACCCGGGTCACCTCGTAGGAGAGGCGCACGTAATCGCCGCGGAACAGGCTGCGCGGGTCGACTGGCACGATCGGCAGCACGATCTCGCGCCCGCTCTCGAGCAGCGTCATGCGCTCCGCCACCATCCAGCCGAGGGCGGCGGACTGCAGGACGGCGACGGCCGCCATCGCCGGCCATATGCCCCGCTTGAGCGTCATGGCAGCGCCTCCCGCGTCTCCGACTGCTGGGTGTGCAGGCGGTAGGCGAGCCAGGAGAGCCCGATCACGATGAGGCCCGCCATCAGAAAGAACACCGAGGTGCCGAGCAGTGTGCCGATGGTCACGAAATAGAGCGCCAGGACCTCGGCCGAAAACCCGATATAGCCGAGCCACAGCACGGGCTTGTGCTCGTTGCGCCAGCCCCAGAACACGGCGGCGAGCAGCATGGCCATCGCCAGCACCGACAGCAGCGCCAGCGTGCCGGGATCGCGCTTCTCGAAGAACTTGAACGCGAACAGCCCTGCATAGGCGATCGCCATGCCGTAGCACAGAACGGCCGGCGCGATGCGGCGCCAGATGCCCGGTAGCGTCTCCGCGGCAAGCGCCCCGCCGGCGATGCCGAGCCCGATCAGCGCCACCGCCCAATGGGCATGGCCATCCAGCAGCAGGTACCCCAGGCTGACGATCCAGGCGCTGAGGACGAGCGCCGAGAGATGCAGCCCCGGTCGCCAGCGCCGCCACAGAAAGGCTGCCGCCACGGCAGCCCACCCGACCAGAAACGGCCAATGGACGGCCTCGACGAGGGCGGTCTGCCAGCCGCTCCACAGCCCGACCAGCAGCATCGCCAGCGCCAACGCCGGGTTCGACTGCAGAAGGGCCCCGGCGAGCAGCGCACCGGCTGCCCAGGCGAGCACCGCGTCGGGCGGATTGCCGTCGATGTGGTACATCTGCGCGATCAGCATGATACCGGCCCCGAACAAGCCGGCCCCCGCCAGCACGGCGGCATGGCCGAACCCGTCGAGACCGCGGGCCAGCAGGGCGCCGGCCAGCCCGTAGCAGCCCCAGAGCGCCGCCAGCAGCAGCCCGAGCCGCGCGATCCGCGGCATCTCCTGCCAGTTCGCCGCGACGAAGCTCATCGCGGCAAAGCCGATCAGCACCGCGCCGAGCACTGCCAGTGTCGTCGGCAGGCCGATGCCGCGCCCCCGAGCTGCAAGGTCGCGTCCGATCTCCTGAACCGCGGCCTCGGAGATCCAACCCCGCTCGCGCCAGCGCGCGAGGTCCCGCTCCAGGCGGGCCCGGTAGCCCCACATCTCAGGCGCCCTCCCGATGGCTGCCAGCGCTGCGCTCCGGCCGACAAATCAGTCGTCGGTCCTTTTACAGCCCGCCGGACCCTCGCGCCATGGCCGCGATGCCGGTTCGCGAGACGTCGACGAGCCCGAGCTCGGTCATGATCTGGATGAACTGCTCGATCTTGCTCGAGCGCCCGGTGATCTCGAACACGAAGTGCTCCGTCGAGGCGTCGATGACGGCGGCGCGGAAGATCTCGGCCAGCCGCAGAGCCTCGATGCGCTTCTCGCCCCGGCCCGAAACCTTGACGAGGGCCAGCTCGCGCTCGAGCGGCGGCTCGCCGGCGATGGTGAGGTCGGTGACGCGGTGCACCGGCACCATGCGCTCGAGCTGATGCTTGATCTGCTCGATGACGGCCGGCGTGCCCTTGGTCACGATCGTGAACCGCGACAGGTGGCGGGCGTGCTCGGTCTCGGTGACTGTCAGCGAGTCGATGTTGTAGCCGCGCCCCGAGAACAGCCCGGCGATGCGCGACAGGACGCCCGGCTCGTTGTCGACCAGGATCGAGAGCGTACGCTGGACGATCTCCTGCTTGTTGGCCGGATCGGGATAGTGGGATTGCTTCTGGGTCTGCGGCATGTCGTTCAAGCGCTCAGCTCTGCTGATGATGGAAAGTCTCGACCGTCGTCTCGCCCCGCTCGTAATGGGCGACGTGCCAGGGCTCCCGGAGGGCGGCGGAGCGCCAGGCGACGAACGCGGGGTGCGAGTGCACCCGGTCCATGTAGGCGTGGGTCTCGGCGTCGACCTCGATCTGGTAGGTATCGAGACGGCTGACCGCCGGGGCGAACATGGCGTCGGCGGCCGAGAAGGCGCCGTAGAGGAACGGCTGCTCCCCTGCGAAGGCGGCGCGCGCCTCTTTCCACAACGCCGTGAGCCGCGCGACATCGGCCGCCACCTCCGGCCCGCGGTCTTTCCTGGCGAACCGCTTGCCCAGGTTCATCGGACAGGCATTCCGCAGCGCCTGGAAGCCGGCGTGCATCTCGCTGGCGGCCGCGCGCGCGTGCGCCCGTGCTTTGGCGTCCCCGGGCCAGATGGGCTTCTCGGGAAACGTCTCGGCGACGTACTCGATGATCGCGAGGCTTTCCCACACCTTCACGCCGCCATCCGAAAGGCACGGCAGCTTGCCGGTCGGCGATACCGCCAGCATGCGCGCCTTGGAGTCCGGCTGGTACATCGGGATCACCGTCTCCTCGAACGGGATGCCGAACGCGGTCAGGACCAGCCACGGCCGCGCCGACCATGAGGAGTAGAGCTTGTTGGCGATGGTGAGGAGCATGGGTCAGCGCCATTACGTTGAAAATTGCGGAGCCAGTGCCATTTTGATATCAACCCGCGTGTGCGCGATATCAAAGAAGGTAGGTGTTGTCGTGGCCGACATTCTCGTCAGGCGTCTCGACGATGAGACGAAATCGCGTTTGCGGCGACGCGCGCGTCGCCATGGGCGCAGCCTCGAAGCGGAAGTCCGCGAGATCTTGGAAACGGCCGTTGCATACGAGCAGCCCTCCGAGCCCTCCGAGCCACCGCGAGGCAAGGGCCTGGGAACCCTTCTTATGAAAGAGATGCGGAAAAGCCCGCTATCACCCGAAGATTGGATCGAGTTCGACAGGAGCCTGGAGGAAGCGCGTCGCGGAACCCGGCCCCGCGACGTCGATTTCGGCTCGTGATCCTGCTCGATACTAATGTCGTCTCGGCCATGTTCAGGCTCGAACAGGAGCCCGACGCCAGAGCGTGGCTGGATCGGCAATTGCCTGATCAGCTCTGCATCTCCAGCATCACTCTCTACGAAATCCAGCGGGGAATCGAGAAGCTCGCACACGGACGACGCCGCCAGCGGCTCGCGACGCAACTCGAGCTGCTGCTTGATCATATGTTCAAGGATCGGTTGCTCGACTTCGACAGAGCCGCTGCGCTGTCGACTGCCGGCTATCAGATCAAACGTGAGAAGGCGGGCCACCCCATCGACATGGCAGACGCTATGATCGCAGGCATCTGCATCAGCCAAGGTGCGGCCCTCGCGAGCCGGAACATACGCCATTTCAGCGGCCTCGAGGTCGATTTGATCAATCCTTGGTCAGAACCGGCGTAGCGTTCGAGAGCGGAGCCTACACCAGCACCTTCCCCTCCTTGCCGATCGCTTTGCCGATCTCCTCGTCCGTGGCGTCCTGGCCGAGCAGCATCTCGTTGTGGGCCTTGCCGGAGGGGATCATCGGGAAGCAGTTGGCGAGCGCCGCCACCCGGCAGTCGAACAGCACCGGCTTCGGGGTTCGGATCATCTCGAGGATCGCGTCGTCGAGATCGGCGGGCTTGTCGCAGCGGATGCCGACGCCGCCGTAGGCCTCCGCCAGCTTGACGAAATCGGGCAGCGCCTCGGTATAGCTCTCGCTCAGGCGGTTGCCGTGCAGGAGCTGCTGCCACTGCCGCACCATGCCCATGTACTGGTTGTTGAGGATGAAGGCCTTCACCGGCAGCCCGTACTGGACGGCGGTCGACATCTCCTGGATGTTCATCAGGATCGACGCGTCGCCCGAGATGTCGACGACGAGCGACTTGGGGTGTGCGATCTGCGCCCCGATGGCGGCGGGCAGACCGTAGCCCATGGTGCCGAGACCGCCGCTCGTCATCAGGCGGTTCGGCTCCTCGAACCGGTAGAACTGGGCCGCCCACATCTGGTGCTGCCCGACGTCGGTCGTGATGTAGACGTCCCGGTCCTTGGTCAGCGCATAGAGCCGCTCGACGGCGTACTGCGGCATGATGAAGTCGCTCGCCGGCTTGTAGCTAAGCGACCTGCGCTCGCGCCACTGCTCGATCTGCTTCCACCAGGCCTTGAGCGAGGCCTTGTCGAGCTGAGACGCCCGCGACTTCCACAACCGGATCAGGTCCTCGAGCACGTAGGCGACGTCGCCGATGATCGGGATATGAGCGTGCACGTTCTTGTTGATCGAGGACGGATCGATGTCGATGTGGATCTTCTTCGATCTGGGCGAGAACGCCTCGATGCGGCCGGTGATGCGGTCGTCGAAGCGCGCGCCGACGGCAATCATCACGTCGCAATCGTGCATGGCCATGTTGGCTTCGTAGGTGCCGTGCATGCCGAGCATGCCGAGCCACTGCCTGTCGGAGGCGGGATAGGCGCCGAGCCCCATCAGCGTCGAGGTGATCGGACAGCCGGTCAGCCGCACCAGGTCGCGCAGGAGCTGGCTCGCTTTCGGGCCGGAGTTGATGACGCCGCCGCCGGTATAGAATATCGGCTTCCTGGCGGTCGCCAGCAGCTCCACGGCCTCGCGCACGCCGGCCAGCTCCGGCTTGAGCCGCGGCTTGTAGGTCTTGTGTGCGATGTTGGAGGGCCCGACGTAATTGCCGGTGGCGAACTGAACGTCCTTGGGTACGTCGACCACCACGGGCCCGGGGCGGCCGCTCTTGGCGACATAGAACGCCTCGTGCAGAACGCGCGCCAGATCGTTGACGTCCTTCACCAGCCAGTTGTGCTTGGTGCAGGAGCGGGTGATGCCGACGGTGTCGCACTCCTGGAAGGCGTCCGAGCCGATGAGGTGGGTAGGCACCTGCCCGGTGATGCACACGACCGGGATCGAATCCATCAGCGCGTCAGTGAGCCCGGTGACCGCGTTGGTCGCGCCTGGCCCGGACGTGACCAGCACCACCCCGACCCGGCCCGTGGAACGAGCGTAGCCCTCGGCGGCGTGCACCGCGCCGCCCTCCTGGCGCACGAGGATGTGCCGCACCTTCTCCTGCTGGAACAGCTCGTCGTAGATCGGCAGCACGGCGCCGCCCGGATAGCCGAAAACGAACTCGATCCCCTGATCCTGAAGCGCCTTGATCACCATCTCGGCGCCGGTCATCGGGCGTGCCATGGCCTGGTCTCCGCGGGTCGTCTGAGCCTGTGAGCTGAACGCCGGCCTGAGACATCCCCCTGCCGACGCTTCGGAACCTAGCCACCGCAGGATCGACCGTCAATCGTCAAGACTTAATCAATCTGTCCACATTGACGCATACGCTTTCCATTTCTTGCGTTTCAACTCGATTCCAAGACTTCATATTGCGTCTGATCCATGTGAGCTGCCGCTTCGCATAGCGCCGGGTGTCGCCTTTCGCGCACGCCACGGCCGTCTCCATGTCGGTCGCGCCAGCGAGCGCCGCGAGAAGGTGCGGCACCCCGTGCGCCGTCATGGCGGGCAGCCCGGGATCGAGCCCCAGCGCCCGCACGGCAGCCACCTCGTCGAGGGCGCCTTGCCGCATCATCTCGTCGAAACGAGCCTCACAGCGCCGGTAGAGACTCTCGCGGTCCGGCAGCAGCACCAAGCGGATCGCCTCCCGCTCGTCGATGACGCCTCTGCCGCGGATGCACTGCCAGTCCGCCAGCGACCGGCCCGTTGCGTCCAGCACCTCCAGCGCGCGTACGACCCGTTGCGCGTCGGTGGGTCGCAACCGCTCGCCCATGACTGGATCGCGCTCCGCGAGCACCTGGTGCAACGCCGCCGCGCCGATCCGCCGGGCCTCGGCGCGCCAGTGCGCCCGGATGCCGGCCGGAATGGGCGGGATGGGCGACAGTCCCTCGAGCAGCGCCTTGAAATAGAGCCCCGTCCCGCCGACGATCACCGGCAGCCGGCCCTGCGCCTCGGCAGCCTCGATGGCGCGGCCTGCGTCGCCCACGTAGCGTCCCACCGAATAGGCCTCCCGCGCCGATACGAAGCCGTAGAGCGCATGCGGCGCGCGCGCCTCCTCCTCCGCCGTCGGCCGCGCGGTCAGGATGCGCAACTCACGGTAGACCTGCATGCTGTCGGCGTTGATCACCGTGCCGCGGTGACGCTCGGCCAGCCGCAGCGCCAGCGCGGACTTGCCGCTCGCCGTCGGCCCGGCAATAAGGATGGCGCGGCAGCGCTCCATATGTCCTCCAGATCATGCGGCAGGCCGGCGCCCGAAAACCCGAATGCGAGACAACCGCGATGACGCTCTGCCACGCCCTCGTCCTGACCAGCCCGCCCGCGCGCCCCGCGGTCGGCCGTGAGGTGGCCGACAGGGCACTCGGCCTGATACCCGGGCCAGCGCGGCTCGACTGCATCTGGCTCGCCGAGGGCGAGGCTTGGCAGGCGCTGTTCGCAACCGACGACCCGCGCGAGCCAGGCCGCGTGCGGGCGGCGGCTGCTGCGGCTCTCGCCCATTTGCCGATCGACGTCAATGTGGTGCAGCACGACGACGCCTCGCGGCGCAAGAAGCTGCTGGTGGCCGACATGGAATCCACCGTCATCGAGCAGGAGTGCCTGGACGAGCTTGCCGATTATGTGGGTCTACGCGCGCGGATTTCCGAGATCACGGAGCGCGCCATGCGGGGCGAGCTGGTGTTCGAGGCCGCGCTCGCGGAGCGCGTCCGGCTGCTCGGCGGACTCGACGCCGGGACCCTCGAGACGCTCTACCGCGAGCGCGTCACGCCGATGCCCGGCGCGCACGAGCTGGTGGCCACGATGCGGCGGAACGGCGCCTTCTGCGCCCTGGTCTCGGGAGGGTTCACGTACTTCACCGAGCGGATCGCGGCGCGGCTCGGCTTCGACAGCCACCAGGCGAACACACTGGACATCGCCGAGGGCAAGCTCGCCGGGACCGTCGCCCGGCCCGTGCTCGGCCGCGAGGCGAAGCTCGGCGCCCTGGAACGGCTGCGGCGCGAGCTCGGACTGGCCGCCCCGGAGACGCTGGCGGTCGGCGACGGCGCCAACGATCTCGACATGATCAGGGCCGCAGGGCTCGGCGTCGCCTTCCGCGCCAAGCCGATCGTGGCGGACGCTGCGCAGGCTGCCGTACGGCATGGCGACCTGACGGCGCTGCTCTATCTGCAGGGCTACCGCAAGGCCGAGCTCGTCGCCGGCCCGCCGCCGGCCGGCTGAGGCCCGCTGCTCACCCGCTCACAGCAGCAGGAAGGCCGCCGCCGCGACCAGCGTCGGCCCCAGCGCAGCGATGAACAGGTTGAGCGGTTTGATCGCGCCGTCGTCGAAGTTGGCCTTGAGGATCGCGAATCCGGCCGGGTTGGGCGCGTTGGCGATGACGGTCAGTCCGCCGCCGGTGACCGCGCCGGCCACCAGCGCGTACTTGAACTCGTCGGTGACGCCCTCGACCAGCGACCCGAGATAGGTCAGCGCGGCGTTGTCGGTGATGGCGGTCAGCGCCGTCGCACCCCAGTAGAGAACTGTCGGCTCCATGCCGGAGAGCGCCGGCTGCAGCCACCATCTCTGCAATCCGCCGAGCACCACCAGACCGGCCAGGAAGAAGGCGACCATCAGCCCTTCGCGGATCAGCAGCCGCGACTGATGCTGCCTGTAAGCCTCCGTGAAGCCGAGGAAGAACAGGAAGAAGGCGGCGAACACGATCGGGTGATGGTTGAAAACGACGACGCCCGTCAGGAAGCCGAGATGGACCGCGACCACCCAGGCCGGCACGTCGAGCCTCGCCAAGGCCGCCGACATGGTGGGCAAGCCTGCAAGGTAGGTCCGGAAAAGGATGGCGGCGCAGGCCGCGTTGACAAAGACCGCAATCGCCGCTTTCCAGCCGAAGGTCGTCAGCATGAACTGCAGGTCCCAGCCCCATGTGCCGGCAACCATCAGCACGGGCGGCGCCGCATAGGGCGTCAGCACGCCACCGATCGAGATGTTGACGAACAGCACGCCGAGCGTCGCATACTTGAAGGTATTGGGCGCGTTCTTGTTGATGAACCGCTCCCGCAGCAGGAGTGCGGAGAGCGTCATGGCGGCAGGCTCGGTGATGAACGAGCCGAGCAGAGGGCCGATGGAGAGCACGGTGGCGTAATAGGCCGTCGGCGCCGGCAGCGGCAGCAGCCGCGACAGCCAGACGAGCAGGGCGCCGGCGAGGTCGATGATCGGGCGGCTGGCGGCGATCACCATGATGACGAACACGAACGCCGGCTCGGTGAAGTTGCGGCTTTCGAGGTAGTGCATCGAGGCGCCGGTGCCGAGCTGCGCCGCTATCAGCACCAGCAGCACCATGGCCCAGAACCCGAATACCGCCTCCACCTCGCCGAGCAGGTGCCAGAGGCCCGCGTGCGCCGGCTGCACCCGCGCCAGGTGCTCGAAGTAGGCCGTCGAGAATGTGTGAATGACGGCGATCGCGAAGATGACGACGGCCAGGATCTCGACGTTGCGGGTGATCATTTCGGCCATGCGCAGTCCTGCCCTGGTAAGCGAGATCGATAGCTGGCGGCGTGCTCGGGAGCGGATCCAAACAGGTGGGTGAGCCACCGTGCTATAAACTGCCGTTGCAGTTCAACAGGCAATTGCGCCCAGTCGCCGCGCTCCCGCGGACGGCGCTCGCCCGCTCTGGCCGATGAGTGCCAGACCCGCTCGCCCGCGACGGCTCAGGCCCTGCGCTCGTGGAAAAAATCGTAGATGGCCTGCGCCATCTGCGCGGAGATGCCGGGCACGGCCTTCAGGTCCGCGGCGCCGGCCCGCGACACCGCCTTGGCCGATCCGAAATGCTGCAGCAGGGCGCGCTTGCGCGTCGGGCCGATGCCGGGGATTTCGTCGAGCGGGTTGGCGGCGATGGCTTTCGACCGCTTCGCCCGATGCGTGCCGATGGCGAACCGGTGCGCCTCGTCGCGCAGGCGCTGGACGAAGTAGAGCACGGGATCGCGCGGCTCCAACATGAACGGCCTGCCGCGGCCGGGGATGTAGAAGTGCTCCCGGCCCGCCTCGCGGTCCGGGCCTTTGGCCACGCCGATGACGGGGATGCCCTTGACGCCGAGTTGGTCGAGCACCTCGCAGGCCACTCCGAGCTGCCCCGCGCCGCCGTCGATCAGCACGAGATCGGGGCGGTCGGGGAGCTCCTCGGGCTCGGGCGCGAGATCGACTCCGGCCGCCGTCTCCTCGAACAGCGCCGGCGAGACATCGCCGAGCTCAGCCGGGCCGTTCTCGTCGCCGGTCGCGGTTCCGGAGACGGCATCGGCCCGCAGCATGCCGAACGGAATGCCGTCGGCGCCGCGTGCGCCGACGGGGTCCGGCCCCGGCTGCTCCAGACGCGACTCGAGATCGCCCCCTGGAGCCGCTCCTTCGCCCCCCGCAAGGCTCGCTGGCGGAGTGACGCTAACCGCACCAACGGCCTCCTTGGCCGCCAGCCGCCTGAACCGGCGCGTCAGCACCTCCCGCATCATCGCGTAGTCGTCGCCCGGCGCGAGGTCGGCCGATTTGATGTTGAACTTGCGGTACTGCCCTTTCACGAAGCCGTCCGGCCCGGCGACGATCATCGCCCCGACGGCGTTGGCGCCCATGATGTGGCTGTTGTCGAACACCTCGATGCGCCGCGGCGGCGCCGGCAGCCCGAACCGTTCCGCGATCCCTTCGAGCAGGATCCGCTGGGAGGAGCTCTCGGCAAGCCGCCGGCCCAGCGCCTCGCGGGCATTACGCAGGGCATGCTCGACCACGCCCGTCTTGCCGCCGCGCTGGGGAGTCTGGACCTCGACGCGGCGCTCGGCCTTGGTCGACAGCGCCTCGGCCAGCAGCTCGCGCCCGGGCAGGCGCTCCGACAGCAGCAGCAGGCGCGGTACCGGCTTGTCGTCGTAGAACTGGGCGATGAAGCTTTCCAGCACCTCCGCGGCGCCGAGGGAGCGGTCGGCCTTGGGGAAGTAGGCGCGGTTGCCCCAGTTCTGGCCGCTGCGGATGAAGAACACCTGGATGCAGGTCTGGCCGCCGTCCTGGGCGGCGGCGAACACGTCGGCCTCCTCGACGCCCTCCGGGTTGATGGCCTGGTCGGCGGTGACGTGGGCGAGCGCCCAGAGCCTGTTGCGCAGCTCCGCCGCGCGCTCGAACTCGAGAGCTGCGGCGGCCGCCTCCATCAGCCGCTGGTAGTGGCGGCGCACGTTCTGGCTCTCGCCCCTGAGAAAGCGCGTCGCCTCGTCGACGAGCCGGTTGTAGTCCTCGAGTCCGATCTCGCCCGTGCACGGGGCCGAGCAGCGCTTGATCTGGTGGAGCAGGCAGGGCCGCGTGCGCGTCTCGAACACCGCGTCCGAGCAGGAGCGCAGGAGGAACGCCCGTTGCAGCATGTTGACGGTGCGGTTGACGGCCCCGGCCGAGGCGAACGGTCCGAAGTACTCGCCGCGGCGGCTGCGGGCGCCGCGGTGCTTGAGAATCTGCGGGGCGCGGTGGTCGCGCGCGATCAGGATATAGGGGAACGACTTGTCGTCCCGCATCAGCACGTTGAAGCGGGGGCGGAAGCGCTTGATGAGGTTGGCTTCGAGCAGCAGCGCCTCGGCCTCGGTGGCGAGCGTGACGAACTCCATCGCCACTGTCGCCGAGATCATGCGGGCGATGCGGTTGCTGTGGCCGTTGAGGCGCGCGTAGTTGGAGACGCGGGCCCGTAGATTGCGCGCCTTACCCACGTAGATCACGTCGCCCCTGCCGTCGATCATGCGATAGACGCCGGGCGAGCTCGGCAGCGATTTCAGATAGGACGCGATGACGTCGGGACCGGTCCTCGGCGGGTCGCGGTGCTCCTCGGCCCCGCCCCGCTCCCGCGCCTCGCGCGCGTCGTCCTGTGGCATGCCGCACACTTAAGCGCCCGCGACCCCATCGTCCAGGGAATCGCCGCCGCATGCGGGTCGAATCAGAGAGCGGTGCAGACGGGGTCAGCCGCTCACCGGCTTCTCCGACCCTCGATGACGAAACGATTCCCACTGCCTACCCACACCGTCATTCCCGCGGAGGCGGGAATCCACGACACGCCGCAGATCAGGTGTGGAGAGTTGCGTGGATGGCCGCCTTCGCGGCCATGACGGTAAGGAAGGGCAAAGGGGACCAGGCGGAACACTGGCGTCGACGCTGATCGGGGGTCTGACCCAGTGGTGTCCGGGATCAGTATACGGGGCAATGAGCTATAGCGT
>JAHDXT010000090.1 GCA_023384095.1 Hyphomicrobiaceae bacterium
TCGCTCCCTGGTCCGGGATGACGGGAATAAAGCGATTGGTGCGGGACACTAGCGTGCGGCGAGCTGGTTGAGGCGCTCGCGCAGCTCCTTGCCCGTCTTGAAGAATGGAACGAACTTCTCTTCCACCGGCACCGGCGCCCCCGTGCGTGGGTTGCGGCCCTGCCGCGGCGCCCGGTACTTGACCGTGAACGCGCCGAAGCCCCTCAGCTCCACGCGATCGCCGCGCGCCAGCGCGTTGACGATCTCGTCGAAGATGACGTTGACGATCCGCTCGACGTCGCGGTGATAGAGGTGGGGATTGGCGGCGGCAATCTTCTGAATGAGCTCGGACTTGATCACGACGCCCTCCGAACGGAAAAGTGCTTGTAATTAATCAGTTTTCAGAAGGTTGCCAAACCGACAGGAGGCCGTCAAGCCCGAAGCCGCCCAACGTGCCATTCCTGGATACGAGCGTGGCCAGCTCGCTGCCGATCTGCGCCGTGAGATGGAGCACGAGCCCGGACACGGCCCCGCCGAACGGCCAGTCGACGCTGCGCCCTTGAGTCCAGTCGACTACCTTCAGGTCCTTCTGCACTCCGCGGCCCTGCAGCCAGCGGACCGCCTCGGGCTCGCCGCCGATCTCGTCGACCAGGCTGTGCTGCAATGCCTCCCGGCCCGAATAGACGCGGCCCTGCTCGAGACCGGGCACCGCGCCCGTATCGATCTGCCGCCGCGAGCTGACGAGGTTCAGGAACCACTTGTGGCTCTCTGCGATCATCACCTCGGCGAGCGCCCGTCCGGACTCGTCCATCGGCTGGAACGGCGAAGGATTGGCCTTCAAGGGTCCGCTCTTCACCTCGTTCATCTTGACGCCCAGCTTGTCGAGCAGCCCGGAGACCTCCGGCCACTGCATGATGACGCCGACCGAGCCCGTCACCGAGTTGCCGCGGGCCACGATGTAGTCGGTCCCGAGCCCGGCGATGTAGGCCGCGGAGGCCGCGACGGTACCGAATTGCGCGACCACCGGCTTCTTCTCCGCAAGCCGGCGCAGCGCCCCGTAGATCGCCTCGCCGCCGGTGGTCGTGCCCCCGGGGCTGTTGACATAGACGATGACGCCGTCGACGTGCTTGGCCTCGCCGATCCGTTCGAGGAGCCGCAGGAGCTCGCGGTTCTCGGTGATCATGCCCTCGATCGAGACGCGGGCGATCTGGCGGCGGTCGATGAGACCGCCCTCCCCCGACAGGAAGAATGCGCCGATCGCGAGCGTCAGGGCGATCACTGCCAGCACGCGCCAGAACGAGAGCTGGCGCTTCGCCCTGCGGCGGTCGAGAACTGCCTCGGTGTCCAGGCTCATGTCATGTCTCGTCCCGCGCCCGAACGGCGCCATGGTTTCAGGCTGGAATAGAAATTAGGCCGCTGCGGGACACGGTTCAATGTCCCGACCGGATACATCGAGCAAGAAGAGGAGCACGGCAGCGGGCCGCGCTCCTCGTGGACCGGCGCCGGGCCGGCCTCAGTCCTTCGTCTCGTCCTCGCGCTTCTTGATGGCGGCCTTGAAGATGTCGCCCAGCGAGGCGCCCGAGTCGGTGGAGCCATACTGCGCCACGGCGTGCTTCTCCTCGGCGATCTCGAGCTGCTTGATCGAGACGGAGATGCGGCGGCTCGCCTTGTCGACGCTCAGCACAGCTGCATCCACCTTGTCGCCGACGTTGAAGCGCTCGGGCCGCTGCTCGGCACGGTCGCGCGACAGGTCCGAGCGCTTGATGAAGCTCGTGACGTCGGTGCCGGCAATCTTGACCTCGATGCCGTTCTCCTGCACCGCGATCACCTCGCAGGTCACCGGATCGCCCTTCTTGAAGCGGCCGATGGTGTCGAGAGGATCGCCGCCGAGCTGCTTGATGCCGAGCGAGATCCGCTCCTTCTGGCTGTCGACGTCGAGGACGACGGCTTTGGCCATGTCGCCCTTCTTGTACTCCTTGATGACGTCGTCGCCCGGCCGGTTCCAGTCGAGGTCCGACAGGTGCACCATGCCATCGACGCCGCCGTCGAGCCCGATGAACAGCCCGAACTCGGTGATGTTGCGGATCGGGCCCTCGACCAACGACCCCTTGGGGTGCTGTGCGAGGAACGACTCCCAGGGGTTCTCCTGGGTCTGCTTCAGGCCGAGGCTGATGCGCCGCTTGTTGGGATCGACCTCGAGGATCTGGACCTCCACCTGCTGGCTCGTCGAGACGATCTTGCCGGGGTGGACATTCTTCTTGGTCCAGCTCATCTCGGAGACGTGGATGAGGCCCTCGACGCCGGGCTCGAGCTCTACGAAGGCGCCGTAGTCGGCGATGTTCGTGACCGTGCCGTTGAAGCGGGCGCCGACCGGGTACTTGGCCTCGATGCCCTCCCACGGGTCCGCCTGGAGCTGCTTGATGCCGAGGCTGATGCGCTGTGTCTCCGGATTGATGCGGATGATCTGCACCTTCACCGTGTCGCCGACGTTGACGATCTCGGAGGGGTGATTGACGCGCCGCCAGGCCATGTCGGTGACGTGCAGCAGGCCGTCGATGCCGCCGAGGTCGATGAACGCGCCGTAATCGGTGATGTTCTTGACGAGACCCTCGATGACCTGACCCTCCCCGAGCCGGGCCACGATGTCGGCGCGCTGCTCGGCGCGCGTCTCCTCCAGAACGGAGCGGCGGGAGACGACGATGTTGCCGCGCCGGCGGTCCATCTTGAGCACCTGGAACTGCAGGGGCTGGTGCATCAAGGGTCCGATGTCGCGCACCGGGCGGATATCCACCTGGCTGCCCGGCAGGAACGCCACGGCGCCTTCGAGATCGACCGTGAAGCCGCCCTTGACCTTGTTGAAGATGACGCCGGAGACTTTCTCGCCCTTCTCGAACTGCTTCTCGAGACGCGTCCAGCTCTCCTCGCGCCGCGCCTTCTCGCGGCTCAGCACGGCCTCGCCGAGGGCGTTCTCCATGCGTTCCAGGTAGACCTCGACCTCGTCGCCGATCGTCAGCTCCGACGGCTTCCCGGGAGCGGCGAACTCCCTCAGCGCGACCCGGCCCTCCATCTTCAGGCCGACATCGATCACCGCCATATCCTTCTCGATCGAGACGACCTTGCCGCGAACGACGCTGCCCTCGTAGGTGTCCTCGCTGGACAACGTCTCGTTCAGCATGGCCGCGAACTCGTCGCGCGACGGGGTCAGCTCTTTCGAGACCTGGGGCGTGCTCATCAAGTTTCCTTTGCCTCTGGAGGCGGGCAAGGCCCGCCCGGTTTGCATATATTGCGCATCTGTGGGGATCCGGCCCGGCACACGGCTGGTGCCCGGCTGGACGCTGTCAGCGCGCAGGGTTATTCGATCGATGATCTTGCGAGCCGCCGGCAGAGGGGTCTGCCCGCCAACAGGACTAGGGGCGCACCAGAACTGGGCGCCCTATTGGCCGATCTTCCTCTTGATCAGTCCGACGGCGGCGTCGAATGCCGTTTCTATATCCAAGTTGGTCGTGTCGAGCAATACGGCGTCGCTCGCCGGCCGCATCGGGGCGCTCGCGCGCCCGGCATCGCGCGCATCGCGCTGCCGGATCAGATTCAGCACCTCGCGATAGCTTATATCATCTCCCGCCGCCCTGCGTTCAAGGTGCCGCCGCCGGGCGCGCACCTCCGGCTGGGCCGTGACGAAGATCTTCACGTCCGCGTCGGGGCACACCACCGTGCCGATATCGCGCCCGTCGAGGACTGCCCCCGGCTTGCGGAGGGCGAACTCGCGCTGGAACTGCAGCAGCGCCGTTCGGACCTCCTCGATCCGCGCCACGATCGAGGCCGCCTCCCCGATGCCCGCCTGGCGCAGAACCGGGTCGGCGAGGCTCGCGGGGTCCAGTGAGCGCGCGCAGTCGATGGCCACCATCTCGTTCTCGAGGGCGGCCCCCCGCGCAAGCACATCGCGAGCCACGGCCCGGTAGAGGAGCCCGGTGTCTAGATGCGCGAAGCCGAAGTGCTCCGCAATACGCTTGCCGAGAGTGCCCTTTCCGGAGGCCGCCGGGCCGTCGATCGCGACGATCATGACACGTCACCGGCTCGCCATGAGCGCTCCCGCCCAGAGCGCGGGACGGACGCGGGAGGTTTACGTAAGGTGTCCAGCACAGCTCCCATCCAAAACCCGAGGTCCCGATTTCCGCTCCGCCTTGACCCATCCGCATGGTGTCAGACCCGGCGGGGCTGACCCCGTGATCCGACCCCCGTGACCCCGCGCGGGAGAGGGACATGGACGCTCACGTGAACCTCGCGCCCAGCAACTCCATCAGTCCTCGAAACTCGGGAAAGCTGGTCGCGATCATCGCCGAGTCATCGACTGCGACCGGCTGCCTGCTTGCCAACCCCATGGTCAGGAAGGACATGGCGATGCGATGGTCGAGGTGAGTGGCCACCAGGCCGCCGCCCTCCACTGTCCCGGTCCCCTCGACGACGAGCCTGTCGCCGTTCACCGCCGCCTCGACGCCGTTCGCCGCGAGCCCCGCCGCGGTCGCCGCCAGCCGGTCGCTTTCCTTGACCTTGAGCTCCGCCAGGCCGTCCATCTGCGTGCGCCCTTGCGCAAATGCAGCCACGACAGCCAGGACCGGGTACTCGTCGATCATGCTCGGCGCCCGCTCCGGAGGCACCCGCACCCCGGTCAGCTTCGAGGCGCGCACCCTGATGTCGGCGACAGGCTCACCGCCCTCCTCCCGGGCGTTCAGGAACGCGACATCGCCGCCCATTTCCCGCAGCGTCTCATAGAATCCGGTACGTGTCGGGTTGACCAGCACGCCCTCGATCGTCACCTCCGAGCCGGGGACGATCAGAGCTGCCGCAGCGATGAAAGCCGCCGAGCTCGGATCGCCGGGCACTGCCACGTCTCGCCCCTCGAGCTCTGCGTCCCCCTTGACGGTGATGCGTGTCAGCCCGCCGCCGCGCACCGAGCGCACATCGGCGCCGAAATAGCGCAGCATGCGTTCCGTGTGGTCGCGCGTCGGCTCCCGCTCGATGACGGTCGTCTCGCCCGCGGCCGCGAGCCCGGCGATGAGGATGGCGCTCTTGACCTGGGCCGACGGCACCGGCAGTGCGTACTCGATCGGCACCAGGTCGCGCGTGCCGCGGATGGTGAGAGGCAGCGTCTCCTTGTCCTCCAGCACCTCGAGCCCCATCTGCTGCAGCGGCCGCAGCACCCTGCTCATGGGCCGGCGGGACAGCGACGCGTCGCCGGTCAGCCGAACGGTAATCGGATGGCCGGAGATGACACCCATCATCAGCCGGGTGCCGGTCCCGGAGTTGCCGAAGTCCAGCGGCCCCGAGGGCTGGCAGAGGCCGCCGACGCCGCGGCCCAGCACTTCCCAGACCACGCCGGCCTTGCGCGCGGGGGCGCCGAGCGCCGTCACGACGGCGGCCGTATTGAGCACGTCCTCGGCCTCGAGCAGGTCGCCGATCCGCGTTCGCCCGATCGCCAGCGCTCCGAAAATCAGGGCGCGATGGGAGATCGACTTGTCACCGGGCACGCGGCACCTGCCGCTGAGCGGACCTGCCGGCGACACGGCGGAAAGCGGGCGGGGAGCTGGAGCTGTCATCAGCGGCGAGCCGGCCGGCAAGGTGGTTCATCGATCGCCGGCCAGGAGCCCGGCAAGGATGGCGGCAGTTAGAGCCTGCGCGGCCCGAGACTGTCAACCGCGGCACGTCGGCAGGCCCCGCATTTGCTTTTGACAAGGTCTGCCGCGCATGGCAGACCGCAGCGAAATTTCCGACGTGAACATCGAGGATTTCGCGATGGCGACCAAAGCAGCGCGCGGCACGAAGCGCACCTGCCAGAACCCGGAATGCGGCGCCCGCTTCTACGATCTGAGCCGGGACCCGATCGTGTGCCCGATCTGCCAGTCGGTGTACAGGCTCGCCACCGCTCCGCAGGCCGTTGTCCCGGCCGAGGACAAGGCCGTCCGCAGGCCCAAGAAGCCCGAGCCGATTGTAGAGGAACAAGCGGCGGCGGGTGATGTGCCGTTGGTGGAGGGCGAGGAGGCGCTGGCAGACCTCGAGGGCGGCGACGAGGCCATCGTTGCCGAGGACGAGGAGCCCTTCATCGAGCCCGAGGAGGAGGACGGCGGCGACGTCTCCGGCATCCTGGGCACGGTGGGAGAGGTCGAGGAGGAGCGCTGAGGTGCTCTGCGGCGGGACCGACGCGGGTCCCGGCTGGCGCTCCGCCGGGCCGCGGCTCCCGCCGGCCCAGGGGAATCGGGTGAACGCTACGTGCGCGTGATCAGGCTCACCAAGTAATCGTC
>JAHDXT010000020.1 GCA_023384095.1 Hyphomicrobiaceae bacterium
CCGAGCGTGTTGCTGACGTGGGTCGCCGGATCGGGGCCGAAGGTGAGGCCATGCCCGCGCGCCGCGTTGCGCAGCGTATCGAGGATGCAGCCGGGCTCGACGCGCGCCAGCCGGCGCCCGGGATCGATCTCGACCATACGGTTCAAGTATTTCGAGAAATCGAGCACCACGGCCCTGTTGGTGGCCTCGCCGGCGAGGCTGGTGCCGCCGCCCCGCGGCAGGATGGGCGCGCCGTGGCGGCGGCAGACCGCCATCGCACGCTCGACGTCGGCCACGGTTCGCGGCACCACCACTCCGACAGGCACCTGGCGGTAGTTGGAGGCGTCCGTTGCGTAGAGCGCGCGGCTGCCGCTGTCGAACCTGACCTCTCCTTCGAGCTCCTGCCTGAGATCGCGCGCCAGCCGGTCGGCGGAGAAGTGCGCCGGCAGCTCGAACTCGCTCTCCACCCGGCCGCTGCCGGCGAGCGTGATCTCAGTGACGAGCGGGTCGGCGTGCTCGGCTCGCGGGACATCGACCATGACGGCTCCTTTGCCTGCGGTGGCAGACAGGCTGCTCTCAGACCATCTCGCGCACCCTGTCCGAGGCGACGGTCAGCGCGATCCTGCCGGCATTCGGCGTGCCGCTGGCGAGCGCATGGGCGAACTTCGCGGCCTGCTTGAGGCTGACGCGCGGCGGCATCGGCGGCTCGTGCGGATCGACGACTGCCTCGACCAGGACAGGCCCGGCGGTCGACAGCGCATCGCGCAGGATATCGGCGCAGTCGGCCGCGTCGTCGATGATGAAGCTGGCGACGCCGAAGCCGCGCGCGACCGTCGCGAAGTCGATCGGCTGCAGCTCGCAGCCGTACTCGGGGTTGCCGAGAAACACCATCTGCTCCCACTTGATCTGGCCGAGCGAGTTGTTCTTGATGACGATGATCTTGACGTCGAGGCAGTACTTCACCGCGGTCGCAAGCTCGCCCATCAGCATGGTCAGCGCGCCGTCGCCGACGAAGGCCACGACCTGCCGGCCCGGGAAGGCGAGCGCGGCGGCGTTGGCGTAGGGCAGCCCGCAGGCCATGGTGGCGAGCATCCCCGAGCACGAGAACATCATGTCGCCGCGCATGTCGACGTGGCGCGCGATCCAGGTGGTGACGGTGCCGGAGTCGGTGGTCAGGATGGCCTTTTCGCTGAGCAGCTTGTTGAGCTCGTGCGCCACCACCTGCGGCTTCATCGGCTTGTCGGTGCGCGTGCCGCGCTCCTCCATCAGCTTGCGCCAGGACTTCATCCCCTTCTGCGCCGTGTCGAGGAACGAGCGGTCCTGCTTCTGGTGGAGCTGTGGCAGCAGGCTCCGCAGCACGGTGGCCGAGTCGCCGACGAGCGCCGCGTCCACGGGATAGCGCAGTCCGATCCGCTTGGGGTCGATCTCGATCTGCACGCATCGCGCTTTGCCGGGAGTCGGGTAGAATTCGATGTAAGGGAAGCTCGACCCGATGACGAACAGCGTGTCGCAACTCTCCAGCGCGTCCTGGGACGGCGCCGTTCCGAGCAGTCCCACGCCCCCGGTCGTCAGCGGGTGGTCGTCGGGGACGACGCCCTTGCCGAGCAGCGGCTTGACGATCGGCGCACAGAGCTTCTCGGCAACCGCGATCACCTCGTCGCGGGCGTTGATCGCGCCGCGACCCGCCAGGATGGCGATGTTGCTGCCGGCATTGAGGATCTGGGCGGCGGCTGCCATCTCCTCCGCGGAGGCCATGTGGGCGCTCTCGGCCATCAGGTCGGCCGCGTGCAGAGGAACGTTGCGCTCCGAGCGGTGCGCCGATGACATGGGCAGCGACTGCAGATCGACCGGCATCGTGACATGTGAGACGCCGCGGTAGGCGAGCGCCGTCCGGCAGGCGAGCTCGGTCACGTTGCGCACGTGCGCCGGGCTCATGATGCGGGCGTTGTAGACGCTGACGTCGGCGTAGAGGCGATCGAGGCCGACGTCCTGCTGCGTCTGCGTATTGAGAAGGTCGTGATAGGGCAGCCCGGTGATCGCGAGCACCGGCTGGTTGTCGAGCTTGGCGTCGTAGAGCCCGTTGAGCAGGTGAATGCCTCCGGGCCCGGACGTGGCGAGGCAGACGCCGAGCTTGCCGGTGAACTTGGCGTATCCGCACGCCATGAAGGCGGCAGCCTCCTCGTGGCGGATCTGGATGAACCGTATCTTGTCCTGCTTCTGGCGCAGCGCCTCCATGATGCCGTTGATGCCGTCGCCCGGCATTCCGAAAATCACTTCCACGTCCCAATCGATCAGCGTGTCGATGAGCATATCGGCGGCGGTCGTGGCCATCGGTTTCTCCTGGACGCTAGGGCCGAGCGGATCGCGCGGACGCAGGGCTGGCGGTTTGGATGCTGCCGCGCACACGAGGATCAACCGGCACTGCAACGTGATAGTTCCCTGTCCGCCGCCCGCTCGTAGCGATGCCTCGTCTGGTCGTCTGCCGGAACCATTCGATCGGGCTCTCGTTGGGAGGGCAGCAGCCGGCGCATCCGCCCGCACGGTCCCAGCCTTTCCGGAGGTCCCATGCAGAGAAAGCTCGTTCACCAGGCAGCCGGCCAGCGCATCTACGTGGCGGTGCTCGAGTCGGGAGACGAGGTTTGCGGCTCGCTGCAGAGGCTGGCCGAGGAGGAGAGCCTTTCGGCGGCCAGCGTCACCGCGATCGGCGCCTTCCGCGATGCGAGGCTGGCGTTCTTCGACTGGGAGACGAAAGCTTACGAGGAGATCCCGGTCGACGAGCAGATCGAGGTGCTCTCGCTCAACGGCGACATCTCGCTCGATCAGCACGACAGGCCCAAGCTGCACCTGCACACGGTGCTCGGTCGCCGCGGCGGCTCCACCATCGGCGGCCATCTGCTGGGGGCGCACGTGCGGCCGACCCTGGAGGTGGTGCTGAGCGAGACGCCGGCCTTCCTGCGCCGCGTGCACGATCCTCACAGCGGGCTGGCGCTGATCCGCATGGATGCGAGCACGGTCTGATCCGTGGGGCTGGTTGGTGTTGTGAATCTCACGCTTGATCCCCTGCTGCCGGATCGGCAGTCGCTTCGCTCCCTGGTCCGGGATGAGCCTATTCTCCCTTTCCAGCGGGAGAGGGCTAGGGTGAGGGTCATCGGGTGGCGATACGATGTCCTCCCCTTGACGGGGAGGGCGGCGCGGCGAAAGCCGCGCGGGTGGGGTGGGGCCACGAATGCAACGTCCGAACCCGGGCTCTCCGACCCCGCAAGGGGGAGGAGAGAAGTGTCGTCGCACCTGTTTCAATCTCAGCCGAACAGACTCCAGGGGGCCTGGCATCGATATGCGCGGCGACGCTGAGGTGCCCGGCCGACGCCTCTACTCGGGGCCGCAGCTCCAGCGGGCGGTCACCATCGCCGACCTGCGCGCCATGGCGCGCAAGCGCCTGCCCGGCTTCGCGCTCGAGTATCTGGAAGGCGGCGCCGAGGAGGAGGCGACGCTGGCGCGCAACCGCACCACCTTCGCCGAGTGGCGGTTCCTGCCGCGAACACTCGTCGATACCTCACGGATCGATACCGCCAGACCGCTGTTCGGCGCGGAGGTGCCGGTGCCGATCGTCGTGGCGCCGACCGGCCTCAACGGCATCTTCATCGCCGGAGCCGACGTGATGCTCGCACGCGCAGCGGCGGCGGCCGGTCTGCCGTTCGCGCAGAGCACGATGTCGAACGAGACGATGGAGGCCGTGGCGGCTGTGCGCGGCCTCAGGCACTGGTGGCAGCTCTACGTGTTCGGCCCTCCCGACGTGCACCGCGAGCTGATCGGGCGTGCGCAGCGTTGCGGCTGCGAGGCCCTGATCGTCACCACCGACTGCCAGATGTACGGCAATCGCGAATGGGAGCGACGGACGCGCTCGAGCCCGAAGTCGCTGTCGCTGGGCTCGGTGCTCGATGCCGCCTGGCACCTGCGCTGGCTCGCCTCGACGCTGCTGCCTCAGGGCATGCCGAGCTTCGAGAACATCATCGGGTTCGTGCCCTCGGACCGGCGCAGCTTCTTCGACAGTGCCTACTGGGTGCGATCGAACATGCAGCGCGACATGAGCTGGGAGACGATCGCGGAGATCCGCAAGCTCTGGCCGCGCACGCTGATCGTCAAGGGCGTGCTCAGCGCCGGGGACGTGACCCGCGCGGCGGAGATTGGCGCCGACGGCGTCGTCATCTCCAACCACGGCGGGCGGCAGCTCGACTGGGCCGTCGCGCCGCTCGACGTGCTCCCGGACGCGCGCAAGGCGGTCGGCAGCGGGCTGACCATCCTGATCGACGGCGGCATCCGGCGCGGCACCGACGTGGTCAAGGCGCTGGCGCTCGGCGCCGATGCGGTGATGGTCGGCCGCGCGCCGCTCTACGGCCTCTCGGCCGCCGGCGAGGCCGGCGTCGCGAAGGCGCTCGGCATCCTGCGCGAGGAGACCGAGCGCACGCTCTTCCTGCTCGGCGCCGCCTCGCTCCGCGACCTCGGCCCCCAGCTCCTCGTGCGCGCGGAGGGGTTCGGGCTCGTCAGGCCATGAGAACGGCGGTGGCGATGCCGAGATATATGACGACGCCCGCCACGTCCGCGATCGAGGTGATGAGCGGCGCGCTGGCCGAGGCCGGGTCGAGCTTGAACCGGCTCAGCAGGAACGGCAGCGACATCCCCACGATGCTGCCGGTGATGACGACCAGCACCATGGTCGCAGCCACGACCAGCGCGATCTGAGGCCCGCCGCGGACCGCGCCGATGCCGGCCACGGCCGCCGCCATCGTCAGTCCGAGCGCGGCGGCGACGAGCAGCTCCCGCCCCAGCATCTGTCCCCAGTCGGCAAGCCGCACGTCGCCTGTCGCCAGCGCACGCACCATCAGGGTGGAGGCTTGCGCGCCGGCATTGCCGCCGCCGGCGATCAGCAGCGGCAGGAAGAACACCAGCGCCACGTGCGCCACGATCGTCCTCTCGAACAGCGCCAGCCCCGCGCCGGAGAAGATGTTGAAGAACACCAGCAGCACCAGCCACGTGATCCGCTTGCGGTAGAGCAGCCCGATGCTGGCGTCCTTGAGGCTGGTGGCCAGCGCGCCGACGGTGCCGACCTTGTGGAAGTCCTTGGTGGCCTCCTCCTCGGCGACGTCCATGGCGTCGTCCTGCGTGACGATGCCGACCAGCGCATCGCCGCCGTTGATGATCGGCAGGGCGATGAGGTCGTATTTCGCGACCAGGCGCGCCACCTCCGCCCGGCTGTCCTCGGCGCGGGCGTGGATGACGTTGGTGTCCATGATGTCGGCGATTTTGGCGGTCGGCTCGGCCAGGATCAGGTCGCGCAGCGACAGGACGCCGGCGAGACGCCGCGCCTCGTCGACCACGTAGGCGTTATAGATCGTCTCCTTGTCCGGGGCCGCGAGGCGCAGGCTCTCGATGGCCTCGCGCGCGGTCAGGTGCGGCGGCAGCGTCGCGTAGTCCGACGTCATCACCGCGCCCGCCGTACCCTCCGGGTAGGACGCCAGTCTGCGGATGTCCTCCCGCTCCGCCTGCGCCAGCGCAGGCAGCAGCGTCTCCTGCTGCTCGTGCGGCAGTCGGTTGAAAAGGTCGGCCCGCTCGTCGGGCGACATCTCAGAGACGATCCTGGCGAACTCGCGCCGGCCGAGCGCGCGCCCGATCTCGATCTGGTCGTCGGAGTCGAGATAGCCGAACACGTCGGCGCGCTCGTCGAGCGGCAGCAGGCGCAGCAGCCTGCCCGACGCACCGGGCGGCAGGCTCGCCAGCAGGCCGGCGATGTCGGCAGAGTGCTGATCCTCGAACCAGGTCAGGATCGAATCCGTGTCGCCCGCCTGCAGGCGATCCATGATCGCCGGCGCCAGCTCGACCGGGCCGCCCGCGGCCGCGGCAAGAAGGTCCCGATCGTGGAAGACTTCCTGGTTCATGTCCGCCTCCTCACGGCCGCCCTGGTGCGGGCAGCCGGTGGCGGACTGCGAGGGGCCTAGAAGCGGCGGGCCCTCAGAGCCGACACGAGCAGCCGTACCTTGCAGCGCATGGCAGCCCCGGCGGGCTGCATTGTCGCGTTCCGGTCGGTGTCCCCGAAGGGACGGCTACTGGGTACGTCCATTGCTGATCCGTTGCTCGGAATGGCGGCGGAAGGATCGCCGCACTTGGCCGGTAGATGCAGTGAGCCGTGCCCCGTGTCAACCGCCGCGGGGGCCAGCGCGGCAATTCAGCAGGTGCATAACGCGGGAACGGATGCCTGTCCGGTGCGTCCGACAGGTTGGAATACTGTTGCCCCGCCGGCGCGTCAGCCCCCGCCATCGCGCAGCCCGAGCAGAGGAAGGTCGGCTTGCCGATGTCGGTCGAGCAGATCACCGCGTCCGCGATCGTCGTTGCCACGATCATCCTGTTCGTGTGGGGCCGGTGGCGGTACGACCTGGTGTCGGTGTTCGCGTTGCTCGCCGTCGTGTTGACGGGGCTCGTCCCGCCGCAGCAGGCGTTCCTGGGCTTCGGCCATCCGGCCGTGCTGACGGTGATCGGCGTGCTCATCCTCAGCCGCGGCCTGCAGAACGCCGGCATCGTCGATGTCGTCCTCAGGCTGCTGGCGCCGCTGAAGGGCCGCCCGGCCATGCAGCTCACCGGTCAGACGATCATCATCGCCGTCCTCTCGTCGTTCATGAACAACGTCGGGGCGCTTGCCCTCATGCTGCCCGTCGCCATGCGCACGGCCTACCGCGAGAACTTCTCCCCTGCCATCATCCTGATGCCGCTGGCGTTCGGCTCGCTGCTGGGCGGCCTCACGACGCTTATCGGCACGCCCCCCAACATCATCGTGTCGACGTTCCGGCAGGATTCGGTGGGCCGGCCTTACGCCATGTTCGATTTCGCGCCGGTCGGCGTCGCGGTCGCGGTCGCCGGCATCGCTTTCATGATGATGTTCGGCTGGCGGCTCATCCCCAGCGACCGGCGGCGGGCATTGGGAGCGGAAGCCGCCTTGAAGATCGAGGACTACATCACCGAGGTGCGCGCGGACGAAGGCTCCAGGGCCATCGGTCGCACGATCGGCGCGGTCGTGAGCCCGGCGGAGGGAGAGGTGTTCGTCGTCGCCCTGGTTCGCGGAGAGTCCCGGGACGCTGCGCCTCGCGACGATGAGCCGATCCGGCCCGGCGACGTCCTGATCCTGGAAGGCAACCCCGATGCGCTCAAGACCGTGATCGACGATGCGGGTTTCTCCCTCGTCGGCAGCAAGGAGACGGGTCCGGTGCCGCTCAAGCCGGAGAATATCGGCATCGTGGAGGCGATCGTCGCGCCGGGATCGAGGATCATCCAGCACTCTCCGGCGTCGCTCCACCTGCGATCGGCCCACGGCGTCAACCTGCTGGCGATCTCGCGCCATGGCCGCAGGATCAGCGCCCGACTCAAGGACGTGCGATTTCGCTCCGGCGACGTCGTCCTGCTGCACGGTCCTGCGGATTCCATGGCCGAGACGCTCTCCGAGCTGCAGTGTCTGCCGCTGGCCGAGCGGACAGTGGGCATCGGCCGGCCGCCTCGCCTGATCATGGCCAGCAGTCTGTTCGTGGGCGCCATCGCCGTCACGCTGCTCGGGCTCCTGCCGGTGCAGGTGGCGTTCATCGGAGCGGCGGCCCTGATGGCGGCGACCGGCGTGCTGAAGCTCGACGAGGCCTACGGCGCGATCGACTGGCCCGTCATCGTGCTGATCGGGGCCATGTTCCCCGTCGGCGCCGCGCTCGAGGCCACCGGCACGGCGACGCTCGTCGCCAACGGCCTGCTGTCGATCGTCAGCGACATGGGGCCGGCCTGGGCGCTGCTGGTCCTGCTGGTCGTGACCATGACCCTGTCGGACGTCATCAACAACAGCGCGACGGCGCTCGTCATGGCCCCGATCGGCGTCAGCATGGCGGCGCAGCTCGGCGCCAGTCCCGACCCGTTCCTGATGGCCGTGGCAGTCGGCTCGTCCTCGGCGTTCCTGACCCCCATCGGGCACCAGAACAACGCGCTGATTCTCGAGCCCGGCGGCTACCGCTTCGGCGACTACTGGCGGATGGGGCTTCCGCTCGAGGTCGTGATCGTCGCCGTCGCCGTGCCGATGATCCTCGTCGTCTGGCCGTTGTGAGGGCCGCGCCGCTGGCTCAGCGGCACACGAGCACGGGGATCGTGCCGTGCGTCAGCACCTTCTGCGTCTCGCTGCCGAGGAACAGCGCCGCCAAACCCGTGCGGCCGTGGGAGGCCATGACGATCAGATCGCACCCGTCCGCCTCGGCGGCGGAGATGATGGCCCGCCAGGGCTGGTCATGCTCCATTGATCGGGTTTCGCAGGACGCCCCCGCGGCCTTTGCCGCATCAGCGGCGACGCCCAGGTATTTCACGGCAGCGGCTTCTGCTCCCTTCCGGTATTCCGACTCCGGGAAGGCGACCATGATCTCTCCCGGCGCCACGGTGTGCCATGGCCTGATGACGGTCAGCGCCGTGACCCTGGCCTGTAGTGCCTTCGCCAAGCCGACGGCGTGCCGAATGGCGGCTGCCGAAAGCTCCGAGCCGTCCGTCGCGACCAGAATGTGCTCGTACACGCGCCTTTCCTCCTCGGGCTCAACCGGCGATGCGCCACATGGCTATCGCCAGCAGCGCGGACGCACCCGCAAACGCGACGAGCCCCCGGCGGCCGTTGACGAAGCTGTCCGGTAGCGGCTGCAGCAGCAGCGGCGCGAACAGCAGCATGCCGCCGCCGCCGATCACAGCCGCATACCAGGGGATGAGGCGCCAGGCGAACGCGACGGCGATCAGACCCGCGATCGCGGCGGCCGTCATGGTGCCCCACATCAGCGTTGCGCCCGAGGCGCTCTTCAACCGCTCCGCGCGGTGCTCGATCGGAAAATGCCCGCTCACCGTCAGTCCGTAAAGCGCAACCAGCAGCACAGCGGCCATGAAGAGCAGAAGCTCCGGCCAATAGGTCAGGGACATGCGCGAGGGTTTCCCTCCGTTCCGAGTGGGGGTACTTCTGCGCAGCCGCGGCTTGACCGGCGGGCTGCGCACTCACTAGCATCGGCTCAGATATATCAGATGGCAAGCGCCGCGGGGAGGAATCGCACATGGCCCAGGAGACACCCGGAACGCCGGCCGCGGCGGAGCGCAAGAAGCGGACGATAGCGGAGATCCGCGACTCCAAGCACACCGGCGAGAAGATGGTCTACATGTCGGTGCCCGACTACACCTCGGCCAAGTGGGCGGAGATGGCCGGCGTCGATGTCGCGGTGGTGGGCGACAGCCTGGCCATGATCGCGCACGGCCACAGCTCGACGATCCCCGCGACCATGGACATGATGGTGATGCATGCCCAGGCGATCCGGCGCGGGGCGAGCAACACCTTCGTGCTCGGCTGCATGCCATATCAGAGCTACAACACGATCGACCGGGCGCTGGTCAACGCCACGCGGTTCATGCAGGAGGCGGGATCGGATGCGGTGAAGCCTCAGGGAGGCAAGAGTCAGGCGCACATCCTGAAGGCGCTGGTCGATGCCGGCATTCCGACGGCCTCGCACATCGGCCTCACCCCGCACACCATCGCCATGTTCGGCGGCTTCAGGATTCAGGGGCGGACGGCCGACGCGGCCATGAAAATCCTAGAGGACGCGCTGGCGATCGAGGATGCGGGCTGCTTCATGCTGGAGTTCGAGGCGGTGCCGGCGAGCATCGCGAGACTGATCTCGGAGCAGCTCACGATCCCGACCATCGGCATCGGCGCCGGCGTCGGCACCGACGGCCAGATCCTGCTTTGCCACGATCTCCTCGGCGTGTTCACCGACTTCAAGCCGAAGTTCACCAAGCGTTACGCCCGGCTGACCGAGGTCGCCGTGGCCGGCATCCGCCAGTACATCGCGGAGGTGAAGGAGGGCACGTTCCCCGACGACGACCATTCGTACACGGTCAAGGAGGAGGAGTACGACAAGTTCGCCGCCATGGTCGCCAGGCGCCGGCAGATCTAGCGTCCCGCCCTGACATTCATCGGCCGCCCCCCGTCCGAGCCGAGTCTGGCCGCCCCGGCGGGGCGGCCGCGTCGAAAGGACGGGCTAAGCTCGAATCGCCTGCTCGAGCCGTCAGCCGTTGGCCCGGGCGGAGCTGCCGGGCGAGGTGAGCTGCGGCGCGATCTCGGACTGGTCCTTCACTTTCCGGGAACGCCCATCGAAGCTGGCGCCCTGGTCGATGGCCAGCGCCTGGCTGTGAATATCGCCCTCGACCACGGCGCTGGCATGGAGCACCACCCGCGAGCCCAGTATGGCGCCCTGGACCCTGCCGTAGACATCGACCGTCTCGGCAGCGATGGTGCCGCTGATGATCGCTTCCTCGCCGACGGTCAATTTCATGCTGTGCAGGTCGGCCTGGATGTTGCCGTTGACGCGCAGCGAGCCTTGACAGCGGATCGTGATCGCCTGCCCTTCGATCGTGAGGTCGTTGCCGATCACGGACTCGCCGGCATCCTGCCCGGACGTCCCCGACATGCCGTTGGACCGCATGGGGGTCGGCGTCGGTGTGCCGGTCGCGTGATCCATCGTCTTGATCTGCAGAGCGTCGATCCCGCCGGACCTTGGTTCGGGCTTGCGGTTGAACACCATACTGAACTCCCCTCGACTGAAATCCGCAGCGACCATCCGCCGCTGAAATGGTCGAATTGTGTCATTCGACCACTGATTTTTCTTAGCGAATAGCGACTGGGGCGAGAGGGAGAACGGCGAGCGATGAGGGGAACCGTAGTGGCCAGTCACCAACCTGCAATTCGCTATTCGCTACTCGCTATTTCGCCATTCGCTAGCACTCAGGCGCGGTCGAGGAAGCTGTCCACCACGCGCTTGCGCCCGGCCTTGTCGAAATCGACCGTCAGCTTGTTGCCATCGACCTCGGCGACCTGGCCATAGCCGAACTTCTGGTGAAAAACGCGCTCCCCCGGCCGGAACGGCGACGGCTGTCCTGTGGACGAGGCGATGAGCTCGCCCTCGATCATCAGCGACCCGCGCCTTGCCTGATGGCCCTCTTTCGAGCGCTGCTGCGCCCGTTGCCAGCCGGGGGTCTGATAGCCTGCCCGGAAGCTTGCGGCGGGCTCGTCGAAGCGGCTGCGGCCATAGGGGTTGGCAGCCCGGCCGAAACCGGCGTAGGCGCCGCCGAACGGGCTCGGGGCTTCGACCACGTCGACGTGCCCCGGCGGCAGCTCGTCTACGAACCGCGACGGTATCGCCGGCTGATAGAGGCCGCGCGTGCGGCGGTTCTGCGTGAACGAGATCTGCGCCCGCCGCTTGGCCCGGGTCAGGCCGACATAGGCGAGGCGCCGCTCCTCCTCGAGGCCGGCCTGGCCGTTCTCGTCGAGGCTGCGCTGATGGGGAAACAGGCCCTCCTCCCAGCCGGGCAGGAAGACCGTGTCGAACTCGAGCCCCTTGGCGGCGTGCAGCGTCATCAGCGAGACGCGGTCGCCGGCGTCGGCCTGGTCCGTATCCATCACCAGCGACACGTGCTCGAGGAAGCCGGCGAGCGACTCGAACTCGTGCATGAAGCGGATCAGCTCCTTGAGGTTCTCGAGCCGCGACTGGGCCTGGGGCGACTTGTCCTGCTGCCACATGGCCGTGTAGCCGGACTCGTCGAGGATCAGCTCGGCGAGCTCGGTGTGCTTCATCGATCCCGCGAGCCCCCGCCAGCGCTCGAACGAGGCGATGAGCCCGGCCAACGACTTGCGCGCTTTGCCGGCGATCTCCTCGGTCTCGGTGATCTCGCGCGCAGCCTGGTAGAGCGGCACATCGAGCGCGCGGGCGAGCGCATGGATGCGCTTCAGCGAGGTGTCTCCCAGCCCGCGTTTCGGCACGTTGACGATGCGCTCGAGCTTGAGGTCGTTGGCCGGATTGAGCGTCACCTCCAGGTAGGCGATGGCGTCCTTGATCTCCTGGCGCTCGTAGAACCGCGGGCCGCCGATGACCCGGTAAGGCAGTCCCAGCGTCACGAAACGGTCCTCGAATGCGCGCATCTGGAACGAGGCGCGCACCAGGATGGCGATGCCGTCGAGCGCCTGGCCGTTGCGCCGGAGCTCCTCGATCCGGTCGCCGATGATGCGCGCCTCCTCCTCGTCGTCCCAAATGCCCGTGACCGTCACCTTCTCGCCGAGATCGTCCTCGGTCTGCAGCGTCTTTCCGAGCCGTCCGCGGTTGTGCGCGATCAGCCCGGAGGCGGCGGCGAGGATATGCCCGGTCGAGCGGTAGTTCCGCTCCAGCCGGATCACGGTGGCGCCGGGGAAATCTTTCTCGAAGCGCAGGATGTTCTCGACCTCGGCCCCGCGCCAGCCGTAGATCGACTGGTCGTCGTCGCCGACGCAGCACAGGTTGGGCGAGCCCTGGGCGAGCAGGCGCAGCCACATGTACTGGGCGACGTTGGTGTCCTGGTACTCGTCGACCAGGATGAACCGGAACCGGCGCTGGTAGTCGGCCAGCACGTCGGGGTGCTCGCGCAGAAGTCTCAGGCCCTCGAGCAGCAGGTCGCCGAAGTCGACGGCGTTGAGCTCCTTCAGCCGCTTCTGATAGGCGGCATAAAGGGCAGCACCCTTGCCGTTGGCGAAAGCAAAATCCTCGCCCGCCGGAACTTGGGCGGGCGACAGGCCCCGGTTCTTCCAGCCGTCGATCAGGGCCGCGAGCTGGCGTGCCGGCCAGCGGTCCTTGTCGATGCCGGCCGCCTCGATGACCTGTTTCATGAGACGGATCTGGTCGTCGGTATCGAGGATCGTGAACCCGCTCTTCAGCCCGACGAGCTCGGCGTGGCGGCGCAGGATCCTGGCGCCGATCGAATGGAAGGTGCCGAGCCATGGCATGCCCTCGACGGCGCCGCCGATGAGCTGGCCGACCCTGTCCTTCATCTCCCGCGCCGCCTTGTTGGTGAAGGTGACGGCGAGGATCTGGCCGCCGCGGGCGCGCCCGGAGGCGAGAATGTGGGCGATGCGCGTCGTCAGGACCCGCGTCTTGCCCGTGCCGGCGCCGGCCAGCACCAGAACGGGACCGTCCAGAGCCTCGACCGCCGCCCGCTGTGCCGGGTTCAGCCCGGCGAGGTAGGGCGGCTCGGCGGCCCTCAGCGCGCGCTGGGAGATGGGCAGCGCGGCCGTTGCCGAGGGCCCTGTTTCGCGCGGGGAGCCCGCAGACTGGGCTCGTTCCGCCGTCTCGTGCTTTCGATTCGGCTGCATGACTTGAATATAGCACGCCGAAAACGGCAATTCCGGTGCCTGCGGCAGCCGCGCACAGCCTGTTGCGCGGCTTCCTGCGGCTCCGGCCCTCAAAGGTGTCCCAAGTTTTTGCGCCGTGTGCGATAACCATCCGCGGAACGCCGGCGTGCACTTGGGGTTGAAGCACAGGCTCAGGCGGTGCCTGAGAGGGCGCCACGGTGCATGACGGTCCGGATGAGGCCTGATGCGGTTCACTCGACCGTTGCGGAGTTGAAAGGGCATGAACGGCGCGCTCCTCTGGATCGCCGGTCTGATCGTCGCGCTGCTCGCGGCGCTGTTCGCGGTGCCGTATGCGGTCGACTGGAACAGCTACCGCGGCCTGTTCGAGGAGGAGGCGTCGCGCATGCTCGGCCGCGAGGTGCGGGTCGGCGGCGACGTCAACCTGCGCCTGCTGCCGGCGCCCTACGTCAGGTTCGAGCGGCCGCGCATTGCCGACGCGGGGATAGGGGAGGCGTTCTTCCGCGCCGAGAGCTTCACCATGTGGCTGGCCCCGTCGCCGCTCCTGCAGGGCATCATCGAGGCCAAGCAGATCGAGCTCAAGCGGCCGGCGCTGCGGCTGCAGATCGATCGGGAGGGGGGCGGCAACTGGAGCACCTTCCGGATCAGCCGGGCGGCGCTTCCGTTCGTGCCTCGCGGCATCGCCCTGCAGTCGCTGAAGATCAGCGACGGAGTGGTGGCAGTGCACGGCGTCGATGGCGAACCGCTCGCGCGCATCGAGATCGCCGATGGCGAGCTCTCCGCTCCCGCCCTCGAGGGACCTTACAAGCTGCGCGCCGACGTCCGCTGGGACGGCGACATGCGCGAGGTCCGCGCTTCGACCGCGGCGCCCGACGAGGACGGCAGCGTGCGCCTGAAGCTCGCCGTGCGCGCGCCGCAGTCGGGCAACGCCTACACCTTCGATGGCCGGGTGACCGGCGCTGCGGGCCGGCCGCAGCTCGCCGGCAACCTGACTGCGACCATACCGGTCAGCAGCAGCGCCGCGCCGCGGCCCAGTCCCGCGCCGCTCCCCGGCGACCAGGCCCCCGGCGCCCCGGCGCAGAGCGGGGCCTTCGAGGTCCGCGCTGCCATGAGCGCCAGCGCTCTCAGCGCCAGGCTCAGCGATATCGCCTTCTCGTTCGAGCAGAACGGCCGGCCGCAGCTGCTGACGGGGACTGCCGAGGCGAGCTGGCAGGGGCGCCCGGTGCTGAAGGCCAGCCTGAGCTCGCGCTGGCTCGATCTCGACAGGATCGCCGACGTCCCGGCGCAGGTCAACGCGCTCGAGACCGCCCGAAGGCTGAGCACCGGCCTGATGGGATACCTGCCGACCGGAGCGGAGGTGGCGGCGCGGATCGCCATCGATCAGGCCAATGTCGCAGGCGACGTGGTGAGCGGTCTCGTGCTGGCAGTCGAGAACTCCGGCAAGGGGCTCACGATCAAGGAGCTGCGAGCGTCGCTGCCCGGCGGCTCGCGCATGGACGTCAGCGGATCGCTGTCAGGCGGCGCCACCGCGGAAGCCTTCGACGGCGACATCCTCCTGCGCGGGGCGAACCTCGGCCGGTTCCTCGCATGGGCCGCGCGCGGCTCTCAGGCGGCAGAGGCGAGGGGCGATTCTGGATTTTCGCTCAGCTCGCGCCTGAGCCTGGGGACCGGCGGGCTGGAAATTCACCAGGCGAGCCTGGATGCAGGCCCCAATCGGATGACGGGGGATCTCAGCTACCGCTGGGAGGGGCGCCGGCAACTCGCTCTGTCGATCGAGACGGCGCACGCCGACATTTCCGGGCTGCTGCCCGGTGCGCTCGGTCCTGATCTGCTGAAGGCGAAGCTCGGCGGTATCGCGGGCGCCGGGTCCGGCGCCGGCTTGGCGAAGCTCCTGCCGGGTCTCGCCGAAACCGATGCTCGCGTCCGCATCCGGGCCGATGTCCTCACCGACGGCACGCGCGTGCTGCACAACGTCGATGCCGACGTCACGGTGCAGAACGGCACCTTGCAGATCCCGAGCCTGCGGGCCTCCACTCCGGCAGGCTTCGAGCTCGAGCTCGACGGCGAGATCCGGGATCTCGCAACCAGGCCGAACGGCGCGCTGCGGGGCGTCGTTGCGGCCGCGTCTCAGGCGGCGCTCGATGAGGCGCTGGAGATCGCGCCCGTCGAGGTCGATGCCGGCAGGCGGCGCTGGCTTGCCGGCCTCGCGCCGCTGCGACTGGCGTTCGTGACGCGCTTCGGCCTGCAAGGCAAGGCGGGGGCCGAGATCAGCATCGACGGCCATGCGCATGGGGAGATGTTGGCGGCCAGCCTCCGGCTCGATGGCGGCCTCGGCGGCTGGCGCAACGCCCCCATCGACGCCATGCTGGCATCAGACAGCGCCGAGGTCGCGCGCGCTGCACGCGGGCTGCTGCTGGGCGGTGCCGTGAAACGCGAGGGAGCTCCGGTCCTGCAGGCTGGCCGGCTGCTGATGAAGGCTGTCGGCACTCCTGCGCAGGACACCGCCCTCCTGATCGAGCTGACGAGCGCCGATGTGCGATTGACCGTGAGAGGGCGGGGCGCGGCGCCGCCGGGCGCCGGGCCGAGCTTCAAGGGCGAGCTGGAGATCGCTGCCGCCGACGCCAGCCGTGCCGCTTGGTTCGCCGGGCTGGGGCAGCCGGCCGGTGCCGCTGGCATCCCATTGCAGGGCAGAGCCGGTGTCGAGATCGGCGAGGCCGGGCTCGCATTCGATTTCAGCCGGTTCGAGGTGGGCGACACCCGTCTGGCGGGTCAGGTCAGGGTGACAGGACCGCAGGGAGCCCGCCGCCTGGACGCCGACCTCAAGTCGGACGCGGTCTCGCTGCCGCGCATCGTCGCCCTGGCGCTCGACGGCGGCCGCGGGCCTGATGCCGCCGCCGATGCCTTGCGCTGGCGCGACGAGCCGTTCGACCTCGGCAACCTCGAGCACCTGAACGGCCGCGTGAAGTTGCAGGCAGGCGCGCTCGCGCTGGGCGACGGGTTCGGTCTTTCCGATGCAGTCCTGGAGATCGACCTCGGGCCCGGACGCTTCACTGTCTCGAAGCTCGAGGGGCGGGCGCTGGGCGGGGCCATGTCGAGCGCATTCAAGCTCGAGAAAACGGCCGCCGGGGCGACTCTGTCGGGAGTGCTCGGCCTGTGGGACATCCGCCTCGACCAGATCGCCGGCGCCAGCAACGCGCCGTTTGCCACGGGCAGGGTCCAGCTCTCGCTGCAGTTCACCGGGCAGGCGGTCACGCCTCGCGCACTCATCCCCGTGCTGAAGGGCAAGGGCGAGCTCGAGCTGAAGTCGGCCCGCTGGGAGCGGCTGTCTCCGGGCGCCATCGAGACTGCCGCCGACGCCGTGCTGGCCGGCCGCACGGCAGCCTCCGGCGAGCCGCTGCGCCAAGCGTTGCGCACGGCGCTGGCGGCCGGACCGCTGCCGCTCGGCAGCCGCAAGATCCCCGTGGAGGTGGGCGAAGGCGCGCTCAGGGTCGCCGCGTTTCCGGTCGACACACCCCAGGCGCTGATGACCAACGAGACGACGATCGACCTCGCCGAGCTGAAGATCGACAGCGAGTGGAAGGTGGAGCCGAAGGCGGCGCGGAGCAGGACCGCATTGCTGCCCGGCATGTCGGTCATCTTCGTCGGACCCTTGCAGTCGCTTGCCAGCCTCGAGCCGCGACTCGCAATCGACGCGCTCGAGCGGGAGCTGGCGGTCCGCGGCATGGAGCGCGACGTGGAGCACCTCGAGCAGCTTCGCAAGGAGGACGAGGCGCGCGCCAGGGCCGAGGCGGAGCGGCTCAAGGCGCTGGAGCAGCAGCAGTCGCAGCAGATGCAGGTCGGCCCGCAGCCGCCGACCATCGACGTTCCGTTCCCCTTCCCGGCCGCGCCGGCCACCGCGCCGGTGCCGCAGCACCTTATCATCGAGCCGAAGCCGCAGCCGCGGCCGGTCGCTCCGCGCCCAGAGGCGCCGAAGCTGTGGGGCGATCAGTGGCCACGGCCGGAGGGCTCCGGCACCTGACGCGAGGCGGCGTCCTCGGCGTGCGGCCGGTTCCCCCGGCAGTACTCGAGGATCCACACCCTGACGGCGCTCGACAGCCCGGACGCACCGCGCTCCCGGTCGATCTCCTCGACCAGCGCAGCCACCGACTGGCCCCGCTCCCTCGCCGCTTCCCTCAGCGCCTCCCAGAACGGAGCCTCGAGCGAGATCGACGTGCTGTGGCCGGCGATCGTGAAGGAGCGCTTGAGCGGCTTCACGCCTCGTTCTCCGGCGGGCCGCCCTCGCGCTTCATCGACTCGAGACGGCGCTCCTCGAGCCGGCGCTCGGCCTCGGCGCGCTCGCGCTCGTGCTGCGGCCGGCCGAACGCCGCGCGATTGGCGCTCGCCTCGCGCTCCCTGGCCGCACGCGCCTTCTCCTTGCGGGCCCGGCGGAGGTTGACGATCTCGGCGCTCATGCCTCGCGGCCTCACTCGCCCGGCCCGATCATCTTCTCCGGGCGGACGATGGCGTCGAACTCGGCCTCGCTGACGTAGCCGCCGCCCACGGCCTCCTCGCGCAGGGTGGTACCCTTCTTGTGCGCGGTCTTGGCGATCCTGGCGGCGTTGTCGTAGCCGATCTTCGGGGCCAATGCCGTCACCAGCATCAGCGACCGGTCGAGCGCCGCCTTGATGTTGTCCTCGCGGGCCACGATCCCGACCACGCAGTTGTCCGTGAAGCTCACCGCCGCGTCGGCCATGAGGCGCACGGACTGCAGGAAGCCGTAGGCCATCACCGGGTTGAACACGTTGAGCTCGAAATGGCCCTGGCTGCCGGCGAAGGTGATCGTCGCGTGGTTGCCGAACACCTGTACGCAGACCATGGTCATCGCCTCCGACTGGGTCGGGTTGACCTTGCCCGGCATGATCGAGGAGCCGGGCTCGTTCTCCGGCAGCGCCAGCTCGCCCAGCCCCGAGCGCGGACCGGAGCCGAGAAAGCGGATGTCGTTGGCGATCTTGAACAGCGATACCGCCACGGTGTTGATGGCGCCGTGCGTCATGACCATCGCGTCATGGGCGGCCAGGGCCTCGAACTTGTTGGGCGCGCTCGTGAAGGGGAGCTGGGTGATGGACGCGATCCGCTCCGCCACCATCCGGTCGAAGCCGGAGGGCGCGTTGAGGCCGGTGCCGACGGCGGTGCCGCCCTGCGCAAGCTGCATCAGCATGGGCATGGTCTGCTCGATGCGCGTGATCCCGTTCTCGACCTGCTGGGTGTAGCCGGAGAACTCCTGGCCCAGCGTCAGCGGGGTGGCATCCTGGGTGTGCGTGCGGCCGATCTTGATGATCCGGCGCCACGCCTGCGCCTTGTCGTTGAGCGCGTTGCGCAGCACCTGCAGCGCCGGCAGCAGGCGATGATGGATCTCCTCGGCCGCGGCGATATGCATGGCCGTCGGGTAGGTGTCGTTCGACGACTGGCTCATGTTGACGTGGTCGTTGGGGTGCACGGGCTTCTTCGAGCCCATGACCCCGCCGAGCATCTCGATGGCGCGGTTCGAGATCACCTCGTTGGCGTTCATGTTGGACTGCGTGCCCGAGCCCGTCTGCCAGACCACCAGCGGGAAGTGATCGTCGAGCTTGCCTTCGATCACCTCCTGGGACGCCGCGACGACGGCCTCGCCGATTTTCGGGTCGAGCCGGCCCAGGGCCATGTTGGTCTCGGCGGCAGCGCGCTTCACGATGCCGAGCGCACGGATGACCGGCTTCGGCTGCTTCTCGAGGCCGATCCTGAAATTGCCGATGCTGCGCTGCGACTGGGCGCCCCAGTACCGGTCGGCAGGCACCTCGATGGGGCCGAAGGTGTCCGTCTCGATGCGCACGTCGGCGGAGGTCATGACGGGTGGGCTCACCGTTGCCGAAAAACCGAAAACCATGGCTCACTAGCACAGCATGGAGTGCGGCTCCAGGGCCCGGCCGCCGCCGCACCGGCGCTTGAGGGCGCACTCAGCGCGACAGCGTGCGTCCGACGCGAAAGCCGCTGCTGGTGTTGCGGATGAAGGGCTCGTAGCGGCCGCGATTGGCCGCGCGAAGCACGCTCGGTGCATCTCCCCACGAGCCGCCGCGAAAGACGCGCAGCTCGCAGCCGTCCTCGGTCCAGGCCGCGCCCGTCCGCCTCGGCGACTCCGGCATCTGGTCGTAACGCCGGTGGTAGCAGTCTTCGAGCCACTCCCAGACATTTCCATGCACGTTGTAAAGGCCGAACGCGTTCGGCTCGAAACTGTCGACTTGCATGGTCCGGTGCCGGAACTCCCCGGGGTCGCCACCGGCATAGGTGAGCGAGCCATCGTAATTGGCCTGCCCGGTGGAAACGGCCGGACCCCACCAGAAGGCCGAATCCGAGCCGGCCCGGGCCGCGTATTCCCACTCTGCCTCGGACAGCAACCGATATGGCCGGCCTGTCTTCGCCGACAGCCAGGCGACGAAGGCTCGGGCATCCTCCCAGGACACGATGATGACGGGCTGCTTGCCTCGCCCCCATCCAAGGTCTGACGGGCGGTACCCGTTGCAGCCGCCGTCGGCAAGGCAGGCGTCCCATTCAGCAAAAGAGGCCTCGAACTTGCCGACTGCAAACGGCTCCGGGATGGTCACCTCATGCTGCGGGCCCTCGTCGCTGTCACGGTCGAGCTCGCTTTCAGGCGAGCCCATGAGGTATGCGCCCGGGGGAAGCACCACCATCTGCGGACAGACCGCGCACTCGCGGAACTCGTCCCCCGGCCGCAACTCTCGCTCCTCGACGGGGCTCAGAGCCCGTTGCGCCGGGGTCGGTGCTGCTGCCCGTCCCGAAGCGAACGCGCTCAGGACGACAAGTGCGACGCGGATGACCCGGAGCATCCCTCACGTTCCCCCTGATGATCCGTGGTCCATTTATCCCGGCACCGGAGAGCGCAGCAAGCAGGCAAGTGCTTCAAATCTCGCGCGTGAGCCTAAGCCTCTCACGGTATTGCCATTTTTCTGAAGCCTTCTCCTCCTTCTGCGTAGTCGAGTCGCGCCGGGCGGGTGTTGGGGCATCCGTGGCGCGCCGCATTCGAGCCGGATCGCCGTCCGCGATCGCGTGACGGCTGGCGGGGCAACACGAGTTCGTGCGTGAACCCGGGCAGCTTACCTGCCCGCCCCCAATCCACGTCCGAGGACACGCCGTGGACCCCAAAATCATCGTCATGATCATCATGCTTGCCCTGCCGAACGGCGACGGCGGCGTGCACGTGAAGCCGTTCGCCACCGCCGAGACCTGTATCGAGGCCGCCAACGTCGAGGCGACAGACCCGTTCGTGCGCACGGTTGAATGCGCCGAGCTCGAGGACGGCATGCTGACGCTACGCTTCGATCGCAGCGAGGCGCCGTTGGGCGAGGAGCCGCCCGCGCTCACGGCCGGAGCAGCCTGGTGAGGCCGGCGCGGCGGCAGGTTCGGCGATGGGCGGCGGCTGCCGCCCGCGATCCGGACGGGAAGTCTAGTTCGGCGCCCTCGGCGTGATCGGTGTCGTCGTCGGCGGCGTCGGCTGCACCTCGATCCCGGTGCCGGGCGTCGCTGTCGTGGTGGGCGCTGTGCGTTCGCCGAACATGAACCACAGCAGACCAAGCACTATGACGATCGCCAGGAGAATGCCGAGCAGGCCGATCCCGCCACCTGGTTCTCCGTTCGTCCTCACGGGCCTCCTCACGGGACGTCTCCGATGCTGGTCGGATTTCTCCGGACCAACGCCAGCCGGTCTGTGAGGTTCCGATCCTTGCCGTTCCCGCTACTTGACCGACGAGAAGGCCGTCGGCTGCCAGAGCTGGTTCGATACCTTGGCGATGATGGCTCCGTCCTTCTCCGACTCGGCGCGCCTGGCCTGCCACTCGGAATCGGCCATGAACGCGTTCCACTTCATCTCGCGCTCGGCCATGGACTGCCACTGCAGCAGGTAATTGAGCTGCTGGCTCGATTCGCCGACCAGCGTGGTCCAGAAGCCCGCTTGCCGGATCCCGTGCCGCTCCCAGATGGGCAGGGTCGTGCTCTCGAACCGCGTCAGCAGCGCCGGCAGCCGGCCCGGCAGGCAATCGTAAACGCGCAGCTCGTAGATCATCGCTTTCCCCTCCCCCGTCAGTCTCAGCTCCGATCCCCGCCCTCGGATCCCCAGAAGATGACCCAGGTTCCGAAGTCGCTGGTGAAATTGACGAACCGGTGCATGTAGCCGGCAGGAACGAAGATCGCATCACCGGCGACGAACGGCTTGCTCTCGAGGGCGTCCTCGCTCGGGCCCGACACCACGAAGCCGGCGCCCTGCGCGACGATGTAGAGCTCGTCCTGCTTGTGCGGCGTCTGCGGGTCGAAGCCCTGCGGAGCATAGTAGCGCAAGCTCATCGTCCCATGCTTCAGCAGCAGGGCAGAGTGGTGGCCCGGCTCCGGAGCGGCAGCCTGGGCATCGGCGAGCCTCTGCACCCAGTTCTCGATGCGCAGCATCGTCGTTCTCCCATTTTCTCTTCAAGGCGTCATATTGAACTGACTGTTGCCGGATCTGGTCGAATCCGGCTCAGCCCTGCCCGGGCATATCGATCCAGTTGAACAGTGCCAGCCCCCCGTCGACGGGCACCGTCGCCCCGGTGACGTAGCCGGAGAAGCGGTCCGACAGCAGGGCGACGGCCATGCCGGCCATGTCCTCCGGCGTGCCGAACCGCTGCAGCGGGATCTTGCGGCGGGGCTGGAACGTGTCGTCCATGTTGGCGGCGCCGCCGCCCGGCACCGCGCCGGGCGCCAGCGCGTTGACGCGAATGCCGGACGGGCCGAGGGCGCGCGCCAGCTCCTTCACGACCATCGTCATGCCGGCCTTGGCGGCGGAATAGTGGGCGAGGTTGCGAGGCGAATGCGCATGCAGCGACGTGATGTAGAGCATCCGCCCGTGCAAGCCCGCCTGCCGCATCCGCGTGCCGAGCTCCCGGCCGAGGAAGAAACCGGAGCGAACGTTCGTGGTCAGCATGGCGTCCCACGTCTCCTCCGAGACATCGGCCGGCGTGTCGGTCTCGAGCCGGCGCGGGCAGGCCGAATGCACGAGCATCTGCGGCAGCCGGCCCTCGACGGCCTCGATGATCTCCCGCCAGCCGCGGGGTTGCGCCAGGTCCACCGAGATCGTCTCCGCCGAGCCGCCGGCACTGCCGATCTCGCGAGCGACGGCCGCGTTGCGCTCCATGTCGATGTCGGCCAGCACGACCGCCGCGCCCTCGCGCGCCAGCGCGAGGGCGATGCCGCGCCCGATGTTGGAAGCAGAGCCGGTGACGAGGGCACGCTCGCCGGCGAAAAGGCCCAGGGCGGTCATGCAATGCGCTCCTTCAGGTCACGGAGTGGGTGTGTGTCGCATGCCACCACAGAACGGGGCGGTTTTGAAGGGTAAAGCGGGCTCCGCGCGCCGGCGGCCGCTCCGGGCGCGGGATGTTGCAGGTCCCGTTCGAGCAGCAACCGACCCGCGGCGAGCGTTGCGGGAACTGTTCTCTGTGGATTATTTCTTGCGGAAGGCGTCCAGCCGCACGATCTCGGCGCCCGGTGCCGCCGGCGCCAGGGCCACCGCAGGCCTGGCCTCCGGCTCCTCGGGCTTCGACTCGGCCGGCAGCACAGGTTTGGCCGGCGCAGCGCGCAAGCTGCCGGCCTCGGTCGCTCCCGCCTGCTCCCCCCGGTCGGCGCGCGGCTTGCGGGGGCTGCGCGCCGGCTTGCGCTCGGCGGCTGCGCGCGGAGGGCTGCGGAAGGAAACCTGATGCGGTCCCCCGGCAGACGTTTCTCCTCGGCTGGCCTGCGGATGCGCGATCGCATCGGGGCCGAAGTCCGGCGCCTCGAACTGCAGCCCGTAGCGCACGCTCGGGTCGAAGAAGACCTTGAGCGCGGCGAAGGGCACCACCAGCCGCTCGGGGATGCCGTCGAACGTCAGCTTCACCTCGAACCGGTCCTCGCCGACCGTCAGGTCCCAGAAGCGGTGCTGCAGGACGATGGTCATCTCCTCCGGGTACTTGTCCTTGAGGCGCTTGGAGAGGCCGACGCCCGGCGCCTGGGTATCGAAGGAGATATAGAAGTGGTGGTCGCCCGGGAGCCCGCTCTTCGCGATTCGGGTCAGAACGCTGCGGACTACGCCGCGCATCGCGTCCTGCGCCAGGGATTCGTAATCGATCATGCGCCCGCTGCTCATGAGGGATCAGGGCAAATCCTAGCTGCGCGGACCCTGAGATGCCGGGCCGCAGGGAAGTGGAGGGCTTCTGTTGCCCGGTGCCCTCCGAGACCGCGCCTGACCCGGCTAAGGATCAGGGCTTTGGTTCAGGCTTTTCGCGCCGCATTACGCAGCGAGAGCGGCCTCAGCATAGTTGTCGTTGGCAACTATTCTGGATGGCCCGATAACGGCGGAACCATGCCGGGCAAAAACACGTCCTTTACACCCTCGTCGATCCTGTTTCGCCCCCAGCAGAGACCGCCGCGCCACGGGTGCTGCGGCCTTTGGTGGAGGCGCCGGGTACCGCCCCCGGGTCCGATAGGCTTATTCCGACGGCCATTTATCGCCATAGCCGGACGAATCCGGCACACCTAATATATGCTGTCCGCGGCTCGGAAAAAAGCCTTCTTGAAAGGGTGTGAGTGCGCTTGCTGATCGCTGCCACACGCGAGCTTCTGACGGGCCCGCCGGCCTATCATGCGCGCTCCCCCTGGCGCCCGGTCTTTGCCGTGGCGGCAGCATTCGCCATGCTCGGAGCCGGGGCCGTGGTGGCGACCGCGCTCGTCGGTACGCTCGACTTCGCACCGGCGATGGAGGCCGCGCGACAGGCAACCCTGCCGCCTGACGAGCCGAGGACCTGGGCGATGGCCGTCTGGCTGCTCGGCATGCAGGCGACGGTCATCGTCCTGGTCGTTGCGGCCGCCGGCCTTTTCGGAGGCCGCAGGGCCGAGGTCCTGGCGCTCGACCAGTCGACGCCGGCGCGACTCTTCGTGGCGGCCGTGGTGCTGATGTTCCTCGTGCAGGCGGCCTACAACGCCATCGTGCTCCCGTTCGCGCGGGACACGGTGCTGGAGGACGTCAAGCCCGTCCTGGAGCCGTTGCGGTCGGACGCCTTCTGGCTGTTCGCGCTGGTCATCGTCGTCGGGGCGCCGCTGTCCGAGGAGATCCTGTTCCGCGGCTTCCTGCAGAGCGCGCTGGCACAAACGCGCCTCGGCTACTTCGGCGCAGCCTTGCTGACGACGCTCGCCTGGACGGTGCTCCACGCCGGCTATTCGGGCCTCGGTCTTCTGGAGGTGTTCATCGCCGGCCTGTTCTTTTCGTGGCTGCTGTGGCGTACGGGCAACCTTTGGGTCCCGCTGGTCTGCCACGCGTTCTACAACGGGGTGGTGCTTCTCGCGCTGCTGGTGGCGCCGATCTGAGGCTTCTGGCCGGCGGGCTCGCATGGCGGCACGGAATCGGGCTATCCTCGCGCCATGGATCAATACCTCGACCTGCTGCGCCGGGTGCGCACCGAGGGCGTCAGGAAGACCGACCGGACGGGCGTCGGCACGCTCAGCATCTTCGGCCACCAGATGCGCTTCGACCTCGCCCGCGGCTTCCCGCTGGTGACGACCAAGAAGCTGCATGTGAAGTCGATCGTCCATGAGCTGATCTGGTTCCTCGAGGGCGAGACGAATGTCGCGTATCTCAGGGCCGACGGCGTCTCCATCTGGGACGAGTGGGCGGACGAGAACGGCGACCTCGGCCCCGTCTACGGCAAGCAGTGGCGGTCCTGGGCGGCCCCCGACGGCCGCACCATCGACCAGATCGCCGAGGCGGTCGCGACGCTGAAGACCAATCCCGACAGCCGCCGCATCATCGTGACGGCCTGGAACCCGGCTGACATTCCGGACATGGCGCTGGCGCCTTGTCACTGCCTGTTCCAGCTCTACGTGGCGGAAGGCCGGCTCTCCTGCCAGCTCTACCAGCGGTCCGCGGACGTGTTCCTGGGCGTGCCCTTCAACATCGCCAGCTATGCGCTGCTGACGATGATGATGGCGCAGGTGACCGGGCTCAGGCCGGGTGAGTTCGTTCACACCTTCGGCGACGCGCACCTCTATCTCAACCACCTCGAGCAGGCCGACCTGCAGTTGTCGCGCACCCCGCGGCCGCTGCCGCGCATGCGGCTCGACCCCGAGGTGACCGACATCTTCCGGTTCAGGTACGAGGACTTCGAGCTGAGCGGCTACGACCCCCACCCGCACATCAAGGCGCCGGTGGCGGTATGACGGACCACTCCGCCACCGAGCCGGAGCCCATCCTCGTCCTCGTCGTCGCCGCCGCGGAGAACGGCGTGATCGGCCGCGGCGGGCGCCTGCCGTGGCGTATCCCGTCGGACCTGCGCCTCTTCCGGCGGCTCACCATGGGCAAGCCGGTGATCATGGGGCGCCGGACGTTCGAGTCCATCGGCAAGCCGCTCGACGGCCGCGACAACATCGTGATGACCCGTGATCCGGCATTTCGTGCCGCGGGCGTGATCGTCGAGCCGAGCCTCGCCGCGGCGATCGCCCAAGCGCGCAGGCTGGCGGACGCAAGAGGCGTCGAGGAGATCATGGTGATCGGCGGCGCCGAGGTCTTCCGCGAGGCGCTGCCGCAGGCTGAGCGCATCTACCTGACCCGCGTTCACGGTGCGCCCGTCGGGGACACCTTCCTGCCTCCCATTCCGGCGGACGAGTGGCGCGAGGTCTCCCGCGAGCCGCTGCCCCGCGGCCATGCGGACGAGCACACTTGCACGCTCGTCGTCCTCGAGCGCGCGCGAAAGCTCGCGTGATATCGCGCGGCACGCTTGAAGCTCCATTGCGCCGCACCACATTGGGCAAAGGCGGTTTGCGCGGGCGAGGGGTGTGCCCTATAAGCAATAGCTAAGTATTCAAATGCAATAATCGATGCCGCCCCGCTGCTTGCGGCGAGCGCATCTCGACACTCCCAGGACATAGCAGGAAACGGAAAGCTGTTCGATGCCTTGGAATAATCAGAGTAGTGGCGGCGGCTGGAAAAGCGGCGGCGGCGGCGGCGGTCCGTGGGGCCAGGGACCTGGTGGCGGCGGCAATCAGCCTGACCTCGAGGAGATCCTCAAGCGCGGACAGGACAAGATGAAGCAGGTGATGCACGGCTCGGGCGTGCCCGGGCCACTGATGCTTCTCCTGTCCGCGGTGGCGCTCGCCATCGTCGGCTTCTACGCCTTCACATTCACCGTGCGTCCGGACGAGCTCGGCGTCGTGCTGCGCTTCGGCAAGTTCGATCGCCAGGAGCCGCCGGGCCTGCACTTCCGGCTGCCTTACCCGATCGAGGAGGTCCGCCTGCCCAAGGTGACGACGGCCAACCGTACCGAGATCGGCGTTCGCGGCTCGGGCGAGGGGCGCAGGTCGGCGCCGACCCAGGACCTGCTCGAGGAGAGCCTGATGCTGACCGGCGACGAGAACATCGTCGACATCGGGTTCGTCGTGCTGTGGAACATCAAGGATGCCTCGGCCTACCTGTTCAACATCCAGAACCCGGATACGACCGTCAAGGAGGTTGCCGAGAGCGCCATGCGCGAGGTCGTCGGCAAGAGCCGCGTGCAGGACGTGCTGACCGAGAAGCGGTCGCAGATCGAGCAGGACGTTCGTGATCTCATGCAGCGCACGCTCGACAGCTACAAGGCCGGCATCAACATCACGCAGCTCCAGATGCAGCGGGCGGAGGCGCCGGCCCAGGTGATCGACGCCTTCCGCGACGTCGCCGCGGCGGCCATCGACCAGCGGCGGATCCAGAACCAGGCACAGGCTTACGCCAACAAGGTGATTCCCGAGGCCCGCGGCGAGGTGCAGCGGATCCTGCAGGAGGCGCAGGCCTACAAGGAGCGGGTCGTCGCCGAGGCCCAGGGCGAGGCGGACCGCTTCCTGAACGTTCTGGCCGAGTACCGCAAGGCGCCCGATCTGATGCGCCAGCGCCTTTATCTCGAAACCATGGAGCGGGTGCTGTCGTCGACCGACAAGGTCATCATCGACAGCAACGGCGGGCAAGGCGTGGTGCCTTATCTGCCGCTCGATCAGTTGCAGCCGAAGAAGCAGTGAGGGGATTCCCGATCGTGCGCACATTCATGATGGCGATCCTCGTCGCGCTCGGTATCGCGGCGGTCGGTACCTATCTTTCCATGTTCATCGTGCACCAGAACCAGCAGGCGCTCGTCCTGGAGTTCGGAAAGCCGAAGCGGATCATCGATGATGCGGGGCTGCACTGGAAGCTCCCCGTCGTGGAGACGGTCGAGTATTTCGACAAGCGTATTCTCGACCTCGACACGTCGCCGCAGGAGCTGTTCTCGTCCGACCAGAACAAGCTGATCGTCGACAGCTTCGCTCGCTACCGCATCGTCGATGCGCTCCGCTTCTATCAGACGGTGCGCAACGAGGCCGGCGTCCGCTCGCGTGTCGGCCCGATCCTGGACAGCTCGCTCAGGCGCGTCCTCGGCTCGGCCACTCTTGCGGATGCCGTGCGGGACCGGCGTGAGGGGCTGATGAACCTCATTCAGCAGCAGGTGAACACGGAATCCCGCGATTTCGGCATCGAGATCGTCGACGTGCGCATCAAGCGCGCCGACCTGCCGCCGCAGAACTCGGCCTCGATCTACGAGCGTATGAAGACGGACCGGCACCGCGAGGCGGCGGAGTTCCGGGCCCAGGGCGAGGAGCAGTCCCGGCGCATCCGCGCCGAGGCCGACCGTGCGGTCACCGTGATGCGGGCCGAAGCGGACCGCGACGCGCGGCGGATGAGGGGCGAAGGCGACGCCGAGCGGGCGCGCATCTCCAACGAGGCCTTCGGTCAGGATCCGGAGTTCTATCAGTTCCTGCGCTCGATGGAGGCCTACGAGACGGCGCTGCGCCGTGGCGACACACGGCTCGTGATCTCGCCGAGCTCCGCAACCTTCCGCGATTTCTTCAGGTACTTCTCGGAATCGGTCACGTCGCCGGGCAAGGCCCCCGCCGTCCCGACAGGAACAATGACGCCGAGCATCGCGTTGCCGAAGCAATGAGCGAGCAATGAGCGACCTCGCCGTTGCTCTCGGCCTCGTGCTGGTGATCGAGGGCCTGCTGTGGGCGGCGGCCCCCGACTTCGCGGTGCGCATGCTCAACGCGGCGGCGGAGACGTCGCCGCAGGCGCTGAGGACCGCAGGGTTCACGGCAGTGGCTCTCGGCGTGCTCGTCGTATGGCTGGTGCGCGGCTGAGCAGGCGCGCCCCCCTTTGACAGGCGGGCGCGGGGTCCGCAGGATGGGTTGGGTCGTCTCGCCCGCTCGGGCGTCCGCGAGACGGCCTGTTGCGTGCGCATGCTGGTCGAAAGGACACGTGTGATGGCGGCCCTGGCGCAGTTCAAGGAGACGCGCATTGCGTCTCGCGTCCTCGTTGGGTTGATCTTCTCCCTTGCCATGCTGCTCGCGGGCCCATCCGAGGCCCGCGGTCCGCAGTCGGTTGCCGAAACCGCCGAGCAGCTTATCGACGCCGTCGTCAACATCTCGACGTCCCAGACCGTGAAGGGCCCGCACGGCGCCCCGCTGCCGAAGGTGCCGCAGGGCTCGCCGTTCGAGGACCTGTTCGAGGACTTCTTCGACAAGAAGGGCAACCGCCCGCGCCAGGACCGGAAGGTGTCCTCCCTCGGCTCCGGGTTCGTGATCGACGCCAACGAAGGGCTGATCGTTACGAACACGCACGTGATCGAGGGCGCGGACGAGATCATCATCAACTTCAGCGACGGCTCGCGGCTCAAGGTCGACAGGGTCGTCGGCAAGGACGGCAAGACCGATCTCGCGCTTCTCAAGGTGACGCCCAAGAAGCCGCTCACCGCCGTCAAGTTCGGCAATTCCGATTCGATCAGGGTGGGCGACTGGGTGATGGCGATCGGCAATCCGTTCGGGCTCGGGGGGTCGGTCACCGTCGGCATCATCTCCGCCAAGGCGCGCGATATCAATTCCGGTCCCTACGACGACTACCTGCAGACGGACGCAGCCATCAACAAGGGCAACTCCGGAGGTCCGCTGTTCAACATGGACGGCGGTGTGATCGGCGTGAACACCGCGATCATCTCGCCGACCGGCGGCTCGATCGGCATCGGGTTCGCGGTGCCCTCGGACATCGCCGTCCCGGTGATCGAGCAGCTCAAGCTCTACGGCGAGACGCGCCGCGGCTGGCTCGGCGTGCGCATCCAGTCGGTCAGCGAGGACATCGCCGAGACCCTGGCTGTGACCGAGAACACGGGCGCACTGGTCGCGGGCGTCACGCCCGAGAGCCCCGCCGCCCAGGCCGGCATCGAGGCAGGCGACGTGATCCTCAAGTTCGACAGCAAGGACGTGACGAGCATGCGCGGGCTGCCGCGCATCGTGGCGCAGACCCCGATCGGCAAGACGGTGGAGGTCGAGGCGCTGCGCAAGGGCGAGAGGAAGAGCTTCAAGGTCGTGGTCGGGCGCCTCAGCGAGGACGAGAAGCCCGAGGCGCCTGCGGTCTCCGACACCAGGAGCGAGGACAAGGCGGCACCCGGACGGGCCCTGATCGGGCTGAAGCTCGCGCCGCTGACCGACGAGCTGCGGCGCAAGCACGGTCTCGACAAGAAGATCAGGGGCCTTCTCGTGACCGAGGTCGACCCGCAGAGTCCGGCCGCACAGAAGGGCGTCAAGGCGGGGGACGTGATCGTCGAGGCGGCCCAGGATCAGGTCTCGAGCCTCGACGATCTGGTCAAGAGCATCGACAAGGTGCGCCGCACGGGCCGCAAGGCGGTCCTGCTGCGGGTCGAGGACGCGAAAGGCGACCTGCGGTTCGTCGCCGTCCCGGTCGATTGACGCTGAATCATTGGCCAGCGCTCGCTGCCCGCGCGTTGGGGCGCGACGCTGGATCTTGCGGCAGCGCTGGTATGGTTTCCAGCACATATGTCCACTGGCGTCGGCTGCGCGCCGGCGCTAAACACGATCTGACCGATTATCCGAGACGCCGGAGACGACGCCTTTGTCCGAGAGCCGGGGCATACTGAGCACGATTGCGGATTCGTTCGCGCCGATCCATCGCGACGGGCACAAGTTCGTCGCCATCGGCATCGGCGCGACATTGCTCTTCTTCCTGATCTGGCCACCGCTGGGCTGGCTCTTCGCCCTCGTTGCGGCCTGGGTGGCCTACTTCTTCCGCGATCCGGATCGGGTCACGCCGCTGCGCGAGGGTCTGATCGTCGCGCCGGCCGACGGCCGTATCAGCGCCATCGAGCGCGTGCGCCCGCCCGGCGAGCTCGGGCTCGGCGAGGAGAGCCGCATGCGGGTCTCGATATTCCTGTCGGTCTTCGACGTGCATGTGAACCGGGCGCCGGTGGCCGGTCGCATCACGCGATCGATCTACGTGCCGGGGGCGTTCTTCAACGCGGCGCTCGACAAGGCCAGCGAAGAGAACGAGCGACGCGGCCTCGTCATCCTGACGGCATCGAGCGCCGAGATCGGCGTCGTCCAGATCGCCGGGCTCGTGGCGCGGCGCATTGTGACGTTTGCGAACGAAGGCGATACTGTCGGCGTCGGCCAGCGCTTCGGGCTGATCCGGTTCGGCTCGCGGGTCGATGTCTATCTGCCGCCCGACGGCCGCGCCCTGGTGTCCGTCGGCCAGCGCGCGATCGCCGGCGAGACCGTACTGGCCGATCTCAGGTCGAGCGAGCCGGAGCGCGAAGCGCGCCGCAGCTAGGGCCGGGCTTTGTGGATCGCGCTCCGGCGCGACCGGCCGAACGGGGAGGCGGAGGGAGAGCCTGATGGATCCTCTGTTGACGAGGCTCGAGGAGGAGACGCGCCGCCGCAGGCGCCGCGCGCTGTTCAAGTACAGGCAGGTTCCCGTCCGCCTGCTCATTCCGAACTTCTTCACCCTGCTCGGGCTGTGCGCCGGCCTGACAGCGATCCGCATGGCCATCGAGGGCCGCTACGAGCTGGCGCTGGCGGCCATCGTGTTCGCCGCCCTGCTCGACGGCGTTGACGGCCGGGTCGCGCGCATGCTCAAGGCATCGTCGCGGTTCGGGGCCGAGTTCGACAGCCTCGCCGACTTCGTCAATTTCGGCGTGGCGCCAGCCATCGTGCTGTTCACCTGGGGAGCCTGGGAGACGGCCGCCACGCGGGGCCTGGCCTGGATCGTCGTCCTGTTGCTGGCGGTCGCCTGCGGCCTGCGGCTGGCGCGTTTCAACGCCGTGGTCGACATCGAGCGGCCGAAGTGGCAGTCCAACTTCTTCACCGGCGTGCCCGCACCTGCCGGGGCCATCATCGCACTGCTGCCGGTCTACCTCGATCAGCTCGGCTTTCTCGAGGTGCGCGCCGGCTGGCCGATCTATTTCGTGCTGGCCTACGCCCTGCTTGTCGCGTTCCTGATGGTGAGCACGATCCCGACCTACTCCGGCAAGCTCCTCGGCGAGCGCATCTCGCGCGAATGGGTGATGCCGGTGTTCGTGCTCGTCGGCGCCGTCGTCGCCCTGCTGGTCACCTACCCTTACGCGACGCTGACCATTGGGACGGTGCTCTACCTCTCCGTCATTCCGTTCAGCGTACGGCGCTATCGCGACCAGTTGCGCGATATGGAAGCCGAGGATCGGCGCGCCGGTTCATCCGTTCCGACACTCGTGGTGGAGCCGCCGCGCCCCGACCGGATGCATCGGTGACATTGCCGGGCCGTTGTCGAGCCGGACCTTGCGATCGACTGGGGGCTCGGCGGGGACGGCCGCCCTGCCGGAGAAGGACCGCGCGCTGCCGCTGCCGCGCGATCTCGGCACGTCGTTTCGACCACTCTGTCGGGCAGCCGAGTGGATTCGTTGACCGGGCGGAGGACGCCCCTTATCTTCACCGCAACCTGCAGAACGGAGTGGCTTGGGCGCGAACACGTCCGCCGCGAATGACGTGATCGAAATCCTGATCGTCCTGGCGCTCATTCTACTCAACGGCCTCTTTGCGCTGTCGGAGCTGGCGGTCGTCTCCTCCCGGCACTCGCGGCTGAAGGCCTTGGCCGCTGCCGGGCGCCGCGGCGCCAACCGCGCCCTCGCCCTGGCCACAGATCCCGGCCGCTTCCTCTCCACGGTCCAGATCGGCATCACCCTCATCGGCATCGTCAGCGGCGTCTATTCCGGCGAGGCGTTCGGCCTGCAAGTGGCCAGCTACCTGACGGCGGCCGGCGTTCCCGAACGCGCGACCGTCCCCCTCGGCTACGGCCTGGTCGTCGTCGTCGTCACGTATTTCTCCGTCATCATCGGCGAGCTGATTCCGAAGAACCTGGCGCTGCGCAATGCCGAGACCCTTGCCTGTGTCGTCGCGCCGATCATGACGAATGTGGCACGGGTGGCGGCGCCCGCGGTGTGGCTGCTCGACGCCTCGACCCGGCTCGCGTTCCGCGCCTTTGGCTTGCCGACCCAGCGCGAGAGCCGGGTGACCGACGAGGAAATCAAGTCACTGATCGCGGAGGCAGAGAGCGCCGGCGTCCTCGAGACCGGCGAGCGCGAGATGCTGTCGGGGGTGATGCGGCTTGCCGATCGCAACGTGTCCGGGCTGATGACGCCGCGCACGGACGTGGACTGGATCGACATCACTGCGCCCCAGGGCGGCATAAAGGAGCGGCTCATCACCACGCCGCATTCGCGGCTCCCGGTCGGCGACGGCTCGGTCGACAAGATGATCGGGGTCGTCCAGACCCGGGAGCTGCTGGCGACGCTGCTCGCCGGCAAGCCGTTCGAGGTGCGCTCGCTCGTGCGCAAGGCCCCGATCATCCCGGAGACCACCGACGCACTCGACGCCCTGGCGACGCTGCGCGATTCGGAGGTGCCGATGGCGCTGATCCATGACGAATACGGGAACTTCGAGGGACTGGTGACGCCGGCCGACGTCCTGGAGGCGATCGCGGGGGTGTTCAGGTCCGACGCCACGGGTATCGAGCCATATGCGGTCGAGCGGGAAGGCGGCTCGTGGCTGCTGTCCGGCGCCATGCCCGTCGACGAGATGGCGGACAAGCTCGGTATCGCGCTTCCCGACAAGCGGGCCTATGAGACGGTGGCCGGCTTCGTGCTGGGCCACCTCCGGCACTTGCCGGAGACGGGCGAGCACATAGAGGCCGGCGGCTGGCGGTTCGAGGTGGTCGATCTCGACGGCCGCAGGATCGACAAGGTCATGGCGACGCGCAGCCTGCGCAGCCGGCGCAGCGCGCTGCAGGCCTGAACGCAGCGTATCGGCCGGGGTTTGCCGCGCGGTCGTCTATCGCGTCTCCTCGGGCGCGCGGTGATAGACGTCGTCGGCGCGCAGGATGTCGTCTTCCCCCAGATAGCTGCCGATCTGCACCTCGATCAGCTCGAGCGGCACTTTGCCCGGGTTCTCGAGCCGGTGCCATTGGGTTGCGACGATGTAGACGCTCTCGTTCTCGCGGACGAGCTTTTCCCGGTCGCCGACGGTCACCTTCGCCGTGCCGTGCACCACGACCCAGTGCTCTGAGCGGTGATGGTGCATCTGCATGGACAGCTTGCCGCCCGGATTGACGTGCAGCAGCTTGACCTGGAAGCGCGGACCGAGCGACAGCGTCTCGAAGAAACCCCAGGGCCGGTAGTTGCGCAGGTGCTGCTCCTGCTCCTTGCGGTTCGTGAGCTTCAATCGGGCCACGATTTTCGAGACGTCCTGGGCGCGCGACCTGTCGGCGACGAGCAGCGCATCGGGCGTATCGACGATGACGAGGTCCTCCACGCCGAGGGTCGAGACGAGCGCCTTCTCGCTGTGGACGTAGCAGCCTTCCGTGTCCTCCAGGACCGCTTCCCCGCCGCTCACGAAGTTGCCTCGCTCGTCGTGAGGCGCGATGTCCCACAGCGACGACCAGGAGCCGACGTCGTTCCAGCCGATATCGACCGGCACCATGACCGCCGCCGCGGCCTTCTCCATCACGGCGAAGTCGACTGAAATGTTCGGGCACTCTGCGAACGCCGTGCGGTCAAGCCGCAGGAATCCGATGTCCGTCTCGGCCTTGTCGAGCGCGAGCTCTGCGGACTCCAGGATCGCGGGCGCGAGTCTCGCCAGTTCGTCGATGAACGTCCTGGCGTGCAGCACGAAGATGCCGCTGTTCCAGTAGTAATGGCCGTCGTCGACGTAGAGCCCGGCGGTGGCGGCGTCGGGTTTCTCGACGAAGGCTTCCACCTTGAAGGCGCTGCCGTCGAACCCGTCCAGCGGCTTGCCGCGCCGGATGTAGCCATAGCCGGTATGAGCGCCTGCGGGTTTGATGCCGAACATCACGAGGCGGCCCGCGGCGGCCACCTTGGCGGCCAGATGCACCGCCTCGACGAAGCGGTCCACGTCCGCGATGACGTGATCGGAGGGCATCACGACGATGATGCCCGAGGGATCCTCGCGCACCACGCTCAGGGCGCCGACCGCGATGGCGCCCGCGGTGTTCCGCGCCACCGGCTCCAGGATGACGGCTCGCGCCGCCGCAGCGCAGCTCTCCAGGTTCTCCCTGACGAGAAAGCGATGGTCGGTGTTGCACAGGATCGTCGGCGGCTGGAACCCTGCCTCGGGCCGCAACCGCCGCAGCGTCGCTCCGAGCAGGCTCGAGTCGCCCCTGTTGAAACGGATGAACTGCTTCGGATACATGGCGCGCGACAGCGGCCACAGGCGCGTCCCGGAGCCGCCGGACAGGATCACCGGGTAGAGACCGTTCATCCCCAATCCCTCGTCGAGGTCGCCTGTCCGGCCCACCGCGCCCGCAGCGCGAGATGCCCGACCGAGCCGGTAAGATTGCGCCAGAAAGCGTGTTTATCAGTCCACCGCGCGGTCCTCAAGAAGGCGCTCAGCGGGTCGAGTTGGAACGGGTCAGGCGATCCCGGAGGGAGCGCAGCGCTTCGGCGGTCTGCTGCGAGGACTCGCTGGCAGGGCTGGGCGGCGGGGGAACTCCTCGGATCGACGGCTGGGTGCTGCGCGGCGCACCAGGCCCGCTCTCGCCCCGATGCGGAAGGTCGCGGCGCGGTCCCCTCTGCAGGCCCGGGCCGGACGGCTGGAATGCAGGTCTTGCCGTCTCCGGCAGCTCACGTCCGCGCGAGCCGAAGCCCTCCGGACCCGCTGCGACCGCGACCGGCGGCTCCGCGATCGAGCCGGCGCCGGGCGCGACGGCATCCGCAAACATCATGCCGCCGATCTCCATTTCGGCCCCCGACGCGCGCCAGCGCTCGACGATCTGGTCGAGGAAGCCGTCGTCGCCGACCGACTTCTGCCACTTCTCGCTGAAGCGGGCCGTCGAGCTGCGCGGCAGGGCCGACTTCGGCAGCTCGTCGAACTTGATGCGCACGGGCAGCGTCACCCCGTCGCCGAACGCGATCGCCTCGCGCTGGCCGAGGGCGGGCAGGAACTCGAGCAGGCCCGAGCCCGTGTCAGAGACCGCCGACTGGACGATCTGCTGGTCGCGGTCGTTGGACATGCGCAGAGCGAAGACGGTATTGCACTGGGACAGGATGGTGGGGTCGATCTCGGCAGGCCGCTGCGTCACGATGCACAGCGATGCGCCGTACTTGCGGCCCTCCTTGGCGATCTTCGCGATCGCCCGCTTGCAGGGCTCGAAGCCCAGATTGGGGTTGGCCGGCACGTAGCGGTGCGCTTCCTCGCAGACCAGCGTCACCGGCACCTGGCCTTCGCTCCACAGCGCGAAGTCGAACGTCATCCGGCACAGCACGGAGACGACGACGTTGACGATCTCGGTCGGCAGCCCCGTCAGCTCGAGGATCGTGATCGGCCTGTCGTTGACCGGCACCCGGAAGATCTGGCCCAGGATCTGCGCCATCCCGTCGTAGACGGTGAGCGAGCCGAACATGAACGCGTAGCGCGCATCCTGACTGATGGTGTCGATGCGCGTCTTGATCTGGCGATAGGGATGCAGGTCCCGCTTGTTCTCGAGCTTGCCCATCCGTTCGTCGATGAGCGCCATCAGGTCCGAGATGCGGTAGGGCACCGGCGTGTCGACCGTCAGCCGGCCAGGATCGAGCGCGCCGCGCCGCAATGCCTGGTTCTCCTTGGCGCGGCCCATGGCGTAGCGGGCCTTGGCGATCGGTATGAGCTCCTGCAGGATCTCCACCTCCGCCTTGCGCCCCTGGCTGTCACCGATCAGGACCTCGAGCGCTTCCTCGAACGTCAGCAGCCAGAACGGAAGCTGCATGTTGCGCGGCGAGAGCACCTCGGCCCACTCGGTGAACGCGGTCGCGTACTCGTTGTGCGGATCGAGCAGGACGATGTGCGCGGCGGGGTTCTTCTGCAGGATCGAGCGCAGGATGAGCGCCGTCGTGCAAGACTTGCCGGTGCCGGTCGTGCCCAGGATCGCGAAGTGCTTGCCGAGCAGGTCATCGACCTTGATCATGGCCGAGATGCCGGAATCCTGGCGCAGCGACCCGACCCGGACGGTGCCGATCCGGTCGCCGCAGAACGCCATCTCGAGCTCGGCCTTGGACGCCACTCTCACGCGGTCGCCCAGCGAGGGATAGGTCGTGACGCCGCGGCTGAATCCGCCGGGATGACCGCTCGTGCCCTTCCACAGCTCGCCGACGAGGCCGAGCTCCGCGATCCACAGCTCGGCGTCGCCTTCCCGCTGCGCCGGCACCGGCACGCTGAGTGCGGAGACGATCGCCAGGACGGCCGTGTGCGTCTGCTCGATGACGAGCAGGGTCCCCATCTCGGGGCGGTGCTCCGGACCTCTGCGGAAGCCGTCCTGGGCCGCGTCGAGCAGCACGACGGCTTTCGACCCGGTCACCGACACGATGCGCCCGATCGAGTTGTCCGTTTTCCAGATCTCCTGATCCGACTCGGATGTTGTGAAGTGCATCGCGCCCCCTCCGTGCGTCACAGCCCCGCGCCGAGCACCGCGTCACGCGCCTGTGCAATCGAAACCTGATGTCTCGCCGGCAGCATCACGGCCACCTCCGTGCCCCTGGACTTCACGCTGCGGATTTGCAGCCTGCCTCCGTGCAGCTCGACGAGAGCCTTGGCGATCGGCAGGCCGAGGCCGGTGCCCTCCCGCCATCGCGAACGCGCGCCGTCGACTTGGCCGAACGGCGTCAGCGCGACCCGGATTTCCTCGTCGCTCATGCCGACTCCCGTATCGCGGACGACGAGCACGGCGCCGCCGGCGGGGCGGCGCGCCGCTTCGACCATGACGAGCCCGCCCTCTTGCGTGAACTTGATGGCGTTGTTCACGAGGTTGGTGACGATCTGGCGGATCTTGACCGCATCGCCGCGGACCGGCTGCAGCGCCGGGTCGATCCGATGCCCGAGCCGCACGCCGGTCTCTTCCGCCGCGAGCCTGAAGCCCGGCATGGCGGCCTCCACCACCTCGCCCAGGCTCAGATCGCTGCTGTCGAGCGTGTACTTGCCGCTCTGGATCTTTGAGATGTCGAGGATGTCGTTGATGATCGAGAGCAGATGCCCCGCCGCGCCGTGGATCAGGTTGGCGAATTCGACGATGTCCTTATCCGGCAGGCGCCGATCCTGGTGCTCGCTGATCAGCTTGGAGAAGCCGATCACCGTGTTCAATGGCGTGCGCAGCTCGTGACTCATGTTGGTGATGAACTCGGACTTGATCCTGCCGGCGAGCTCCGCCTCGACGCTGGCCGCGCGCTCGGCGATACGGGCGCGATGGCGCAGTATCGCGTTGCCGAGAACGGCCGAGTACTGGCTCATCAGGGAATTGGACTTGCTCGCCTCGAGCGCCCCGTTCAACATGGGTCGATCACGCGTTTGTGCCGCTGCTGCCTCAAGCTACGGTTGTCGGATAAAATTGAGGTTAATCGCGCAGCAGGGCTCTTCCGGCAGAGCCGCCTTGTTCCGCCCGTCCGGGGCGTGAGGCGCCGCCGCACGGACGGGAATGCGGCGCGGTTTGCCTACAAGTCGCCTGAACCGGATTGTCCAGCCGCCCATGTCGTTCCTGCCCGACGCCGCCACGCTCATCGCCTACACCCTCGCCTGCGCCGTCCTGTTCCTGACGCCCGGGCCGGACATGAGCCTGTTCCTGGCCAAGACGCTGTCCGGCGGCCGCAGGGCCGGCATGGCGGCGATGCTCGGCACCAGCATAGGCTGCCTCGTTCACACGCTGCTGGCCGCGATCGGGCTGTCGGCGCTGCTTGCCGCGTCGGCGACGGCGTTCGCGGCGGTCAAAGTTGTCGGTGCGGCCTACCTGCTGTGGCTCGCGATGGATGCGATCCGCTCCGGGTCGGCGCTCAATGTGCGCGTCGATAGCGCGGGCAGGGAGCAGTTCGCCAGGACGCTGCTGCTCGGGGCCGGCGTCAATCTCACCAATCCGAAGGTGGTGCTCTTCTTCGTCACCTTCCTGCCGCAGTTCGTGCGGGCGGGCGACCCCGACGCCGCCGCGCAGCTCGTGTTCCTCGGTGTCTATTACGTCCTCTTCTCGCTCCCGTTCGCGGCGCTGATGATCCTCGGCGCCGAGCGGCTGCTGACCTTCCTGAAAGGCCGGCCGCGCGTGCTGCGCCTCATCGACTGGACCTTCGCCGGCGTGTTCGGTTTCTTCGCCGTCCACATCCTGACGACACAGAGCCGATGAAGCCCGCGGTTGCCATAATGACCGGGGTGGCGGTCTACCCGCCGCGCCAGTCGCCGAGCACTGAGTTGACGAGGGCCAGCGCGGCGACGGCAGCCGTGTCGGCCCGCATGATGCGCGGGCCGAGCGACACCTGGACCGTGAACGGGTGCGCGGCGAGCTGCTCTCGCTCCTCGGCCGCGAAGCCGCCCTCTGGCCCGATCAGGACGCCGACGGGACCCGGCGGTATCGCGCCGAGCGCCGTGATCGGGCTCCTCACTGCCGCATGCTCGTCGCAGAAGACCAGCGGCCGCGAACGGTCCCAGCGGCTCAGCACGGCGGCCAGCCGGTCCGGCGCGAGCACTTCCGGGACCCGGAGGATGCCGCACTGCTCCGCCGCCTCGATGGCGTTGCTGCGCATCCGAGCAAGGTTGACGCGCTCGGCCACCGTGTGGCGGGTCAGCACCGGCCGCAACGAGGCCACGCCGAGCTCCGTCGCCTTCTGGACCATATAATCGAGCCGCGCACGCTTCAGCGGCGCGAAGAGATACTGGATGTCGGGGCCACCTTCCTGCGGCCGGACCTGCTCCAGCGGCTCCAGCATCGCGCCGCGCTTGCCCTCGAGCGCCAGCCGGGCCCGCCACTCGCCATCCGCCCCGTTGAAGACGAGAACCTCCGCGCCGGACCCGAGCCGCAGCACGTTGCGCAGATAATTCGACTGATCGTCCGGGCAGCGGACCGCCACTCCCGCGCTGAGGGCGGCCTCGACGAAAAGGCGCTGTGCGTTGAAGTCGTGGATCGCCATGGCGCCTGATACCGCACGATCACAGAATGTGATAGCCCGTCGTCCCGTCAGGGCCATATTCCGTCGGTCAATCGTCGCGGCGCCGTTCGCCGCCCCCTCCTGTCCCGAATCCAACTCTTCGTTCATTGCCGTCATCCCGGACGACGAGCCACATTTCAGTGGCGAGGAGATCCGGGATCCAGCATAAGGAGTGCCGAAGGCTCCATATTATGACCTTCGGAGTTTTGCGCTGGATCCCGGATCGGCGGTCGCTTCGCTCCCTGGTCCGGGATGACGGGAACCAAGCGTTCGGTGCGGAACACTACTGTCCTCGGCGAGACGATTGGTTGACTCGACTACAGCAGGCCCGAACCCCGGCATGCAGCGCCCGACCGACACGACAGCCCTTATCGCGGACGCCTCGCCCGGAAACTGGGTGGACAGGCATGCGCCCGAAGCCGTGCGGCCCTACCTGCAGCTCGCCCGGTTCGATCGGCCGATCGGCGCGTGGCTGCTGCTGTTCCCCTGCTGGTGGTCGCTGGCGCTGGCCGAGCTTGCCCGCGGGCGCCCGCACCCGGACCTCTGGTATCTCCTGCTGTTCGCGATCGGCGCCTTCGTCATGCGCGGGGCGGGCTGCACCTATAACGACATCGTCGACCGCGACTACGACGGCCGCGTCGCGCGCACCGCGGGCCGGCCGATCCCGTCGGGCCGGGTCAGCGTGGTCAACGCGCTGCTGTTCGGCATCGTGCTGTCGCTCGCGGGCCTCGCCGTCCTCGTCCAGTTCAACGCGTTCACCATCCAGCTCGGCATCGCCTCGCTCGGGCTCGTCGCGATCTACCCGTTCATGAAGCGGGTGACCTTCTGGCCGCAGGCGGTGCTCGGGCTGACCTTCAAATGGGGCGCGCTGCTCGGCTGGTCGGCCGTTTACGGCGAGCTCGCCGCGGCCCCTCTCGTGCTCTACCTGGGATGCGTGCTGTGGACGATCGGCTACGACACGATCTACGCCCACCAGGACAAGGAGGACGATGCGCTGCTCGGGCTCAGGTCCACGGCGCTGCGGCTCGGAGAGGCGACGCAGAGATGGGTGGCCGGCTTCTATGCCGCGGCTGCCGCGCTATGGGCGGTGGCCGGCGTGCTGGCGGGCGCGCATCTGATCTTCTTCACGGCGCTGGCATTGGTCGGAGTGCAGCTCGCCTGGCAGGTGGCGACCCTCGATACCGCCGATCCGGCGAACTGCCTGCGGCGCTTCCGCTCGAACCGCGACGTCGGCTGGGCGCTGTTCCTGGGGCTCATCGCGGACATGGCGATATCGGCACTCGCGGGCCTGGCCTGACGGGGTCCGATGGGCGGCGCGGCTCCCCGGCATTGGCCGAGAAACCGCGCTGCCCGTGTACCCTGTCGCCCCTGAGCGGCCGTAGGTCGGCCTTTCCGGAAAGATTGGCAGCTCTCGATGTGCATTGGCTTAATGCTGTTGGTGAAGCCCGTGCGAATACCCGTCCCATTCGGGGATCGCCGCCATACGCCCTTGCCGCCGGCGCCGGCATCCGGCAAACAGCCGCCGCCACGAGTTTTCCACAGCCACTGAGGTCTGAGCAGGCCATGAGCACAAGCGACAGCGATCAGCCCCGCAAGCAGCTCCTGCACCTCGTCTTCGGAGGCGAGCTCAAATCCCTCGAGGGGGTCGACTTCCGCAACCTCGACGAGCTGGACATCGTCGGCATCTATCCGAGCTACGCGGAAGCCTACAAGGCGTGGAAGGCGGCGGCCCAGCACACGGTCGACAACGCGCACATGCGCTACTTCATCGTCCACCTGCACCGGCTGCTCGATCCCGATGCGGCCCCGATCCCGGGCTCGAGCAAGGCGCCCTGAGCGGATCACGGCGGCTATTCCCGCCTCAGCACCCTGTCCACGAGCTGATTGGCCCAGCCCTGGGCCTTGAACGATCTCTTCAGCTCTACTGGATCGTACACGTGCTCGACCCAGTCGAAGAACGCCATCGGGCGCGTCGCCGTCTCCTGCAGGTAGCGCTCGAAGAAGTAGTCGAGGATGCCCGTATCGGCCTGCCGGAAGTGGCCGTAGCGCCAGGACAGCTCCCGCTTGGCGACCTCCAGCGGCACGCCTTCTTTCAGATAGCGGTAGAGAACGCTCATCAGGCCTGCCCGGTCCGCGCCGGACTTGCAGTGCATCAGCATCGGGTACTCGATGCGATCGAACAGCTCGAGCGCTCCCTTGATCTCGGTCCGGCTGGGCGCCGCGCGCGAGCGGACCTGGAAGTTGACGAGCCGGACACCGTAGCGGCGGCAGGCCTCCTGCTCGAGACGGTAGCTGCCGCAGACGCTTTCGCCGCGCAGGTTGACGATCGTGCGGATCCCCTGGCGCGCCAGCGCCCTGATGTGATGCGGGGCCGGCTGGGCGGACCGCCACGCATGCTCGCCCAGGCGATGCCGGTTGACGTAGATGAGCCGGAACACGCCATGGTCGACGAAAAGCATGTCGAGGTAGTGTGCCGCCGGCCCGAAGGCCATCCTGGCCCAATCCGGCGCGCTATCGACGAGCGAGCGGCGCCAGCCGCGCGTGATGCGCTTCATCTGCCGCCGGGCTCGTTTCCCTAGGCCTGCCATACGCCTCGCATCGAATGAGGAATTCATTGTCGGCACGCCGGCTTATCGACGCCGGCTACGCGGAATCGCGTTTGCAAAGGGTGAATATCCGCTATAGAGACCTCGATCAAGGGGTGCGGTAATCTCCCGAATCTGCTCTCACGAACATGGTCGGAGACACGCCAGAGGGTGGCTCGATTGCCTGTCGACAAAGCACGCCTCAACCGGTTTGCCGGACGCGCCGTCGCACGCTATGTCGATCTTGTCTACCGCACGTCGCGCATCGTCAGCGAGCCCGCGGATACAGGGGCGTTCGTGCGCGCGCAGGCGCCATTCATCCTTGCGATGTGGCACGGCCAGTTCCTGATGCTGCCGCGGGTCGATCGCGGCGGCGTGGCGGTCCGCAGCATGGTGGCGCGCCACGGAGACGCTGAGCTGATCGGCCAGGTTCTCGAGCAGTTCGGGATGGAGATGATCCGCGGCGCCGGCGCCGGCACCCGGCGGCGCGACCGCGGCGGAGCCCAGGCGCTGCGCGCGGCGCTGCGCACGCTGGCCGACGGCGAAAGCGTCGCGATGACCGCGGACGTGCCGCCTGGCCCGGCGCGGTTGGCCGGTCAGGGCATCGTGACGCTGGCGCGCCTTTCCGGCCGCCCCATCATCCCCGCTGCGGTGGCGACCAGCCGCTACCGGGCGTTCGACACCTGGAGCCGGATGACGCTCAACCTGCCGTTCGGCACGCTCGCCGTCGTCGCCGGCGAGCCGATCTACGTCGATCGGGATGCCGAGGACGCGGGCCTGGAGCGGGCTCGGCTCGCCGTGCAGAATTCCCTCGATGCCGTCACGGCCCGGGCCTACGAGCTGGCAGGCGCCGATCCGGCCCGCGCCACTCCTGCCCGCCCGGGCCCGGACGCGCCGCCCGCCGAGCCGGGACTCTCCTTGAAGGTCTATCGGACCCTGACGGGCCTCGCACGTCCTGCCGCACCGCTGGTGCTCAGGGCCCGGGCCGGCCGCGGAAAGGAGGATGCCCTGCGCCGCGCGGAGCGGCTCGGCCGGGCGAGCGTGCCGCGGCCAGATGGCGTTCTCGTCTGGATCCATGCCGCAAGCGTCGGCGAGACCAATGCTGCCCTGCCGCTGCTGCCGGCGCTGAGGGCGGAGCATCCGGGCATCCGCTTCCTCCTCACCACCGGCACGGTGACGTCGGCCGAGGTGGCGGCACGCAGGCTGGGTCCGGACGACATCCACCAGTACGTGCCGCTCGACGCGCCGGACTTCGTGCGGCGCTTTCTCGACCACTGGCGGCCTCAGCTCGCCGTCTTCACGGAATCGGAGATCTGGCCGAACCTCATCGTCGAGACCGCGGCCCGGTCGATCCCGCTGGCCCTCGTCAACGCGCGCATGTCGAACGGCTCGTTCGCGCGCTGGCGGCGAAACCGCGGGCTGTCGGAGCCGATCTTCAGCCGCTTCGCCGTCGTTCTCGCCCAGAACGAGGTGCTGGCGCGCCGTTTCGGCGAGCTCGGCGCCCGCAATGTTCTGACGGTCGGGAACCTGAAGATCGATGCGCCGCCTCCGTCGGCCGATGCAGCGGAGGTCCGGCGCATCGGTGAGGCAATGGGCTCGCGGTTCCGCATGGTCGCGGCGAGCACGCACGAGGGCGAGGACGAGTTGATCGGCGGGGCGCACAAGCTGCTGGCGCAGGCCTTCGACCGGTTCTGCACGATCCTAGTGCCGCGCCACCCGGAGCGCGGCAGCAGCATCGCGGGCATATTGGAGCGCCAGGGCCTCGCCGTCGCCCGGCGGTCGCTGGGGGCGCTGCCCGATGCGTCGACCGACGTCTACCTGGCGGATACGCTCGGCGAGCTCGGCACTTTCTATGCCTTGTCCCCGGTGGCCTTCATCGGCGGATCGCTGGTCCCACGCGGCGGTCAGAACCCGATCGAGGCGGTCCGTCACGGTACAGCGGTCATTACCGGCCCGCACTGGTCCAACTTCGGCGATGCCTACGGCGCTTTGCTCCGGCACCGGGCGGCTGTCCAGGTCGAGACGGCGGACGAGCTTGCCCGCGCCGTGCAGTCGCTGCTCGGCGACGAGGTCGAGCTGGCCCGCATGCGTTCCGGCGCCCAGGTGGCGCTGTCGAGCCTGTCCGGTGCGCTCCGCCGTACAGTCGACGTGCTGCTGGCCCTGCTGCCCGACAAGGAAGGGCTGAGGCGTGCGTCTTGACGAGCCCTCGTGGTGGTATCGGCCCGGGGATACGAAGACACCCGCCATCGTCCGGCTCCTGCGGCCTGCGAGCCTGCTCTATTCGTGGGCGGTCGAGCGCCGTTTCCAGCGGGCGCGGCCCTATCGTGCGTCGCTGCCCGTCATCTGCATCGGCAACCTGACGGCGGGCGGCACCGGCAAGACACCGCTCGCGATCCGCATCGCGGAGGAGCTTGCCGGGCTCGGCGAGCGGCCTGCGTTCCTCACCCGCGGCTACGGCGGGCAAATCCCGGGCCCCCACTGGGTCGACCCGAAGTCCGACAGGGCCGCGGCGGTCGGCGACGAGCCGCTGCTGCTGGCCGCGACCGCGCCGACCGTCGTCTCGCGCGACCGCGCCGCCGGGGCGCGCGCCATCGAGAGCGCCGGGGCAGCTTCGGTCATCGTCATGGACGACGGGTTGCAGAACACTGCCCTGGCCAAGGATCTCGCCATCGCCGTCGTGGACGCCCGCCGCGGCTTCGGCAACGGGGAGGTTCTGCCGGCGGGACCGCTGCGGGCGGGGCTCGGATTCCAGCTCGGGCTCGCCGACGCCATTCTCGTCACCAACCCGCCGGGAAGCCATGCCGATCCTCCCTCGGAGATCGTCGCGCGGCTGCGGCGGCAGTTTCCCGGCCCGGTGCTGACAGCCGCACCGGTGGCGCGCGACGGTGGCTGGGTGAGGGGGGCCCGCGTCGTCGCCTTCGCCGGCATCGCCAACCCGCAGCGCTTCTTCCACATGCTCGCGGATCTCGGCGGCCATGTCGCGGCCACCGTGCCGCTGCCGGATCACCACGCCTTCAGCGCGAAAGATGCCGAGCATATTCTTGCCCTTGCCGCAGCGCACGATGCCATTCCGGTCACGACCGAGAAGGACCGGGTGCGTCTCGAGGGCGGGCACGGCGCGATCGGCGAGCTGATGGCGCGCAGCCGTGTGCTCGCCATCCGCCTCGTCCCGGACGAGCGCGACGCGATGCGCCTGACGTCGCTGATCGGGGCCGCCCTGGGGCGGGCGCCTTCCGGCTGACCGGCCGCATAGGTGAGCCTGCTCAGTTGCGCCGCAGCGGCAGTCCACCGACAACTGGAGCGCGACCCTGGCGCTGAGCTGCCCCACGAGCTAGACCTGTCGCCGGGAAGTGAGCCACAGGGGGATTGATGCAGCACACGCCGCTGGATCCGACGCGCCACTTGCGCGAAACCGGACCCATCGGGGACGGGACTCCGCTGCGATTCATCGCCTGCGGCAGCGCCGACGTTGGCAAATCGACCCTGATCGCGCGCCTGCTCCACGACACCCGCTTCGCCACCGAGACGCGCAGGTTGATCGCCGCCGACATGCCGGGCCATGCGCGGGACACGCGCAATGTGGTCGCCGGCGCCGCGACCGCCGATCTGGCAGTGATCCTCGTGGACGCCCGCCAGGGAGTGGTCGCCCAGACCAGGCGGCATTCCAGGATCGCGGCCTTGCTCGGCATCCGTCACGCGGTGCTGGCCGTCAACAAGATCGACCTCGCCGGCTACGACAGAGAGGTCTTTCAGCGCATCGTCGAGGACTATCGTGCTTTCGCCGAGCCTCTGGCGTTCGCGAGCCTCCTCGCCATTCCCATCTCGGCGCGGTGCGGCGACAACGTCGTCACGCGCAGCGCGGAGATGGGGTGGTACGCGGGCCCGGTGCTGCTCGAGTATCTGGAGAGCGTAGAGGTTGCGAACCGCGCACTGGACCAGCCGTTCCGCATGCACGTGGAGTGCGCCGATAGACCCAACCGCGACTCTTGCGGCTATTCCGGCACTGTCGCCAGCGGGCGCGTTCGGCCGGGCGACCGAATCGTCGTCGCGAGCACCGGGTGCGAGTCACGCGTCAGGTCGATCACCGCCCGAAATGGCCAGTTGGCCGAAGCCGCGGCGGGCGATGCCGTGACGTTGATGTTGACGGACGAGGTCGATGTCTCGCGCGGCGACCTTCTCGCCCCGCCGGACAAGCGCCCCGAGGTCTCGGATCAATTCGCCGCGCACGTCGTCTGGATGCACGACGAGCCGCTGATCCCGGGCCGGCCTTATCGCCTCAGGATCGGCACCCGCACCGTCGCCGCCAGCATCACCGAGATCAAGCACCGGGAGGATGTCGACACTCTCCAGAAGCTGGCGGCCAAGACGCTGCGGCTCGATGAGATCGGCTTCGTGAACGTCGAGACGCACGAGCCGGTCGCGTTCGACCCCTACGACGCGAACCGAGAGACGGGCGCCTTCGTCCTGCTCGACCGGCTGAGCGACGTCACCGTCGGCGCCGGCATGATCCGGTTCGGGCTGAGGCGCGCCACCAACGTGCACTGGCAGGCGCTCGACGTGACCAAGGCGTCGCGGGCCGGGATCAAGGGCCAGCAGCCCTGCTGCCTCTGGTTCACCGGGCTGTCGGGCTCGGGCAAGTCCACCATCGCCAACCTGCTCGAGAGGAAGCTGTGCGCCCATGGCCGGCACACCTTCATCCTCGACGGCGACAACACGCGCCACGGCCTGAACCGCGATTTAGGCTTCACGGACGCCGATCGTGTCGAGAACATCCGCCGCGCGGCGCACGTCGCCAGGCTGATGGTCGACTCCGGGCTGATCGTGCTGGTGTCTTTCATCTCCCCGTTCGAGGCCGAGCGGCGCATGGCGCGCGAGCTGTTCGAGAGCGGCGAGTTCATCGAGGTGTTCGTCGATGCGCCGCTCGAGGTCTGCGAGCGGCGCGACGTCAAAGGGCTCTACAAGAAAGCACGCGCCGGGCAGATCCAGAACTTCACCGGCATCTCCTCGCGCTACGAGCCGCCAGGGAAGCCGGACCTGCACCTGCAGGCCGGAACGACGCCCGCGGACGCGCTGGCCGACAGCATCTACGATCATCTGCGGGCGCGCAGCTATTTCTGAGAAGCGGCCGGCTCGATCGGGGGCTTGATCTGCGCGGCTGCAGGTGCTTCCTCGCGGCATCGAGCTGAATCCGGAAAGCCGCGCCATGACACGCATGACCACCGCAGCCGCGACCGTCGAGACATTGCTGGCGAACGGCATCGACACGGTCTACGGGCTGCCCGGGCTGCACAACGACCATCTGTTCGCCGCCTTCCACGATGCGCAGGACCGGCTCAGGGTGCTGCACACGCGCCATGAGCAGACGGCGGCGTACATGGCGCTCGGGGCGGCGCTGGCGACCGGACGGCCGCAGGCGTTCGCCGTCGTGCCGGGCCCGGGCCTGCTCAACGCATCGTCCGCCTTGCTGACCGCCTACGGCATGAACGCGCCCGTGCTGGCCATGGTCGGGCAGATCCCGGCCAACGACATCGACCGGGCGCACGGCCACCTGCACGAGATTCCCGACCAGCTCGGCCTGATGCGGCATTTCACCAAGGCCGCGGCCCGCATCCGAGCGCCGCACGAGGCGCCGCGGATCGTGCACGACCTGATCCGTCAAGCGATCTCGGGGCGGCCGCGGCCCGTGGCGCTCGAGTGCGCCATCGACGTCTGGGGCCGCACGGCGTCCGTCGACATGATGCCGGGGCCGGCCGCGTCCGACCCGGTCCCGATCGACGAGGACGCGGTCGAGGAGGCGGCGAGGGTCCTCGGTGCGGCGCGCCGCGTGCTCATCGTCCTCGGCGGCGGCGCACAGGGCTCCAGCGAGGAGGTGCGGCAGGTCGCAGAGATGCTGGAGGCGCCCTCCGTCGGCTACCGGCGCGGCCGCGGCGTTCTGCCGAGCTCGCACCGGCTCAGCGTCGCGCTGCCCGTCGCGCACCGTCTGTGGCGCGAGGCGGACGCCGTTCTCGCCATCGGCACGCGGCTGTTCCAGCATCAGAGCCAGTGGGGTGTCGACGGCGATCTGAAGATCGTCCGCATCGACATCGACCCCGACGAGCCGTCCCGGTTCCGCAAGCCTGCCGCCGCCGTCGTCGGCGATGCGGCTCAGTGCCTGCGTGCGCTGCTCGGGAGGCTGCCCAGGCACAACATGAAGCGGGCCTCGCGCGAGGAGGAGATCGCCGGCCATCGCTCCTGGCTCGCGGGGCGGCTCGCCGGGCTCGAGCCGCAGATGTCGTTCCTCCGCGCCATGCGCTCGGCGCTGCCGGCGGACGGCATTTTCGTCGACGAGGTGACGCAGGTCGGGTTCGCGAGCCGGCTCGCCTTCCCAGTCGAGCGGCCGCGCACGTTCCTGTCACCCGGCTACCAGGACAACCTCGGCTGGGGCTACGGCACGGCGCTCGGCGTCAAGGCGGCGATGCCCGGCCGCGCCGTCCTGTCGATCGCCGGCGACGGTGGGTTCCTCTATCAGGCGGGCGAGCTTGCGACGGCAGTGCAGCACAAGCTGGCGGTGGTGGCTGTCGTGTTCGACAACGGCGCCTTTGGCAACGTCCGGCGTATCCAAGAGGAGCAGTACGGCAACCGGCTGATCGCCTGCGATCTCGCCAATCCCGACTACGTCAAGCTGGCCGAGAGCTTCGGGGTGGCCGCCTTCCGCGCCCGGACGGCGCATGAGCTTCAATCCGCGCTCGAGCGGGCCTTCGCCCTCGATGCGCCGGCGCTGGTGCACGTGCCCTGCGGCGAGATGCCGAGCCCGTGGGACATGATCCTGATGCCGCGCGTGAGGGGGTGAGGCCGGCCGCTCACACGTCGAAGAACACCGTCTCTGCCTCGCCCTGCATGCGGATGTCGAACCTGTAGACGACCCCGCCGGGCGAGGCCTCGCGTTGCGCGACGAGCGTCGAGCGGCGCTCCGGCGGCACGGCGGCCAGCACCGGATCGCGGGCGTTCGCCTCCGCCTCGTCCGAGAAGTAGATGCGCGTATAGGCGTGAAGGAGGAGGCCGCGCATCAGCACGACGACGTTGACGTGAGGCGCCTGCCGGCCATCGACCGCCCCCGGCTTCACGGTATCGAAAACGAACCGGAGCTCCGGGTCGGTGCCGGTCCCGACCCGGCCGAAGCCCTTGAAGCCGGTGTTCGACCCGCGCGCATCGAGTGGGTGGGCGTAGCGGCCCCGGCCGTCGGCCTGCCAGATCTCGATCATGGCGTCGGGGACCGGATTGTCCTCGCCATCGAGCACACGTCCCTCGATCCGGATGCGCTCGCCATGTACGTCGCTGCCCGCGAGGTTCGCGCCGGCGATGCTGGCGAGCGGATATCCGTACTGCTCGGGCGTCAGGCCGTAGGCGAAGAAGGGGCCGACGGTCTGCGAGGGAGTCTGCTTGGGCGCCACGGCCTCAGTCCTCCATCGGCGTCTCGCGGCGCCCGCGCAGCACGATGTCGAACTCGTAGCCGAGCGCGTAGCCGGGCTCGGTCACGTCGATGGAGAAGCGCGAGACGAGCCGCTCGCGCGCGCCCGGCGGCACGCTGAGGTAGATCGGATCGAGTGCGAGCAGCGGGTCGCCCGGAAAGTACATCTGGGTCACCAGCCGGGTGAGAAAGCTCGGCCCGAACAGCGAGAAGTGGATATGGTTCGGGCGCCAGGCGTTGGCATGATTGCCCCACGGATAGGCGCCCGGCTTCACGGTCAGGAAGCGGTAGCGCCCCTCGGCATCCGTCGCGCAGCGCCCGCCGCCGAAGAAATTGGGGTCTATCGGCGCGTCGTGCTGGTCGGTCGCGTGGATGTAGCGGCCCGAGGAATTGGCCTGCCACACCTCGACCAGCGCGTTGGGGACCGGGCGGCCCGCCTCGTCGAGGACACGCCCCGTCACGATGATGCGCTCACCGAGCGGCTCCGCGTCGCGCCGGCCGTTGCGGATGAGATCGGGGTCGAGTGGACCCACGCTGTCGTGGCCGTAAACGGGGCCCGTCAGCTCGGAAAGGGACTGCGGGATGGGGATCAGCGGCTTCGTCGGGCCGCGGAGCGCCGTCGACTTGTAAGCGGGGTCGATTGAGCGGGGCTGGCTCGACCAGTCGCGCGGGGCATAGCTGACCGGCACGGCACTCCTCCTTGGCTCGGGCGGAGCATCCGGGCGCAGACCTGCGGCTGCTCACGCCCTCACGAGACTAGCCGGTTGCAGACTTTCCGCCCAGCCCGTTTGGAGCCTCAGGGCCACGGGGGTGGCTGTACCACACCGCTCACGCCTCCTGGCGCTTGGCTGTGATGATGTCCCAGGCGATGTTGATGCGCTTCATGCGCTCCTCGCGGGCCAGCCGGTCGGTCTCGTCCTTCGCCAGATCGGGGTGCCAGCAGGCCCGCAGCGCGTCGACGAGCTTCTTCAGCGTCTTCGGGCTGACGTCGGGATTGACGCCGAGCGCCTCGTAGGCCTCGAACTTGTCGCGCGGCGGCTCGCGGCTCGTAAACCCGCCTCCGGACAGGCTGCGGTAGGCCCCCTCGACGATGTCCCGCAACCGGTGCAGCTCCTTGACGATGCGCTGCAGCCTGTTGCGCATGCGCCGCCACTCCTCGGGCTCGGCCGGCGAGGCGGTCATGACAGCGGTCAGGAACTGCTCGAGGTTGCGCATCTCCCGCTGCAGGACACGCCGCAGCGGGGCCACCCCCTGCAGCTCATCCACCCTGGCGTCGATCTGCTGCAGCATCGTGTGCGCCGTCCGGCAGAGCTCGCCGCACATCTTCTCGTCGGAGGGGACGAGGAGCGCGGTCGAGGGCCTGAAGCTGACGGTTTGCGGCTCGACAACCCTGAACGACGGGGACCTGGTCCGGCGCGCGCGGGCCGAGTACCACCCGATCCCCGAGAGCAGTCCCGACAACAAGGCGATGCCCATCAAGACGACCGTGAACTCCTGCTCCAAACGCAGGTGCCGGAGCCCCGCCCCGATGTCTTCCAGCGCGGTGAGAAATTGCAGCCCAGGCTGCGCCCCGGCCTCCTCGTCCGCGAAGACGACGGAGGATGACCAGCCTGAAACGGAGACCGTGTGCAGGTCCTTGTCGGCCTCACCATGCTGCTCGCCGGCGGACGGGGCGGGCTCGCCGTCCGCCTCCGCCTTCGCGAGCTCGAACCGAGCGGCACGAGGCTCGGCATCGGCGGCAAGGGCTGGGTCCGGGCGCTCTCCTGGCGATGCCTCTGCGGCAATCGCGGCATCCGCGCGGGTGGACGGTTCGAGTGCCTCGCTCTCCCTATTCCGATCCGCGCCCGGCGCTGCTGGCGGCTCCGGACCAGCGGCTGCGGCACTCCTGGCCTCGATCGGATCGGGGGCCTGCGGCTCGGGACCGCCGTCCCGGCCGACAGGGCCGGGCGACGGCTCCGGCCGCGGGCTCGCTGCCGCCACTGCCGGAGGCAGCTCCACGAACCGCGCGCCGACCTCGTGCACGGGGGCGAAACCCGCGGGCAGCACCCATGCCGACGCCGCACTCTGGTCCACTGACCAGGGATCGCAGTCCTTCATGAACGAGAACGCCGGATCGCCCGAATCGCACCTCCCCAGCCGCTGGGCCGGGCGCGGCCGGATGTGCAGCCGCTCGTCCTCGATCCAGACAGTGCTGCCGTAGGCGGACAGGAGGGCCGCGGCGAGATCCAGCCATTTGACACGCTCTGTGCCGCAAGCAACGTCGAACCGATAGACGAGGACCGGCCGGCACTCGTTGGGTTTGCCCGGGCGGCAGGCCGAGAACACCTGGCGCTGGCGCTCGGAGGCGATCTCGTGATCCGTCGGCAGCGAGGACCGGACGATCAGGCGGCCCGCGCGGACCTCGCAGCTTACCGGCAGGCTGACGGCCTCGCGTGCCGTCGCCTCCCTCGCACCCAGCGTGATGAGCAACGCCAACACGATCGGGTGCGGCATGAAACGTCGATGCACCAGCAGTCCCCAATGCCCCCGCACGACAGCATGCCGCCTATCTGATCCGCAAGAGAGGCATGACTGTGGCGCTGTGGCCATTTTCGTGTTGTTGCCCCGCCGCCTCAGCCGGATTGTTTTGCCCGACGAAGGCCAAATGCTCCTGGTGCGATGCTCGCCCAACCGCCTGCCGGCAGCATAAGCTACTGAATCCGGCACCCTAAAGCAGGGCTCGACAACGCGAGTTGCGAGACCTAAGACATCGCGGCCTATCCGTTCAGGCCACGGAGCACGTGCGGAATGGGCGGCAACGGGGAGGCATGGATCATGTCGACGGCTCGGTCGAACGCCAACGGGACCGCAGCCTTGGCGAGCGACGAGTGGACCGGCGCCACCTTTCCGCCTGCGGGGGATGAAGCCCGCAGTGCCGGGATCGCTATCCAGATCGCCCAGCCGGCCGGCGCGAACGGACGCGAGCGGTTCATCCCGATCACGCGGTTCGCCCTCATCGACCGGCTGACCGACCCCGGCGCCTGGCCGCGCGGGCAGGCCGCGCATGCCCGCCGCTTCTTCCGCTATCTCGACTACTGGCGCCAGCAGCAGTACAGCGCCCGACTGCTCACGCTCGAGCAGGCCTACGAGCCGTTCAGCCCGGACAGCGATCTGCTGGTCACGCGCAGCTATGCCGAGCACGAGCGGGCGGCGCTGCAGCGGCGGGTCGTCAGCGGCGTCCAGCATCTGCTGACGCAGGCCAATTACACCAGGATCGATCCGCGGCAGGTCGAATTGATCCTGACCCGAGAGACCCATTACGGGCTCGATCTGCACGTCGACCTCGATGCGTTCGAGGAGCTGCTGGTCTATTACCGCGGCGAATCCACACGCAAGGACCAGCGCCGGACGCTGCGCAAGTTCCTGCGCAAGCAGGAGTTCGAAGTGCCGATCTTCCGGCGCCTGTTCGTGCTCTTCAAGCTGAAGTCCGAGGCTCAGCGCACCGAGGAGGTCATGCGCGAAAGGATGATCCCGCGCAGGCAGGCGCTCAAGGCCGTGCGCCGGATGCGCAGCCTGCTCGCGCCGGAGATCAAGGACGACGGCATCTACATGAAGCTGTTCAAGAACATGCCGCGGTCCGATATCGAGATGATCTTCCCCAATACCCGGGTGAGGTTCCGCCTGTTCGACAAGCTCAAGCTCGGCATCACCAGCGGGGCCGGATTGGGCATGGGCGCCTTCAGCGCCGCCGGCAAGGTCGCGCTCGTCGGCACCAACCCGGTCGCCGCGGCCGGCGCCGTTTTCGGGCTCGGCGGAATTGCGTTCCGGCAATGCATGAAGTTCCTCAACCAGCGCCAGCGCTACATGGTCGTCATGGCGCAGAACCTCTATTTCCACGCCATGGGGGACAACCGCGGCGTGCTGGTCAAGCTCGCCAGCCGCGCCGCCGAGGAGGACGTGAAGGAGGAGATCCTGCTCTACTCGGTGCTGGCCAAGTCGCGCGTCAACCGGTCCGAGCTGGCCGCCGTGGACCAGGCGATCGAAGGCTACATGCTCGAAGCGTTCGGGATCAAAGTCGACTTCGAGATCGAGGACGCGCTCAAGCGGCTCCTCGGCGACGGTCTCGTCGCCGAGGAGCCCGACGGCACGCTGCGCACCATGCCGCCTGACGCCGCGGCCTCGCATGTCGACCGCAAGTGGGACGCATTCCTCGACGAGCTGTCCGATATGGGGGGCGGCGAAGGAACCGAAATGCTCGACGGCACGAGCGTGCCGGCCTGACGTGCCGGTCTGGCGCGGCCCGATTGGGGCGGCGGTACATTCCGTCGCGGGACACCGCCGCGCCTCCGGACGGTTCCGACCGATGGCGTCTTCCTCGAGTGGGTCAATGACGTCCTGCAAGATCACGATGGCCGTGGACGGGCTCGACGCGGCGCGGACGCTGACCGGCGCGCTGACGGACCTGATCGAGCCGGCGCCAGATGCCTTGACGCTGTTCGAAGCGGAAGCCGGATGGGTCGTCGAGGGCTACTATCCCGATCTCCCGGACATCGAGGAGCTGGCCCGGCGGCTCGGTGCGGTGCTGCCGTTTCCCGTGCCTCGCATCGTCGAGACGGCAGTGCCCGACGAGAACTGGGTTGCGGTCTCGCAGGCGGCGCTGCCCCCGGTCACCGCGGGGCGCTTCACGGTCTACGGCAGCCATGATCGCGGGCTCGTGCCGCGCGGGCCCAACACGCTGCTCATCGATGCAGGCGAGGCGTTCGGCACAGCGCATCACGCGACGACGCAGGGCTGCCTGATCGCCCTCGACCGGCTGACCCGACGCCGCCGCTTCGCGCGGGTGCTCGATCTCGGCTGCGGCTCGGGCGTACTCGCCATCGCTGCGGCGCGCGCGCTGCCCCGCGCCCTGATCGAGGCCAGCGACAACGACCCGCAGGCGATCGCGGTGGCGGGCACCAATGCCCGCGTCAACGGGGTGGCCGGACGCATCCGGCTGCGGATCGCAGACGGGCTCCCCCGCGGGCGCACGCGCGAGAGCCGTTACGATCTGATACTGGCCAACATCCTGGCCGATCCTCTCGTCGAGCTCGCCCCCGGCATGGCGAGAGCGCTCGCGGCGGGCGGCGTCGCGGTGCTATCGGGGCTGCTGGTCCGACAAGCAGCAGCCGTTGCCGCCGCCTACCGGTCTCACGGGCTCGTGCTCGCCAGCCACCGGAGGCAGGCCGGCTGGTCGACGCTGACGCTCGTCAGACGTCGCAGCGCCGGCCGGAGCCCATCCGATCCGTCCACGCTCTCGGCGTGAACCGGTCGCGGGCGCGAATCCGCGGGATCTCGTCCTCGGCGATGCCGATGTCGCGCAGCAGGGCGTCGGAGAGGTCGGCCAGCCGGTGCCGCGTGCGGCGCTCGACCCAGTAGACCCGGATGTGGGCCGAGATGGCGGCGACGCGCTGGAGCAGGGCGTCGCCGAATGAGGATGCCTCCTGCCGGGCGTCTGCCGGCATGCGGGCGCCGAGCGCTGCGGATTGGGAAGTCGTGGTCATGATCGAATTTCCTTCGGAGGTCGAAAGCGCCCCAGCCGGGATGCGTGTCCCGGCCGATGCGATTGCTCGGTGAAGCGCGGGGTCGGCGTTCAGAAGTCTGCCCGGTCGGGCAGCCGGTGCTCGACGCGGATCTGCCGGATCTGCGCCTCGGTGTATCCGAGCGCGGCCAGCTGCTCGTCGGGCAGGGCAGACAGGTAGTCCAGAACCCGGCGGCTGGCCTGCGCCTCTCGCGCGGCCATGAACCGCTCGAGGGCGCGCTGGAACCGGCCGGCCGCCCTGGCCGCGGTGTCGGGAACGGCGTCCATGCCGTAGGTGATGGGGGTGCTCATGCTCAGCTCATCTCTGTTAGAGTGTCGCGGGGCCGGTCTCGATGCCGCCCTCCGCAGCGATCGATGCTTAGATAAGGCCCCGTTCGCACGTGCGGTAGACTGACTACCGCAACGCAGCAATGCAGCCGGCGCATGCGGAGGCGTTCGGTCGCAGGGTATCGCTGCAGAAGCGTCAATAATCGCATTCGATTCGACGCGCCGGCGTATCAAACGCGGCCCTGCGGATCGCACGTGGAGACCTCGATGTACCAGAGCTTCGAAGCGCCTGCCGGGATCGAGAATGCCCCTGATCGCGTGAAACGTCTGCGTGCGCTCCTGGGGGAGCTGGGCGTCGACGCCGTTCTGGTGCCGCGGGCCGATGAGCATCAGGGCGAGTACGTGCCGGCTTCGGCCGACCGGCTGAAGTGGCTTACCGGTTTTTCCGGCTCGGCCGGGACGGCCGTCGTCGCGCGCCGGGCCGCGGCATTGTTCGTCGATGGCCGCTACACGGTGCAGGCGCGGGCGCAGGTCGATGCCGGGGAGCTCGAGGTTCTGCAGGTGCCGCAGGCCCGCGTCTCGGAATGGCTTTGCGAGAAGCTGGAGCCGGGCGCCGCGGTCGGCTTCGATCCGCGCCTGCATACGGTCGGCGAGATCGAGCGACTGACGGATGCGCTTGCCGATCGCAAGATCAAGCTCAAACCGCTGGGGCGAAATCCCGTCGACCGGATCTGGGGGCCAGACCGGCCGGCGCCCCCCACTGGCAAGATCAGCCCGCACCCGCTGCGTTATGCCGGCCTATCGGCGGAGGAAAAGATTGCTGCACTGCAAAAGGGATTGAAGGCGGAGTCGCAGGACGCCGTCGTCCTCACGCTCCCCGATTCGATCGCGTGGCTGTTCAACATCCGCGGCAGCGACGTGGCGCACAATCCCGTGCCGCTGGCGTTCGCCATCGTGCCCGCACAGGGCAAGCCGGAGCTCTTCGTCGTGCGGGAGAAGCTCGACGCGGAGGCCAGAGCCCACCTGCGCTTCGCCAAGGTGAGCGATCCAAGCACTCTGGGCGACAGGCTGGCGCGGCTGAAGGCGTCCGGCAAGCGCGTCCGGCTCGACCCGGACACCGCGTCCTGGTGGTTCGCGCGACAGCTCGGCGGGCCGCGGCGCATCCAGCGGGGGCAGGACCCCTGCATCCTGCCCAAGGCGCGCAAGAATGCCGCCGAGATCGAGGGCGCCAGGGCTGCGCATCTGCGCGACGGGGCCGCGTTCGCGCGCTTCCTCGCCTGGCTCGACCGCGAGTCGCCGGGCGGCCGGCTCGATGAGATCACCGCGGCGCGCAGGCTCGAGCAGCTCCGCGCCGAGACCCAGGCGCTGAAGGACATCAGCTTCGACACCATCTCGGGCTCCGGCCCCCACGGCGCCATCGTTCACTACCGCGTCACCGAGGCGACGAACCGCAAGCTGAAGCCGGGCGAGCTCTATCTCGTCGACTCCGGCGGGCAATACCTCGACGGCACCACGGACATCACGCGCACCGTCGCCATCGGGCGGCCGGCGGAGGAAATGCGCGAGCGCTACACGCTCGTGCTCAAGGGGCACATCGCCATCGCCACGGCGCGCTTTCCCAAGAGCACGCGCGGCATCGACCTCGACGCCTTCGCCCGCCGCGCGCTGTGGGACAAGGGGCTCGATTTCGATCACGGCACCGGCCACGGCGTCGGCAGCTATCTTTCCGTCCACGAGGGGCCGCAGTCCATCTCCCGCCGCGGCATGGCTGCGCTGGAGCCCGGCATGATCGTCTCCAACGAGCCCGGCTACTACAAGGAGGGCGCCTACGGCATCCGCCTCGAGAACCTGGTGCTGGTCACCGAGCCCGAGAAGGTGCCCGGCGGCGACCGCGAGACGATGGGCTTCGAGACCCTGACGCTCGCTCCTTTCGACCGGCGATTGGTGAAGGCAGACCTGCTGACCCCCGCCGAGGTAGAATGGCTCGATGCCTATCACGCCCGCGTGCGCGCGGCGATCGGGCCCGAGCTGGGACCGGAGGACCGCGCTTGGCTCGAGGCGGCGACGGCGCCGGTCGGGTGAGTCCCTCCTGGACCTTGCGACGGGAGTGATCGAGGAGCGGGCCGGCCGCAAGTCGTGGTCGTGCACCACAGCCATGGCGAATCGGCGACGGTCGCGGCAGGCTGTCATCGGACATCGGGGGCGGAGGAAGCGGCATCCCTGATGTTGGTCCAACACTCCGATGGCGCCGGGCCACGCACCGCCTTACGAAAGACCGCCGAAGCGATGGAAGGGTCAACGATGTCGGCGACGCCTGTGCCGCGACGTATCCTGCCGGTGATCGTGGCTTCCCAGCTCGCCGGCACGTCGCTCTGGTTCGCAGGCAATGCCGTCATGCCCGACCTTCAGCGCCGCGGAGGTCTGCCCGTCGAGGCGCTGGGCGATATGACGACGGCGGTCCAGCTCGGCTTCATCGCCGGCACGCTCGCCTTCGCATTCTTCGCTATCGCGGACCGTTACTCGCCACGGCGGATCTTCCTCGTCTGTGCACTGCTCGGTGCCGGCTTCAATGCCGCCACTTATCTCGTCGGCGCCAGCCTCTGGCCCCTCCTGTCGCTGCGGTTTGCGGCGGGCTTCTTCCTCGCCGGCATCTATCCGGTGGGGATGAAGATCGCTTCAGGCTGGTTCGACCGCGACCTCGGCAAGGCTTTGGGGTATCTCGTCGGCGCCCTCGTGCTGGGGACGGCGCTGCCGCACCTGATCCGCCCGCTCGGCCGCGATCTCCCATGGGAAAGCGTCATGCTTTCCGTGTCGGGCATCGTGGCGTCGGGTGGTCTGCTGATGTACGCGCTCGTGCCCGACGGGCCTCACTTGAGGACTAATGCCCGCTTCGATTTGACCGCGTTTGGCGCCATTTTCGGTTCGGCGGATTTCCGAGCCTCTGCATTCGGCTACTTCGGCCACATGTGGGAGCTCTATGCCTTGTGGGCATTCATTCCGGCATACCTCGCGGCATACGACGCCGGCGTGCCGGGCATTTCCTCGAGCATTTCGTTCTGGTCATTCCTCGTCATCGGCGCCGGAGCAATCGGCTGCATCGCTGGCGGCCTGGTCTCGCTTCGACTCGGCAGCGCCAAGGTGGCGTTCGCCCAGCTCGCGGCCTCTGGCGCCTGCTGCCTGGTGTCACCTCTCGCCTTTTGGACGCCGTATCCGGTCATGCTGGCGTTCCTGGCGTTCTGGGGCGTGGTCGTCGTCGGCGACTCGGCGCAATTCTCGGCGCTCAATGCGCGCTACGCGCCGTCTCACCTCGTCGGCTCGGCGCTCACGATCGTGAACTGCATCGGCTTTGCCATCACGATCGTCTCAATCCAGTTGCTCAACAACGTGATGTCGGTAACGGGTGCCCAGTACGTCTTCCTGCTCCTCATTCCCGGACCGATCCTGGGGCTGATCGCTTTGTTGCGCCTCGCACGACAGTGACGCAGCTCCACCCGGACCCGATCCGGCCGCGGCTGCGTGACGTCGGCCACATGCCTGAGCTGGCTCAATCTGTTCGATCGCCGGGCGCCTCGGCGGATGCCAACCGCGCCTCGCTCATGGTGGGCGTCGCACGCCGCGGCATCGAGTGGCTTGCCCCGGCGCTGGCCAGCGCCTTGCCGATATTCATCAGGTGGCGCAGGGCCTCCTGGTTTTCGGCCGGCCTGACGAGCGACAGCAGCCCGCCGAACCCGCCCCTGGCGCCCTGATGGTTAGCGGTTTCGGTCGCAGCGTAGTCCAGGGCCGAAAGCAGGCGCTCGAGCTGATCGGTTCGGTCCGCCAATCGACCGAGGCTTGCCGCGAGACGCTCGAGGCGTCCTGACGCCTCCATGTCGGCCAGTAGGTCCAGGATTCGGACGGCGCCACAGCGATTGGCGCGATCGACAAGCGACAACCCATCCGCAGCGATTTCCGCAAGCCGCGCCACGACGTCGTCGCTAAGCGCGTCCTCGGCGGCGCCAAAGACCCGGGCGAGTTGCGCCACGCGCTCGAGATCGCCGTTGTCGACGAGCCTGGTGAGGACCGGCAGCGCCCGCTTCAAGCCGGAGCGGTTGAGCTGGTCGACGAGGTCCAGCCCCTCGGAGGCGCTGTCGGCGAGCCGCGCCACGATGTCGTCGCTGATGGCGTCCTCGGCAGCGCCATAGACCCGGGCGAGTTGCGCCACGCGCTCG
>JAHDXT010000021.1 GCA_023384095.1 Hyphomicrobiaceae bacterium
TCGCTCCCTGGTCCGGGATGACGAGAACCAAGCATTGCGGACTATCAGCGCACCTGCGCCCGCACGATCCGCGCGTCATCGAGCCCGACGCTGCGGGCGGCGGCGACGATGCGGGCCCAGGTGTCGTCCGGCAGCGGAACGCCCTCGGCGAGCCGCCTGCCGCGGGTGCGGATCTCCGGCTCGCCGGGCACCAGCACCTCGCCGCCGGCTTCGACGGGACGCGAGCTCTTGAAGAACTCGAGGTAGCGCTTTACGTCGCCGGGAAAGAACTCTTCCGGGTCGAGCTGCCTCGGATCGATGTAGATCGACAGCATGCCGTTGGCCCAGCGGCGGCCTTCCTGCGCGGCGCCGGTGCCGGTCAGCGAGCCGCCGAGCAGCTCGACCATGAACGCCAGGCCCGAGCCCTTGTGCTCGCCGAAGGCGCGGATCGCACCTTTGCCCTGCCGGTAATCGCGCGGGCCGTTCGGCTCGAGTGGACCGTAGAGCACCGCGGGATCGCCGTTGATCGTACCGTCCGGACCAACGAGCGAATTCGGCGGCAGCTTCTTGCCGCCTTGGCTCGCCACCAGCACCTTGCCTTCGGCCACCACCGAGGTCGCGAAATCGAGGATCAGGGGATCGCCGCCCTCGCGGGGCACTCCAATGGCGTAGGGCGCCGTCGACAGCCGCCGGTCGACGCCGCCGAACGGGGCGACCAGCAGACTGGAGGCCGCGTTGCAGAAATGGATCGACACGAGGCCGGCCTCGGCCGCCATCTCGGCCCACTCGCCGACGCGGCCGACGTGACCCGAGTTGCGCAACGCGACGGCAGAAAGGCCCATGGCCCGGCACTTGGCGATGCCGATCTCGACGGCCTGCGGCGCCGTGGTCTGTCCGAAGCCGTACCTGCCGTCGATCACGGCGAGCACCGGCGTCTCTCGCACGACCTCGACCGTCTGGTCGGCAATGAAGTCGCCCTCCGCCATCCATTGCAGGTAGCGGGGAACGCGCACCACGCCATGGCTGTCGTGACCGGCGAGGTTGGCGCCGACCAGCGATTTGCCGATCCGCGCGCCCTCCTCGCGCGAGCAGCCCGCGGCGACGAATATGTCGCGCACGAGATCGCGGAGATCCCCCGCGGCAATCGTGACCATGCGTAGCCCCCGGATGAGTTGCGCCGGCCCGCATGGCCGGTTCCGCTGCGAAGCTAGAGCAGATCGGCCCCGCTTGTCACGAAGGCTCGCGCGCTGGCGGCTGATTGATGCCGATCATTTGCGCGGCCCATCCATACGGTTAGTGTCCCCCATCCGAACACTTGCTACCCTGCGGCCTTCCCGGCGAGCCGGACCACCAGGTGCGGCCGAAACAGATCGAGGGCGCTCCGACGATGGACTTTTCCCTACCCAAGGATCTCGAGGCTCTGGGCGAGCGGGTGCTCGGGTTCGTCAAGGAGGACATCATCCCCTACGAGGCCGACCCGCGCTGGACCGCGCACGGCCCGACGGAGGAGCTGCGGCGCGAGCTCAACGGGCTGGCGCGCCGCGCGGGCTTGCTGTCCGTGCACGTTGCAAAGGAGTACGGCGGGCTCGGCCTCGACCACGTCGGCAAGGCGGTGGTGCTCGAGGCCGCGGGGTATTCGATGCTGGGACCGGTCGCGCTGCACTGCCACGCGCCGGACGAGGGCAACATCCATCTGCTCGAGGAGGTGGCCAATCCCGAGCAGAAGGAGCGCTACCTGCGCCCGCTGGCGACCGCCGAGGTGCGCTCGTGCTTCGCCATGACGGAGCCGCATCCGGGGGCCGGGTCCGACCCGGGCATGCTCGCGACCCGCGCCGAGAAGGACGGCAACGGCTTCGTTATCCGCGGCAGCAAATGGCTGATCACCGGCGCCGAGGGCGCGGCTTTCGCAATCATCATGGCGCGCACGGGCGACGGCCCGAACGATGCCACCATGTTCATCGCCGACCTGCCGAACCCCGCGTACCGGATATCGCGCACGCTCGACACCATCGATTCGTCGTTCATGGGCGGGCACGCGGTCGTCGAGATCGAGGACCTGCGCGTGTCCGGCGATGCGGTGCTGGGCGAACTCGGGAAAGGGTTCCGCTACGCCCAGGTGCGGCTGGCGCCGGCGCGGCTCACCCACTGCATGCGCTGGCTCGGCTCGGCGCAGCGCGCGCACGACATCGCCGCCGAGTACGCCCGCACCCGCACCGCCTTCGGCCAGCCGCTCGGCGCGCACGAGGGCGTCAGCTTCATGCTCGCCGACAACGTCATGGACATGCACGTCAGCAGGCTCGCGATCCGGCACTGCGCCTGGCTGCTCGACCAGGGCCACCGCGGCTCGGCGGAGAGCTCGATGGCGAAGGTGATCAGCTCGGAAGCGATCATGCGGGTCGCGGACCGCTCGCTGCAGATCCTCGGCGGCCTCGGCCTGACGCGGGATACGGTGGTCGAGCGCATCTTCCGCGACGTGCGCGCGTTCCGCATCTACGACGGCCCTTCGGAGGTTCACCGCTGGTCGCTCGGCCGCCGGATCGTCGAGCGCCGGGGATCGATCAGGTCCGTCTGAAAGCAGCGGGCGAGGCGGGTTGCTGCCCCATGCGCCGGGCCTGGGCCCGACGAACGCTTTCGAGGACGATGTCGGCGGCGCGGGGCGAGCAGGCACAGGGCACGTCGTAGAGGATCGCCAGCCGCAGCAGAGCCTTGACGTCGACGTCGTGCGGCATCGGGGTGAGCGGATCGATGAAGAAGAACAGCACGTCGATGGCGTTCGCGACGATCAGCGCTCCGACCTGCTGGTCGCCGCCGCGCGGGCCGCTCTCCAGCCGCTCGAGCCGCAGCTCGGGGTAGTGCTCCAGCAGGACCTTGCCCGTCGTGCCGGTCGCTACCAGGTCGAGCTGCCGGAAGATGTCGAGGTTGCGGCCGACCCAATCCACCATGATGGGCTTGCGCGCGTCGTGGGCAACGAGTGCAACCTTCTTCATCGCGTGAGCCACCAAGCGAGCCTCGTCGTCCTAAACGTGGTGGATCGGCCCCGCGATTCAAACGGCCGTTCGCCCGCGGCGCCCGGCTCACTCGGCGGAGCGGGCGAGGCTCGGGTCGCTGAGATGCTGGCGAAGCATATCCGTGTACTCGGCCGCCATTTTCTTCACGAACTCCTCGTGGTTGCCGACGTCGAGGACGATCTTGGCCACGTAGGCGTTGTAACGCGCGGCAGCATAGAGGAAGGCCATGTGCAGGTCCGTGGCCTTGACGCGCGCATTCTCACGGTTGGCCAGATCGATGAACTTGTCCGCGACCTTGAGGAAGGCCGCCGTATCGAGATTGCCTTCGGCGCGCATGGCCCGGCGCTGCTGCCGATTGGGTTCCTTCATGGCGTCTCCATCTGGTTTTGCGCTATCTGGGGACCAAGGCCCGCTTCAACCCGGCCCCGTCGAGACCCGGCGACCGCGCAGCTTCCTCGGCGGCTCTGCCGACGGCCCGCGCCGCCGCGGCCGCCGCATCGGGGAGCTGGACGGTGCTGTCGCCGGATTGGGCCGCGGCCGGCGCGGGAGTCTCGATCACGAGCTCGGCGCCGGGAGAAGACGACGCCCCCGCGATCAGCACGTTGTCGAGGCCCGCTGCCGCCGTAACGAGCGGGCGTGCCGTCCCGTCCGTCGCGACGATGACCAATAGCTGGCGGAAATGCTGGGCCGCCTGGCGGAACAGCTCCCAGTCCTCGCGCCCGGAGCCGCCTCCGGTGATGAGGACGATCCGCGCCGGCGTCTGGCCCACGAACGCCACAGCCCGGGCGAGCGAGCCCGGTTGGTCCGGGCCGATGCGTACCGGCACGAGCCGCGCGCCGGGAGCCTCGGTCAGCACGAGGCTTGCCAAGGCCGTTCCATCCCGGCCTGTGGAGGACCGGCCCTGACTGGTGTCGAACGGCAGTGCGTCGCCGTCCGCGAAATCCCAGCCGATGACCTCCCCCTCCCCGTCGCGCGCAAGACGAGATGCGACCTGCGGCAGCGTGTAATCGACCCCTGTCGAGACGAGCGCCACGGCGATGCCCCCCGGGTCCCGGCCCGGCGGCACGCGAGGGTCCTTGTCCCGCGCGGCTGCCTCCGCGGCGGCGGCGAGCGCACAAAGCCCGATCAACCAGCGTTGAGCGTTCATCGCCACACGCCTTCACTCGCCTTCCACCGGCGCCGGAGCCGCCCGGGAACCGCTCTCGCCCTGCCGGGTGCCGAGCGGGCCGATGCTTCTCTCGATCTGGTCCGCGATTGCGCCGATGTCGTCGAGCGAGAAGACCGGGACGGCCGCATCCCCGATCGCGTGATCGGCGGCGATGGCGATGACCTTCGGGTCGTCCACGGCAAGCGGCCGCCGAGTATGCGACTGCAGCCGGCGCGCCTCGATCTTCGGGATCGCGGCCGACTTGTAGCCCTCGACGAGGATCAGGTCGCACGGCTCGAGCCAGGCGATCACCTCGTCGAAATCGGGCTCCGGAGCGCCTGCCAGCTCGTTGATGACCGCCCAGCGCTCGTTGGACACGACGGCCACCTGCTGCGCGCCGGCGCTCCTGTGCCGGGCGCTGTCCGTCTCGCCCTCGTCGATCTGGAAGGCGTGATGGGCGTGCTTGACCGTCGCCACCTTGAGCCCGCGGCGCGTGAACTCCTCGACGAGGCGCACCGTCAGCGTCGTCTTGCCGGACTTCTTCCAGCCCACGATCCCGACCACGGGTGTGCCCGGCTCTGGCGCCGCTCGTCTCACTGGAGGCTGCTCTCGATCAGCGCACGCGCCTCGTCCAGCTCTTCGGGCGTGTTGGCATTGAAGAACGGGTCGATCATCCGGCCGTGGAACCGCAGAAACGGGAAATCGACCACGACGCTAGCATGGCGGCCGGTCCAGTCCAGCACCTTGCGCACGCCGGCCTCGAGCCGCTGCTCCAGGTCGTCGGCCAGCACGACCGGCCACAGCCCGATCACCGGGTGAACGTCGCCGCCCGACGCCGCCAGTGCGATCGTCCGCGGGCCGTCCGCCACGGCAGCGAGCAGGCGACGGGTCAGGTCGAGCGGCAGGAACGGCGCATCCGTCGAGACTGTGACGATCCATTGCGCGTCGGGAGCGGCGGATGCCGACCAGCGCATTCCCGCCAGCACGCCTGCCAGCGGCCCGGCGAAGCCGCCGACCGTATCGGGAACGACAGCGAGCCCGAACGGCTGGAAGCGCGCAGGATCGCCGTTGGCGTTGAGGACCATGGCGCCGACCTGCGGCGCCAGCCGCTCGATGACACGGGCCAGCATCGGCCGGCCGGCGAGATCGCGCAGGCACTTGTCGCCGCCGCCCATGCGCCGCGACAGACCGCCTGCCAGCAGCACGCCCGTCACGGGGTTCGCCGCAGTCTCTTCCATCTCCGCTCAGTCCCCGGCCGCGGCTAGTGTCCCGGTTCCGAAGCCCGCCCGCGCTCGATGCTGGGTTCGTGAGCGACCTTCGAGAAATTCGCTCGCAGCCTCGCCGCCAGCACAAGCGAATTTCTCGATCATCACACTAGGCTGCCCTTGCGTGCGAACTTGCGGTCCTCGTCCTCCACCCGCGCCATGTCGGCATCGAAGATGATGCGCTCGGTGCCGGACAGGGCGACGAACCGCTTGCCACGCGCCCGACCTATGAGAGTCAGGCCGGCGCGGCGGGCGAGGTCGACGCCCCAGGCCGTGAAGCCGGAACGCGACATCAGGATCGGGATGCCCATCTTCACGGTCTTGATGACCATCTCGGAGGTCAGGCGGCCGGTCGTGTAGAAGATCTTGTCGCCGGGTGCGATGCCGTTGAGGAACATGTAGCCGGCGATCTTGTCGACCGCGTTGTGGCGGCCGACGTCCTCCATGTAGACGAGCGGCCTGTCCTCCTGGCACAGCACGCAGCCGTGAATGGCGCCGGCCTTCAGGTACAGGCTGGGCTCGGTGTTGATCTTCCGCGTGAGCTGGTAGAGCCAGCTCGTGCGGATGCGGGCATCCGGGTTCAGCGCGACCTTGTCGAACTCCTCCATGAGGTCGCCGAAAATGGTGCCCTGGGCGCAGCCGGAGGTCTGGATCTTCTTCTTCAGCTTCTCCTCGAAGTCGGTCTGGCGGCGCGTCCTCACCACCACCGTCTCGATCTCGTCGTCATGCTCGATCGCGGTGATCACGTCGTCGCGCCGCAGCATGTTCTGGTTGAGCAGGTAGCCGACGGCGAGCAGGTCGGGCCGGTCGCCGATCGTCATCATGGTGACGATCTCGCGCGCGTTGAGAAACAGCGTCAGCGGCCGCTCCGTCACGACGGAGGTTTCGATCGGCTTGCCCTCGTGGTCGATGCCGGCGACGGTCACCGACAGCCGCGGATCGTCGGGCGCCGGCCGGACCTCGAATTCCTTCATCTGTCCCTTTCTCCTGCCGTCCATGGCCGTCCCGCGTGCGTCATATGCAGCCGATGTAAGCCGCCCGGCAGGACGCCGCAAGCACGTCGGCTGGCCGAGGGCGCGCAGTTTGGGAGAGGAAAGGAGCGCGCATTCCCTCTCCCCATGCCCTTGCATGGGGAGAGGGTTAGGGCGAGGGGCAGCATCTTGCGCACTGATTTGTGGCTGCCCCTCACCCCGACCCCCCTCCCCGCCGGCAGGGAGAGGGAGGCAATCGCCCGCCCACGTCATCGTCGCACCTACCGACGGCCTTCGTGACTTGACGCGGGCTATGGGCTAGGTGTCACCGGATACGGACAAGGAGGCCGGATCGGTCCTACGCCGGCCCGGATCACCGTTGGAGAGTGTTGGATGTCGGTTACGAAGGAGCAGATTCTCGACGAGCTGCGGCGGGTGAAGGGACCCGACCTCGAAGGCAACATCGTCGAGCTCGGATTGGTGTCGGAGATCCTGATCAAGGACGAGCGGGTTTACTTCTCGATCACGGTGCCTGTCGAGCGGGCTCAGGAGCTGGAGCCGCTGCGCAAGGCCGCCGAGAAGGTGGTGAGCGAGATCGAGGGCGTGGCGGGCGTCACAGCCGTGCTCACGGCCGAGGCCAAGGCCGAAGCCAAAGCTCGGGCGACGGCGGCCCCCGCCGGGTCGAACGGCAGCCGCAACGTCGTCGACCACCCCCGCGTGCAGCAGGCCCGTGCGGCGCAGGCCGGTCCCGGCGGACGCCCGCAGGCGGGTGGCGGCCGGCAGGCGGCCGGCGTGCCGGGCGTCAAGCATCTGATCGCGGTCGCCTCGGGCAAAGGCGGGGTCGGCAAGTCGACCACGGCCGTCAACCTGGCGCTCGGGTTCCGCGCCATCGGGCTCAAGGCCGGCATCCTCGATGCGGACATCTATGGGCCGTCGCAACCGCGCCTCCTGGGCCTGACGGGCCGCCCCCAGGTGGTGTCCGGCACAACGCTGAGGCCGATGCAGGGATATGGCCTGCAGGTCATGTCCATGGGCTTCCTCGTCGACGAGGGCACGCCGATCATCTGGCGCGGGCCGATGGTGGTCTCCGCGCTCAACCAGATGCTGCGGGAGGTCGCCTGGGACGATCTCGACGTCATGGTCATCGACATGCCGCCTGGCACCGGCGACGTGCAGCTCACCATGGCCCAGCAGGTTCCGCTGTCGGGCGCCATCATCGTCTCGACGCCGCAGGACCTGGCGCTGATCGATGCCCGCAAGGGCCTCAACATGTTCCGCAAGGTGGACGTGCCGGTGCTCGGCATCGTCGAGAACATGAGCTACTTCATCTGCCCGAAGTGCGGTGAGCGCTCGGACATCTTCGGCCACGGCGGCGCCGAGAACGAGGCCGAGAAGCTCGGCATCCCGTTCCTCGGCGCTATTCCGCTGCACATCGAGATCCGCGAGCGGTCGGACTCCGGCCAGCCGGTCGTCGCCACGAACCCGGACAGCCCGCACGCGCAGATCTTCCGCGAGATCGCCGCCAGGTCCTGGGCCGAGGCGCAGGCGGCGCAAGGGGCGCGCGTGAAGCCGCCGCGGCTCGACGTCAGCCCCAGCCGGGATGCGCTGAAAGTAACGTTCGAGGGCGGCCAGAGCTGCGATCTCTCCGCCGAGATGCTGCGGGTGATGAGCCCGTCGGCCGAGGTGCAGGGCCACAGCCCCGACCAGCGCGTGACGGTCGCGCGCAAGAGGAACGTGAAAATCAAGGAGCTGCGGCCGATCGGCAATTACGCCGTGCGCATTGTCTTCGACGACGGGCACGACACCGGGCTCTATGCGTGGTCCTATCTCGAGCTCCTGGGGCGCGAGAAGGAGCAGCGCTGGGCGGGTTACGTGCGCGAGCTGGAGCAGAAGGGCCTGAGCCGCGGCTGATCCCAAGCTGGCGACCGCTCGCGATTGTGCCGCCGCTGAACCGCCCGTCCGCCGTCGCGACCGGTAAGATCCTGCTCAGGCTGTGACGATGCCGAGGCACCCGGCAGGTGCCTCGGTCAATCGATCCGTAGCTCCGCTCAGTCGAAGTCGTCCTCGTCGATGTCCATATCCGGCATCAGCCCGGGCCCGGGCACGACAGGGGCCGGGGTGACCTCGGGGTTCACCAGGATTGCGCCGCCTGCCCCGGGGCCGACGCCAAAGCCGTTCCCCGGAGCCACCGGCACCGGGTCGCCGGTCACGAAGCCCGGAGGCGGCACGCCCGCCGGCTCACCGGTCTGGATCTGGGTTCCGCTTCTGGACGTGGGGACATCCGTCCTGGGGTCTATGGTCTGCGCACTGGCCCCGACAACACCGGCGGCGAGAAGAGCCGCTGCCAGCGTGGTTGTCTTCACGACTCGTTTCATCATAAAGCTCCTGACACGCACGCGGGATGTGACCCGCTCCACTGGCCAAACCAACACTTGCGCCGCGACAAGGGTTTCAGGACAAAGCGCCCCACGTGACGATTTCCCAGCTTGCAGCAAGGCCCTGCCCGCCGCGCTGCTATGCGAATCATTCGCTTGCGCATGGGCCTGGAATGCGTTGAGTTCCCACGGGGCAGGTTTGCCGTGCCGGGCTGTCGCGCTTTGGACCACACCGGCGCCATGAGACCAATTCGAAGGACCGGCGATGAAGGACGGGATCGACCCGGCTGACGAGATCACGCTGCCCTATCCCGTGCCGCCGGCCCCCGGCGATGCGATCGAGATCGCGCCTGGCCTGCTGTGGGCCCGGATGCCGCTGCCGGTGCGGCTCGATCATGTGAACGTCTGGCTGCTCGAGGAGGGGGACGGCTGGACGGCCGTCGACTGCGGGCTCGATTCGCCCGAGACCCGCGCGGCGTGGGAAAAGCTGGCGGCGGGACCCTTGCGCGGCAGGCCGCTGCGCCGGCTGGTGGCGACGCATGCTCACGTCGATCATGTCGGGCTCGCCGGCTGGATCACCAGCAGGTTTCAGGTGCCGTTCGAGGCGACGCGCTCGGCATGGCTCTGGGCGCGGGTGGTGTACGCGGGCCGCAACGAGCCGACCAGTGCGCAGGCGCTCGAGCACTTGCGGGCGCACGGATGCGATCCGCGGCACATCGAAGCCTACGCGCAGAACCGCGGCCCGCTGGCGCGCCTCTTCGGCGAGCCTCCCAAGGCCTTCGCGCGGCTGCGCGACGGCGACACGCTGGAGATGGGGGACCGGCGCTGGCGCGTGCTGACCGCCGATGGCCACGCCGACGAGCACGCCTCGTTCCTCGGGGCCGATGACGACATCGTGATCGCGGGCGATCAGGTGCTCCAGCGCATCTCTCCGGTCGTCGGTGTCTTCTCCGGCGAGCCGCATGCCGATCCGCTGGCCGCCTTTCTCGCCTCGCTCGAGCGGTTTCGCGGGGTTGCCGCGGCGACCCTGGTGCTGCCCTCGCATGGGCTGCCGTTCCGGGGGCTCGACGCGCGGCTCAGCCAACTCGAGCAGCATCACCGTCGGCGGCTCGAGCTCGCGCTCGGGGCGCTCGATTGGCCACGCACGGCGGCCGAGTGCGCGCAAGTGCTGTTCGCCCGCGCTCTGGCGGAAGGGCAATGGTTTCTCGCGCTGGCGGAAACGCTCGCTCACCTGCACCGGCTTGAGGCGATGGGCGCGGCGCGGCGGGAGGTGGATGGGGACGGGCTCGTCCGTTTCGCGCGCTCGTAAGCGGCGGGCGCCCTGGGCGCGGCGGCTCAGCGGATGTTGATCGCCAACCCGAAAGCGGCCGCCAGCACGCCCGCGAAGATGCCCGCCAGCGGCGGCACGAACCACGAGGCGGCGAGCCTCAGGCCGACGAAAGGCCAGCCCATGATCGGGCTTTCGAAAGAGATCACGCGATGGAAGGCATAGACCGACCAGCCGGTGATCATCGCGATCACCTGCGGGCCGCCGGCCCCCTGGTGCGCAAAGAGGATGGCGATCGGGAACGACACGATGGGTCCGCCCGGCAGCAGCCCGCCGAGCACAGAGGCGGCGGCGATGCCGGCGAGCCCCGTCTCCGGCCCGAGCACGGCGGCGATCGTCCGCTCCGGCACCAGCTCGGCGATGCAGGCGGCGGCCGTCAGCGCGAACGGCAGCCGCACCGCGATCCGCAGGAACTCGACTCGCGTGAAGATCGCGGCGCGTCCCAGGGTACTGGGATCCCTGCGCCAGGCGAATGCCGCGACCGGCACTGTCACGACGAGCAGAATGAGCAGCGCCCCGAGCATCACGCCCCTCCACTGACGGCGCGGCCGCGGCCGATGGGAATACCCGGCAACGCCCGGATCAGCAGGCGGGCGATGAAGCCCGCGATGAGCGGCAGCGGCAGGCTGGCCAGCGCTCGGGCGACCACGAAATCGGAGCCGAGCAGCGGCAGCTCCCAGATGACGAGGCGGTGCAGCCCGAGAACCGACCAGGCGGTGAGATACGCCACGACCGCGCCCATATCGGCTCCGGCCAGCGACAGGGCATAAACGATCGGGAACGCGGCGAACGGCCCGCCGGGCGTCGCGGCTCCGAGCGCCGTCGCCAGCACCAGCCCCTTCCAGCCCGATCTTGCGCCCAGCACCGGTGCGATCCGCCGCGGGTCGGACAGCTCCTTGACGAGCCCGCCGAGGAACAGCCCGACGAGGATCATCGGGGCCACGGTCATCAGCAGCGTCGCGGACTGCGTCATGGCTCTGGCCAGGCCCCCGATCCCCTCGATCCAGGTCACGAGCAGAGCAGAGACTGCGGCGAGCAGCACGAAGAACCACGACGCGCCGTCGAACACCGGGCGCGGGGTCGTGGAATCCTGTTCTGCCGGCTGTTTAGGCTGGGGAGCTTCGGTCATCATGATCGCTGCCGCGATCTCTTTGGCAGATGGCGGCGCCGATGTCACGTGCCGGCGACGATGAGCCGCCGCCCCGAGGTGAGATGGGGCAGCGCGGCCGGCAAGCTGCGGTGACTGTCCCGAGCATCGCACCGCCAGCCCGGCAGCGTTGGCGCCGGCTGTCTTTATGACTTACGATGATGACAGATGATACGACAGGAGGATTCATGCGCGAGCTCGTCAGCCTGTTGCTAGCTGCTGCAGCGCTGCTGCTGCCGATCGCGCCGGCCGGGGCCGCTGCCCCGGACCGCTGCCTCGCGCTCGCCCGAGCGCCGGAGCGGCCGCTGGTGCAGCCTGTGTCACTGAAGCTTGCCCAGCTCAAGGCCGCCGAGGTCCGCCTGTCATATATCGGGCACTCGACCTTCCTCATCGAGAGTGCCGGCGGCGTGAAGATCGCCACGGACTACAACGACTACGTGCGACCTGCGGCGCTGCCCGACGTCATCACCATGAACAGGGCGCACGACACCCATCATACCAATCGCCCCGATCCCGGGATCGCGCACGTGCTGCGTGGCTGGAGCATGGAGGGCGGCGCCGCGCTCCACGATCTCGAGCTAGCCGACGTGCGCGTGCGCAACGTGCCGACCAACATCCGGACCTGGGACGGCGGCACAATGGTCTACGGCAACTCGGTGTTCGTGTTCGAGATCGCCGGACTGTGCATCGCCCATCTCGGCCATCTGCATCACACGCTGACCACCCAGCAGCTCGCCCAGATCGGCCAGATGGACGTGGTCCTGGTGCCGGTCGACGGCAGCTACACGCTCGACCTCGAGGGCATGGTGGAGGTGCTCAAGGCGTTGAAGGCGCCCCTGATGATCCCGATGCACTACTTCTCGAGCTTCACGCTCGAGCGGTTCCTCTCCCGGATCAGGGACAGCTTCGAGGTCGTCCGGCACGAAGTGCCGACCATCGTCGTTTCGCGGCCGATGCTGCCCAGCGCGCCGCGCGTGCTGGTGCTGCCGGGAGGACGATGACGCGGGCGGGCTCCGCCCGGCTGATCACCGCCAACTCTTCGACAGGGCCTTCGCCCAGGTCTCCCGCTGCCGCCGCGGACGGCGCATGCGTCTCGGCGTTGTCGGACGCGGCTCGGCGCCCGGCGTCAGCGTCGAAAGGAGTATGAACTCCCGCGGCGCCTGCTGCCTTCTGGTTGACCGGGGCTCGTCGGTCACGACAAGGACGGCGCCCGCATGCAGCGCACCCGCCATCGCATGCGCGCTGGCTTGATCCTCGAACGAAATCTGATCGAGCAATGCGTCTCCGCGCCATGACACGAGGTGCGGCTCACGGCCGGAGCGGCCGATGCCGAACCCGAGCCAGACCAGCGCATCGCCTGCGGGCGCGGCGCCGGTAAGCGAATACACGTGGGTACCGACCCGGCTGTTCGGCAACGTGAACCTGACAGCGGCTACGTGCTCGGGCACTCCATTGCGCAGCAGAACGGCGCTGCGGCTCGCCCGCGAGACGACAATCGCGACATGGCCGGACCTCTTCTGGTGCACGGCAGGCGCATCCGGCATCAGGCGCGCAGCGATGGTGCGCACCATCTGCCCCGCCTCGTGGACCGGCCCGGTCGGAAACAGAGTCCCGGAGTGCACGACGTCCATCGACTCCGTGCGCCGGCTGGCGAGGACGACCAGCGCTCCGGGATGGATGACCTCGTCGAGGAGGCGGGCGAACGGGGCGGGCAGCCGTACGCATCCGAGCGAGGCCGGAAAGCCCCCCACATCGCTGGCATGCAGTGCCGTGCCGGTCCAGGAGAGCCGCCGGGCGCCGCCGCCGGTCCGCGCCGGTTCCGACCGCGCGGCAATCGAGAATATGCCGGTCGGTGTCCTTCGCCCCGAGCGCCCCGTCCGGCACGTCGAGATGCCGATCAGCACGCCGGCCTTGTAGACGTGAACGAGCTGGTCCCGCAGAGACACGACGATGGAGACCGGTCCTTCCTCCGGCTGCGAGGGCTCCCACACGAACTGGCCCGAGCTCAGTCCTGTCCGGTTGACGAAGCTCTGCGCCTCGGCGGGCCGGGCCAAGGGCCACAGCACTGCGGCGAGGCTCAGGCCCAGCATCTCGCGTCGCGTGAGCGACATTGCCATTTCTCCCGGTCGTGCACCCGCGGGCGCACGGCCCTTCCCCCTGGATCGATGGCAGGTTACGTGATTCGCGCACTACGCGTAATACGTGTGTGACGCGCGCATAAGTTGCATTCGCGGGCTCGCTTTTGAGCGCGCAGGCTGGATCGCGAGCTTCAATTGCTATGGGATGAGGGTCGGCGGCGAGCCGTCAGCGCCGCCGGTGCTGCGGCCGATACCCCCCGCTCGAGGGCGGAGGAGACGCCCGCGTGTCCTTGTGCCGGAAGTTGATGCGGCCCTTGGTCAAGTCGTAGGGGGTCATCTCGACCGTGACGCGGTCGCCGGCAAGGATGCGGATCCGGTTCTTCTTCATGCGTCCCGATGTGTAGGCGACGACCTCGTGGCCGTTGTCGAGCTGGACGCGGCAGCGCGCGTCGGGCAGCACCTCGCTTACGACGCCTTCGAACTCCAGGACTTCTTCTTTCGCCATGAATCTCCCTTCAGCGCCGGGTACCCGGACGCATGCACACACTCGGCGCCCAGAGGCGCCGAGATATTCGATGTACCTTGGCGCGGATCAGGAAACGCGCAGGTTCACGGCCGACGTTTTGCCATTGCGGCCGCGCTCGAGTTCGAAGGATACCTTCTGACCTTCCTTCAAGGTCGACAGACCTGCCCGCTCAACCGCCGAAATGTGGACGAACACATCGGCCCCGCCCTCTTCGGGCTGAATGAAGCCGTAGCCCTTCTGGCCGTTGAACCACTTCACCGTTCCTGTCGCCATATCACTTCCCGCATACTTCGATGCCGACCTCAGGGCCCAGTCCCCGAGACCATCAAATAACGCATTGGGGACTTGGTTCAATGCGGCCCTCGCAGCCGCTATCGCATGCGCTCCAAGCGAATTCGATGCACGTATATGAACCTACGGCGCAACAAAGGCAAGACGGGCGGCTATCGTCTCATCGGGGTAGCGGCTGGATTTCGAGGCCAACCGGCGCTCGCGGCCCTGTGACGGGAAACCGCTCGCGACGCCTTCCAGGGCTGAATCACCAGCCGCCGCCGACGGCCAGGCCAGCGGCCACGCCGAAGCAGCCGGGCGGCGGCGGCCGGACGACAGCTCCTCGTGCACGCGCCAACCGCTGCCGGAACCTTCGCCATTCACGCGAGTTGCAGATGCGGTTCGCGGTTGGTGGAGTGACTGCAATGATTGCCAGGAAAGCAGGCAAGATGACGGTCGAGGAGGCCGGCCGCAGGGGCGGCGAGGCGACGTCCAGCATCCACGGTCGCGGCTTTTACGAGGAAATCGGCCAGAAAGGCGGTGCGGCCCGGCGCGGCCAGCTCGGCCGCGAGGGATATTCGGCACTCGGCCGCAAGGGCGGCGAGGCCACCAGCGTCAAGCACGGCTCCGGCTTCTATGCCGAGATCGGCAGGAAAGGCGGCGAAACCGTCAGCCGCAACCGCGAGCACATGAGCCAGATCGGGCGCAAGGGCGGCGAGGCGCGCGCCGAACGCGGCGCCGAGCACCGCGGCAGGGAGCGCCAGTAGACCACGGAGGCTTGTCATGGCCAGAGGAGTGGGCGGCGTCTCGGCCGCCAACGACCCGATCTCCGCCGCACGCCGCAACAGGGCGCCAAAGGAGATCATGGACACGATCGAACGGCTGCCAGACGAGGAGCTCGGAGGTCCGCAGGAGGTGCAACGAGCCTATGGCGACATCACATGACGGCGTCCCGCTGAGCGGGCCGGCGTCGCGTTTCAGTATTGCGTCTCGAAAGACTGGGTGTGTCATGGCGAAGAGCAGGTCGGACGGTGGCAAGATGACCGTGGAGGAGGCTGGCCGCAGAGGCGGCGCCGCCACGGCCCAGGCGCGCGGGCGGGAGTTCTATAAGGAGATCGGCCGCAAGGGCGGCGAGGCCCGCCGAGGCAAGCTCGGCTCCGAGGGATACCGGGAGCTGGGACGCAAGGGCGGCGCCGCCACGTCGCAGAAGCGCGGGCCCGATCGTCGCGAGCCGGAGCACCTCGCCGGGATGGGCCAAACGCAGCAGACGTCGTCGGGCGATGGCCACGCGCCGTTCCCGGGAGCCGATGATATCGCCCGGGAGGAAGAGCACGCGATCGATACTGCGGTGCCTGTAGGCTCAACGACGACGTAGCCCAGCCGGGTCCCTTCCCGAGAGAGCCGAGCGGCCTTCGGGCGCAGATGGAAGCCCGGCGCCCGGGCCGCGTCGCGCGTCAAGTCCCCGGACGGCGTCTGGACCCACGAAGCCCCGACCCGGTTTGCAGCATCATGTCGCGCGCATGCACCTGGATTGATTGCCGGGTCATGGACGTTGATCGAAGAGCGATCGCCCGCCCTGGAGAAACGATTGCGCGGGCGACAGGCTTTCGTGGCGGAAGCCGGCTGAAGGCTCACCCGATAGAGCCGCTGGGAGCAATCCTCGGCGTGACCACTGCCGCCGCGACGGTGGAGGTCCGTTGGAAGAGGGCGCCGATGCGCCATGTGGGACGAGCTGGCGATTTATGTCGCTTTGGGATTCGTAGCCCAGGTGGTCGACGGCGCGCTCGGCATGGCCTACGGCGTGACGGTCTCGTCGGTGCTGTTGAGCATGGGCGTGCCGCCTGCGGTCACCAGCGCCTGCGTGCATGCGGCGGAGGTGTTTACGACCGGCACCTCTGGCCTTGCGCACTGGTGGGCCGGCAACATCGATCGCCGGCTGGTCCTCCGGCTGGTGCTGCCGGGCATGATCGGCGGCGCGATCGGCGCCTTCGCTCTGACCAACGTGCCGGGTGAGCTCGTCCGGCCGTGGATCAGCGCCTATCTGCTGGCGCTCGGCATCGTCATCCTGTGGAAGGCGTTCCGTCCCCGGTCGAACCAGGTCGAAACGCCCAAAGGGGTGGCGCCGCTCGGCTTTTTCGGCGGCATCCTCGACGCCATGGGCGGCGGCGGCTGGGGTCCGCTGGTGACATCCACCCTGGTCGGCTTCGGTGCCGCGCCGCGCATCGTCATCGGCTCGGTCAATCTGACCGAGTTCTTCGTCACATTGACGATCTCGGCCACCTTTCTGGCCACCATCGGCCTCTCGCTGTGGCCGATCATAGCGGGGCTCGTGGTGGGCGGGATGCTCGCGGCACCGTTCGCGGCGCTCGCCGTCCGCCATCTGCCCGCCCGCGCGCTGATGATCATCGTCGGCTGCGTCGTGATCATCATGAGCAGCCGGTCGATATTCTGGGGAGTTGCGGGATAGCGTGAGGCCAGAATCCTGCGCGGCGTCTCAGGTGCCGGAGCGAATGGCCGGAATGGCGGATCAATTCTCCTCCATCTTCAACGCCGCGATGAACGCCTCCTGCGGGATCTCGACCTTGCCGAACTCGCGCATCTTCTTCTTGCCGGCCTTCTGCTTCTCCAGCAGCTTGCGCTTGCGGGTGATGTCGCCGCCGTAGCATTTGGCGAGCACGTCCTTGCGCAGGGCCCGGATCGTCTCGCGGGCGATGATGCGGCCGCCGATCGCCGCCTGGATCGGGATCTGGAACAGGTGCGGCGGGATCAGGTCCTTGAGCTTCTCGCACATCGCCCGGCCGCGCTGCTCGGCGCGCGAGCGGTGGACGATGATCGACAGCGCATCGACCGGCTCGCCGTTGACCAGGATCGACATCTTGACCAGGTCGTTCTCCTCGTAGCCGGTCATCTGGTAGTCGAACGAGGCGTAGCCGCGGCTCACCGATTTCAGGCGGTCGTAGAAGTCGAACACGACCTCGTTCAGCGGCAGCTCGTAGACGAGCATGGCGCGGCTGCCGGCGTAGGTGAGGTTCCTCTGCCGCCCGCGCCGGTCCTGGCACAGCTTGAGCACGGCGCCGAGGTACTCGTCCGGCACCAGGATCGTGGCCTGGATCCACGGCTCCTCGATGCGGTCGATCCTGACCGGGTCCGGCATGTCGGCCGGGTTGTGCAGCTCGATCCGGGCACCGTCGTTCATGTAGATGTGATAGATGACGCTCGGCGCGGTGGTGATGAGGTCCATCCCGAACTCGCGCTCGAGCCGCTCGGTGATGATCTCCAGGTGCAGGAGCCCCAGGAACCCGCAGCGGAACCCGAACCCGAGCGCGGCCGAGGTCTCCATCTCGTAAGAGAAGCTGGCATCGTTCAGCCTGAGCTTGGCCATCGCCTCGCGCAGGCCCTCGAAGTCCGCCGCATCGACCGGAAACAGGCCGCAGAACACCACCGGCTGCACGGGCTTGAAGCCGGGCAGCGCCGAGGCCGTCGGGGACTTCTCGTCCGTCACCGTGTCGCCGACGCGTGTATCCGCTACCTGCTTGATGGCCGCCGTGAAGAACCCCACCTCGCCGGGCCCGAGCTCGGCCAGCATCTCCTGCTTCGGCCGGAAGACGCCGACGCGCTCCACCTGGTAGCTGCCGCCCGAGGCCATCAGCCTGATGCGCTGGCCTTTCTTCAGCACGCCGTCGACGATGCGGACGAGCACGACGACGCCGAGATAGGCGTCGTACCAGCTATCGATGAGCAGCGCCTTCAGCGGCTTCGAGCGGTCGCCTTTCGGCGGCGGCAGCCGGTCGACGATGGCCGCCAGCACCGCTTCGACGTTGAGGCCGGTCTTGGCCGAGATCGGGATCGCGTTGGAGGCATCGAGGCCGATCACGTCCTCGATCTGCTGCTTGACGCGGTCCGGGTCCGCGGCCGGCAGGTCGACCTTGTTGAGAACGGGGAGGATCTCGAGGTCGTTGTCGAGCGCCTGGTAGACGTTGGCCAGCGTCTGCGCCTCGACGCCCTGCGAGGCGTCGACGACCAGCACCGCCCCCTCGCAAGCCGCCAGCGAGCGCGAGACCTCGTAGGCGAAGTCGACGTGCCCGGGCGTGTCCATGAGGTTGAGCTGGTAGGTCCTGCCATCCTCGTGCCGGTAGTCGAGACGGACGGTCTGGGCCTTGATGGTGATGCCGCGCTCGCGCTCGATCTCCATCGAATCGAGGATCTGCTCCTTCATCTCGCGCAGCGAGACGTTGCCGCAGAGCTGGATCAGCCTGTCGGATAGCGTCGACTTGCCATGGTCGATATGGGCGATGATGGAGAAGTTGCGGATCAGGGATGTTTCGGTCATGCGGGGCTAGATAGCACCCGGCCCGCGGCTGAAAAAGGGGCGCGGGCGCGCGGGTCAGATGATCGCCCGACGCACCCTGGCCGTCACCCACTCGCTGATGAGGACGGTGGCCAGGATCATGAGCAGGATCACCGTCACCTGCGGCCAGGCCAGCACGTTGAGCGAGGCCTCGAGCGCCAGGCCCAGCCCGCCCGCGCCGACGAGGCCCAGCACCGTCGATTCGCGGATGTTGATGTCCCAGCGGAAGACGCAGATCGTGCCGAAGGCCGGCAAGAGCTGTGGCACCATGCCGTAGGCCATCACCTGCGCGGGGCCGGCGCCGGTGGCGCGGATGGCCTCGACCTGCGTCTCGTCGATCTCCTCGATCGCCTCGTAGAGCAGCTTGCCGATGAAGCCGATCGAGCGCAGCGCGATGGCGACGATGCCGGCGAGCACGCCGGGGCCGAGCACGGCCACCAGCAGCAATCCCCAGATCAGGGAGTTGATGGAGCGCGACGAGACGATGATGAGCAGCGCGATCGGCCGCACGAGGAGGGTGCTGGGCGTGGTGTTGCGGGCGGCGAGGAAGGCGAGCGGCGTCCCCAGCACGATCGCCAGCGCCGTCCCGAGCGTGGCGATGTTGATCGTGTCCCACAGCGGCAGCCAGAGCCTGTCGGCGTAGGACCAGCGCGGCGGCAGCATGCGCCCGAAGATGTCCGCGGCCTGGCGGGGGGCATCCTCGACGAAGGCCCAGATGGTCCCGGCCGTCATCACCCGCCAGCAGAACACCGTCAGCGCGACGAGCGCCAGCCAGCCGAGCCACGCGGCGAGCTGCTGCGACCGCGTCTGCAGCCGCCAATGGATCGGTTGCCCGGCAGGTGATGTGACGACCGGCATGCTATTGCGTCCACTTCCGGATGAAGCTCGAGGCGTACTCGCAGAGCATGACGATGGCGATGATGAGCAGCAGGATCGCAGCAGCGCTGTCGAACTCGTAGCGGTCGAGTGCCGTGTTGAGCGTAGCGCCGATGCCACCTGCGCCGACGATGCCGACCACGGCCGACTCGCGAAAATTGATGTCCACGCGATACATCGAGAGCCCGATCAGGCGCGGCATGACCTGGCTCGACACGGCGTACTCGATCACTTGCCAGAAGCCGGCGCCCGTCGCCCGGACGGCCTCGACCTGCACCGGATCGATCTCCTCGATGTCGTCGGCGAGCAGCTTGGCGAGAAATCCGATGGTGGACAGCGAAAGCGTCAGGAAGCCGGCCAGCGGCCCGAACCCGAACATCGCGACGAAGAAGATCGCGATGATCACCTCCTGGAACGACCGCGCCAGGGCGATGATGGCGCGGCAGACGGCATAGAGCCACAGGGGCGCGATGTTGCGTGCGGCGCCTAGCGCGACCGGAACCGACAGCGCGATGCCGGCCACCGTCGAGGTGACCGTCATGGTCAGGCTCTCGATCATGCCGGCCTGGATGTCGCCCCATCGCGACGTGAAGTCGGGGGTCAGGAAGCCGGCGAACAGCCGGCCGGCCCGCGCCACGCCCTCGACGACCCGCGTCCAGTTCACCTCTATGGAGCCGAGAGCGAGGGCGAGATAGGCGAGCACGCCGACGGCGACCGCCCAACGGGTCCACCCGGATTCGATCAGGCGGGGCGGGCGCCAGGTGCGGGGAGCGGCGGCCTGCGGCAGTGTCCGGGCCTCCATGTCAGCGCACCGCGGCGCTCAGATCGCGGTCGATCAGGACGTGATCGCCGGCGGCGGCATCGTCCGCATCGTCACCGGCCAGCGCCGACGACTTCGACCAGTCCTCCTCGCCGTAGATCAGCGTCAGCACCTCGGGTGTGAGGCCGCTGGCCGGGCCGTCGTAGACGATCTCTCCGGCGCGCAAGCCCACGATGCGCGGCAGGAACATCTGCGCCAGCGCCACGTCGTGGATGTTGACGATCGCAGCCAGCCGCCGCTCCGCGCACAGCTCCGTGATGAGGCGCATGACCTGGCGGGAGGTCTTCGGGTCGAGGCTCGCTGTCGGCTCGTCGACGAGCAGCAGCTCCGGCTCCTGCACCAGGGCGCGCGCGATGCCGACCCGCTGGCGCTGCCCGCCGGAGAGCGCATCCGCCCGCTTGTCGATCTGATCGAGCAGGCCGACCCGGTCCAGCACGGCGAACGCGCGCGCCACATCGGCCTTGGAGAAGCGCCGGAAATAGCTGGCCCAGAAGCCTGTATACCCGAGCCGCCCCGACAGCACGTTCTCCATCACGGTCAGCCGCTCGACCAGCGCATACTCCTGAAAGATCATGCCGATGCGCCTTCGCGCCCGGCGCAGCGCGGCCTTGCCGAGCGTCGTCAGCTCGAGGTCGCCGAGCTGGATCTTGCCGGAGGTCGGCTCGACCAGCCGGTTGACGCAGCGGATCAGCGTGGACTTGCCGGCGCCAGAGGGTCCGATCAGCCCGATGATCTCGCCGGAATCGACGGAGAAGGAGACGCCGCGCAAGGCGGCATCCCCCGTCTTATAGCGCTTCGCAAGCGCTTCGATGCGCAGCATCATGCAATCCCGGTGCCCGGCGCCGCCATGTCATTTGCAGGTGTACTTCACGCCCATTGCCGCATCGATCTTGCGGACGACGTCCCAATCCTTCTTGAACGAGATCTCGACGAACTTGGCCTCGCCCGACTTGGAGAACTCCTTCTTGAGGTCCGAACCCTCCCAGGGAAAGGTCAAGAAGGCTTCCTTGATCTTCGTCTGCAGCTCCGGCTTCAAGTTGTAGACGACCCCGTAGCCTGTGGTCGGGAAGGTCTGCGACTTGTAGATCGATTTGATCTGCTCCGGCTTCACGACGTCGCGCTCGTACATCCGCCGCAGCACCGAGTTGGCGATGGAGGCCGCGGGATAGTCCTTGTTGGCGACGCCGAGGATCGAATTGTCGTGCTTGCCCGAGAACACGGCCTCGTAGTCCTTGCCGGCCTCCATGCCGAACTCGCTCTTCAGGAGGGCGGAGGGAGCCTTGTAGCCGGAGTTCGAGGTCTCGGCGGTGAAGGCCATCTTCTTGCCCTTGATGTCCTCGACCTTCTCGATGCCCGAGCCGGGATAGGTGAGGATCTCCATCTCGTAGCCGAAAGAGTTGTCGGCGCTCGCCATCATGGCGAAGGGGCGGAACCCGGCGCAGGCGACGGCGAGCGGGTTCGACCCGGTGTTGAAGCCGGCGACATGAAGGCGGCCGGCGCGCATGGCCTCGATCTGAGCGGCGTTGGACTGCACGGGGAAGAACTGCACCTTCTTTCCGGTCACCTTCTCCATGTGCTTGAGGAAGCCATCCCACACCTTCGCGTAGACAGCGGGGTCCTCGACGGGCGTATAGGCGAAGACCAGGGTCGCGGGATCGGTGAGCTGGCCGGCGTCGGCGGGGATGTCGGCCACGAGATCGCCGTCCGTGTCCTTGAAGCGCGCGTCCAGCGCAGACGCGGGGGAAGGCAGCGTGGCGGCGGCGAGCGCCAGAGCCGCGAGGGCGAGCAGACCTCTATGGAAAGCAGCATGCATTGCGGGCACCTCCCTGTGACGACGAGTTGGTTTATAGCCGAGCGGGGGGTCGGCGCCAGAGACTAGCAATTGAATTGCAACGGATGAAGTTCCCCCGCAGGGGGATCCGCTGCCCGGCTGCAGCTCAAGACGTGCGCGGCTTGGCGCGGGCGGTCGGGGCCGCCGTGAGCGGATCGTCGGGCCAGGAGTGCTTCGGGTACCGGCCTTTCATCTCGGCCCGGACGGCCGCCCACGACCCCCGCCAGAAGCCCGGCAGGTCGCGCGTGATCTGGATCGGACGGTGCGCGGGCGACAGCAGATGCAGCGTCAGCGGCAGCCGGCCGCCTGCGATCGACGGGTGCCGGTCGAGACCGAACAGCTCCTGAACGCGGATATGCACCGAGGGCGCCCCGGGGCCGTCGTAGCGGATCACATGGGCGTGCCCCGCCGGGGCCGTGAAGTGCGTCGGCGCCTCGGCATCGAGCCGGCGGCGCAGGCTCCAGGGGATGAACGCCTCGAGGGCAGCGGCGAGCTCGCCGGGAGTGATCTCGTCGAGACGCGTCCTACCCTCTATGAACGGGGCCAGCCAGTCGCGGGCCATGGCGGTGAGCGCGGCATCGGACAAGTCGGGCCAAGTCCCGGGCTCGACCTGGCGCAGGAACTGCACGCGCTCGCGGATCTGCTGCTGGGCCTTGCTCCAGGGCAGCCGTTCGATGCCGATGCTGGCGATGCCCTCCGCCAACCTGCCCGCCGCAGTCTCCGCCGGCACCGGCCGCGGCTCGCTCGCGAGCGTGATCGCTCCGAGGCGGCGCACGCGACGGGCGCGGAGCAGAGCCGCCCCGCGGTCGAACGTGATCTCGTCGGTCTCGGTGATCCGCGGCCCGGCGATGTCCAGCACCTCGGCCTCGTCGATCGCGGCGGCGAGCAGGATGCGGCTGGCTGCAGCCGCGCCGTGCAACTCGGCCACGACGAGGAACGGCGAGCGGGCGAGCGGATCGGAAGCATCGAGGCTCGCGCCTCTGCCGTTGGCCAGCAGGAACTGCCCCGGCGCGCCGCGGGCCTTGGCGATGCGGTCGGGGTAGGCGAGCGCCAGCAGCGAGGCCGTGGAAGGCGCGTGAGCCGGGGGCTGCTCGGCCGGGGCGCCCCTCGCGGTGGACCGCGCCCAGCCGTGAGCGAGCTTGCGCATGTCGTCGGCCCGCCGTGAGCCGTCGCGGCGGAACGCGGCGAGGCGGTGATCCAGGTCCGTATCGTCGCCGCCGAGCCCGCGCTCGACCAGGACGGCACCGATCTCGGCAGCCTCGCCGGCAGCCCCCAGTCCGGCGGCGACCAGGATCATGCGCGCCAGCCGCGGCGGCAGCGGCAGCGCCCGCATCCGCCGTCCCAGCTCCGTGATGCGGCCGTCCGGGTCGAGTGCGCCGAGCGCCTGCAGCTCGCCCCGGGCGGCGGCCAGCGGCGCCTCCGCCGGCGGATCGAGCCAGGCCAGCCGGCGCGGGTCGGCGACGCCCCACGCGGCGCAATCGAGCAGCAGGCCCGAGAGGTCGGCGTTGCGGATCTCGGGCTCCGCATGCGCCGGCAGGCTCGCCGTCGCCGGCTCGTCCCACAGCCGATAGCAGACGCCGGGCTCCGTGCGCCCGGCCCGGCCGCGGCGCTGATCGGCGGAAGCACGCGACACGCGGACCGTCGCCAGCCGCGTGACGCCGGCGCCGGGCTCGTAGCGCGGGACGCGGGCGAGACCGCTGTCGATGACGATGCGCACCCCTTCTATCGTCAGCGAGGTTTCCGCGATGGACGTCGCCAGCACCACCTTGCGGCGGCCCGGCGCCGCGGGGGAAATCGCCTCCGCCTGAGCGCGCAGCTCGAGCCCGCCGTGGAGCTGAACGATGCTGACTTCCGGGTCTGCGACGCGTTCCGACAATCGCTCCGCGACGCGGCGGATCTCCCGCTGCCCCGGCAGGAAGGCGAGCACCGAGCCGGGCTCGCTCCGCAACGCCTCCCGCGTCGCGGCCGTCATCCGGTCCTCGATCCGCTGCGCCGGATCGCGCCCGAGGTACCGCGTTTCAACCGGGAAGGCGCGGCCTTCGCTGCGGATCACCGGCGCATCGCCGATGAGCTCTGCCACCCGCGCCCCATCGAGCGTCGCCGACATCACGAGCAGCCGCAGATCCTCGCGCAGTGCGTTCCGAGCATCGAGCGCCAGCGCCAGGCCGAGGTCGGCATCGAGCGAGCGCTCGTGGAACTCGTCGAACAGTACCGCCCCGACGCCTTCGAGCGCGGGATCGTCGAGGATCATGCGGGTGAAGACACCCTCGGTAATGACCTCGATCCGGGTCCGCGGGCCGATTCTGGAGCCAAGCCGCGCACGCAGCCCGACCGTCCCGCCGACGCTCTCTCCCAGCGAGCGCGCCATGCGCTCCGCTCCGGCCCGCGCCGCCAGCCGTCGCGGCTCGAGGACGAGAATCTTACGGTCGCCGACCCATTCGGCGCCGGTGAGAGCCAACGGCACCCGCGTCGTCTTGCCGGCGCCCGGCAGAGCGACCAGAACGGCCGCGGTGCCCCGCTCGAGGGCCGCGCCGAGCTCGCCCAGAACCGCATCGATCGGCAGCGGAGTGTCGAAATGCATGGGCCTGGCATGGCCGCAATGACGCCGTCGCGTCAACTGCCGCGTCCGATGCCGCGCCCGCCCGGCAGCATGGAGCCGAGCCGGCGGGAACGGCGGGGAGCGTCAATCGGAATCGGCCTCGCCGTTCCGGATCGCGTCGGCGACGGCCCGCCCGATCGCCTCGGTCCCATCCTTTCCGCCGATGTCGCAGGAGCGGACCAAACCGTCTCCGAACGCCTTGTCGACGCTGCGCTCGATGGCGCGGGCCGCCAGCCGGGCGCTGTCACTGCCGTGGCGCTCGCCGAGCCAGTCCAGCATCATGGCCGCCGAGAGGATCATCCCCGTCGGATTGGCGAGCCCCTTGCCGGCGATGTCGGGGGCCGTCCCATGGCTCGGCTGGAACAAGCCGTGCTCCAGGCCGATGTCCGCAGAAGGCGCGAAGCCCATGCCGCCGATCAGCCCCGCCCCGAGGTCAGAGAGAATGTCGCCGAAAAGGTTCTCCATCGGCAGGACGTCGAAATCCCATGGCCGCCGCACCAGGTCGAGCGCCATGGCATCGACGTAGTGGTGGCCGGCCTCGACGTCCGGGTTCCTGGCTGCGACCTCGTAGAAGACCTTGCGCATGAAGGCGAACGAGCGGAACACGTTGGCCTTGTCGACGAGCGTCACGACACCGGGCGTGCCGCGCTCACGCTTGCGGCGGCGCGCAAGCTCGAAAGAGAAATGGGCAAGCTTCTCGGTAGTGGCGCGCGTGATGACCTGCGTGTCGCTGGCTTCGGTGTCATCGATGATCTCGCCCTTGCCGCGCGACGCGAACATGCCCTCGGTCGACTCGCGCACGATGACGAGATCGATCTTTCCGGCGCGGGGATCGGCGAGCACCGGCGGCACCCCGGGAATGGCCCGGATCGGCCGCACTCCGGCGAAGAGCTCGAGCTCGAAGCGCATGTCGAGCTGCGGTGCGATCTCGGTCCCGTCCGGGTAGCGGATATCGGGCCAGCCCATCGCGCCGAACAGGATGGCATCCGCGCGGCGGGCGCGGTCCATCCCATCGGGCGGCAGGATGCTGCCGGTCTCCCGATAGTAGTGAGCGCCGCCCATGACCGTATCCCGCGCGCACCCGACGCCGAAGCGCGCCTCCACGGCGTCCAGCACGGCGAGCGCCGCCCCCATGACCTCGATGCCGACGCCTTCGCCAGGCATCACCGCAATCCGAAACGAATTCGACCGCATGAGATCTGTTTCCTATGCTTTCCGATGTCCTCTGAGGCTCTTCTGCCGAATGGCGTGCGGAGTGCGCAAGGCCGAGGCGCCCATGTCAGCCCTGGCCGGCCCGGCGCTCGACATCCGTCTCGCAGGCCCGCCGAAGGAACGAGAGATGCAGCTCGAGCAGGAAGGCGCGGTTGTTCTCGATATGAACCCGCATCTGCTCTCGCGCGTCCTCGACTTTGCGCCGGGCAATCGCCTCGATGATCGATCGATGCTCCCGGACCACCGAGTCCAGGTGATCCGGCGCACTCCGCCGGAGATTGCGGACCGCGAACGTGTTCAGCTTCATCTCGTGCTCGGCGAGCTCCATTGTCTTGATCAGGAATTCGTTCTCGGCCGCCTGGGCGATCGACAGGTGGAAATTGTAGTCGGCATCCACCCCGATTCTGTTGCTTTCGAGAGAGGCCCGATCCTCTTGCAGCATACGCTCGATCCGGCGCAGGTGGACGCGATTGATGCGCTTGGCGGCGAGCGCGGCGATGGCGGGCTCCACAGCGAGCCGGAACTCATAGAAGGACAGGCACCTGCTGATCCGCTTGTCGAGGTCAAGGACGTCGAGATCGCCGGCCTCGAATCCGGTGACATAGCTGCCCGAGCCGCGGCGCGATACGATGAGGCCGCTCGCGCGGAGCTGCTCCAGCGCCTGCCGCACGACCGGCCGCGACACGCTGAACTGACGTGACAGAGCCAGTTCTCCCGGGAGCCGAAACCCGCTCGGGAATACACCAGCTGTAATTTTCTTGAACAGCTCGTCGTAGACCATCTCCGAACGCCGTGATACGGCGACCGGAACCAGGAGGGCAACGGCTTCGGGATCGGCAACGCGCGACGCCGACTGTCTGAGCCTTTTCTCGAGCTGATCTGCTGCCTCGGATTTCGTCATGAGTTCACTGATTAACAGGCGCAGAGCTGCCGGCGCGCCCCGACCGGCCCCGTCCAGCTCCTTCCCGCCGATTTGCTTCGTCAGAGGTCGTAGAGAACTTTGCACTTGACACTGCCAACATGTCAACAAATGATACAACTCAGCCAACGGTTACAGGCGATGGGTCAAAGGGGTGTCGCCAATGGATGCCGCGCCGCCACGCAGCGCCGGTTGCTCGTCGTTCTCCAAGGTGGTGCCCGCGCGGCCTGGGCCACCATGCGACTTGATGCTGGGCGAGGATGATTGTCCGATCGTGCGCCGCTTCGACCAGGATGTCACTCCGCCGATTTTCACGCTGGTCTGATCGGAGACGGGGGGCGGCGATGATAGAGACCGAAGCGAACCGGTTACCGATCCGTCCGAGCCAGGTCCTCACCGAATCCCGCAATCTCGTCAGCGCGGGCGTGCCTTGTTCCGTCTTCAGGCGGGGCATCGATCTTTTCGCCCGGGATCCTGGCCAGAGCGAGGTCGTCGCCCATTTCCAAGCGGTGCCGGGAAGGATTGCCCCATGACTGTCGGCGTGATCGGGCTCGGTGCCATGGGCAAGGCCATGGCTGTAAACCTTGTCCGGAACGGCGTACCGGTCGTCGCCTACGATCCGGTCCCTGACGCAGCGCGTGCTTTCGCGGAGATCGGAGGCACTACGACGGCCTCGGTCGATGAGCTCGTCGCCAGCACCACCCTGATCCTCTGCGTCGTCAGCAACAAGGATCAGGTCGGCACCGTTGTCTGTCGTGAGGACGGGCAGTTGCGAGCCTTCCAGCGAGACTCCGTCTTTCTGTGCTGTTCGACCGTATCAGCCGATTTCGTGCGCTCCATCTCGAGCGCGCTGGCGGCCGGGGGCGTGGCCCTGGTGGATGCGCCCCTCAGCGGCGGCCCCGCTCGCGCGCTCGACGGGACCATGACGATGCTGCTGTCCGGCCCGTCAGCCGCCCTGGCCGCGGCCAAGCCGATCCTGGACGTGCTCGCGGGGGAGAACCAATTCGTCGTCGGGGAGGATGTCGGCACCGCGACATCGTTCAAGCTGGTCAACCAGGTCCTGGCCGCCGGCAACCTGGCCGTGGGCTGCGAGGCGGTTGCCCTTGCCGAAAGGCTCGGGCTCGACCTGAAGGCAGTGCTCGACGTCATCGCAGTCTCCGCCGGCAACTCGTGGATGCTGCAGAACGTCGTGCGACGCCACATCACGCGGGACTATGTGCCGGCGCGGAGCGGTATCGACATCTTTCTCAAGGACGTGAAGCTCATTCGCGAAGTTGCCGATGAGAGCGGCGCCTTTGCTCCGATCACGACCTGCGTCCAGGGCATCCTTGCAGATGCGGTCTCGGAAGGATTCGCCGGCATGGATGGATCGGTGCTTGCGAAATACTTCAGCCAACACGGCAGGGGCGAGGTCTTTGAGCCCGAACCTGGCGGCAAGAACCGAATTCAGGGTGCCTGACCGCAGCCTGTCCGCAGTGCAACCGAGCGCCGGGAGAACGCGATGATTCTCAGAAAAGTAATCCGGGAGAAGGTCGTCGAGTATTTCGAATCCGACCACTGGCGCGGATTTCTCTCCGTGCTCTCGCGCGGGCGCGTGGTGCGGCACGCACACCTCTATTGCGAGGGCATTCTGCACCCGGAAAGCATCCGCCAGGTCGCTCGGAATTACTTCGAGACAAGAAACCTGCCGCTCGAGCGACAGGTCAAAATTCTGTCGCACGGGCCCGGTTACGCCAACGTCTACTACATCCAGCCCAAAGGAATGTGCCACTTCGAGATCTTCTCCAAGTTCAACAGCGACGTCGTGATGGAGCCTATGTCCGCGCAAGCGGCACGCGGCGGCAAGACGATGGAGTACTGGGACGACGCCTTCATGGCGGAGCACTACAAGCAGTTCGACTTCCGCAGCATGGGCGAGCGGGAGCGCAAGGAGGTGCGCGACTATTTCCAGGGCGATGCCTGGCGCGCCATTTACGCGGTGATGGCGTACGAGAACGAGAACAATCTCCACAGCCACTGCATCGTGGAGACCAGTCTCAGCCCCGAGGACATCCTGCCGCTGGGGCAGGAGGCGATCGAGGCCCGCGGGTGGAAGATCGACCGCGCGATATCGGTCGTGTTCGGTGTGAACGGGCTCGATCAGGGAAAGATCACCTATCTCCTGTCCAAGCCGGAGATCGTCCTCGAGCTCGAATGGGAGCACAACCGGGCTGTGACGATCAGGCCCGCGGCGCCGGCTCCGGCTCGGATCATGACCGCGGAGGCCATGCACCGGGACACGGCCTCCGTTCCCTACGTCCGCCTGAACGACGACGATATCCAGTGGATCTCGGCGCGTTTTCAGAGCGCCCGCGACAAGTGAGTGCTGGTGGGACAAATGCCAGCGAAGAGCTGGGCTCGACGTTTCAGTGAGTCAGAATGGAGCGCAAGAGCTCACAAAAGCGCCGGTGACGAACGCCATACAAACCTCTGGAGGAACCAATGAGAGCATTCGGAGTAGTCGCGGCAGCCTTCGCGGTGTCGCTGTCGTCTCTTTCGTTCGAAGCATCCGCGCAGACGGTTCTCAAGTTCAGCCATACCGACCAGCCCGGCGGTGCGCGCCAGAAGGCGGCCGAGCTGTTCGGCAAGAAGATCGAAGAGTACACTCAGGGCCGCTACAAGCTTCAGACCTACCCGGCCGGGCAGCTCGCAAACGATCCGAAGAGCGTCGAGCAGCTCCAGCTCGGCGGGCTGGACTTCGCGGTGACGGGGACCGGGACCTACGCCACGCACATCCCAGAGCTCAATCTCACCGCCCTCCCGTATCTCGTGGAGACGTACCCGCAGGGGTGGAAGTTCTACGACGAGTCCGCATGGCTGAAGAAGCAGTTCGACAAAGGGCCGGCGAAGGGCTTCCGGTTCCTGGCGACCTGGGAGGCCGGCTACCGCATCATGTCGACGAGGGAGCCGCTGGGCACGGTCGATGCCGCCAAGGGCATGAAGCTCCGCACCTACCCGAACGAGATGATGCGCTGGATGCTGGAGGCCATGGGGTTCTCGGTTCAGCTGATTCCCATCCCGGAGGTATACCTCGCCATCCAGCAGGGTGCCGTCAGCGGGCAGGAGAACCCCATCGACACGGTGTATGCCAACAAGTTCTATGAGGTCGCTCCGCACCTCACGTTGACCAACCACGCCTACAACGCCACCCCGCTCACGATTTCCGAGAAGACCTGGGCAAAGCTCTCTCCCGCCGATCGGGAGGCGATCACCAAGGCCGCGAAAGAGACCGCGGACTGGATCCGGAAGGAGATCGTCGCAAACGAGGACCGGCAGTTGAAGGAGATGGAGGCCAAGGGCGCCAAAGTCTCGCGACCCGATCTCGCGTCCTTCCGCAAGGCCGTCGAGCCGGCCTACGCCAAGGCAAAAGAGAAGTACGGCGCCGATCTGGAGGCCGTGATGGCGGACGCCGAGCGAATCCGCAAGGCAGTGCCCGCCAACTGACGTCGGGCCGCGCATGGGATACAAGCGTCCCATTCCCGCGAGCCACCTGCTCCCTGTAGCAGGTGGCTCCTCGGCCAGCCGGCTCCATCCGACCAAGGCGCTGCAGCATGCTCCCTCCAGCCCCCTATGCGCCGATGCCGCTCCGGGCGCTCGGCATCCTCGTCGACTGGGCCGTCGTGATCATCGGTGCAGTCATGGTCGCGCTGGTGTTCACGAACGTGCTGTTCCGCCTCTGGGGCGGCGACATCGCCTTCACGACCGAGCTCTGTGAGCTGCTCATGGTCTGGGTGACTTTTCTCGGCGGCGCCGCGGCGACGCGGCGCGGGCTGCACATGACAATCACCGAGTTCCTGGACAAGCTCGGGCCGGAAGCGCGGCGGTGGGCGGACGCCGCCATTCAAGTTCTCACCCTGCTGTTGCTCGCTCTCCTGGTCTGGTACGGCATGGGTGTCGCAAATGCGAGCTGGGGCAACGAGCTGACGGTCCTGCACCTGCCGATGGCCCTGCAGTATCTGGGGCTTCCCGTCGGTGCGGGCCTCATGGCGATCTACACGGCTTGGGACCTGCTGCTGATCCTGCGCGGGCAGAGCCGCGAAGAGCGCTACAGGATGGCCTGATGTTCGTCCTGACCGTCTTTGTGCTGTTCTTCATGCTCGCCCTCGCCGGCGTTCCCCTCGTGTTCGCGCTGCTGACCACGACCGTGGCAATGATATGGGGCGCCGGGCTTTCGCACCCGCTCGAGACGATCTTCCTCGCCTTCATCGGAGGGGTCGAGCCTTTCATCCTCATCGCGGTCCCGATGTTCATCTTCGCCGGAGAATTGCTGTCGCACGGCGGGGTCGGGAAGCGCATCGTAGGGTTTGCCCACGCGCTGTTCGGGTTCATGCCCGGCGGGCTCGGAATGGTGACCGTCGCGTCCTGTCTCATGTTCGGCGGCGTCTCCGGGTCGGCCATCGCCGATACCGCGGCGATCGGCTCTCTCGTCATCCCCATGATGGTGCAGCGCGGCTACTCGCGTGCTTTCGCCGCCGCGCTGTTGGCGGTCGCAGGCACGCTCGCGCTGCTGATGCCGCTGTCGATTCCTTTCCTCGTCTATGCCTTCCTCTCCGGCGTCTCGATGCGGGAGATGTCGATGGCGGGGCTCGTGCCCGCACTCATCACCGCCGTGGCGCTCGCCGTCGTCTGCGTCGTGCACGGCCGCAGGACGGGTTGTGACGCAGGCGGAGGGATCGTCTCTGGCGCCGCCATATGGCAGGCGTTCAAGGCGGCGGGTCCGGCGCTTCTGATGCCGATCATCATTGTCGGCGGCATCTGGTCGGGCGTCTTCACGCCGACAGAGGCAGCCTCGGTCGCGGTCGTCTATGGCCTCGGCGTGTCGCTGTTCTTCTACAACGACATCACCATTCGCGACTTGCCGCGGCTGCTGTTGAGCGCGTTCCAGACCAGCGCCGTCGTGATGCTGGTGATCGGCGCGACGGGCTGCCTCGCCTGGCTGCTGACGGTCGAGCAGGTGGGCGTGCAGCTTGCCGACTGGGTACGCGACGTCGCTCACGAACAATGGGTGTTTTTGCTGCTGGTGAACATCTCCCTGCTGATCCTCGGCATCTTCATCGAGCCGCTCCCGGCGCTTATGCTCACCGCACCGCTTTTCCTTCCCCTGGCAAAAGCCTTCAATATCAACCTGGTGCATCTCGGTGTGATAATGACGGCGAACCTCGCCATCGCCCTCTACACGCCGCCGGTCGGCGGAACGCTATTCGTCGCCGCCAAGATCGCCAATGCAGGAATAGGCGCAATATCCCGCGCCCTGGTGCCGCTGATGAGCGCGACGGCCATCGTGCTCATGCTCATAACCTATTGGCCAGCACTGACCCAGTGGCTTCCGGCGCTGCTGCGGTAGCAACAGACCGTGCGGTACGCCTACATGGGCTGTCGACGGCGTGCTCGCTACATGGACGGGAGAAAGCGGCTGATCGACGTTTCGCGCACGTCCAGGATCTCCGAGCTGGTCAACTCCCCGGACGCCACGGACAGCGCGTATTCGAGCAGGCGCCTGCCTGCGCTCTCGACGCTTTCACCCTTCTCGAGCACGCCCGTCACGTCGAAATCGATGTTGTCGGAGAAGGTCTCCATCGTGTTCCTGTTGCCGGTCACCTTGATCGTGGTCGAGACGACGCTGCCGATCGGATTGCCGACACCTGTGGAGAACAGGCACATCTGGCAGCCGCCCGCCGCGAGGCCAGTGAGCGATTCGACGGCCGGGGCCGGTGTCGACATGAAGTGAAGGCCGGCCTTGCCGGGCTTCTCCGAATATCCGAGCACGCCGACGAGCGGGCTGCTGCCCGCTTTGGCCATGGCGCCCAGGGCCTTCTCCTCGATGGTGGTCAGGCCGCCTTTGATGTTGTCGGGCGTCGGATTGGAGCCGCGCAGGTCGATGCCGAGCGCCATGATGCCCTGCTCGAACTCTCGGATTTCCTTCAGGAAACGGTCGCGCGTCTGAGCGTCCGCCGCTCGCTCCGCGAAGAGATGCTCCGCGCCGAAGAACTCCGATGTCTCGGAGATGACGACCTTGGCGCCTTCGGCGACGAGACGATCGGCGGCGACGCCGATGGCCGGGTTCGACGCGAGCCCGGAGGTCGTGTCCGAGCCGCCGCACTCGACGCCGACCACCAGCTTCGAGACGGGGAACGGCTCGCGTTTCAGCCTCGACGCGCTTCGCACGAGGCGGGCCGCGGCCCGGATGCCCCGGGCGGTCGCCTCGATCGTCCCCCCGGCCTCCTGGATCGTGACGACTTTGAGCGGCCGCCCGGCGGGACCGATGCGTTGTTCGAGCGCACGGGTTATCCCGGGCTCGAGCCCGATCAGCACGCATCCCGCGACGTTGGCATTCGTGGCGAGGCCGGCAAGCGTGTCGAGCGTGATCTCGAGGTCCCGGCCGAGCTGGCCGCGGACGAACAGAGTGGTGATCGGGATCGTGCCCGCGACGGCTGCCGCCACCGCGCGCGTCACCGGATTGCAGTTGTCCATCACCGAGACGATGGCGACGTGATTGCGGATGCCCGCCGAGCCGTCGGGACGGCCATACCCGAGAAACGTGGTCATCATGCCCTCCCCTCGATGTCGCCGCGGGCTCTCAGCGCCTCCACGTTGTGGACGTGGACGTGCTCGCCAGCCTGGATCCGGCGCGTGGCGCGGCCGATGACCTGGCCATACTTCAGGATCTTCTCGCCTGCCGCGATGTCCTGCAGCGCGCACTTGTGGCCGAAGGGCACGTCGCCCCGCAGGATGATTTTCTCCTGGCGGCCGCCGCTGCACTCGGCAACCTCGGACGCCTTCCCGGGATCGATCAAGGTGGCGACGTTGTCCGTCGGATTGAGTACGAGGGCTCTCGGCATGGGCTGGCCTCCGGTGTTCTCAAGTCCGTGCATCGGCGAGGACCATGTCGGCGGCTTTCTCGCCGATCATGATCGCGGGTGCATTGGTGTTGCTGGACGCCATGGTCGGCATGATCGAGCAGTCCGCGACCCTGAGCCGCTCGACGCCGTGCACCCTCAGCCGCTCGTCGACCACGGCGTTCCCGTCCCGGCCCATCCGACACGTGCTGATCGGGTGCCACGACGTCTGGCCGGTTCTGCGGACGTAGGCGAGGAGCTCGTCGTCTGTCTTCGCGGCCGGTCCGGGTCGCGTCTCGGCGACGATCATCGGCTGCAGAGCCGGTTGCGCTGCGATCTTGCGGATCAGACGAAGCCCCCGCAGCAGGGTCTCCGCATCCTCGGGGTGGTCGAGGTAGTTGGCGCGGATCCGCGGCGCCACCGCCATGTCCGGCGAGGCGATGTGCGTACTGCCGCGCGAAAGCGGGTGCAGCTTGAAGACGCCGAGCGCGAAGCCGGAGTGCTCGTCGACACCCATCCCCGGCGCACGCGAATAGCGGTCCTTGCCGCTGATGTGCGCGATCTGGATCTTGACGTCCGGCCGGGCGAGCCCCGGCGCGCTGCGCGCCAGCGCATGAACCGAGGACGAGGTGGAGGCGAGCAGGCCCTTCCGGAACAGAATGTAGCGAAGCCCCGCCTGAGCGGCGCGGATCCGGCTGTTGAGGATGTCGTTGATCGTCAGCGGCCGGCTGCAATGGTAGGTCAGGCGCACCTGCAGGTGATCCTGCAGGTTCTCGCCGACGCCCGGCGCGTCGTGGAGCACGGCAACGCCGCAGGCACGGAGGCGCAGGCCGCCTCCGATCCCGGATACCTCGAGTAGCTGAGGTGACTGGATGGAGCCGGCCGCGATGATCACCTCCCGTCTCGCCATCACCCTTCCGACCGTAACGCCGCGGCGGTACTCGACGCCGACTGCGCGCCGTCCCTCGAACAGCACGCGGCTCGCCAGAGCCTCGGTCAGCAACCGGAAATTATGGAGCCGCCGCGCCGGCCGCAGATATCCGCGAGCGGTGGTCCAGCGCTGGCCTCGCCACGCGGTCTGCTGCAGGTAGCTCACGCCCTCCGGCCGGCCCGTGTTGTAGTCGTCCGTCTCCGGGACGCCCGCCTCGACGCAGGCCTTCAGGAAAGCGTCCGACAGCGGGTCAGGGTCACGCAGCCCCTTGTTGGTGATCCGCATCGGGCCGGTGCAGCCGCGTGGCGTGCGGGCTGGATACGGATAAGCCTCCATGCGCGTGAAATTTGGGATCAGGTCGTCGAAGCCCCAGCCGGCGTTGCCGGCATCGCGCCAGGAATCGTACTCCGCCGCCTCGCCCCACGCGTAGACCATGCCGTTGACGGCGCCGGAGCCACCCAGAACGCGCCCGCGCGGCCAGTAGATCCGCTGGCCTTCGAGCGCGGCCTCGGGCTCGGTCTCGAACTTCCACATGTAGCGCTCGTTCTGGAGCAGCCGGCCGATGCCGAGCGGCAGCCGTATCCAGACGGAGCGGTCAGCCCCCCCGGCCTCGATAAGGAGCACCTTGTATCGCCCGTCCTCGGCCAGTCGGTAGGCGAGCGCGCATCCCGCCGACCCTGCGCCTATGACCGCGAAATCGCAGTCGATCGCAGGGGCCCCTTCGACCGTCATCGGATCGGCTCGACATCGAAAGGCACCGAGCAGATCTCGCCCGTCCTCGCGAGGTCGGAGACGGTCTCGGGCGGAAGCGGGATGCCGGAGCGCCGCCGCTCGGCCTCGAGCTGGGCCGCGCGCTCTCCCGGATAGCGGCCATCCGCACCGGACACGGTCTTGTAGTGGCCGATCCAGCCTCGGACGCTGTCGAGGTAGGCCTCCCGCCCGAGGGCAAGCTCCGGATTGATCACGGTGAGGAACGCGCCTACGCGGCTCGGCGCGCTGCCGGCCTTCGCGCCCGTCATCGCGGCCGGCTTGGCGCCGCTCAAGCTGCCCGCGAGGCACTCGACCATCATCGCAAGCCCGATGCCCTTGTGACCGGCCATCGGCAGCATCGCGCCGCGGAGCGCAGCCTCCGCGTCCGTCGTGGGGCGGCCCTCCTCGTCGATCGCCCAGCCTTCCGGTATCGGCCGGCCGGCGCGCGCCGCCATCACAACGTTGCCCCGGGCCACCCCGCTCGCGGCGATGTCGAAGACGAGCGGAGGGCCGTCCGGGACAGGCGATGCGAAGGCGAGCGGATTGTTGCCGATCGCTGCGCCGCGGGAGCCGATGAGCCCCATCACCGGCGGCGTGGACTGCGCGAGGAGTGCGATCATTCCCTGCTCGGCCGCCCGCAGCACGAACATCCCGAGCGCGGCGAGGTGACCGACCTCGTGCACGATCATCGTGACGGCGGCCCTGGTCCGCACCGACGCGGTCGCCGCGTCGACGGCCGCCATGCCGGCCGACTGACCGAGTGCACCGTCGGCGTAGTAGTGCAGAAGGCCGTGCCGCTTATCGAGGCGCGGCGCCGCCATCGCGTTGACCTCGCCCGAGCCGAGCTTCTGTACGTAGACGAGCACGCGGGTGAGTCCGTGCGTCTCGATCCCGCGCGCATTCGTGCGAACGAGCGTGCCAGCAGCCGTTGCCGCCGACTGGGGATCGAGTCCACGGGATTGGAAGACCCGCCCCAGCCAGTCGACGAGCCGGTCGGAGGGATACGCCCGGCTCGATGTTTCCTGATCTGCACTCATCGATTTCTATGAGCCCTCGCGCCCTGCGACCGCCGGGAAGAAGAGATCGGTCCACTTCGCTGGCATGTTCTTGATCGAGCCGATCCGATACATGAAATCGGCGTACTTCATGATGCTCTGCGGCGAGGTCGTGAAAATGTTCTCCGGGTTGCTGACCATCGCTTCGACGAACTCGAGCGAGAGCGGCGACTTCTGGTTCTTGATGAAGGCCTCGGCGGCGCCGCGCGGATTGCTCTTGATATAGGCGTTCGCCTCGTCGAGCGCATTGAGCACAGCCTGGTGATGCTTCGGATTCGCGTTATGGAACTTCTCCGTCGTCCACATCAGGATGAAGCTCGCGGGGCCGTCCATCACGTCATAGGAGCTGATGACGCGGCGCGCGTGGTTCTTCTCGAGCTGGAGAATGCTGTACGGCGGACTCGTGAAGTTCGCGGTGATCTCCGTGCCCTTGCTCATCATCGCGTTGTGGGAATCCGGGGGGGCCATCGAGACGGTCAGGGTGTCGAGCGTCGTGTGCTTGTCCTTTCCGAACTCCTTCTCGGCCGCCATCTGCAGCGTCACCGCCTGCGTCGAGACGCGGACGGTCGGGACGGCAATGCGGTCCTTCTCGGAGAAGTCGCGGATCGACTTCACGTCCGGGTTGATCGTATTGAGGTAGACCGGGATAGAGCTGATCGCTGCGATCCCCTTGATGTTCATGCTGCCCTTGGTCCGGTCCCAAACCGTCAGCAGCGGCCCCGGACCGCCGGTCGCGTAGTCCAGATTGTCCGAGAGCAGCGCTTCCGTCATGGCGGCGCCGCTCGCGAGCTGCATGAAGGTGCCTTTCGTCTCCGGCAGGCCGAGCGCCTTCGTGTGCTTCTCGATAAGCTGCTGCTCCTGAAGGATGATCACCGACAGGTAGGGAATTCCGAACCCTTTGGCGAAGCGGATCTCGCTGATCTGCGCCTTCGCCGGCGCGGCGGCGAGGCTCACCAGGGACAGTGCGGAAGCCGCAAGCAGCATGCGTCGTGTCACATCTCGCATTTCATTTCCTCCTTCGCTTTGAAACTGGCGCTCTCGCGCTTATCGCAGAAAACATCGAAGGGCCGCCCGCCGAGGCGGCCCGAACCTGCTGCTCTCACGCGCTGCGGTAGAGCTTCGTCATCGAGAATTCCCGGTGCCGGAGCGTCTCGGATGCCGTGTACCTGCCGTTGCTGACACGGATCGCCATGTCGATCAGCGCCTGCCCGGCCTGATCGAGGTTCATGCGCCGCTTCAGCACGTCCGACACGTCGAGGTCGATGTGCTCCGACATGGTGCGGGCGGTATGCGGGTTGGCCGTCAGCTTGATGACGGGCATGATCGGATTGCCGACCACGTTGCCCTGCCCGGTCGGGAAGAGGTGCAGCACGAAGCCTGCCGCCGCCTGCAGCGGAAGGCACTCGGCCGCCGCGCTCGAGGTGTCCATGTAGTATAGCCCGGGGCCCTTCTTCGGCGCCTCGGCCGGCGCCAGCACGTCGATATACCTCGTCTTCTTCCCGATCTTCTCGAGGTTGCCGAACGCCTTCTCCTCGATGGTGCTGAGCCCGCCGGCCTTGTTGCCGCGGCTCGGCTGACTGTCGAGCAGGTCGTCGACCTTGAAGCGGGTGACCTCGTCCTGGTAGGCCTGGAACACCTTCATGAACTTCTGCCCCACTTCCGGGGTCGCGGCCCGCGAGGCGCAAAGCTCCTCGCCGCCGGTGATCTCGGTCGTCTCGCCGAAGCACGAGGTGATCCCCGCCGGATCGAGGCGGTCGATCAGGCTGCCCACCGCCGGGCAGGACCCGAGCCCCGAGGTGGTATCGCTTTCGCCACACTTGGTGGCGACCCAGAGCTCGCCGATCGGCACCTCCTGGCGCTGCAGCTCGGTCGCAAATTGAACGAACTCCTGCGCCTTCTTGGAGGCCTTTCGGATCGTCTCGAGCTCGCCCTGACCCTCGATCGAGAAGCCTTCGACCGGCTTGCCGGTGGCCGCGATGCCGTCGACCACCCTCTTCGCCCAGCCCGGCTCGATGCCGATGACGACGACGGCGGCAACGTTCGGGTTCGATCCGGCGCCGACGATGGTGCGGAAATGCAGGTCGAGGTCCTCGCCGTACTGGAGCCGCCCATAAGAATGCGGGAGCGCCATCGTGCCGAACACGTTGTTGGCCACGCCCTCGCAGCAGGTGTTCGATATGTCGTCTACCGGCAGGATGAGCACGTGGTTGCGGATTCCGACGCGGCCGTTCTCGCGCCGATAGCCGAAGAAGGATTGGGAGCCCATGGTCACCACCGCCTGCTCTTGATGTTGTGGAAATGCACATAGCCGCCGAGCGGGATGTCCTCGACCGCCCGGCCGACGGGATTGCCGTATTCGATGACCACGCCGTCTTTTGCGATCTTGTCGAGCGACACCTTGTGGCCGAGGGGTACGTCGGCGAGGACCCTGACCTCCACGGACTCGTCGGTATCCTTGACCCAGCCCGTCAGGACCTGGCCGGCCCTGACCCCTTCCACTACGACGATGCCGAGCGTGTCGCCCTTTTGATGAACGATGAAATCCGGCTCTTTCATGCGCTTGCTTCCTTCACTCGTGTTGCTCCGACGGCTCAATGTGCGCCCCGGTGCTTGAAGGCATCGCGGCGGAAGCTGATCATCGCGTTCGGGTCGACCTTGGCGTGGACAATGGCGGGGCGCCCGGACCGCAACGCGTCGTCGACTGCGGCAGCGATCTCGCCGGGCTTCTCGGCCCGGTAGCCCTTGGCGCCGCAGAGCTCCGCCACCTTGTCGTAGGCGGGGCTCGCGATGTCGGCGCCGATGTAGCGGCCGTTGTAGAAGTCGCGCTGGTAGGCCTTTTCGGCGCCCCAGCACTCGTTGTCGAGCACGAGACAGACGGTCGGCAGGTCGTGCTGAACCGCGGTCGTGATCTCAGCCATCGTCATGGCGAAACCGCCGTCTCCCATCAGAGAAACGACCGGCCGTTCCGGTGCTCCGGCCTTCGTCCCGATGCCCGCCGCATAAGAGAAGCCGACCAGCCCGAAGTCGAGCGGCGTGATCAGTCCCGGCACCGTGCAGTAGCGGAGCTGGTCCGTCGCCTGCAGGCACATCGTCCCCGCGTCCAAAGTCACGATGACATCCCGCGGCAGAACGGAGCGCAGCTCGCGGAACACCCGTTCAGGCGAAAGCGGCGTCCGGGTGCTTTCCCCCTTCGCATCGCGCTCGGCCCACAAAGCTTCGCGGTCCTGCTGCAGTTTGGTGAGCCGCTCGCTCCAGGCCCGAGGCGCCTTGAAGCCGGTCAGCAGCGACTGAACGGCTGCCGCCACCGCGCCGCTGTCTCCGACGCTCCCGATCGCGACCGGGAAATAGCGGGCGATGGCCTCCGGCTCGAGGTCCACCTGCACGATCCTCGCGTCCCGGGAGATGTCGTCGTAGGTGTAGAAGGTCGTGTTGAAGGCGAGGCGGGTGCCGAGCGCCAGGATGACGTCGGCTGTGCGCGTGATCTCGCTGGCCACCTGGTTGCCGCGGGGGCCGACCTGCCCGAAGCAGCAGCGGTGATCGTTCGGCACCGCGTCGGCGTGGCCGGCAGCAAGCGCGATGGGGATATCGAACGCGTCCGCAAGCGCGGCGATCGCTCTCCATGCCTCACCGCGCTTGGCGCCGGCCCCGGTCAGGATCGCCGGCGACAGCGCCGACCTGATCAGGTCTGCGATGGCCGCGACGTGAGCCGGGCTCTGCAAGCCGTCGAACGTGACCGGGTAGACGTCGCTCGGCTGCGGCTCGGCGCTCACCTGCTGAGCGAAGAGATCGCGCGGGATGTTGAGCACGACCGGCCCCCGCCGCTCCGAGAGGGCGATCCGGAAGGCCTCCTTGACGAGCTCCGGCAGCCGGTCGGCGCGCGGCACCGCCATGGTGCGCTTGGTGACGGGAGCCAGCAGGGAGAGCTGATCGATCTCCTGGAAGGCTCCGCGCCCGGCATGGTCCGTCGCGACCGCGCCCGCGATCGCGACGACCGGCGAGTAGGCGTGCAGTGCCTGGGCGAGGCCGGTGACGAGATTGGTGACGCCCGGGCCCGCCTGGCCGGCGAGCACCACGCCCGGACGCCCCGACACGCGCGCATAGGCATCCGCCATGTGGGTGCCGGCCCGCTCGTCGCGCACGCCGATGTAGGCGATGTCCGGCGCATCATAGAGGGCGTCGTAGAGCTCCATCGTCGACGAGCCCAGCAGCCCGAAGATGTGGCTGACGCCTGCCGCACGCAGCGCCTCGACGATCGCGGTGCCTCCGTTCAACTCGGACATGGTTGGACTCCTTCCTGCGTTGCGAGGCGCCGGTTAGCGCTGCATGCCCCACTTGCGGACCGTGCGCGCCTCGATCGTGCGGAAGATCACGCTCTCGACGAGGAGCCCGATGATGATGACCATCAGCAGCCCTGCGAAAACGTTCGCCGTGAGGAGCTGATTCCTGTTCTCGAAGATGTACCAGCCGAGCCCGCCCGACCGGGAGGAGACGCCGAACACCAGCTCGGCGGCGATGAGCGTCCGCCACGCGAACGCCCAGCCGATCTTCATCCCGGCGAGGATCGACGCGAAAGCCGCCGGTATCAGCAGCAGCACCACGTAGCGGATGCCGCGCAGGCCGTAGTTCTGGCCTGCCATGCGCTGCGTCTCGGAGACCGACATGAAGCCGGTATGCGTGTTGAGGGAGACCGCCCACACCACCGAATGGACGATCACGAACACGAGGCTCGGGATTCCGAGCCCGAACCACAGCAGCGCCAGCGGCAGCAGCGCGATGGCCGGGAGCGGGTTGAACATCGCGGTCAGCGTCGACAGCAGATCGTTGCCGAAACGCGTCGAGACGGCGAGCGTGGTCAGAACGGTGGAAAGGGCCAGCCCGGCGCTGTAGCCGATGAGCAGAACCTGGATGGTCGTGATCGTGCGATCGATCAGCGGACCGACGACGATCTCCTCCCAAAGGGCCGAGAAGACGGTCGAGAACGAGGGCAGCATGAGCGGGTTTTCCACCCAGCGCGCGTAGAGCTCCCAGGCGACCGCCAGCACGATGATGATGAATGCGCGGCGGACAGCGGTGTGGCTCGTGAAGCGCTCCCAGGTCGAGAGCGGCCGCTCGACATCGCCGATGTCGCCGACCTGCTTGTGCTCCTTGATGAACTCGGGGCGAACCGGGGGATCAGCAATCGTCGTCGCAGCGTTTTCCATGCTAGACCTCCCCTTTCATGGGCGTCTCCTCCACGCGCTCGGAGAAGAGCATCTCGTGGATGGTCCGATGCAGCTCCTGGAACTCGCTCCCGCCCTGCTGGCTGTGCCCGAACTGGTGCGCGTTGAGCTCGGCGCGGACCTGTCCCGGATGCGGCGACAGAACGAGGATGCGGGAGCCGACGATGATGGCCTCCTCGATCGAGTGCGTGACGAACAGCATCGTGAAGCGCACGTCGTGCCACAGCTCGAGCAGCTCCTCCTGCATCTTGCGCCGGGTGAGCGCATCGAGTGCGGCGAACGGCTCGTCCATGAGCAGCACCTTCGGCTCCATCGCCATCGCGCGGGCAATGGCGACCCGCTGCTTCATGCCGCCTGACAGCATGTGCGGATGGAGATCGCAGAACTTCGAGAGATTGACCTTGGCGATGGCCGCCAGCGCGCGCTCCCTCGACTCGGAGCGGCCCCATTTGCCGGAGACGCGCATGGGGAAAATGACGTTGTCGAGCACGGTTTTCCACGGCAGGAGCTGATCGAACTCCTGAAACACCATCATGCGGTCCGGGCCCGGACGCCGCACCACGTGATCGTCGAGCCGGATTTCCCCCTCGACCGGCCGCATGAATCCGGCAATGCCTTTGAGCAGTGTCGATTTCCCGCAGCCCGAGGGGCCTAGCAGCACGAAGCGGTCCGCGCCGAACACGTCGAAGCTCACACGGTAGGTCGCGGTAACGAGGTGCTCCCGTGTCTTGTACTGCAGCGTGACGTTGTCGACGGTCAGTACCGGCGCGGTCGAGCCCGGGGCCGTTTCCTCCGCCACTGCCCTTTCCTCCTTCAAATGTTCAGAACTGTTCGCCAGCACGAATTCCTCCCGAGTTGCGCTCGGTCTTCCGATGCGACTAGGTTGCTAAGGGCTATCCTTCGACGATAGCCACGATCTGTCCCTCCTGGACGGCATCGCCTTCCTTAACAAGGATCTCTCTGACAGTCCCGCCGTCCTCGCTCACGACCGGAATTTCCATCTTCATGGACTCCAGGATCATGAGCGGCTCGCCCGCGGCGATCGATTGACCGACCTGCGTCGTGATCTTCCAGACGGCACCTGTGATTTCCGAAGCGATCTTGATCTTCGCCATTCAATCCCCCTCAAGCCCCGACGATCCGTCCAAGCAGGCCGGTGTCGATCTCTCCAGACACGAACTCCGGTGAGGCGAGCACCGCACGCAACGCCGGGATGTTGGTCTTGACGCCCTCGATCGCGAATCCGGCGAGCGCCCGGTCGAGGCGGGCCAACGCCTGTCGCCGGTCGGGCGCGTGCACGATGACCTTGGCCAGCAGCGGATCGTAGAACGGCGTCACCTGGCCGCCTTCCGCATATCCCGTCTCGACCCGGACGCCCGCGGGCGGACGGAAAGTCCTGAGCGTTCCAGGCGACGGTAGAAACCGCTTCGGATCCTCGGCGTACACACGAGCCTGCATGGCGTGCCCGCTGATTCTGACCGGTTCCGGCAGCACGTGCGCGAGGGGCTCGCCGCGGGCCAGACGGATCTGGATTGCCACGAGGTCGAGCCCGGTCACCTCTTCGGTCACGCCATGCTCGACTTGGAGCCGGGTATTCATCTCGAGAAAGCTGAAATCGCCTCGCGCGTCCATCAGCATCTCGACGGTTCCGATGTTGTCGTAACCGAGCCTGGAGAGCACCTCGACGATCCTCTCGCCTCGGGCTTCGATCTCCGTGCGCGCTATCCCGGAGGCCGGCGCCTCCTCGATCACCTTCTGGTTTCTGCGCTGCACCGAGCAGTCGCGCTCGAACAGATGCCGCACGTGTCCGTCGCGGTCGGCGACGACCTGGAACTCGATGTGCCGGGGGCGATCGAGCCGCTTTTCGAGGTAGAGATCGCCATTGGCAAAGCCGCGGGTCGCCATCGAGCGGGCGCGTTCGACTGCCGCCAGGAGCTGGTCCTCCCGCTCTACTGCGATCATGCCGATGCCACCTCCCCCGCCCGCCGGCTTGACCAGCACGGGAAAGCCGATGGCGCGCGCCGCCTCGGTGATGGCGGAGGGCTCCGCTGCCAGGATGGCGCTGCCGGGGGACGACTGGAGCCCGTGCTGCGCGACGAGCTCGCGGGCGCGCGTCTTGTGGCCCATCGCCTCGATCCAGCGTGGCGACGGGCCGACGAACACGAGTCCCGCATCGATCACACGCTGCGCGAACGCGGCGTTCTCGGACAGGAAGCCGTAGCCCGGATGAATTCCTTCGACACCCGCCTGCCGGGCGGCGCCGATGACGGCATCCTGGTTCAGGTAGCTCGCCTGAGCGGGCGCAGGGCCAATGGCGACCGCAGTGTCCGCCTCGGCGAGATAAGGCGCGCCCGCGTCGGCCTCCGAGTAGACGGCGACAGGCCGGATGCCGAGCGAACGGCACGCCCGGATGATCCGTGCGGCCACCGCTCCCCTGTTGGCGATCAGGATACTTCGCAACATCGGGCACCTAGAGTCATTCTCGTTAGGATCGAATTGCTTGCAGCGAGCACTTCTCCCCTCCCCCTTGCGGGGAGGGGTCGGGGGTGGGGGTGCTCCTCTACCAAATGACCTCCTCGCGGCCCCACCCCACCCGCGCGGCTCCGCCGCGCCGCCCTCCCCGTCAAGGAGAGGGCATGGTTCCAGCCGACACCCCCTTCATCGTGGCCCGCCTCCGCAGCCAAAGGAGAACAAGCGTGAACTGATGTGCTTCGATTCAAGTCGACACCTAGTAGCTGGTCGGCCATGTTCGCATCAGGTGCTGCCCTACGCCTCTCGTCATGCGCATCTCGTGTGTCTCGAGCATCTGCTTCAGGTAATCGCGCGTCTGGTCGGGGCGGACGACCGCCTGCGCCGCGAAGATCGACGCGATGTCCCAAACCGAGGTTTCGCGCTGCATCTTCTGCAGGGCCGCCTCGTATCCGGGATCGCCGGGCCCCGCGTTCGTCACGACGGACGCCGCGAACGCCGGCTCCATGAAGCTGATCTCGGCCGTCGGCCAGACGGCCATCTCGTCCGAGTTGCGCCCGCCGGCCATGTTGAGATAGGCCTGCCCGTAGCTCTTGCGCAGCACGATCGAGATCTTCGGCATGGTGACGAGCGACAGGGCGTTCATGAAGTTCATGATCTTGCCCGGCGCGCGGCGCACCTCGGCCTCGCGGCCGATGACGAAACCCGGCGTGTCGACGAGCAGCACGAGCGGGATGTTGAAGCTGTCGGCCATCACGAGCAGGCTGGTGGCCTTGTCGCAGGCATCCGTGTCGATCGCGCCGCCCTTGTGGAGCGGATTGTTGGCGATGATCGCAACAGTCCGCCCGTCGATCCGCGCGAGGCCGGCCGTGATCGCCTTCCCGAAACGCGGCTTCAATTCGAAGTAGCTGTCCTTGTCGACGATGCAGCGCACGATCCGCCGCATGTCGTAGACCTGGCTGCGTCGCTCCGGGACGAGTCCGGCAATGCCGGCCATCTCGGCCCCCGACCCAGCAGGGACCGCGGCTCGCGGCGGCGGCTCGTTATGGTGCGATGGCAGGTACGACAGGAACGTCCTGATCGCATCGAGCGCCGCCTCGTCGCTGTCGACGACCTGATCCGCAAGGCCCGTCACCTCCGCATGGAGCCGCCACCCGCCCAGCTCCTCGGCATCGACCGCCTCGTTGACCGCCTTCGAGACGAGGAGCGGGCTCGACACGGCGAGCACGGCCCCCTTGCGCATGACATTGAAGTCGGAGCAGCACGCGTACCAGGAGGACGAGCCGAAGCACGAGCCGAGGACTGCGGATGCCCAGGGCGTCTCCCGCATCCGCTGGTATTGCATCGGATCGTTGCCGAGCATGGTGCCCATGCCGCGCGCCCCCATCGTGTCGGGCATGCGGGCGCCGGAGGATTCACCGAGGAACACGACGGGCAGGCCGCGCTGCGTGGCGACCCGCTTCATGTGGGCGATCTTGCGCCCGTTGACGGCGCTGCTCGAGGCGCCCTTCACAGTGAAGTCGTTGGAGACGACCGCAGCCATGCGGCCGGCGATCTTTCCGTAGCCGACGATCTTGCCATCCGCGGGGGTGTCCGCACTTTGCTCGGGCAGGATCGACGTCCCGAACTCGCCGACCTCGACGAAGGTGTCCGGATCGACGAGGCGCGCGATGCGCTCGCGCGCGTTAAGGACCCCCTGGCTGCGCCGAGCCGCGAGCTTCGCCTCTCCTCCCATCGAGCGGACGCGGGCTCTGCGCTCCTCGAACTCCGCCAATGTCTCCTCGTGAGGCATGTCTTGCCCGATCCCTTCGTCAAGCCCTCGGCGTGGCCTCGGCCACGATTCTCTCAGCGATCAGCCGGTCGATGTCGGCTCGCGTGAGCTTCAGCCAGTCCTCCAGGACGGCACGGCTGTCCTGACCGATTCTCCTGCCGGCATGGCGGATCGCGCCCGGGCTCGACGAGAGCCGCGGCGTGATTCCCGGAACGACGACCTCGCCGAAGTCCTCGCTCGGCACCTTCGGCAGCATGCCTCGCGCCTTGTAGTGCGGGTCCCGGAAGATGTCGGCCATGGTGTAGATGCGTGTGGCCGGGACGGCTGCGGCAACAAGCTTTTCCTCGATCGCAGGCAGCGGCTGTGCGGAGGTCCAGGCCCCGATGATCTCGTCGAGAGCCTGATCGTTCGCGATGCGCGCGGCGGCCCTGGCGAAGCGCGGGTCCGATGCGAGGTCGGGCCGCGCCATGGCCTCGCACAGCCGCGCGAATACGGCGTCTCCCATGGCGGTGATGTGGATGAAATCGCCATCTCCCGTGCCGTAGAGATTGTTGGGCACGCTACCGGGCAGCTTCGAGCCCGTGCGCTGGGCGACGTGACCGGTCCGGTCGTAGGCAGGCACGTGTGGCTCCATGAAGCTGAAGGCGCTTTCGTAGAGCGCCGCGTCGACGATCTGTCCACGGCCGGTTCTGGTGCGGGCGAGCAGGGCCATGGTCGCGCCGAACGCAGCGTAGAGACCCGTGATGTAGTCCGTCAGCGAGACCGAGACACGCGCCGGCGGCCGGTCGGGATCGCCCGTCACGTGACGCATCCCGCTCACCGCCTCGCCGATGACGCCATATCCCGGGCGCTCCCTGTAGGGACCCGACTGCCCGAAGCCGCTGATGCGGACGAGCACCAGCCCGGGATTGCCGGCGGCAAGCTCGTCGTAGCCGAGACCCAGGCGCTCCAGGGTGCCGGGCCGGAAGTTCTCGACGATGGCGTCGCTCATGGCTGCCAGCCGCCGGACGAGGCCGAGCCCCGGCTCGCGCTTCATGTCGATGCAGACCAGGCGTTTGTTGCGCAAGATGCTGGCCGCGTAGAGCGACTTGCCGTCGAGCACCTTCCCCATTGTCCGCACGACGTCGCCCTGCGGAGGCTCGACCTTCACGACCTCGGCGCCGAAGTCGGCGAGCAGGCGCGCGCAGAACGGTCCGGCTACCGTCGACCCGAGCTCCAGGACGCGCATGCCCGCCAGCGGGCCGCCGCTCGATCCTTCGCCTTGCGTTCTCCCGCTCACAGCACGAACGCCTCGAACCGTTTCAGGAATTCCCTGGCACTTCGGATATTCGCGCGCGCAGCGGCCTCCGCCTCGTCGGGGTCGCCGGCACGCAGCGCGTCGATGATCGCGCAATGCTGGACGCGGCCGATGGCCATGCGCCCGGGCAGCACCGTGATGCGCCGGATGATGACGCGCGTCTGGTCCCGGATGCCGTCCAGCGTCTCGCGCAGGAGAGTGTTTGCAGCCACCTCCAGCATGCGGCGGCGGAACATCTCCAGCCCCTTGATGTATTCGACGGGATTCGTCCTCTCGACGTACTCGAGCATCGGTCCATCGAAGAATGCGCGCAGGTCATCCCATGACTTCGGCGGCGCCTTCTCGCAGGCGAGACGCGCGCACAACCCCTCGAGCATCTCGCGAAGGTCGTAGAGCTCGAATACGCGATCGACCGCGAGCCGCATCACGACGGCGCCGCGATTGGGCTCGCGGCGGATGAGGTTGCGTTGCTCCAGGGCGCCGAGCACGTCACGGATGCACGATCGCGACACGCCGAACTCGGCGGCGAGATCGGCCTCCTGCAACTTGCTTCCGGGGGGTAGCGAGTGGCTGGAAATCCGCTCTCGAAGCTCCTGGACGATCTCGCTCGCGCTCCGGCCCTCTCGCGTTCGGCCCACGCGCCCTCTCCTCCGCTCGGCATCGGTTCTTGATCTGCATGTCAAATTATGCAGACATTGGTGTCAACACCTTATTCGACATGTGTGTGCGCACAACGGTTGCGACGGCGGTGCGTCGAGGGCAAGGCGAGGTGGTTGGATCGATGTCGTGGTCAGCCGAAGCGGAGGAGATCGCGCGACGCAGAGCTGCCGCCGCAGCGCTCGGCGGTGCGGAAGCCGTCGCGAAGCACCACGCCAGAGGACGCCTGACCATTCGGGAGCGGATCGATCGGCTGGTCGATCCCGGCTCGCTGCGCGAGGTGGGCGGCTTGACCGGCCAGGGCAGGTACGAGAACGGCGCCTGGGTCGGCGGCACTCCGGCGCCCTATGTGATGGGGCTGGCAGCCATCGGCGGACGGCCGGTCGCCGTGGGCGGCGAGGACTTCACCGTTCGCGGCGGAACGAGCTGGGGCGGCTTTCGCCGCAAGGGCGGCCAAGGCGGCTTCGTCGAGGACCTCGCGTTCAACTATCGCATTCCCCTGGTGAACCTGATCGACGGAGCCGGGGGAACCGTCACCAGCGCGCGCCGGAGAGGCTACAACGTCTTTCCCGGCGTCGACGGCTTCGAGCGCTCGGTTCAGCTCCTCGGCACGGTCCCGGTGGTGTGCGCCGTGATGGGTACGGCTGCGGGTGGTCCCGCGGGCCGTGCGATCCTCGCGCACTGGTCGGTCATGGTGCGCGGCACGAGCCAGATCTTCGCCGCGGGGCCGCCCGTCGTCGCCCGCTCGCTCGGCCAGGAGATCGACAAGGAGGATCTCGGCGGGGCGGCGGTCGCGGTCGATCAGGCGGGCACGATCGACAACGTCGCCAGCGACGAGGCGGCCTGCCTCGAAATGATCAAGCGCTTTCTCTCCTATATGCCGAGCAACGTCTGGGAGCTGCCCCCGGTCGCGGGCTGCGACGATCCCCCCGACCGGCGCGAGGAGGCTCTGCTCGAGATCGTGCCGCGCGACCGGCGCAAGCCTTACGACATGCGCAAGCTCATCAGGCTCGTTTTCGATCGGGACTCGCTCTTCGAAATTCAGCCGACATTCGGCAAGGCCGTCGTCACCCAGCTCGGCAGGCTGAATGGGAAGGTGGTAGGGATCGTCGCCAATAACCCTATGGTCAACGGCGGCGCCATGGACGTGAAGGCCTCGCGCAAGCAGACGCATTTCATGGAGCTGTGCGACTGCTTCAACATTCCCGTAGTGTTCCTGGTGGATGTCCCAGGATTCATGGTCGGCAAGCAGGCCGAGCTCGCGGCGACGCTGCGAGAGGGCATGCGCTGCGTGTACGTCGGAGGACAGCTCTCGGTTCCGACGATCACGCTCGTCATCCGCAAATGCTACGGCATGGCCGGGATGGCCACCTGCAACAAGAACGGGCTCGACCTGAAGATTTCCTGGCCATCGGGCGAATGGGGATCCCTGCCGGTCGAGGGCGGCGTCGCCGCGGCGTTCCGGCGGGAGATCGAAGCGGCCCCCGATCCCCGCGGGCGCGAAGCCGAGATCGAGCAGGAGCTCCGGCAGCTCGCCTCGCCCTTCCGCACGGCCGAGGCCTTCGCCGTCGAGGATGTCATCGATCCGCGCGAGACCCGCCCATATCTAGCCCGCTTCATCGATGCCGCGCAGACCGCGCTCGCGCAGAATGCCGGGCCGAAACTCAAAGCCGGAGTCCGACCCTAGTGCTCTGTCTCCATCTTTCGATTCCCACTGCATACCCACACCGTCGTTCCCGCGGAGGCGGGAATCCACGACACGCCGCAGATCAGGTAACAACATGAGGAGACGACCATGCTGAAAATCCCTCGGAGATTGAGAATGCCCGCCATCGCGCTGGCCGGACTGCTGAGCGCGCTCGCATCGCCCGCACATGCCGAAGTGAGCGAGGTCCGCATCGCCAAGGGCTTCGGCATCGGCTACATGCCGCTTCTCGTGATGGAGCACGAGCAGCTCTTCGAGAAGCACGCGAAGGCCGCCGGGCTCGACTCGAAAGCCACATGGTTGCGGGTCGACGGCGGCACAACCCAGGCGAATCTGCTGATCGGTGGCAATCTCGAGATCTCGTCCGGCGGGCTCGGTCCCCTGGTCACGATCTGGGAGCGGACGAAAGGCACCCCGTCGGAGGTGAAAGGGATCGCGTCGATCAACTCGATGCCGCTCTACCTGAATACTATCAATCCCGCCGTGAAGTCGCTGAAGGACTTCACCGATAACGACAGGATCGCGCTGCCGGTCATCCGATCGTCGATTCAGGCGGTCGTGCTCCAGATGGCCGCGGAGAAGGAGTTCGGTCCCGGCGAGCAGAACAGGCTCGACACGCTGACGGTGGCGATGGCCCATCCGGACGGCACCGCCGCCCTGCTCTCCGGCCGGACGGAGGTCACGGCGCATCTGACCGCTCCTCCGTTCACCTATCAGCAGCTCAAGGACCCGAAGGTCCATCGCATTTTCAGCTCGTACGACGTCGTGGGCGGCCCACACACGTTCAACCTGATCTGGACGACCGTCAAATTCCGCAATGAGAACCCGAAAACGTTCGCGGCCTTCAACGCCGCGCTGCGCGAGGCGATGGCGAAGATCAACGCGGACAAGAAGAAGTACGCCCAGGTGTACAAGGAGATCGACAAGTCCAGGCTCGAGCTCGGCTTCATCGAGGAGATCATGATGCTGCCCGAGACCCGCTACACCGCGGCGCCGGAGCGCACGATGAAGTTCGCCGATTTCCTGCACAAGATCGGTACGATCAAGCAGAAGCCGGCGAGCTGGAAAGACCTGTTCTTCCCAGAGGCGCACGACCTCGAGGGTAGCTGAATATCGGGAAAGGCGAGGGCGGCGATGGCCACCGTGATCATCTCGGAGTTCATGGACGAGGAGGCCGTCGCAACCCTTCGCCCGGACTTCGGTGTCCTCTACGATCCGCAGCTCGTCGACCGACCGGACGAGCTGCGGGCCCGGCTCGCCCAATGCCGAGGGCTCATCGTCCGCAACAGGACGCAGGTCGACGCGGCGCTGCTCGATGCGGCGCCGCGGCTCGAGGTCGTGGGGCGGCTCGGCGTCGGGTTGGACAACATCGATCTCGCCGCCTGCCGGGCCCGGCGCATCCCGGTATTCCCGGCAACGGGCACGAACGACGAGACGGTGGCCGAGTTCACCATCGGGGCCATTCTCATGCTGGCCCGCGGCGGGGCCTATCACGTCACCGGGGATGTCCTCGAAGGACGATGGCCGCGAACGCGGATCAAGGGACGCGATGTCAAAGGCATGCACCTCGGCCTCCTCGGCTTCGGTGCCGTCGCGCGGCAGGTCGCGGTGCGGGCGCGCGCCTTTGGAATGCGACTGGCGGCTCACGACCCCCTCGTCTCCGCCGGGCACCCGGCGTGGGAGGAGCTCGGCGTCACCTCGTGCACGCTGGACGAGCTCCTCGAGCGCAGTCAGGTCCTCAGCCTGCATGTGCCGCTGACCAGCGCAACCCGCGGCATCCTCGATGACGCGCGGCTGCGGAAGCTTCCGCCGGGAGCCTACGTCATCAACACGGCGCGCGGCGGCCTGATCTGCGAGCGCTCCCTGGCCGAGGCGCTGCGCGAAAGCCGGATCGGAGGGGCTTTCCTCGACGTCGTCGAGGATGAGCCGCTTGCCGCGGGATCGGCGCTCGCCGGCGCACCCAATCTCCACCTTTCGCCGCACGTCGCCGGCATTACGCGCGAGTCCGTCTTGCGGGCGAGCATGCTGACGGTCGAGAACGTCAGAAACGCACTGCAAGGCAAGCCGGCAACGGTGCCCAATGCCGCCGCCTGGGAAGACTGAGCGTTCCAGGACCCGATTTTTATGAGGTATGTCAGGCAACGCCCGAGCCGTTTTTGCCGGCTACGCGTGAGCGCTCGCGCCGGTCGTGATCTCGGATTGCCAAAGTAAGCGAGGCTCTTCGATTCATAAACGGCCGAGCCCGGTCAGCAGCCGGTCCAGCAGACGAAAGAGCATGAGGCCTTCGTCGGTAGAGAAATCCGCGGTCGCCGCCTCGTAATAGGCGCGAATGTTGACCAGCATCCTTGCCCAGATCGCAGCGCCCTTGGTCGTCAGGCGCACGCGCCGGAAGCGGCCGTCCTCGGCGGTCCGCGTCCGTTCGACCAGACCCGACCGCTCCATCCGGTTGAGCACCGCCGTCAGGTTCTGGCGGCTCACCATCAGGAACTCGATCAGCTCCTTGACCGTCATCCCCTCCTCCGCCGTGCCGGGACGAGAGAGCGCGCCGAGCACCGCCCATTGCTGAGTGGTGGTGCCGTACTCGCTCACCACCCTGGTGCCGGTCTTGTGCATCAGGTTCGACGCCTGATAGAGCCGGAAGAACAGCCTGTTGGCGACGTCGAAGCGGACTTCCTCGTCATTCCAGGAGCGGACTTTCTTGGCTTGGGCGGTCATGGTTCGATATAGCAATGTGTTGCTTGACTCCGCAATATGGCATGGCATTGATATGAGCCTGTCGACACTGGCGTTGCGGAGGACTGCGTGCGCGGGCTCGAAGGCAAGACCGTCATCGTGACAGGCGGTGGCGGAGGCATCGGCAGCGCGGCCTGCAAGCGCTTCGCGGCGGCGGGCTCCCATGTCGCCGTGCTCGACCTCGACGGCCCCGCGGCCGAGCGTGTCGCGGCCGAGATCACCGAGACCGGCGGATCGGCACATCCTTACACTTGCGACATCACCGATTATGAGCTCGTCCGCCGCACCGTCTCGGCGGTCGAAGGCGCACAAGGCGCCATCGGCGTGCTCGTCAACAACGCCGGATGGGACGTCTTCGGCTTGTTCAAGGACACGCAGCCGAGCGACTGGGAAAAGCTGATCTCCATCAATCTCGTCGGTGCGCTCAACCTGCATCACGCCGTGCTGCCGGGCATGATGGCGCGCCGAGCCGGGAGGATCGTCAATATCGCGTCCGATGCAGGCCGCGTCGGCTCCACGGGCGAGGCGGTCTACTCGGCATGCAAGGCCGGCCTCATCGGCTTTTCCAAGACACTGGCGCGGGAGCACGCCCGGCACGGCATCACCGTCAACGTCGTGGCCCCCGGCGTCACCAGAACCAACCTGTTCGAGCAGTATAAGCAGGGCGCCGGCAATCCGGAGAAGCTCGAGGAAGCTTTTCGGCGCGCGACCCCGATCGGCCGTATCGGCGAGCCCGAGGATCTGCCGGGAGCCATCCTGTTCTTCGCCAGCGACGATGCCGCATTCATCACCGGTCAGGTCATCAGCGTGTCGGGCGGCCTGACGATGGTCGGCTGAGGGAGCATCGAGCCATGCAGTATGAAGACATTCTGTTCGACCTCGGTGACGGGGTCGCACGCATCACGATCAACCGCCCGGCGGTCATGAATGCCTTCCGCGGCAAGACCTGCGATGAGCTGATCCACGCGCTCAACCGCGCCGGATGGGACAAGGCGGTCGGCGTAATCGTGCTCGCGGGGGCCGGTGACAAAGCGTTCTGCACCGGGGGCGATCAGTCGGCCCACAACGGCCAGTACGACGGCCGCGGCATGGTCGGCCTGCCGGTCGAAGAGCTGCAAGGCCTGATCCGCGACGTGCCGAAGCCGGTGATCGCGCGGGTGCAGGGCTATGCCATCGGCGGCGGCAACGTGCTCGCGACGCTCTGCGATTTCACCATCGCCTCGGAGAAGGCGGTTTTCGGCCAGGTCGGGCCGAAGGTCGGCTCGGTCGATCCCGGTTTCGGCACGGCCTATCTGGCCCGCATCGTCGGTGAAAAGAAGGCGCGCGAGATCTGGTACCTGTGCCGCCGCTACACGGCCGCCGAAGCCCTGGCCATGGGGCTCGTGAACACCGTCGTGCCGCACGAGGAGCTCGATGCCGAGGTGGCGCGGTGGTGCAAGGAAATCATGGAGCGCTCCCCGACGGCGATCGCCATCGCCAAGCGCTCCTTCAACGCCGATTCCGATAGCATCCGGGGCATCGGCGGCATGGGGATGCAGGCGCTCAAGATGTATTACGACAGCGAGGAATCCAGGGAGGGCGTGCGCGCCTTCAACGAGAAGCGCAAACCCGACTTCCGCAAGTACGCCCGATAAGCCGCGAGCCTGCCGCGGCTTCCTTAGAGCATTGAACGAGATGAGCGCGAGACCGGCCGACATGCAGCGTTCGTTCCTGGAGACGGCGCGAGCGGCTCGCGCCGCGCTTTCAGGAGCGGGAGAAGGAAGGCGAAGAGCGGCAACGCGCGCGCGGCACGCCTTACAACTACTTCCACGGACCGAGCTGTTGCGACGGCTGCCGCGCCGTCGTCACCTGGGCGGTGCAGGACTGGAAGGCGAAGGGGGGGGCCGGCGACTTCAACGTCGCAAGCGGTGGCATTGAGCTTTGGCGAAACGGTATGGAAGCGGGCGATCTCGCTGAAATGGCGTAAACGCGATCGGTTTCCGGCTATCCCTGCAAGATCGACGATTGCACTTGACGGAGTTTCGTATGCCGATCGACAAGGACGCTTTCGACCAGTTCCTCGGCACCGTTGCGCGTTTCGTGTGCGAGCGCCTCATTCCGAACGAAGCACGTGTTGCCGCGGACGACGCCATTCCAGCCGACATCGTCGAGGAGATGAGAACGCTGGGATTCTTCGGCATCGGAATCCCCGAGGAGTACGGCGGGCTCGGCTTGTGCATGGAGGAGGAGGTCCAGGTCGTCTTCGAGGTGGCGAAAGCGTCGCCTGCGTTCCGCTCCTGCTTCGCGACCAACGTCGGGATCGGCTCGCAGGCGATCGTCATCGACGGAACCGAAGAGCAGAAGCGGCGGTATCTGCCGCGGCTCGCATCCGGCGAGATCATCGGCTCCTTCGCGCTGACGGAGCCCGATTCCGGCTCCGACGCGGCATCCCTGCGCACGTCTGCCCGGCGCGACGGCGACGGCTACGTTCTCAACGGCACCAAACGTTTCATAACCAATGCACCGGAAGCGGGCGTCATGACCGTCATGGCCCGGACCGACCCCGGCAAACCGGGCGCCGACGGCGTGTCCGCCTTTCTCGTCGAGAGGGGAACGCCGGGGCTGACCGTCGGCAGGCCCGATCGCAAGATGGGCCAGCGCGGGGCACATACGGCGGACGTAACTTTCGAGGACTGCCGCATTCCGAAAGAGGCATTGATCGGCGCCGTCGAGGGGCAAGGCTTCCGGACCGCCATGAAGGTTCTCGACAAGGGCCGCCTGCATATCTCGGCCGCATGCGCCGGCGCCGCCGGACGAATCCTGGCCGACGCCCTCGCCTATGCCCTCGATCGGAAGCAGTTCGGCAAGCCCATTGCCGAGTTCCAGCTCATCCAGGCCATGCTCGCCGACAGCCAGACAGAAGTCCTCGCGGCGCGCGCCATGATTCTCGAAGCGGCCCGCAAGCGCGATCGCGGGGACGACGTCAGCATGGAAGCGTCCTGCTGCAAGCTGTTCGCGAGCGAGATGGTAGGCCGCGTCGCCGACCGCGCCGTGCAGATCCACGGTGGCGCGGGCTACATGGCCGATTACGCCGTCGAGCGCTTCTATCGAGACGTTCGCCTGTTCAGGATTTTCGAGGGCACCAGCCAAATACAACAACTGGTCATTGCCCGAAACATGATCCGCCGCGCCCGCGAAGGGTCCGCCGGCGCATAGGCGGACTTTACGGATTCTTAGCGGAGGTCGGCGCCAGCCAATGCAGCGGGGGTTCCGCGACGGCTACTGCGGTGGCATCCGGTGAGTTAGCCCGGTCTTCTCACCATAGCGGATCTCGCGCAAGCCTCCGACCATTCTTCCCCGTGCGGAAAGACTCTAGAGCATTTTCAGGCTGACCAGAACCGATTGGGGATTCACAAGTCGCGCGAACAGTGATTCTTGTCCTGTCGTCTTTTCCATTGGAGGGCGGCGGCGATGGGCTGGGTATCGGGTCAGGCTTACTCGGAGGACCTGAGGGAGCGCGTGCTGGCGGCGGTGGATCGTGGCGGGCGGGTCTACGAGATCGCACCGTTGTTCGGGGTCAGTGTGTCCTACATCTACAAGGCGCGGGCGCGGAGGGACCGAGACGGCATCGCGACGGCGCTGCCGCGCACCGGCCGGCCCGGGCGCAAGCTCGATGGACACCTCGAAGCGCTTGCCGCATACGTGACCGAGCACCCCGACGCAACGCTCGCCGAGCTGGTGGATTGGTCTGAGCGGGAGCGCGGCGTGAAGGTCTGCATCGCGACCATGTCGGCGATGCTGGACGCACTCGATCTGTCGCTCAAAAAAAGACATGCCATGCTTCCGAGCAGGAGCGTGGCGATGTCGCCGCAGCGCGCGAGGAATGGCGCCCCCAAGGCAGCCTGAGCGTCGACCGTCTGGTCTTTATCGACGAGACCTGGGCCAAGACCAACATGACGCGCCGGTATGGCCGCTGCAAACGCGGCCAGCGTCTCGTCGCGGCGGTGCCGCACGGCCACTGGAAGACAACCACCTTCATTGGGGCGCTCAGAGCCGAGGGGCTCGCGGCGCCAGCAGTCTTCGACGGCGCAATCAACGGCGAGAGCTTTCTCGCCTATGTCGAACAGGTGCTCGTGCCGACCTTGCGACCCGGCGACATCGTCATCCTCGATAACCTACGGAGTCACAAGGTCGATGGCGTGCAGTCCGCCGTCGAGGCGGCGGGGGCGGAGCTGCGCTACCTGCCGCCCTACTCCCCCGACTTCAACCCGATCGAGCAGCTGTTCGCGAAGTTCAAAGCCTGCCTGCGCAAGATCGCGGCCCGTTCCGTCGAAGCGTTGTGGACCGCCATCGGCGAGGCAGTCTCGGCCATCGAGCCAGGCGAGTGCGCGAATTACCTCCGACACTCAGGCTATGTACGCTCAGCCTGAATCTGCTCTAGTGCTTACCTGGAGCCCCAATGCCGAAGATCACCAAGCGAACCGTCGACGCCGTGTCGCCCGATCCGGCGAGGGATGTTGTGCTGTGGGATGACGCCCTGCCGGGCTTCGGTCTGCGCGTGAAGCCCTCGGGCGCAAAGTCCTTCATCGTCCAGTACCGGAACCCGCATGGCCGCTCTCGCCGGGCGACGGTGGGCCGCTACGGCGTCCTAACGCCGGACCAGGCGAGAGACGAGGCGCGGCAACTGTTGGCCGCTGCAGCTCGGGGTGAAGACCCTGCCGAGGAACGACAGACGCGCCGGAAGTCGCTTACCGTTTCCGAGCTGTGCGACGACTATCTGAAGGCGGCTGAAGGGGGCCTGATCCTTGGCAAGAAGGGGCAGCCAAAGAAGGCTTCAACGCTGGCGATAGATGTCGGGAGGATCAAGCGCCACATCAAGCCGCTTCTGGGGCGCAAGCTGGTGATCGACCTTCAACGATCAGACATTGTTCGCTTCATTCGCGACGTGACTGACGGCAAAACAGCCGCCGACGAAAAGACCGGCTTCCGCGGCCGGGCAATTGTTCGGGGCGGCCAGGGCACGGCCAGGCGCACTGCGGCCCTGCTCTCGGGTGTCCTCACCTACGGCGTCGATATTGGGCTGATCGAGGGCAACCCGGCGCACGGAATTCGCCTCGCCGCCGATGGCAAACGCAAGCTGACTGATTTTCCCGGCAAGTATGCCGCGCTCGGTCGGGCGCTGGCGCTGGCTGAGGACCGCTATGAGCCTTGGCAGGTGGTCGGAGCGATCAGGCTTGCGGCGCTTACCGGGATGCGGCGAGGCGAGGTGATCAGCTTGCGCCGGGCCGAGGTGGACCTTGCCGGGCGCTGCGTTCACCTCACCGACAGCAAGACAGGGGAAAGCGTTCGACCCCTCGGGCGCGCCGCTGTGGACCTCCTGCGGTCGATCTGGGACCGCGGCGAGAAGGGCGACTTCCTATTCCCGGCAGAGCGGAAGGACGGCGCGGCGTTCGGCGGGCTGCCTAAGGGGTATGGGCGGATTGTGGACCACGCCGACCTTGACGCGAAGGATCGAGCTGCGCTGTCCGATCTGACCTTGCACGGGCTGCGACATGGGTACGCCACGACAGCGGACGGTCTTGGGATGACCCTACCGACCGTTTCGGCGCTGCTCGGTCATGCTGCCGGGGGCGTCACTGCCGGGTATGTGGCGCGGGTGGATGCGGTGTTGACCGCTGCCGCTGATCGGGTGGCCGGTGAGGTTTCGCGCCCGATGGGGAAGGCGAGGGCTGGGGTGATCGTAGATCTTCCGGCTAGGAGGCAAGCATGACAAAGAAGCGTGATTTACCTAAACGCCTGAGCCAGCCACTCGCCTTGGGGAAGAAGGATGAAAGAGCTGGCTCCACAATTTCGGACGGTAGGGTGAGTGGATCGTCTGCCTGACAGC
>JAHDXT010000003.1 GCA_023384095.1 Hyphomicrobiaceae bacterium
CAGTGGGAATCGTTTCGTCATCGAGGGTCGGCAAAGCCGGTGAGCGGCTGACCCCGAGGAAGGCGGAAGGATCAGAACCTGCGGGTCTGACCCTGAAAGGTGGGCACAAATTTGCGCTGTGCTCGCGGCTCCTCGTCAGCGGCTTTCGCAGCTACTGACTGCCCCATCAAGACCGCCCCGGATCGTCTCTCGGCAGAGCGGGCGACGGCTGTCGTGTGTGATTGTGGCGCCATTGCCACAATCCCCGTCAGGTCGGCCCCTGACTAGCCACATTATTAACATCCCGTTGACGCCCACCGGATTCCATGCGATCCCATGAATGCCCGTCCGCACCGGGCATGGGACCGTGGCTGTGGCGCCGCCTCGAGAAGAGGGCCCGAGGCTCGAGCGACCGCCACGTCCCAGTCCGGGGTCGGGCCGGATCTGATCCGCAAGGTCAGAGGGCAGCGGCTCCAAGGAGTGTGCTTCGAGCCAGTGGCGCGTCAGGCGAGGTTTCCGAACCGGGGATGGACCGCTTTGTCTCGACATTCACGAACAGGATCGACGTCAAGGGACGCGTCTCGATCCCCGCAGCCTTCCGCGCCGTGCTCGAGAGCGACGGCTATGCCGGCGGCATCTACTGCTACCCCTCGCTCGATTCTCCGGCGCTCGATGCAGGCGGCGAGAGACTTGCGAAGAAGATCGACAACCTGCTCGCAGATCTCCCGAACTATTCGGACGAGCGGGACGAGCTGTCTGTCGCGCTCTATGGCGACGTCCAGATTCTCGGCATCGATCAGGACGGCCGCATCGTCCTTCCTGAGGCGCTTCGCGCCCATGCCGGCATTGCCGGTCAGGTCACGTTTGTCGGCCTGGGCGACAAGTTTCAGATGTGGGAGCCGAAGCGCTTCGCCGAGCGCCGGCAGCGCGCCCGCGACAAGGTGCACGAGCACCGGAAACTGTTCGGCGCGGGGAGCCGCCGCGATAATGACGGGGACCGGAGCGGCGGCACAGGAGCACGGGAGTAATGGCGGGTCGCGGGACTCGGGGGGGACTGGGTCCCGCGCGCGGGGAGGCCACAGACCGCATCCGCCATACTCCCGTGCTGCTTCAGCCCGTTGTGGAGCATCTGAGACCCGAGGACGGCGCGGTCTGCATTGACGCCACGTTCGGGGCGGGCGGCTACACGCGGGCCATCCTGGCAGCCGCGCGGTGCCGGGTGCTCGCCATCGACCGCGACCCGGCAGCCGTCGCCGGCGGCGCAGACCTCGCCGCAGCCCATCCCGGCAGGCTCGACATCCGCCAGGGCCGCTTCAGCGAGCTGGAGGCGATCGCGGCCGATGCCGGGCTGACTGCGGTCGACGGCGTCGTCTTCGACCTCGGGGTCTCGTCGATGCAGCTCGACGAGCCGGAGCGCGGATTCTCCTTCCAGAGCGACGGCCCGCTCGACATGCGAATGTCGCGCACGGGGCTGACCGCGGCCGACCTCGTCAATACGCTGGGCGAGGGCGAGATCGCGGATATCCTTTTCCATTTCGGCGAGGAGCGGAGATCGCGGGCCATCGCACGGGCCATCGTGCGGGCGAGAGCCAGGGAGCCGCTGACGCGCACGCTCGAGCTTGCCCGGGTCGTTGCCCAGATGTTCGGCGGCCGCAAGATCGAGGGGCGGCATCCCGCAACCCGCACGTTCCAGGCTCTCCGGATCGCCGTCAACGACGAGCTGGGCGAGGTGGCGGCCGGGCTGTCGGCGGCTGAGCGCCTGCTGAGGCCGGGCGGCCGCCTGGTGGCAGTCACCTTCCACTCCCTCGAGGACCGTATCGTGAAGCGATTCCTGGCCGAGCGGGCCGGTCGCACCTCCGGCACCTCGCGCCATCTGCCGGAGATCGTCCGCCGGCGGGCCGCGAGTTTCCGGATCGTTAACCACCGCCCTGTTAGTCCTGACGAGGAGGAGATCGCGGCAAACCCGCGGGCGCGATCCGCCAAGCTGAGGGCCGGCGAGCGCACCGAGGCCTCGAGCTGGCCGCTCGATCCGGCGGCCCTGGGCGTGCCGCAGATCGCCCGATGAGCGCGACCTGCGCGAGAGGCCCGTCATGCTGCGCATATCGTCCGCTGCCGCCGTCGGTGTGGCTCTGGCCTGTGCCTTCCTGCTCTATGCCGTCAGCTACGACACGCGGCGGCTGGAGCTCATGGTCCAGGCCGAGGAGCGCCGGGCCGAGCGGCTGCGCGGCGACATCGCCGTGCTCAAGGCCGAGCTTGCCTACCTGTCGAGGCCCGAGCGCATCGCGCCACTGGCCCGCGCCATGGGCCTCGAGCCGGTGCGAGGCGAGCAGCTCATAGAGCTCGCGCCGCTGCCGCCGGGGGCTCATGCCGCCGGGGCGGGCGGCCGCACTCCGGCGGGAGACGACGGCCGATGACCGCCGAGCTGGCAGGGGCACCCGTGGCGGCGGCTGGAGATGCCGCCCGAAACGCCGCCGATCCTGCTCGAGCCGCGTCCTACGCGGCGAGATCGTTTGCGGTGGCGCTGGCGATCGTCGTCGTTTTCGCGGCCATCGGCGCGCAACTCGTCCGCCTCGCGCTCAAGGGCCAGGTCGAGCCGCGCGCCTCGATGACGCGGACGCTGACGCAATCGTTCTGGCGCCCGGACATCGTCGACCGGCAGGGGCGCCTGTTGGCGACCGACATCGAGGCGCCGACCCTCTATGCCGACCCCGCATTGATGATCGACGTCGACGAGGCCGTCGAGCGCCTGTCTCAAGTCTTTCCGGAGATCGACGGCGCCGAGCTGCGACGCGTGCTCTCGGACCGGGACCGCCGTTTCGTGCGGCTGCGCCGCGGCGTCTCGCCGGCCACCGCGCAGCGCATCCACGATTTCGGCCTGCCGGGCCTCGCCTTCCGCAACGAGCCGAAGCGCGTCTATCCCAACGGAGCGCTGGCCGGCCACGTGATCGGGCACGTCAACACCGATAACCAGGGCACGTCGGGAATCGAGCGCTACATCGACGAAACGGTCGGCATCGAGGCGGTCCACGCGGGCTCCGCGGGCACGCTCGCGCCAGTGCGCGTCACCATCGACCTCGCCGTGCAGCACGCGCTCGAGGACGAGCTCCGGGCAGCCGTGCGCCGCTACGCCGCCGCGGGAGCCGGCGGCGTCATCCTCGACGTCGATACGGGCGAGGTGCTGGCGTCCGCCTCGCTGCCCGAGGTCGATCCTGCCGACCGGATGCAAAGTCTCGACCCCGCGCGGCTGAGCAAGGTGGCGGACGGCGTCTACGAGCTTGGGTCGATCTTCAAGACGATCACGATCGCGATGGCGCTCGAGGCAGGGACGGCGGACCTCGGCAAGACCTACGACGTGCGGGCGCCCTTGCGCGTCGGCCCCTACACCATCCGCGACCTGCATCCGCTCGGCCGGCCGCTGACCGTGCGCGAGATCTTCATTCACTCCTCGAACGTGGGCGCCGGCATGATCGCGCTCGAGCTCGGCTCGGCCCGCCAGCGCGAGCTCCTCGCCCGGCTCGGGCTGATCGAGCCGATCCGCAGCGAAGCGGGGCCGGTCGCGGCACCGAAGCTGCCGGCCTACTGGGGCCAGGCGGAGACGATCACGATTGCATACGGGCACGGGCTGGCCGTGGCGCCGATCCAGTTCGCGGCCGCCGCGGCGGCCCTCGTCAATGGCGGCTGGCGCGTCACTCCCACCTTCCGGCTGACCGGAGCGGCGCCCGCGGACGGCCCTGTGAGAGTGGTGCGGGCGGAGACGAGCGCGGCCATGCGCGAGCTCATGCGGCGCAACGTGGTCTCGCCGCAGGGGACGGGCCGGCGCGCCGACGTGCCGGGCTACGAGGTCGGCGGCAAGACCGGCACCGCCGAGAGGCCGGGACGCGGCGGCTATCGCGAGGAGGCCGTCATCGCGTCGTTCCTGGCGGCGTTCCCCATGCGCGACCCGAAGTACCTCGTGCTCGTCCTGCTGCACGAGCCGAAGGCGACGGAAGCGACGGGCGGGCGGATAACGGCCGGGGTGAACGCAGCACCGGTCGCCGGGCGCGTCATCGCGCGCGCGGCCCCGCTGCTCGGCATGCTGCCGCGCTGACCGGCAAACCGCTGCAAGCCGAACGCGCCCGATGAACGGATTGCCGGGAGCCGCCGATTTGACGGCTGCCTCTGCGGCAAATATTAACCTTCTGTCCAGCCGCGAGAAACCGCGGTCCGTCCCTTGCCGGCTCAACACATGCGGCTCGCAAAACTGCTACCCCCTGAGCTGAACCGGTCTCCCGGCGCAGAGGACATCGAGATCACGGCAGTGACCGCGGACAGCCGGGCCGTCGTTCCCGGCTCGCTTTTTGCGGCTCTTCCCGGGACACGCGCGGACGGGGCGCAATTCGTGCCCGATGCGCTGCAGAGGGGCGCCGCCGCCATCCTGGCGCCGGCCGGAGCGGTGCTGCCCGACGCCTCCGTCCCGGTCCTGCGCGCGGCCGATCCGCGCCGGGCGCTGGCCCTGATCGCCGCACGGCTCCACCCGGGCCAGCCGGAGACGGCGGTCGCCGTCACCGGCACCAACGGCAAGACCTCGGTCGTCGAATTTGCGCGGCAGCTCTTTGCGGCGCTCGGCCGGCGGGCCGCCTCCCTCGGCACCATCGGGCTCGTGAAACCGGATGGCGGCCGCTACGGCGCGCTGACGACGCCCGACCCCGTCGCACTCCACCAGATGCTGGCCGCGCTGGCGGCCGAGGGTGTGACGCATCTCGCCTTCGAAGCCTCCTCGCACGGCCTCGATCAGCGCCGGCTCGACGGCGTCCGCCTCGCCGCCGCCGCCTTCACCAATCTCGGGCGCGACCATCTCGACTATCATCCGACCGTCGAGGACTACTTCTCTGCCAAGCTGCGCCTGTTCGGAAGCCTGCTCGAGCCCGGCCGTCCGGCGGTGATCGATGCCGACGACCCGCGGTCCGGCGATGTCGCCGGGCTGGCACGACGCCGCGGGCAGAGCGTGATAACCACCGGCCGGAACGGCGAGACGCTGCGGCTCGAAAAGCTCGAGCCGGATGGCTTCGGGCAGCGGCTGCGCATCCGCCATGAGCAGACGGTCCACGAGGTTCACCTGCCTCTGCTCGGCGCCTACCAGGCCTCGAACGCGCTCGTCGCGGCAGGACTCGCCATCGCGACGGGAGAGGATCCGGCTGCCGTGATCGGCGCCCTGGCGAGGCTGAAGGGGGTCAACGGCCGCCTCGACGTCGTCGGGCAGACGGATGTCGGCCTCGTGGTGGTCGACTATGCCCACAAGCCAGAGGCGCTCGAGGCCGCGCTGCAGGCGCTGCGACCCTTCGCCAGCGGACGGCTCGTCTGCGTGTTCGGCTGTGGCGGCGACCGCGACCGCGGCAAGAGGCCCGTCATGGGCCGCATCGCGGTGACCCACGCCGACCGGGTGATCGTGACCGACGACAACCCGCGCAGCGAGGCGGCAGCCGCCATCCGGGCCGAAATTCTGGCCGGCGCGCCCGGCGCCGAGGAGATCGGCGACCGCGGCGCCGCCATTCAGGCTGCCATCGACGCGATGCAGGCGGGCGACGTCGTGCTGGTCGCCGGCAAGGGCCACGAAACTGGCCAGATCGTCGGCGACAGGATCAGGCCGTTCTCGGATCACGAGGCGGTCCGCGCCGCCCTCGACCGGCGACGCCCGCGCAGGACATCCCCATGACCGAGACGCTCTGGACGTGGGATGATCTCGTCGCGTCCTCGGGAGGGATGCCGGACGGGGCGCCGGACGGGCCGATCACCGGCGTCTCGATCGACAGCCGCACTCTGCAGGCCGGCGAGTGCTTCGTCGCGCTCGAGGACGTGCGCGATGGGCATGACTTCGTGCCGGCCGCCTTCGCCGCGGGCGCACGCGCAGCTCTCGTCTCGTTCGCCTATCACCGGCGGCACGGGGACGGCGCCCTGATCCGCGTCGCCGATCCGCTGGCGGGGCTGCAGGCTGTCGCCCGGGCGGCGCGCTCCAGGACCTCGGCCCGCATCGTGGCGGTCACAGGCAGCGTCGGCAAGACGGGCACGAAGGAGGCGCTGAGGGCATGCCTCGCCCGGCTCGGGCCGACGCACGCTGCCGAGAAGTCCTACAACAATCACTGGGGCGTGCCGCTGACGCTCGCCCGCATGCCGGCCGCATCGGCCTTCGCCGTGCTCGAGATCGGCATGAACCATCGCGGCGAGATCGCACCGCTTGCCCGACTGGCGCGCCCGCACGCCGCCATCATCACTGCCGTGGAGCCGGTGCACATCGGTCATCTAGGCTCGCTAGAGGCCATCGCCGAGGAGAAATCCGACATCTTTCTCGGGCTCGAGCCGGGCGGCGCCGCGATCGTCAATCGCGACAGCCCCCACTTCGCCCTGATGCGAGCGGCCGCCGAACGGCAGGGCGCCCGCGTGATCGGCTTCGGGCTCGATCCCGAGGCCGACGTGCGCCCGGCCGTCGTCAAGCTCGACGCGAATGGCTCCGACGTAACGGTCGACGCGCGCGGAGAGACACTGAGCTATCGGCTCGGGGCTCCGGGCGCACATCTCGTCGAGAACTCGCTGGCGATCGTCGCCGCCCTGCTGGCGCTCGGCGCCGACCCGACTCTGGCGCTTCCGGCGCTGGCCCAGATCTCGCCCCCGCCAGGACGCGGCGCGCGCACGCTGCTGCGGACGGCAGGCGGCGAGCTGCTGCTCATCGACGAGAGCTACAACGCCAACCCGGCCTCGATGCGTGCGGCATTGGCGACGCTGGCGACCGCGCCACGGATCCGCTGGCCGCGCCGCGTCGTTGTCCTGGGCGACATGCTCGAGCTCGGGCCGCGCGCAGCCGAGCTGCATTTCGGCCTCAAGGAAGCGATTGACGCGGCCGGCGTCGATCTGGTCTTTGCTTGCGGCCCCAACATGGCTCGGTTGTTCGCGGTGCTGGAGCCATGCCAGCAGGGCATGTGGGCTGAAACCTCGGACGCGCTCGCGGCTCGGCTGCTCGAGTCGGTGGAGGCGGGTGACGTGGTGATGATAAAGGGGTCGCTCGGCAGCCGCATGGCGCCGCTGGTGGACGCCCTGAAAAGCCGGTTGGCTGGCTAGTGGGCCGGCACCGGGGCAAGTGGCGAAGGCGACCGTGCGTCGCCGACGAGCGGGTTGAAGGAATGGTGCATGCTCTATGAGCTCGTGAATTTCAGCGACCAGATCAACGCGCTCAACGTCTTCCGCTACATCACGTTCCGAACCGGCGGCGCCATCATGACGGCGCTGCTGTTCGTGTTCCTGTTCGGTCCCATCATCATCGACCTCCTGCGCATCAAGCAGGGCCACGGGCAGCCGATCCGCGACGACGGCCCGCAGACGCACCTCGCCAAGCGCGGCACCCCGACCATGGGCGGGCTCATGATCCTGTCGGGCGTCACCGTCGCGACGCTGATGTGGGCCAACCTGTCCAATCCGTATGTCTGGGTCGTGCTCGGCGTGACGCTCGCCTACGGCGCGATCGGCTTCTGCGACGACTTCATGAAGGTGACGAAGCGGACGGTCGCCGGGTTCTCGGGCCGCCTGCGGTTCGGCATCGAGCTCGCCATAGCGGGGGTTGCAACCTTCATCCTCATGCGCCTGTCGACACCGGACCTGTCGGCGGCGCTGACGGTGCCGTTCTTCAAGAACATCATCGTCGATCTGGGGCCGTTCTTCGTGCTGCTGGGCGTGGCGGTGATCGCCGGCGCCGGCAACGCCGTCAACCTGACGGACGGCCTCGATGGCCTGGCCATCGTTCCGGTGATGATCGCGGCGGCCACCTTCGGGCTCATCGCCTATCTTTCCGGCAACACCAACTTCGCCCGCTATCTGCAGATCCATTACGTGCCGGGCACGGGCGAGCTGGCGATCATATGCGGCGCGCTGATCGGCGCCGGCCTCGGCTTCCTATGGTTCAATGCGCCGCCGGCGATGATCTTCATGGGCGATACGGGCTCGCTGGCGCTCGGCGGGGCGCTTGGCGCCATCGCGGTCGCCACCAAGCACGAGTTCGTGCTGGCTATCGTCGGCGGCCTGTTCGTGGTCGAGACGCTGTCCGTCATCATCCAGGTGGCGTCCTTCAAGCTGACGGGCAAACGCGTGTTTCGAATGGCGCCGCTGCACCATCACTTCGAGCAGAAGGGATGGCAGGAATCGACCGTTGTGGTCCGCTTCTGGATCATCTCCGTGGTGCTGGCGCTGATCGGCCTCGCCACGCTCAAGCTGCGGTGATGCCCTTCTCTCCTCTCCCCGTTGACGGCGAGAGGGAGAGCCGGGACTGCCTCAGCCCCTCGCAGGCGTCGTGTCGCGAAATCCATTAGAGTTGCAGCCATGATTCGCGTCAGCACTTTCGCCGGCAGAACGCTCGCCCTGTTCGGGCTCGGGGTCTCGGGCAATGCCACGGCGCGCGCGCTGCTGGCCGGGGGCGCCGAGGTCGCGGCCTGGGACGACAATCCCGAAGCACGGGCTGCGGCCGGCGCGGCAGGCGTGCCGATCGTCGTCCTGGCTTCTGCCGACTGGCGGCGATTCGCAGCGCTGGTCCTGGCCCCCGGGGTCCCGCTGACGCACCCCGAGCCACACTGGACGGTCGCCAGGGCACGCGCCGCAGGCGTCGAGATCATCGGCGATGTCGAGCTGTTCTGCCGCGAGCGCGCGCGCCGCTGCCCCGATGCTCCGTTCGTCGCCATAACGGGCACCAACGGCAAATCGACGACGACCGCACTCATCGCTCATCTGCTCGGCGCGGCGGGGCGCGACGTGGCCATGGGCGGCAACATCGGGACGCCGATCCTCGCCCTCCCGGAGCCGGCCGCGAACCGCATCCACGTCATCGAGATGTCGTCGTTCCAGATCGACCTGACGCCGTCGCTGGCGCCAACGGTCGGCGTGCTGCTCAACCTCACGCCCGACCACCTCGACCGGCACGGCACGATGGAGAGCTACGCAGCCATCAAGGAGCGCCTCGTCGCGGCGAGCGAGTATCCGGCCGTAGGGCTCGACGACGCGTACTGCCGCGCGATCGCCGAACGGTTGCAGGCCAGCGGGCGCCGGGTGGATGCATTCTCTTGCCAGCGGCCTGTCCCTGGCGGCTGGTCCGCCGACGGCTCGCGCCTCGTCTCGCACGCGGCCTGGGCGGGACTCGACGGCGCCTTCGCCGATCTCGACGGCATCGGCACACTGCGTGGCCGCCACAATGCACAGAACGCGCTCGCCGCCTCAGTCGCGGCGCTGCGCCTCGGCATCGGGGCCGGACAGATCGGCACTGCGCTCGCCAGCTTCCCGGGGCTGCCGCATCGCATGGAGGAGGTGGGGCGCGCCGGCCGTGTCCTCTTCATCAACGATTCCAAGGCCACCAACGCCGATTCGACGGAGAAGGCGCTGGCCTCCTTCCCGCGCGACATCTACTGGATCGCGGGCGGCCGACCGAAGGAGGGCGGGATCGAGCCACTGAGAGAGTATTTCCCGCGAATTGGCAAGGCCTACCTGATCGGCGAATCGGCCGAGGCCTTTGCAGCTACCCTCGGCGCAGCGGTACCCGTCGAGCAGTCCGGCACACTCGAGACCGCCATAAAGTCCGCGGCACGCGACGCAGCGCTGAACGCCGGCGGCGAGCCGGTGGTGCTGCTGTCTCCGGCGTGCGCTTCCTACGACCAGTTCAGGAATTTCGAGCAGCGCGGCGATGCCTTCCGGCGTCTCGTGGCCGCGTTGCCCGGTGTCGCTGCTGCGGAGAGCTCATGACCGCGACGGCGAGGCACTTTCGTGTGTCCGGAGCCGTCCGGTGGGTGCGAGGGCGCCGCGGATGAGGATATCGAGGACCGACCGCAGCCTTCTCGCGGAGTGGTGGTTCACGGTCGACCGGGTGCTGCTCGCGGCCATACTGGTGCTCGCGGGAAGCGGGCTCGTGCTGTCGCTTGCCGCAAGCCCCGCAGTCGCGCTCAAGAAGGCGCTGCCCGCGTTTCACTTCGTCGAGCGGCACATCGTGCTCTCGGCCATCGGCGCCGTCATCATGCTGGCCGTATCGATGATGCAGCCGCGGATGATCCGGCGGCTGGCGCTCGTCGTTTTCGTTGCTGCGCTGGCGCTGATGGCCGCTGTGCTGATCGGCGGCGAGGAGATCAACGGCGCGCGCCGCTGGCTGCGCTTCGCAGGATTCTCGCTGCAGCCCTCGGAGCTCGCCAAGCCGGCGTTCGTCGTGCTTGCCGCGTGGGCTTTCTCAGAGGCGCAGAAGCAGACCGACATGCCCGCGCGCGCCATTGCCGTCGCACTCTGTCTCGCCTTCGCCGCGCTGCTCCTGATGCAGCCCGATGTCGGCCAGACGATGCTCGTCTGCGTGATCTGGACGACGCTGTTCGTGCTGTCCGGCCAGCCGCTCATCTGGGCGGCGGTGTTCGCGCTGATCGGCTCGATCGGGCTGGCAGGCGCCTACTTCACGCTCGATTATGTGCGCCTGCGCGTCGACCGGTTCCTCGGCCCCGGCGCCGACGAGACCTCGCAGACCGCGCGTGCCTTGCAGTCCTTTGTCGAAGGCGGCTTCCTGGGGCGCGGCCCCGGTGAGGGCACTATCAAGACTTCGCTGCCTGATGCCCACACCGACTTCATCTTCGCGGTGGTGGCGGAGGAGTACGGCGCGCTCGCCTGCCTGGCTCTCGCCGCGCTGTTCGCAACGATCGTGCTGCGCGCCTACTTCCGCACATTCACGCAGCCCGACCCGTTCGTGAGGCTGGCGGTGGCGGGGCTGGCGCTGTTGTTCGGGCTGCAGGCCGCGATCAACATGGCGGTGAACGTCGGGCTGCTGCCGGCCAAGGGCATGACGCTGCCGTTCATCTCCGCCGGCGGCTCCTCGCTCGTGTCGGTGTTCCTGGCGATGGGCATGATGCTTGCGCTGACCCGGCGGCGGCCCGATGCCTTGCGCTTGAGAAGGCCGCATTTCCCCCGCACAACCGAGGATCGCCTCGGAAACATGGGACCCGCAGCAGAGTGAACTCCCCCTCGGTGATGCTCGCGGCCGGCGGCACCGGCGGCCATCTCTTCCCGGCCCTGGCGCTGGCGCAGGAGCTCGGCCGCCGCAGCATAGCGGTCGATCTCATGACCGACATGCGCGGCGACCGCTACGGCAGCGAATTCCCGGCCCGAAGGGTCTATAGGGTGCGGTCGGCGACGCTCGGCGGCGAGCGGCGCTCCCTCATCGGCGCCGCAGCCACGGCCATGACGCTCGCGCGCGGCATCCTCGACGCCTACAGAGAGCTCGGCGCCGCACGGCCGTCGGCCGTGGTCGGCTTCGGCGGCTATCCGAGCTTCCCGCCGCTCATGGCGGCCCGGCTGCGGCGCATCCCGACGGCCATTCACGAGCAGAACGCGGTCCTCGGCCGCGCCAACCGCCTGCTCGCGCCGCGGGTGACCGCGATCGCGACCTCGTTCCCGGCCGTGCGCCACCTCGACGGGCGCCTTGCGGGAAAGGTGCGGCTGACCGGCAATCCTGTCCGCGACGCCGTCACCGACTGGTCCATGCGCGCTTATGCGCCGCCGGCCCCTGGCGGCAAGCTCTCCTTGCTCGTGTTCGGAGGCAGCCAGGGCGCGCGGTTCTTTTCCGACACGGTGCCGGCCGCCATCGGGCTGCTGCCGCCCGGTGTCGGACAGAGCCTCAAAATTGTCCAGCAATGCCGCGAGGAAGACCTCGACCGCGTTCGCCAGATTTATGCAGGTCTCGGGATCGAGATGGAACTCGCGAGCTTTTTCCGCGATCTGCCGGAGCGGATGGCTTTGGCGCATCTGGTTATCGGACGCGCCGGAGCCTCGTCGGCAGCGGAGCTGGCTGTGCTGGGTCGGCCCTCGATCCTGGTGCCGCTGCCGCACGCGATCGACGACGACCAGCTCCAGAACGCGACCCAGCTCGCCAACAGCGGGGGAGCGCTGTGCATCGAGCAGAAAGACATGACGCCGGCGCGGCTGGCGCGGGAGATAGAGCGGCTGTACGGCGCCCCCGAGACGCTGGCGAGCATGGCGGCCGCCGCCAAGGCCCAGGGTCGACCCGACGCGGTCGTCCGTCTCGCCGATCTGGTGGAAGAGCTCATGGGCCTGCGGCAGGCGCCGCGGCAGCCCGGTGAGCGGCGGAAGAGCTGAGGGCGGTTCATGGAAATACCCCGCGGTATCGGCACCATTCACATCCTGGGCATCGGCGGCATCGGCATGAGCGCGATCGCGGAGATCCTGCACGCCAAGGGATTCGCCGTGCAGGGCAGCGATCAGAAGGAGAGCGCCAACGTCCAGCGGCTCAGGACGAAGGGCATCCGCGTCTTCGTCGGGCATGATGCCGTCAACCTGGTCGGCGCGAAGTTCGTCGTCATCTCGACCGCGGTGAAGCCCGGCAACCCGGAGCTCGAGACCGCGCGCGCCAAGGGCCTGCCGATCATCCGCCGGGCGGAGATGCTGGCCGAGCTGATGCGGCTCTATTCCACGGTGTCGGTGACGGGGACGCACGGCAAGACGACGACGACCTCGCTCATCGCCCACGTGTTCAGCGAGGCCGGGCTCGATCCCACCGTGATCACCGGCGGCATCATCAATGCGTGGGGGTCGAACGCGCGTCTCGGGGCAGGCCCCTGGATGGTGGTCGAAGCCGACGAGTCCGACGGCACGTTCATCAAGATCCCGACTCAGATCGGTGTGGTGACCAACATCGACCCGGAGCACCTCGATTACTTCAAGACGGTCGAGAATATGCATCGCGAGTTCGAGGCGTTCTATCGCAACATCCCGTTCTACGGTCTGGCGGTGACCTGCACCGACCACCCGGTCGTGCGCGAGATGGTGGAGCGTCTGCAATTGCGCCGCGACGGGCGGCGGCTCGTCACCTACGGCACCGGGCCCGGCGCCGACATGGTGCTGGGCCAGGTGGGCTTCGACGGACTGAGCACCGTCTTCGATGCCGAGCTCGGCGCCCGCGTGAGCGGCGGCGCGCGCAGCATCCGGGGCTGGCGCGTGCCGGTGCCCGGGCAGCACAACGCGCTCAACGCGCTTGCCGCCATCGCCGTCGCCGCGGAAGCCGGAGTTCCCGATCCGGCGATCCGGCAGGCGCTGTCGACGTTCCCCGGCGTCAAGCGGCGGTTTCAGCTCACGGGCACGTGGAACGGCGTCTTCATCTTCGACGACTACGGCCACCATCCCGTCGAGATCGCCGCCGTCCTCAAGGCAGCGCGGGCGAGCGCCCGCGGGCACGTGATCGCAGTCCTCGAGCCGCATCGCTACACCCGCGTCCGCGACCTGTTCGGCGATTTCTGCGCGTGCCTGCGAGATGCGGACAGCGTCATCGTCACCCCGCTCTACTCGGCGGGCGAGCTGCCCATCGACGGCATCGACAATCATTCGCTGGCGGAGGGGATCCGCGGCGCCGGTCATGCCTCGGTGTTGGCCGTCGACAGCGAGCGGGACGTCGCGCCGGCGCTGCGGCGCGTCGCCCGGCCCGGCGACCTCGTCATCTGCCTGGGTGCCGGCAATTCGACCGAGCTCGCCCATGCGCTCCCCGAGTTGCTCGGCGGCGAGCCCAGACACGCCGGAGGTGTGGCGTGAGCTTCCCCGATCTGGCAGCCGAGCTCGGCGCGGGCATGCCTGATCTCAGGGGCCGGCTCAGCGCCAACGTGCTGCTGTCAGGCATCACATGGTTCCGGGTCGGCGGGCCGGCCCAGCTCCTGTTCACGCCCGCTGACGAGGCGGATCTCGCCTACTTCCTTTCGCTCACGCCGGCGGAGCTGCCGGTGGCGGTGATCGGCCTGGGATCAAACCTCCTGGTCAGGGACGGCGGCATGCCGGGCGTCGTCGTCCGGCTAGGCCGCGGCTTCTCCGGGATCGCGATCGAGCCTGGGCACCGCCTGCGCGCCGGCACCGCCGTGCCGGACGTCAAGGTGGCGCGGGCCGCGGCCGATGCGGGAATTGCCGGGCTCGCCTTCTATCGCGGCATACCGGGGTCGGTCGGCGGTGCGTTGCGCATGAACGGCGGCGCCCACGGCAGCGAGACCAAGGACGTGCTCGTCGAGGCGCGCGCCGTCGACCGCCAGGGCAACGTTCACGTGCTTTCGCTCGCAGACATGGGGTTCGGCTATCGCCATTGCAGCGTTCCGGCTGGCTGGATCTTCACCGAGGCGACGTTCCAGGGCGGGCCAGGCGATCCCGCCGCGATCCTGAAGCAGATGGACGAGGTCGCGAGCTATCGGGAGGAGAACCAGCCGACCCGCGAGCGCACCGGCGGCTCCACCTTCAAGAACCCGCCGGGCCACAGCGCCTGGAAGCTGATCGACGCCGCCGGCTGCCGGGGCCTGCGCATCGGCGGCGCGAAGGTCTCCGAGATGCACTGCAACTTCCTGATCAACGACGGCGAGGCTTCGGCCGAGGACATCGAGCGGCTCGGCGAGACGGTGCGGGCCAGGGTGAAGTCGAGCTCGGGCGTGTCTCTGCAGTGGGAGATCGTGCGGCTCGGGCTGCCGCTGGACGGCCGCCCGACAGGTGAGGCGTTAGCCGAGGCAGGTGCGTCATGAGCGCGGGAACCGCGGGCCGGAAATTCGAGCACGTCGCCGTCCTGATGGGCGGCTGGTCGGCGGAGCGCGAGGTCAGCCTCAACTCGGGCGACGCCTGCGCGGCGGCGCTGGAGACCGCCGGATACCGGGTCACTAAGATCGACGTCGATCGCGACATCGCCCGGCGGCTCGGGGAGGTGGCGCCCGAGGTCTGCTTCAACGCGCTGCACGGCCGCTGGGGCGAGGACGGCTGCATCCAGGGCCTGCTCGAGATCTTAGGCATCCCCTACACGCACTCGGGCGTGCGCGCCTCGGCCCTCGCCATCGACAAGGAGCAGACGAAGTGCATCGTCGCCGGCCTCGGCGTGCCGGTCGCGGAGCACCGCATCGTCGACCGCGGCGACGCGGCGCGCCAGCACGCGATGGAGCCGCCCTATGTCGCCAAGCCGATCTGCGAGGGATCGAGCGTCGGCGTCGTGATCGTGCGGCAGGGGGCCAACCGCCCGCCCGAGACGATCGGCGCCATACCGGCGATCGAGAATGAGATCATGGTCGAGCGCTTCGTCGCCGGCCGCGAGCTGACCTGCGCGGTGATCGGCGACCGCGCCACCGACATCATCGACATCGTGCCCGCCGAGCGGCTGACGTTCTACGATTACGAGGCCAAGTACGCGCCGGGCGGCTCCCGGCACCTCCTCCCCGCCGACATCCCGGCCGACATCTATCAGGCCGTACAGCGGCACGCGCTTTCGGCGCACGACGCCCTCGGCTGCCGCGGCGTGTCGCGCTCGGATTTCCGCTACGACCCGGACACGGGCCAGCTCGTATTCCTCGAGATCAACACCCAGCCGGGCATGACCGGCACCTCGCTCGTGCCGGAGATGGCCGAGTACGCGGGCCTCGGCTTCAGTGCGCTCGTCGCCTGGATGGTCGAGGACGCATCCTGCAACCGTTGATCGCCCATAGGGCAAGCGGACAACTCTCAACCGAAAATTAACCTGTTCCGCCGAAGGTCGTGTGTGGAGCGCCGGTTGGGGGGCCGGCTCGACTTCACGGCATTTTCGTCGCGAACGGAGAGTCCGCGTTGCAGCACTCCGCATCAGCTCCGCGCCTGTGGCGGACTTCGGTAGCCCCGGAACAAGGCGCTGCGACAGCAGCCGGCGCGGCGCTGGCCCAGAAGCGGCCGGCTCCGCGGCGGCACACCGTCAGGCTCACCGCATTCACCACGGCCCTGTCGGGCGCGCTCGCGTTCGCCGCCATGACGCACTGGGGCGCCGACGCGCGACAGGTCCGCCCGGTTCTCGACGAGGCGGACCGGATCGCCGAGCTCGCCGGTCTCGGCGTGCGCCAGGTGTTCCTGAGCGGGCATCGCATGACCGCCGACAGCGACATCTTCGACGCTCTCGACCTTTCCAACGCCCGGTCGCTGCTGCGCTTCGACAGCCTCGCCGCACGCGCCCGCATCGAGCGCCTGCCTTGGGTGGAGACGGCAGCCATCACGCGCATATTCCCGGACAGCATCAGCATCGAGATCGCCGAGCGTCGTCCTTTCGCGGTCTGGCACCGATCCGGCCGCGACCTGCTGATCGACGCGACCGGCCGCATTCTGTCGCTGGCCCCGCCAGGCATCGGGGCCGAGTTGCCCCGCATCTCGGGCGAGAGGGCAGGTACGGAAGCTGCCGGTCTCCTTGCCGCGGTGGAGCAGCATCCGGCGCTGGCAGCCCGCATTCAGGAGGCCGTCCGCGTGGCCGGCCGGCGATGGACCTTGCGTCTCACCGGCGGGCCCGAGATCCACCTGCCCGCCGGCCGGGAGGCGGAAGCGCTCGAGCTGCTCACGGCAGAGCGCGTGCCTTCGCAACTGCTGGATGGCCGGCGTCATGCCGCCGTCGACCTGCGCGCGCCGGACCGCATCGTGCTGCGGCCCAAGCACGACCTGGAGAAACAGCCGCTCTCGGGCCGCAACGCCGAGCCTTCGGGCTGATACGGCGCAGGAGGTGACCTGATGGCGCGAGAAAGCAGCGGAACCGGCGACGTCCTCGGCCTGATCGACATCGGGACGAGCAAGGTCTGCTGTCTGATCGCCGTGCCGAACCGGGACGACAGGACAGGCGCCGGCCGGAATGCCGGATACCGTATCGCTGGGATCGGCCATCAGCGCTCGCGAGGCATCAAGGCGGGCATCGTCGTCGACCTCGACGAGGCCGAGCAGGCGGTGCGGGCCTCGGTCGCCCAGGCCGAGCGCATGGCGGGCGTGCGCATCGAGGAGGTGATCGTCGGCGTCGGCTGCGGGCGCATGCGATCCAGCCACTTCGCCGCCCGGGCCGATATCGCAGGCGGCTCGGTGCGCGACGGCGACCTCAACCGGCTCAAGGCCGCCGGCCGCGCCTATGCCGAGCGCGACGGCCGGCTGCTCCTCTACCTCGACCGGCTCGCTTGGCGGCTCGACGGCGTCGCGGGCATCCGCGATCCGAAGGGGATGGCGGGCCGGCAGCTGACGGCGGACCTGCACGCCATCACCGCGGACGACGCGCCGTTGCGCAATCTCGTGCTGCTGGTCGAGCGCTGCTATCTGACGCTCGGCCGGGCGATCCCCTCGCCGCTCGCCAGCGCGCTGGCGGTGACCAGCGACGAGGAGCGGCGCCTCGGCATCACATGCCTCGACATCGGCGGCGGCATGACCGCGATCTCCGTATTCGCCGATGGCCGCTTCCTGCTGGCCGACACGGTGCCGGTCGGTGGCAATCACATGACGTTCGACATCTCACGAGAGCTGCGGACCCCCCTTGCGGAAGCCGAGCGAATCAAGGCGCTTTATGGCACACTGGTCGCAGCCAGGTCGGACGAGCACGAGGTGATCACGTACCCGCTGACCGGCGAGGAGGAGACGGGGCTTCATCATACGACAAAGGCGCGGTTGCGCTCGATTCTGCAACCACGAATGGAGAGACTTCTGGCACTCGTGCGCGAACGGCTGCAGCGCAGCGGGATCGCGAGCCACGCAGGGGAGCGCATCGTGCTGACGGGGGGATCGAGCCAACTGATCGGCATCGGGGAGTTCGCCGCCAATGCGCTGGCGCGGCCTGTCAGGGTGTCCCGCCCGCATCCCATCGCGGGCATGCCGGCCAGCAGTTGCAGCCCGGCATTCTCCACCGTGATCGGACTGGCTGCGGCCGCGCAGATGGAGCAGTCCTGCTGGTCTTCGTTTCCCGAGTATGCCGGCGCCCAGGAGGGCTACCTCGGCCGCATGGGCCATTGGCTGCGGCAGAGCTTCTGATGGTCGGGAGAACGGCATGACGAGACGGGGAACGGGCATGGAGGACGATCTGGTCGAGAGCGCGAAAGCGCGCGCCGCCCGCCCGCCTGCCTGGCGCCGCACGGGACCGTCATGAGCATCAGGCTGCAGCTTCCCAAGGTGACGGACCTCAAGCCGCGGATCGCCGTCATCGGCGTCGGCGGCGCGGGCGGCAATGCGGTCAACAACATGATCGCGTCCGGCCTCGCCGGCGTGAACTTCATCGTCGCGAATACGGACGCCCAGGCGCTCGCCGCCTCCAGCGCCGAGCAACGCATCCAGCTCGGCGTCAATCTGACGGAAGGGCTGGGCGCGGGCTCCAAGCCCGAGATCGGCGAGGCGGCGGCCGAGGAGGCGCTCGACGAGGTCCGCTCTCAGATCTCCGGGTCGCACATGGTGTTCATCGCCGCCGGAATGGGCGGCGGCACCGGGACGGGCGCTGCCGCAGTCATCGCGCGCGTCGCCAAGGAGCTCGAGATCCTGACCGTCGGCGTGGTGACGAAGCCGTTCCAGTTCGAGGGCACGCGGCGCATGCGCATCGCGGAAGCCGGAATCATCGAGCTGCGCAAGTGCGTCGATACGCTGATCGTGATCCCGAACCAGAACCTGTTCCGCGTCGCCAACGAGAAGACGACGTTCGCCGAGGCCTTCGTGCTGGCGGACCAGGTGCTCTATTCAGGGATAGCCTGCATCGTCGACCTGATCGTCAAGGAAGGTCTGATCAACCTCGATTTCGCCGACGTGCGCACGATCATGAGCGGCATGGGCACGGCGATGATGGGCACGGGCGAGGCGACGGGCGAGCAGCGCGCGATCGCGGCTGCCGAGGAAGCGATCGCCAATCCGCTGCTCGACGACATCTCGCTCCGCGGCGCCAAGGGCCTGCTGCTGTCGATCATCGGCGGCCGCGACCTGACGCTCTACGAGGTCGACGAGGCGGCGAGCCGCGTCCGCCAGGAGGTCGATCCGGACGCCAACATCATCGTCGGCGCCACGTTCGACGAGAGCCTCGGCGACCGCGTGCGCGTGTCCATCGTCGCTTCGGGGATGTCCGGTCAGCAGCAGCCGAGGGGCGGCGGAGCGGTTCCCGGGGCCCCGCAGCCGGTCCGACACCAGTCGACGCCCCAGCCGCAGCAGGCTGCGCCGCAGCCGCCGGATCCTCCCCACGCCAAGCCTGCAAGCGCATCGGCTCCGCCTGCCTTCGCGAGCCCGGACGACTTCATGAACGCGCTGTCGAGGGCGATCGAGGAGGACCCGTCGAGGTCCGCGGGAGAGCCAGAGCAGCGGGAGGCCTGGCGCGGGCCCGGAGACGTTCTGATCGAGGAAGGCTTGCCGCAGCTCGGCAACGGGGCGCTCTCTCCGCCGTTGTCGAAGGCCAATGCCGCAGGCGCTCGCGCGCCCGGGCCGTTCACGCCGGCGGCGCCGGTCGAGATCAAGCGCGGCCAGCGGCGGATGCCCGCCGTCGAGGACTTTCCCGTCGTCGGCCAGCGCGAGTATCGGGCCAAGTCGGGTTGGCACGACGCCGGCACCGCGCCTCAAGCTCCGCGAGGCTATGCTGCGGAGCCGGACCAGCCACAGAAGAGGCCCGGGCTGTTCAGCCGAATCACGGGATTCGGCCGGCGTGCGGAGAACCCTGCTCCGCAGCACGACAGGGGGTTCACACAGAATGCACGGCCCGTGATGGATCGCGCGCAGCCGGCCCACTCGACATCCGCGCGTCCGGCACGATCCGACGAATCAAACCAGAGTCAGTCGAGGACGTCGGAAGACTCTGAGCTGCCTGTGTTTTTCCACAAAGATCGCAAACGTCCGTGAACCGCTGACGCGGTTCCGGAGCCCAGCCAGCCTGAACCTGAAGCTTTGCGGTAACAGTACGTAAGAAACCGTGATTTGTCCCCATCCGGGACGCCACGTTATCGTCGCAGCATCAATCGTTCGCTCCGTGCTGGTCCCAGGTCTCAGTCAATAAAGGGCCGCGTAGCACCGGCGGGTCGGCGAACGAACGGGGAAGGCGGATGCATCGGTCTCGACCGGCGCAACTGCCTGCAGGGATCGAGGGACGGCGCAGACATGTCGAAGCGATTCATCGGCGCGCGACAGACGACGATTGCCCGTGAGATCGAGTTGCATGGAAAGGGAGTGCACAGCGGAGCGCCAGTCTCCGTAAGACTGCATCCGGTCGGAGCGAATACAGGCATCAAGTTCCTAGTCAGTAAACGTGGCCGAATTATTGCGGATATTCCTGCCGAAGTCGGTTACGTCAAGAACCTGACCCTGTGCACTGTCATCGGCGACGACGCCGGCGTGAGCGTCGGCACGGTAGAGCACCTCCTCGCAGCACTCCGTGGACTGTCGGTCGACAACTGCTACATCGAGATCGACAGCAAGGAAGTCCCGATCATGGACGGCAGCGCGGCGCCGTTCGTCGAGGCGATAGATCAGGCCGGCATTCGCGAGCTGCCCGAGCCACGCAAGTACATCAAGGTGCTGAAGCCGATCCGCGTCGAGGAGGGCGAGTGCTGGGGAGAGCTGATGCCCCATTCGGGTTTCCATCTGGATGTCGAAATCTCTTTCGATACCTCCGTGATCGGTCAGCAGCGGCTGGCGTTCGATGTCAGCCCGGGCGTCTTCCGGCATGAGCTGTCGATCGCGCGCACCTTCGGGTTCATGCGCGACGTCGAGAAGCTCTGGAAGGCAGGGCTGGCGCTGGGCGCCTCGCTCGACAACACGATCGCAATCGGCGACGACCGCATTCTCAACCGGGAGGGCCTGCGCTGCCCGATGGAGTTCGTCCGCCACAAGATGCTGGACGCGGTCGGCGACCTGGCCCTGGCCGGCTACCCGCTCCTCGGCGCCTATCGCTCGGTCTGTGGAGGGCATCGGCTCAACGCCGGCGTCCTGAAGGCGCTGTTCGCCGATGCATCCGCCTGGACGATCGTTCAAGCCCCCCGGGTGCGCGAGCCGTTCCTCCGGCTTCCCACAGCTATGGCGATCGCCGCCGGCGAATGAGACTTCGCTGCCCGCGCGGAGAAGATGCACGCATTCTGCTCGTTCGCGAGCCTGGGCGGGCAGGCCGGTGCGAGGATCGACGTGAAATGTCGAGCACCGCCCAATCCAGACCACAAATGCCCGCTTAATGAGGGGGATAACGGCTTTCCCTCAGCAGCCTGTCGTATCGCGCGTGGTGATCGGCGTGCTACTGAGCTATCCAGGATGCCGACCGGGGCGATTTGAATTCAGCCTGCGGGCTGCACGCGAACGAAAGGGCGGCTGGAACGCCTGAGGTGGGGCGATGACAGTGACAGCACTGTGGAACCAAAGACCGCAGGCCGGAGTCTCGGCCGCGCTGCTGGGGTTGTGCCTCGCGCTGACCGCCTGCGCCTCCTCGAACGACGCCGCCAAGATGCTCAACCCCGACCCGCCGGACAAGATGTTTGCGGCGGCGGATCAGTTCATGAGCAAGGGAAAATACGAGGACGCCGCAAAGAAGTTCGAGGACCTCGATCGCGATCATCCCTACTCTCCGGAAGCGCGCCGGGCGATCGTGATGGCCGCCTATGCCTATTACCGCGGCGGCAAGACCCAGGAGGCGATCGCCACCGCACGCCGCTACACCACCATGCACCCGGGCACAAAGGAGGCGGCGCTCGCACACCACATCATCATCTCGTCCTACTTCGACGACATGGTCGGGCCGAACCGGGATCAGACGAACGCCCGTAAGGCGCTGGCCGAGCTGAAGACGCTGAAGGCGCGCTATCCCGACAGCCCGTATGCCCGCGATGCCGACAACCGGATGCGCATCGCGGAGGACTCGATGGCGGCCTCGGAGATGGAGGTCGGGCGCTATTACCTCAAGCGCAAGAACTATCTGGCCGCGATCAATCGCTTCAAGACGGTCGTCACCGATTTCCAGACGACAGCGCATGTCGAGGAGGCGCTGATGCGGCTCACGGAGTGCTACATGGCGCTCGGCATCAAGCAGGAGGCGCAGACCGCCGCCGCGGTGCTCGGCCACAACTTCCCGGCCTCTTCCTGGTACAAGGATGCCTACGCGCTGCTGCAGTCCGACGGCCTGGCGCCGCGTGAGGACACCGGCTCCTGGCTCAGCCGCGCGTGGGAGAACGTGAAGCTGCCGAAACTCACTGCCAACTGACGACATCCGGATCGCGCCGCACAGCCCGAGCCGCTGCTGGCCTCGGCGCGCCGGAAAGTTTTTCGGTCCACAGCCGGACCCGGCTACTCGGCAGCCATCATCGGGCTCTCGGACCCTGGATCGAGCATGCCGAGCGCATGCAGATAAGTCTCCAGGATCGCCTCTTCCTCCTGGCGATCCTCCCTGCTCTTCTTTCTCAGCCGCAGCACCTGCCGCAGCGCCTTGACGTCGAAACCGACGGACTTGGCCTCGGCGAACTTGTCCCGGATGTCGTCCGCTATCGCCTTCTTCTCCTCCTCGAGCCGCTCGATCTGCTCGACGAACTGGCGCAACTGGCTCTGCGCCGCGCCCTGAAGCGTGGTCATCGCATTATCCCTCTCGTTGTCGGCCCGAACCGTAAGGCCGCCACGCGGCGTCAGCAAGGCTGGGGCGGCGCGACGAAGCACGTTATCCCCGCAACCCACCGGCCCGGCGCGCGGGTTGCTAACGACTGTGCGGCTTGGATTTCTCGTAGGCGGCCGTCTGCTCCGGCGAAGCCTGCTTCTGGTGCTGCGCCTGCCACTCCCGGTAAGGCATGCCGTAGACGATTTCGCGTGCCTCCTCCTTGCTCATGGCGTGACCGGAAGCGTTCGCCGCCTCCTGGTACCATCTGGCCAGGCAGTTGCGGCAGAAGCCGGCGAAGTTCATCAGGTCGATGTTCTGCACATCCTTGCGCTCGCGCAGATGCGCGACGAGCCTGCGGAACGCGGCGGCCTCGAGCTCGGTCCTGGTCGTGTCGTCGATTTGCGGCATCCGATCCTCCTGATGTGGGGTCAGAGCCTGCGGGTCTGACCCCGATGGCTGGGCGCGTCTGCTGCGTCGATGTCGAGCTGCAGCTCGGCTCTGGCAGCCAACGTGCGCATGATCCGCGCCAGCCGCTCCGCCCACGCCGTCTGCCCCGCGAGGTCGCGTATCAGGTCCTGCCGGATCTCGACGATGGCATGCGCAAGCCCCCGGCGGGTGCCGTGCTGCCACAGGGTATCGCCCTCGAGCTGGCCGGCATAGGGCTCGTTGGCGCCGACGATGAGGTCGTTCTCGGCATGGAGAGCCTCGAGCAGAGGCACCGCGAGGCGCGGATCCCTGTCCCACAGGACACCGGCGTGCCAGGGCCGCGACACGTTCTTCCAGCTTTCCGTGAAGCTGTGCACGGAGAGGATGGCGGGTGTGACTGCGGTCGCAAGGCAGCGATCGAGCACACGGCCGATGGCCTCGTGGTACGGGCGATGGTAGAGCCGCAGCCGTTTTTCCCGCTCCTCCGCCGTCAGCACGCGGTTGCCCGGCACGATGGCGCCGTCCGACAGCCGCATGATGAGGGTCGGGTCATCCTCCCCGCGGTTGGGATCGATGAGCAGCCGCGAGTAGCGGGTCATCACGGCGGGTACGCGGAGCGCCGCCGAGAGCTGCCCCGTCACCTCGGCGGCCCCGATGTCGTAGGCGATGTGCCGCCGGAGCTGGCCTTCCGGCAGTCCGAGCGTTCCGTATTCCGGCGGAAAGGCATTGCCCGCGTGGTCGCAAAGCAGCAGCAGCCCCGCATCCGCGCGCCCGGGCAGAACCGAGACCGTGTCGCTGCTCGACGGCTCGATCGAGCTCTCTGAGGGCTTCTGCATGCTGCCGCCGCTTCTCCCGCTGCAAACTCCCCATCATCCAGCCTTGACGCGGCAAAGCCAATCCCGCAGATGAGCATGTCACATCGAGCGGGGTTGCAGGTGACAGCGAGCGACAGGCAAGGCAGCGCCGCGGACCAGCGCAGTAGCCTGCTCGAGATGTTCGAGGCGGCCGTGGCGCGCGCACATCCGGCGAGATGCCTGCCGCAGCATCTCCCCGAGCCCCCCGACGGCGGCCGCATCGTCGTCCTCGGAGCCGGCAAGGCCGCCGCCGCTATGGCCGTCGCGACCGAGCAGCTCTACCGCCAGCGCGGCGAGGCGGACCGCATCTCCGGCTTCGTCGTGACGCGGCACGGCTATGGGCTGGCAACCGAGCTGATCGAGGTCGTCGAGGCGGGCCATCCGGTGCCTGATGCAGGCAGCGTGGCCGCGGCCTGGAGGGCGCTCGACATGGCGCGAGGCGCCGGCCCGAACGATGTCGTCCTCGTGCTGCTCTCCGGCGGGGCGTCGGCCTTGTGGTCCGCGCCCGTGGACGGGGTCCGCTTCGAGGCCAAGCAGGCGCTGACCCGCCAGCTCCTGAAGTCGGGCGCGCGCATCCACGAGCTCAACTGCGTGCGCAAGCACCTCTCCCGCATCAAGGGCGGCAAGCTGGCGGCGGCCGCCTGGCCGGCCCGCCTGCTCACGCTGGCGATCTCGGACGTGCCGGGGGACGACCCGGCGACGATCGGCTCCGGCCCGACCGTCGGCGACCCGACGACGCTCGCGGATGCGCGGGCCGTCCTCGGCCGGTTCGGCATCGATCCGCCACCGGAGATCGGGGCTGCCCTGAGCGACCCTGCAAACGAAACGCTGAAGCCCGGCTCGGCGGCGCTCGCATCGGCCGAGTACGAGCTGATCGCGGCGCCTGGGGCCTCGCTGGAGGCGGCCGCCGACGTTGCCCGCGCCAAGGGTTACCGCGTCGAGATCCTCGGCGAGGCGCTGGAAGGCGAGGCGCGCGACGTGGCGCTCGAGCACGCGGCGCTGGCGCGCAAGGCATTGGCTGGCGGCGAGCGCGTCGCCATCCTGTCGGGGGGTGAGCTCACCGTCACGGTGCGGGGCAGCGGCGCCGGGGGGCCGAACCAGGAGTATGCGCTGGGTCTCGTGGCCGGTCTCACCGGCACTCCCGGCATCGCGGCGCTGGCGGCGGATACCGACGGCGCCGACGGCGGCGCCGGCAGCGCCGACGACCCCGCAGGCGCGCTCGTCCTTCCCGACACGTGGGCCCGCGCCGCCGCCCGCGATCTCAAAGCCGCCAACTTCCTGGCCAACAACGATTCGACCACGTTCTTTCAGGAGCTGGGCGACCTCGTCCACTGCGGCCCGACCCAGACCAACGTCAACGACTTCCGCGCCATCCTGATCGACCCCTGACCCGTCGATCCCATCTTTCCACGTCAGCAAGGTCCAGCGGTCGCTCCGGAAATGAGCAAAGGCACACCGGTCCAAGCCCCTCGACGAGACCTCGCGTACCCATGCCGGCGTGCCGTGGGAAGGGGAGTGCTCGTGGCCGGCCTGCTGGCCGTGTCCCACGCCGCTCCGGCGCATGCGGACCTGAAGCTGTGCAACGCCTCCGACAGCCGCGTCGGGATCGCGGTCGGCTACCAGGACGCCAAGGGCTGGGCGACCGAAGGGTGGTGGAACATCGGCTCGCAGGCCTGCGAAACGCTGCTCAAGGGGGCCGTTCCGAGCCGGTTCATCTACATCTACGCCGTCGACTACGACCGCGGCGGCGAGTGGGCCGGATCGAACTTCATGTGCACCCACGACAAGTCCTTCGCCATCAGAGATGTTAGGGATTGCCAGCGCAGGGGTTACCGGCGTACGGGCTTCTTCGAGGTGGACACGGGTGAGGCCAAGGACTGGACCATCCGCCTCACTGACCCCGAGGACGCGGGAGAGAAGGCGAAATGAGGCGCGATCGCAGGGTCAAGATCGTCGCGACGCTCGGCCCCGCTTCATCCGAGCCGGAGATGCTGGAGCGCCTGTTCGAGGCGGGCGTCGACGTGTTCCGCATCAACATGAGCCACTCGACCCACGAGGTCGCGCGCAAGCTGCACGGGACGGTCCGCAACGCCGAGCTGAAATACAAGCGGCCGATCGGCATCCTCTGCGATCTGCAGGGCCCGAAGTTCCGCATCGGCGAGATCGAAGGCGGCCGCACCTTCATCAGCGAGGGCGCGCTGTTCCGCTTCGACAGCCGCGAGGACATGGGATCGGCCGAGCGCGTGTTCCTTCCCCACCCGCAGATATTCGAGGCCGTCGAGCCGGGGCACACGCTGCTCCTCGACGACGGCAAGCTGCGGATGCGGGTCGCGGACAGGAGCGTGCGCGAGATCACCGCCGAGGTGCTGGTCGGCGGCGCGCTGGCCAGCCGCAAGGGCATCGCCATGCCCGACAGCATCCTGCCCATCAACCCGATCACGGACAAGGACCTGGCCGATCTCGATTATGCTCTCCGGCTCGGCATCGACTGGATCGCGCTGTCCTTCGTCCAGCGCGGCGACGACATGGTGCTGGCCCGCCGGCTGATCGGCCAGGGCGCCTCGATCATGGCCAAGATCGAGAAGCCGTCGGCGATCGCCGATCTCGACGCCATCATCGCCGCTGGCGACGGCTTCATGGTGGCCCGCGGCGATCTCGGGGTCGAGATGCCCGTCGAGCGCGTGCCGGGGCTGCAGAAGGAGATCACGCGCAAGGCCCGCGCGGCCGGCAAGCCTGTCGTCGTGGCGACGCAGATGCTGGAAAGCATGATCGCCTCGCCGATGCCGACCCGCGCCGAGGTCTCGGACGTGGCCACCGCCGTGTTCGACGGCGCCGACGCCATCATGCTGTCGGCGGAGTCCGCGGTCGGCCAGTTCCCGATCGAGGCGGTGCAGATGATGAACCGCATCGCCATCGAGGTGGAGAACGATGCCGGCTACGACGACCTCGTGCACGCCATGCGCACCGTCCCGCTACCGACCGGCGCGGACGCCATCGCGGCGGCCGTGCACAAGATCGCCGGCACGCTGCAGCTCGCCGCCATCATCTGCTACACGGCAACGGGCTCGACGGCGCTGAGGGTCGCGCGCGAGCGGCCCGGCCTGCCCGTGATCGGCCTCACCCCGGTGCTGGCCACCGGCCGCAAGCTGGCGATCGTCTGGGGCATCCATTCCGTGCTGACCAGCGATCCGGCGAACCTCGCCGACATGGTGCGCAAGGGGTGCCAGATCGCATTCGAGGAGCAGTTCGCGGCGGCGGGAGAAGGCGTCATCATAACGGCGGGCGTGCCGCTCGGCACTCCTGGCACCACCAACATGGTGCGCATGGCCTATCTCGACGAAAGCGGCGCGCCGGTCTCCGAGCAGGTATGAAACCGCAGCCAGGGCGGCGGGTGGCGAGCAGGAGATTAGGCGAACCGCCGTCATCCCCGGCAACAGGCGCAGACGGTCAGATTCCCTGTCCGCCCACTTCCCGTTCGAGCTCGTCGACGGCCTGCCCGGCGCCCTCGGCGAAGGGGTGCACGTCGAGCAGCTTGCGGTAGGCGGTGAGAGCGCCGTTCTTCTCTCCGTACTCGCGCAGGATGTGACCCAAGGCGCTCAGCGCCCGAAAATGGTTCGGATCGAGCGCCAGGGCCCGGCGCAGATCGCCGATCGCCCGGCGGGCCTGGCCTTCGAGGTAGAGCACATGCGCCCGCTGGCTCCAGCCCTCCGCGTAGTCGGGAGCCTGCTCGACGATCGCATCGAGCAGGCGCAGCGCCAAGCTCTGGTTCTTGTCCTGCATGGCCTTGACGGCGCGGGCCATGAGGACCGTGACTGTGTCGCTGCCGGACGTCGCCCACAGCTTGAGGATGGCCTTGGACGTCTGCTCGGCCGCCTGCTCGTCCTCCGCCGTGGCGAGCAGCGCGTAGAGATTGTCGAGCATCTTGGCCCGTTCGACGGCGCGATCCGGCAGGACCTCGCGCAGCTCGGGCGGCACGGCGCCGTCGCCTTCGCTTTCAGTCTGCGGGGCAGAGTGCTCGGGCAACGCCGGCGAGCCCGGCGGACCGCCGGTCTGGGCTGCGGCAGCCCATGGAAGCGCAGCGGCCGCCGCCAGCAGGCAGGCGCTCGCGGCGGCACCGATCAGGTCTTGTACGAGCGAGTAGCGCATCCCGGAAAGATAGGGCGGCCACCGGCATACGTCAAAGCCCCGTGGGAGCTGCCCGGTCCGTGTTCCGGTCAGCCCTGGCGGGCCTTGAAGCGCCGTTGCGTCTTGTTGATGACGTAGACACGGCCTTTGCGGCGGACCACGCGGTTGTCGCGGTGACGCGTCCGCAGCGATTTGAGCGAGTTCTTGACTTTCATGGCAGGTCCGTGGCCCTCGGGCCAAAGGCCACGCAGGTCCTCTATTCAGTGGGAAATGAGTGCGCCGGCGTGGACGAGCCCCCGCCGATGATTGCCGCGAGAGAAGGACCACAAAACCCCGAGCCGCGTCAAGCGGCGATTGGCTCCGGGCCGGTCTCGAGGCGGGGGGATCGCACCAGACGTTCCCCGGCCTCGCGCCGCCGTCTGGCAGGCTGCTGCCGGTCCGGCCGCCTGCCGACCGGCGATCGCACTGTTGCACATGGGGCGAATCGTGCGACCTGTACGGATCAGCCGGGGGGCTTCAGGCAGCCCGGCTCGAGTGCCGGCACAGCGGGGGGCTCTGCGTGGCTTGGTCTCGTGGAGTTGCTGCCAACTGGGCGTGGGGACAATCGGCCTTCTGCGCTGCTTCTGCTTGCCTGCTGGCGGCTTGCGCTCTCATCCCGGCCCAGCTCGAGCTCCCCGATCCTCCTCCGCCCGATGCCACGACGCGCATAGGCGGAACGGACTCCGGCTGGCAGTGGGAGGCGACACGGGAAGGCCAGATCGTCACCGGCTCGGACCGATTCACGGACTATCCACAGCCGCGCCAGGCCGCCGCCGAGATCGCCACGCGGGATGGGGTCAGTCTGAACCTGGTCGGCGCCAGCGCCGCCGAAGCGGCCAAGACGGTGCTCGGCGACCTGCTTCGGGTCAACTACCTGGTGAGCGAGAAGATCAAGGCGACGATCACGATCCAGACCAGCAGGCCAGTTTCGCGCGAGGCCGTGCTCGACATCTTCGAGGCCGTGCTGCGCGCCGAAGGCGCCGCCATCGTCGTCGACCGGGGGCTCTACAAGGTGCTGCCGCTGGAGGATGCGCTTGCGGCCGGCGCGCCGATGCTGCCTCGCGGAGCGAGCGGACGCAACTCGGCCGGCCTGGTGACCCAGATCGTGCCGCTGCGCCACGTGTCGGCGGCGGAGATGGACCGGATCATCAGATCGATGGCGCCGCAGCTCATCGTCCTGAAAGCGGACGAGGCACGCAACCAGCTCATCATCGCCGGCACCCGCAACGAGATCGCCTCGACCGTCGACATCGTCCAGGTCTTCGACGTGGACTGGATGCGGGGCATGTCGTTCGGCATCTTCCCGGTGGAGTCGGCCGACCCGGAAGCGGTCGCCCAGGATCTCGACGCGATCTTCGCCAACGACCGGGACGGACCCACGAAGGGCATCGTGCGCTTCGTCCCGAACAGACGCCTCAAGTCGGTGCTGGTGATCTCCTCGCGCGCCGAGTACATCGAGAGGGCGGAGCAGTGGCTGCGGCGCATCGAGCTGACCGGCCAGGCCACCGAGAAGCAGGTCTTCGTCTACCAGGTGCGCAATCGCCCGGCTCTGGAGCTGGCACAGCTCCTGCAGCGCGTCTATTCCTCGCAGGAACAGGCCCGCGTCTCGACGGCAAGCACGGCCAACGGCGGTCGGCCGGCTGCTTCGTCCATCGACGTCGAGACGCCCGGCGCCGGACTACTGGGGGCATTGCTGCCTTCGGCTCAGCCGGCCGGACCGTCGCCTCCTGCCGTGGGGGGCAACGGCGGGCAGGGACCTGCTGCTCCACCTGCGGTCGAGGTCGGCTCCGCCTTCGAGGCGCAGTTGCCGGGCGACGATCGCGCTTCGGGCATCAGCGTGGTTGCCGACGAGACCAACAATGCCCTCGTGATCACCGCAACCCAGTCCGAGTACAGGCGCCTGCGAAAGGTGCTCGAAAGCGTCGACGTGGCCGCGAGCCAGGTGCTGTTGGAGGCAACCATCGCCGAGGTGACGCTGAACGACAATCTGAAGTTCGGATTGCGCTGGTTCTTCGAAAGAGGCCAGAGCCAGTTCAGGCTGTCGGAATTCGGCAGTATTCCCCCCGACATCGACCTGCCGTCAAAAGGCATCCTGTCCCCGTTCTTCCCCGGGTTCTCCTACTTCCTCGACACGCCGAACGTGAAATTGACGCTCAACGCGCTGAGCGAGATCACCGACGTCAACGTCGTTTCCTCTCCCTCCATGATGGTGCTCGACAACAAGAAGGCGGTTCTGCAGGTCGGCGACGAGGTCCCGATCGCCGTTCAGCAGGCGGCCGGCGTGCTGACCGCGTTCCCGCTGGTCAACACCATCGCTTTCCGCAACACCGGCGTCATCCTCGGCATCACGCCGCGCATCGGGGAAGACGGCCGCGTCCTGCTCGAGATCGAGCAGGAGGTGAGCGATGCCGTCCGCACAACGACATCGCAGATCGACTCGCCGACTATCCAGCAGCGCCGGATCAAGACGACCGTCGTCGTCCGGGATGGCGAAAGCATCGTGCTGGCCGGCATGATGCAGGACCGCTCGACGCTCGGGCGGTCTCAGGTGCCGCTGTTCGGGGATATTCCGATCGTCGGGAACTTGTTCAAGCAGAAGGACGACTCCATCGAGCGGACGGAGCTCCTGATCGCGATCACGCCGCGCCTCGTCAAGGACACCCGGCGAATCCGCGAGATCACCGCCGAGTTTCGCGATAGGCTGAATTTCAGGACGCGTCCGCACCGGTTCGGCCCGCCAGACCGCAGGGAGCAGGTGGACCGGCTCGCGCGCTGACCGGAGCTGCCTCTGCGAGAGTGCTCATTGGACCGGCAAGACGATCCGCAACCGGGCGATCGCGGCTTCGCGCTGCTCGTCGTGATCTTGGCGGCGGGCGTGCTGGCGCTCATCGTTGCAGGCTTCTCGCTGTCGGTCAGGACCGAGATGCGCGCGGCATCTGTCGCCGTCGAGAACGCCAAGGCGGAGGCGCTCGCCGATGCCGGAGTGCAGCTCGCAATCCTGAGCCTGATCGCGGCGCGCACGCAGCGGTCGGCGGCGTGGCAGGTGCCTGGTGACGGACGCCCGACGTTCTGCACCATCCGGGGCGGGCTGCTGCGCATCAGCATCGAGGACGAGGCAGGCAAGATCGACCTCAATGCCGCCGGCGAGCGGCTGCTGCGGTCGGTGCTGATGGGGGCGGGCTTCGGCGACTCGGATGCAGCGGCGCGCGCCGACGCCATCATCGATTACCGCGATCCCGACGACCAGCGCCGCACGCATGGCGCGGAGAGTGCCGATTATCGCGACGGCGGGCGTCCCGCAGGACCCAAGAACGCGCCGTTCGCCAGGGTCGAGGAGCTGGTGCAGGTGCCAGGCTTCGAGGCCGCGGCGGTCATCCGTCTGCGGCCCTTCGTTTCGGTTCATTCCGGACGCCCCGGGCTGGACTACTCCGTCGCCTCTCGGGCGCTGACTGCGATCCTCACCGAGGGCTACGCGAGGCTGGCCGCGAGCGGCGGTACCGCCCAGCAACAGCTCGGGCAGGGCGGGAACCGGTTGCCGGTCGAGTTCTCTATCTCGACGCCCAGGCGGGTGTACGCAATCCGCGCCGAGGCGCGAACGACTGGAGGCAGCGTGTTCGTGCGCGAGGCCGTCATAGAGTTGTCGCGGACACGGGCCGGCATCGGGCACGTGGTCAGGGAATGGCGACGCGGAACGGGCATCTCGGCGGACTTTTCCGCGCCGGCAGCCGCCATCGCGCCTGCTCCCTGCTGATCGCCCATAGCGCTATTGGAGCAGCAGTCGCCGGATCAATCCGCTTCGGCGCCTGTTGCTGGTCCCTGGCTCCACGGCAGCCGCCAGCAGACCGTAACGATCCATGAGAAAGACCTTGGTCGTGTGGTCAACGGTATACCCCCCACCTTTGTCGAAGACCTTTTCGTAAGTCGCGTCGAAGGCGTGCGCCACGGCGGCGATATCGACCGTCTGGCCCGTCAGCCCGACGATCCTCGGATCGAAGGAGGCGAGATACTTCCGCAATTGATCGGGCGTGTCGCGCTCCGGATCGACCGAGACGAACAGCACCTTGATCCGGTCGCCATCAGGACCAAGGTCGGCGAGGAGGTTGGTCATATCCAACAGGGCTGTCGGACAGATGCTGGGGCAGTCAGTGAACCCGAATACTACGACGAAGGGTTTGCCCCTGATATCCGCCCGCGTGAGCCGGCGGCCCTCATGGGTCGTCAACTGGAACAGGGGCGCGAGCACGACGCCGCGGGGGCGCTGCGCATCGGAATGCGCCAGCGCCGGAGCATATAGAGAGCTCATTGCCAGCAATGCGAGTCCGGCGATTGCGGCATTAAGCGACGCCAGGACTCTTCGTCTCCCGAGCATGAAACCCATTCTACCCTTCACCGACCAGGCAACCGATTGCGCGCTGGCGCCTGGACTGGAATTGAGTTTGGTTAAGGCTATGCGTCGTTATCGTAGGCAGACTGCATTGCAAACGATATCAACACGGAATATTCCTGCAATAGACCTTGGTCCGAGGCAGGGCACGCTCGGTGCTACCACAGGCGATCTGGAATATGCTGCGGGTCGGCCAGACGCCGACAATGCTGGCCGTCAGATGGCAGCGTCTCGGGCAATTCGGCGCGAAGCTGGCCACGCGATACCGCGCACTCAGCCTGTCGAGCCAGTTCGGACTCGTTGCCGCGATGATCCTGGGCTGCGGTATGACCCTGCTCGGCTCGTGGGTCACCAGCCGCATCGAGGATGGCGTCGTCAAGAACACCGCGGCCGCGGCGGCTCTCTACCTGAACAGCTTCGTCGAGCCTCATGTCCAGCCGCTTGCCCATCAGGACACCTTGCCCGCTACGTCAACGGAGGCGCTCGATCGGCTGGTGGGGGGTGCGGACCAGATCAAAGCCATCAAGATATGGGGGCCGCACGGGAGGATAATCTACAGCACACAAATGGAGAACGTCGGCAAGCTCTATCCTGTGACGCCGATGCTCGCTCGCGCCTGGCAGGGTCAGATCGAGGCCGAGTTCAACAAGCTGGCGGACGTCGAGAACGAGCTCGAGCGCCAGAGCTCGCTGCCGCTGGTCGAGGTCTATGTGCCCGTCCGCGCGGTCGGGACGGAACGCGTCATCGCCGTCGCCGAAGTCTATGCGGTCTACACCCATCTCCAGGAGGATCTCGAGGACGCGCGCCTGCAGAGCTGGCTGATGGTCGGGCTGCTGACGGTATTCATGCTGGCGTCGCTGTTCGGTATCGTCCAGCGCGGCGGCCGTACCATCCGAGAGCAGCAGGAAGCGCTGACGCTGCGCATCGCCGAGCTCTCCGATCTGCTGGCGCAGAACAAGGAGCTGCAGGCCCGCATCGCCGAAGCCAACCGGCGCTCGGAAAGCAACAGCGAGCGGTTCCTGCGCCGGATCGGAGCCGAGCTGCACGACGGTCCCGCGCAACTGGTCGGGCTGGCGCTGCTACGGCTCGATGCGATCCAGCCGCTGATCCCGGCGCTGGCGCCGCACGGCGACCCGCCGGTCATCGAGGTGATCCGCTCGGCGCTGGCCGACGCCCTCAAGGAGATCAGGAACCTTTCGGCAGGCCTGGCACTGCCGGAAATCGAATCCGCGTCCCTTTCGGAGGCGCTCAAGATCGCGGTCCGCAATCACGAGCGACGGACCGGGACCTCCGTCGAATGCGATCTGGCGTCCAATCTGCCGCGACAGGTCCCCACCTCGATGACGACGTGCCTCTATCGCTTCGCCCAGGAAGGCTTGAACAACGCCTTTCGCCATGCGGGGGGAGCCGGCCAGAAGCTTCGCGCCTCGTTCGCTCATCAGATGCTGGAGATCGAGGTCAGCGATTCCGGCATCGGCCTCAATTCCATAAACGAACCGGACATTAACCATGGATTGGGATTATCATGGCTTTCCGATCGAATCGAGTCCCTGGGCGGTGTGCTTGAAATATCTTCGCGCAGGAATAGAGGTACACGACTTATTGCCCGGTTCCGGTTACAATAAATCTAACGGAAAGCTATGAGCAGTCCCAGAGTGCGTATCGCCATCATCGATGACCACCCATTATTCCGCGCGGGTGTCATTCATGTCCTGCAGGGTGCGGCGGTAGGCATCGAGGTCGTGGGCGAAGGCTCGGCTATCGAGGACGCTGTCGCGATCGCCAAGCGCGAGCGGCCGGACGTCATGCTTCTCGATATCGGCATCAAGGGCGGGGGCCTCGCGGCCGCCATGGCTCTGTCCGAGCTCTACCCGTCCATCAAGATCATCATGCTCACGATCTCGGAAAGCGAGGAGGACGTTTCAGGCGCGATGCAGGCGGGAGCGAGGGGATATCTCCTGAAGGGGATCAGCTCGGCCGAGCTCGTGCGTGTGATCGCTGCGGTCCACCGCGGCGAGCTTTACGTCATGCCGGAACTGGCCGCCCGACTGCTGCAACGGCCGCGCGCCGCGAAGCCAAATCAGGTCAACGGAACGTCGAACCTGTCGGATCTCACCTACCGGGAGGATCAGATCGTCCGGCAACTCGCCCGCGGCCTGACCAACAAGGAAATCGCGCGGCAGCTCAATGTCAGCGAGAAGACGATCAAGCACCACATGACGAATATCATGCAGAAGCTCCACGCGCGCAATCGCGTCGAGGTCGCGCTGGTCGTTCGTGGAGCGCAGGCGAGCCCGGCCCCCGCCAAGCGCGTGTGAAGCGGATTGCCGGGGGGCATCTGCCGCCCGAACCTCCCTATCTCCCTTCTGCAATCCGGACGCGCGAAGGCCCTGGCGTTTCCGCCAGGACCTCCGATCGGCCGATCGACAGACGTCAGACGAACTGGAAGTCGTCGAACGTGAAGCTGTTGCCGTTGTTGAAGTTGCCCTGCAGGAAGATCGACCCGCCGCCGGCAACTGTCACCTGCATGCCGCCTGCGGCCGCGGCGATGCTGACATCGGCTTGCGTGTAGCCTTCGAAGAGAAGGAAGTCCTGGCCGCCGCCATTGGGATTGGCGTCGAAGCCGGTGATGATGTCGTCTCCGAACGGTCCGTCGGCGAGCTGGAACACGAACGTGTCGGCGCCTGCGCCGCCGTTCATGATGTCGTTCCCGGCTCCGCCGATGAGCGTGTCAGGGCCGGCGCTGCCACTGAGCGTGTCGTCGCCGGCGCCGCCGTCGAGGGTGTCGGCGCCGCCGCCGCCATCCAGGATGTCGTTGCCGAGGCCGCCGAAGAGCGCATCCGTGCCGCCGCCGCCATTGAGTATGTCGTCGCCGGCGCCGCCGTCGAGGGTGTCGGCGCCGCCGTTGCCGGCGATCATGTCGTTGCCACCCATGCCCATCAGGATGTTGGCGCCGTTACTCCCGGCGATGATGTTGTCGCCCTGGCTGCCGATGACGTTCTCGATGGAGGAGAGCTGATCGAGTCCGGTCTGGCCGCTGGCGGCCATGCCGAGCGCGAGACTGACGTTGGTGTTGGCAGTCGTCCCCGACATGTCGTAGGTGTCGATCCCCGCCCCGCCGACATACTGGTCGTTGCCGTCGCCGATGGTGGCGAAGAACGTGTCGTTCCCGGCGCCGCCGACCGCCCGATCGTTACCTGCGCCGCCGGTGATGAGGTCGTCGCCGCCGTTGGCCGTGATCGTATCGTTGCCGCCAAGGCCGTTGATGATCTCGCCCAGGGCCGTCCCGGAGAGCTGATCGTTGCCCTCCGTGCCGATGATGCCCTCGATCACGTCGGTCACCGTGACGGAGATCGTCTGCGTGCTGGCCAGGACGAGATCGGACGCCTCCACCACGACCTCGTAGACGTTGTCGCCGTCGGTGTCGGTCGGGTTCTCGAAGTCCGGCGCAACGATGAAGGCCAGTGCGCCGGTGATCGCGTTGATCGTGAACTTGTCGCTGTCGGCGCCGTCGACGATAGTCCACTCGAACTCGTCGCCGTTGGCGTCGGTGGCCACGAGGCCCGCGACAGCAGTCGAGTTCTCCTCGATCGAGAACGCGGCGGTTGCACCACCCTCGATCACAGGCGCCACGTTGATGAACTGCAGAGCGTCGATGTCGCCGTCGACAAAGCGCAGAACCTCGATGTTGCGCACGGTGTCGGTGCCGTCGTTGAGCAGACCGCCGTTGCCGTTCGGGGGGTTGATGTGGGCGATCGTGATCGTGCCGTCGAGATTGCCGACAATGGTGTAGTTCGCCGCCACGTCCTGGAAGACGGCGACGTCGCCATCACCCGCGCTGTTGAGGACCTCGCGGATGATGGTGAGCTGACTCGGGTTGAGCTGCCGGGTCAGCATCAGGCTGTCCAGCGGCTCCCCGTTCAAGGTCGCGAACTGGGTGAACTGCTCGTAGATCGTGACCGGCGCCTGCATGCTCTCGACCGTGCCGATCTCGACGGTCTCGCCGTTGATTTCCGCGGTGATGCCGATGCGCACGTTGAGCCAGGCATCGCCGTCGATGATGTCGTCGCCGCCACCACCCTGGATCGTGTCGCTACCGCCGCCGCCGAGCAGGATGTTGCCGCGGTCGAAGATGACCTGGCTCGGATCGAGCAGGTTGAACGTGGCGAACTCCTCGTCCGAGATCCCCAGCACCTTGTAGAGGCCGTCGATCCGCTGCACGCCTTCCGCAGTCAGCCAGTCGTCCTCGACGAAGAACGTCTCGAACGTGGCGGGGTCGGTAGGATCCGGCGTCTGGCCCACCGCGCTGACCCGGTCGTCGCCGATGAGGGTGTCGTTGCCATCCCATCCCGACAGCGCCTCGGTGCGATCGAAGCGGTTGCGCAGGATGTCCTCTTCCACGTTGGTGAAGATCTTGATGCGCATATCGGCGTAACCGTCGATGTTTGCGCCCTTGAAGATGGCCCAGTCGAAGCCCGCCATGCCCTCATTGCGCATGACGCTCTCGCCCTGGACCATGATGTCGTCGCCGGCCTCGGCGTCGAAGTCCTGCTCGTTGGACCCGGCGAACATCACGTCATGGCCGATGACGGTGGAGTTGAAGAACAGCTCGGAGTTGTCGCCGGCGATCGTGTCGAAGCCTTCGCCGCCCTCGATCCAGTCGTCACCCTCGTTGCCGAGCAGGAAGTCCACGTCCCTGGTGCCGAGGATGAAATCGTTGCCCTCGCCGCCGAAGACCTCCTTGTTGTCGTTGCCGGCGATCACGAAATCGCTGCCGTCGCCGCCGAAGATGAGCTCGCCCACGCCGCCGCCGGCCGAGATGACGTCGTTGCCGCCGTCGCCATGGACGAAGCTCGGGCCCGGATCGTCGCCGTCGAAGATGAGGTCGTCGCCGTCGCCGCCGTGCAGGCGATTGATGCCGTGGCCGCCATCGATGATGTCGTCGCCGGCGTCGCCCCACAGCGTGTCGTCGCCGTTACCGCCGACAAGCATGTTGTTGCCGGAGTCGCCGCCGAGCACGACGTGCTCGCCGCCGCTGAACTTGAGCACCGAGTACTCGAGCCCGTCGATCGGGCTGGTCTCGGTCCCGCGCTGCACCTTGTCGCCCAGCCCGGCCAGGATCGGGTCGTCGTGGACAGGATCAGCCTCGAGCTGACGGGCCAGATCGATCTCGAGGATATGATCGGCGAGCGAGAAGATATCGCCCGGCACGTGCGTCGAGCTCGGATCGCCGAGGTCGGTGTTGCGCATGATGAGCTTGGCGAACGAATTGTTCTCCAGCTCGTGGATCAGGTTCAAGCCCTGCGTGCGCGACAGATAGTAGAACCGGTCGCCGTTCTGCAGGTTCTCGAGCTGAGCCTCGAACACGAAGGTGAAGGTCGGGCCCAGCATGCCGCCGAACGGCGCGATCGCCTCGGCGAGACCGCCGATCCAGAAGTCGACATTGTTGAGACCAGACTCGACGCCCGCCCACGCATTCGTGCTGCCGAGGAACGCGAGGCGGTCGGCCGGCGGCTCGAACGTCCTCGTCACCTCGACGCCGTTCTCGATGAAGGTCGCGGTGACGCTCACTCCGGTCACGATGGCCTGCGCCGCGGCCCGCTTGCCCGCCAGCGTCGACTCGCCGGAGACGTCCGGATGCTCGCCATAGGCGGCGATGAAGTTGATGATGGACCAGGGGTTCTTCAGGTTCTGCGCGAAGTCGGTCCAGCTCGTGTAGGGCCGCAGCCATTCGCTGGGCATCATCTCGTAGAACTGCGCGCGCGCCTCGTTGAGGGTCGGCACGCCGGTCTCGCGGCCGCGAGCAAGATTGATCGTGGCGAGGTCGAGCGGCAGGCCGAGGAGGTTGTTGCGCAGCGCCTCCGTGACGAACTCGTCGATCTCGTTGCCCCCTTGCCGGGTCATGCCGCGGATGATCGCACCCGCCGCCTGCTCCGCCGTCAAGGCGCCGTCGTTATCGAACGCGACTGGGTTGAGGAAGGCCTCGATCAGGCCCATGTCGCTGCTCGTTCCGTCGAGCTCGGTGCGCGCCACGGTCTCGGTCAGCATCGAGTGGCCGAACCGGTATACGGTGTGCGCGAATTCCGCGAAGATCGCCGGGTTGATATCCATCGTCGGGTTGAAGACGAACGGATCGATCGTCGGCAGGACCTTGCGCGCGAACTCCTCGAAGGCGAGGTGCTGATACTGCATCTCGGTCGCGAACCGGGCCGCCTGGAACAGGCGCTCGCCGTTCCACGAGCCGTCGTCGAGCTGCCACTCGGCGATCAGCGCCGGATCGTTGCTGGCCAGGATCGTCTGCTTGATCTCCTCCACCTGCTTGTTGTGCTCGGAGTGGAAGATGTGGTGGACCGCCGTCAGGCCGATGTTCTCGTTGCCGCGCCCGTCGCCGGTGATGAAGTGACGGTCGAGCAGCTCGTCGTCGTATTCCAGCGGCTGGCCTGTATTCGGGTTGATTGCTACTTCATTGCCGGTGTCGGTGTCGGCGTCCGGGACGAGCGCGCCGTTGCTGAGCACGGGAGCCGCCGAATGCGCGATGTCGTCGAGGAACGCGTGGCCCGTGCGGACGGCATTCTCGAGCGTGATGGGAGCGGCCGGGTTGCCTTCGACCAGGACGTCGTCTGCGGTTCCGGCAATCCCGTCGTCACCCACCATGACGACCTGTGCATAGCCGTTCGGCCCGCGTAGGAACCGGCCGTACTCGTCGGTAGCGAGCAGAGGCACGTTGGTCACGTCGGCATCGGTCAGCTCGATGCCGAGCAGCTCGCGCGCCTGCGCCTTGACCACGGCCCAAGGGGCCAGGCCGCCGAGGTCGACCGATCCTTCGCCGAAATACTCGCCGGCCAGGTTCGGCGAGCGGTTTCCAAGCAGCTCGCCGGTGGCGACGGGCTTGCCTTCCGCGTCGAGCGCGTACTCGCGCAGGAAGACCTGGTGGGAGGCATGCGACGTGTACGTCTGGTTCTGGTCGACGAAGGGCGTCGTCACGTTTTGCGCATCGGCGGGCGTACGGGTGAGGACCATGAACGCCTGCTGCGGGGAAACCTCGTCACCGCTGCCCGCGATCCCGTCGGGACCCACCGTGATCAGCGGATCGTCGGGTTGCAGCGGCATGAACACGGTGCCGTTGCCGCCCTTCTGGACGAGGTCGAGGCCGTGATCGAAGAATTGCCCGAACAGCGTGAACCACGAGTTGAATGGCGCAGAGATGCCTTCGTCGGGCGCGATGTTCTCGATGAAGATGGTGCCGTTCTCGATCGTCAGGCCCATCGACTCGGCCATTGCCTCGAATGCCGCCTGCGGGTCGTCTACAATGGCCTGGGCTTGGCTCAAGGCGGTCTGGGCATTCTGGACGGCCGTGCTGGCCTGGAGCAGCGCGGCGATCGTCGACGGGTCCGCGAGATTGAAGTTGGTGACTGCCGTCTGCAGCTCCGTGTTGGCGGCGTCGAGCGCGACCTGCGCCGCCGTGACCGCGGCGAGCGCTTCCGCTGCTGTCACCTGCGCCGCGAGGAGCTTCTGCGCATCGCCGTAGGGATCGGCCGAGCCGTTCCGGGTGAGCACGGTGATCAGCGCAGCCGGATTGTTTGCAGTCTGATCGACGATGAGGTTGGAGATCGTGCGCGGCTGGGTGTCCAAGACGGTTCCGCCCTGCCCATACTGTGTCTCCGTGCCGCCCGGCCCTACTCCCGTCCTGTCGACGCGGTCCAGGAGGCGCAGGAACTCCTGGTCCGCAGCCCCCCAGTCTTCACGGCCTGGAATGATGTTGTTGTACGTGCCATCGACCGTGCGCAATCCCCATGGCAGCAGCGGATTGGGGATCATGTCCGCCAGGCTCTCGCCGGCCGCGTGCCTTTCGGCGATTTCGATCTGCTTCAGAATGAAATCGAGGTCGTGCAGATTGAGGGTGACCATGGACAGGCTCCTTAGAAAACGACAATAGGTTTCCGCTCGCAGCGCGGATGCGTGCGCAGGCATGGGCAGGACGGGGAAAGCCCGGCACCGCAGTTGGCCAGCGAGGGCCGAATGGACTGGCGGACTGTTCCGACTTGTCCGTGAACGTTAGTTGAGCTCGGCGGCCGGCACTGCGTTTCGAAGCCGAACATGGTTAATGACGGTTTGTTAACCATATCGGAGTGCGCCGCTTGACAACTCCGCCGGCTCGGCGCAGGCGCCCTGGCCACCCGAAGTCACTGCCGCGCGGCGACCGGGTAGGCCGCGGCGGGCGCTTGCGCGGCCGGTGTCGCTGACCGATAAAACCGGCCGACGCCGAGCCCGGAGAGCCCTCATGAACCTGCGCAGCTTCACGACCCTGACGTTCGACTGCTATGGCACGCTGATCGACTGGGAGAGCGGGATGGTCAAGGCGCTCGAGCCGCTGACCAGCCGCGTCGAACGCCACCTGACCCGCGACGACATCCTCGAGGCTCACGCCCGACATGAATCCGCGCAGCAGGCGGCGACGCCGGCGAAGCGCTACAGCGAGCTGCTGGCGGTGGTCTACAAGCGTCTCGCGGAGGAATGGGGTGCGCCCGCCGCCTGGGACGAATGCCGGGCCTATGGCAGCTCCGTCGGCGACTGGCCGGCGTTCTCCGATTCGACGGAGGCACTGCAGTATCTGAAGCAGCACTTCCGGCTCGTCATCCTCTCCAACGTCGACAACGAGAGCTACGCGCTCAGCAACGATAAGCTCGCGGTCGATTTCGACGCGGTCTACACCGCCGAGGACATCGGCTCCTATAAACCGTCGCTGCGGAACTTCGAGTACATGCTGGGGAAGCTCAAGACGCTCGGCATCGGGAAGAGTGATATCCTGCACACGGCCGAAAGCCTGTTCCACGACCACGCGCCGGCAAACCAGGCGGGCCTCGCCTCGTGCTGGATCCATCGACGGCACGCGGCGGGCGGATCCGGGGCGACGATGAACCCCGGCGCGACGCCGAGGTTCGACTTCAGGTTCACCAGCCTCGCGGAGTTGGCCGCAGCGCATCGGTCGGAGCTCGGCGCGAAGGGGTGACGGCTTTCCCGCGAGGGCAATTCGTGGTCGGATGCGGGCAGGTCCGCGATCGGCCGTTGACCTGAAGCTCCTTGTCGCCGGGGGTTCGCGCCCATGACGTTGCCCTCGCATTGCCAGATCGTCGTCATCGGCGGCGGCATCATCGGCTGCTCGACGGCATATCACCTGGCCAAATTGCACAAAGCCGACGTCATCCTGCTCGAGCGCGACCGGCTGACCTCCGGCTCGACGTGGCATGCCGCGGGCCTTGTCGGCCAACTGCGGAATTCGGCATCGATCACCCAGTTGCTGCGCTACTCCGTGCGCCTCTACGCCGGGCTCGAGGCCGAGACGGGCCTGGCGACCGGCTGGCGTCCGTCCGGCTGCCTGCGCCTGGCGCGCTCGCCGGAGCGCATGGTCGAGTTCAAGCGGCAGGCGACGACGGCTCGCAGCTTCGGGCTCGAGATGCACCTGCTGTCGCCCGCCGAGGTCGCGCTGCGCTGGCCGCTGCTCGAGACCGGAGACCTCGCGGGCGCGAGCTGGCTGCCCTCCGACGGTCAGGCGAACCCGTCGGACATCGCCCAGTCTCTGGCCAAGGGCGCGCGGGCCAACCGCGCGCGCGTCGTCGAAGGCGCCGCCGTGACTGGCTTCGATATCCGCCACGGCCGGGTCGCCGGCGTGCGCACCAGCCAGGGAAACATCGCGTGTGAGAAGGTCGTCAACTGTGCGGGCCAGTGGGCGCGGCAGCTCGGCGCGCTCGCCGGGGTCTCGGTGCCGCTGCAGCCCATGCGCCACCAGTACGTCGTCACGGAGCCCGTGCCCGGGCTGCCGGCCGACCTGCCGACGATGCGCGACCCCGACCGCTATACCTACTTCAAGGAGGAGGTCGGCGGGCTCGCCTTCGGCGGTTATGAGCGGAACCCGAAAGCCTGGCTCGACGAGCCGCCGCAGGACTTCTCGTTCGCCCTGCTCGACGACGACTGGGAGCTGTTCGAGCAGCATCTGGCCAATGCGCTGGCCCGCGTGCCGGCGCTGGCGACGACCGGCATCAAGCGGATGATCGCCGGGCCGGAATCGTTCACACCGGACGGCAACTTCATCCTCGGCGAAGCGCCGGAGGTGGCCGGGTTCTTCGTCGGCGCCGGCTTCAACTCGTTCGGCATCGCGTCGGCCGGCGGGGCAGGCATGGCGCTCGCCGAATGGATCGTGCGCGGCGAGCAGCCGACCGACCTGTGGAGCGTCGATATCCGGCGCTTCTCCGGCCTGCACCGCGACCGCGACTGGGTCCGGGAGCGCACGCTCGAGGCCTATGGCAAGCATTACACGGTCGCCTTCCCGCACGAGGAGATGCAGTCGGGGCGGCCGCGCCTGATGTCGCCGCTTTACGGGCGCCTCGACCGGCTCAACGCCTGCTTCGGCTCGAAGCTCGGCTGGGAGCGGGCGAACTGGTTCGCGCCTTCCGGCTCGCGCGCGGAGGACGTCTACGCCATGGGCCGGCAGAGCTGGTTCGAGGCCGTTGGCCGGGAGCATCGCGCCGTGCGCGAGCGGGCCGGCCTGTTCGACCAGTCCTCGTTCGCGAAATTCGAGGTCTCCGGCGCAGGCGCCGCCGCAGCCCTGTCCTGGCTCTCGGCCAACGACGTGGCGAAGGCCCCCGGCCGCGTGACCTATACGCAGATGCTAAACAGCCGCGGCGGCATCGAGTGCGACCTGACGGTGGCGCGGCTCGCGGACGACCGCTTCTACGTCGTCACCGGGACGGGATTTCGCACGCACGACGCTCATTGGATCTGCAGCCATCTGCCTGCCGGTGCGGACGTGACGTTCCGGGACGTCACCGAGGAATTCGGCACGCTGTCGCTGATGGGCCCTCGCGCCCGCCAGGTGCTGTCGCGCGTGACGGACGCGGATCTCGGCAATGCCGCCTTTCCGTTCGGCCACTGCCGCCAGATCGGCATCGCGGACCGGCCTGTCCGCGCGCTGCGCGTCAGCTATGTCGGTGAGCTCGGTTGGGAGCTGCACGCGCCGGCGACCGCTCTCCCAGCGGTGTTCGACGCCCTGATGGAGGCCGGAGAGCCGCTGGGCCTCACGCCCGCAGGCTACCGCGCCATCGAATCGCTGCGGCTGGAGAAGGCCTATCGCGCATGGGGCGCCGACCTGTCGCCGAGCGACAACCCGCTCGAAGCGGGCCTCGTCTGGGCGGTCAAGCTCAGAGCCTCGACGCCCTTCCTCGGGCGCGAGCCATGCGAGCGTGCGGCGCGCGAGCCGCTGACGAAGCGCTTCACGGTCCTGACGGTCGACGATCCTTCCGCCGTCCTCGTCGGGCGCGAGACCATCCTGCGGGATGGCGCCGTGGTCGGCTATCTGACCAGCGGCGGCTGGGGCTACACGGTCCGGCGGAACATCGGGCTCGGCTATGTGCGCCATCCCGAAGGCGTCACCGATGCCTTTCTCGGGGAGGGCCATTACGAGCTCGAGATCGCCACCGAGCGGTTTCCTGCGACACTCCACCTGTCGCCGCTCCACGATCCCGGAGGAGCGCGCCTGAGGGCGTGAGATTGCTGTACCGGCTAGGCTATCCGCGCAGGCGCGTCCGCACGATCCGCGGGAACTCGTCGCCCTGCGCGAGTTCATCCGGACCTTGCGCGAAGGGAGCGGACGGCTGCGGCTCGGCGGCCGGCCCCGTCACGGCGCGCCTGGGAGCGGGTGCCTGCAAATCCGGCGACTGCTGCCGCTCGGCATTCCACCACCGGTCGCCCCGGGGATCGGATGCCGCGATTGGAGCAGTCTGGGTCGGCGCACGCGCGGCGGGTTGCGGCGGCGGCGGCGCGGTCTGCCGGGCCGGCACGGGCGGCGAGCCCGCTCCGGTGAACCACGCGTCGATCAGGTCGATCTCGTCCGGCGTCAGGCTCAGTCCGTGACCGCGGCAGCGCGCGACGACGAAGTTGCGGAAGCGCCCGGCGAAGAGATTGGCGGAAGCGCCCTGCTCGAACCAGGGGTCGGCCTCGCTCACCACGTCGAGTGCGAAGCGGATGTCGTCGCCCCGGATGTCCAGGCCGATCTCGCGCGCGCGAGCGGCCACGCTGGCGACTGTCTGAGCGCCCTGCAGGCCGGCCTCGTTCAGCTCCTGTGCCAGAAGCTCGAACAACGCCCTGTACTCGGGCGGCGATAGCGGAGGAGCCTGGCAGGCCTCGTGAATGCGCGCGATCGACTGCTGAAGCGCCGCTGCGTTCTCGGCGCTCCTGGTCGGCGGCGGGGCGCTCGGCGGCGGCGCGGCGCTGCGCTGCGCTGGCGGCTTCGGGAGATCGAGACCGCTCTGGCGCGGTTGCGCGGCCGGCGGCGTGGCGGCGGCACGGAATGACTGCTGAGCGGGTTGGGCCGGCGCCGCGCGTTTGGGCGCGGCGGCTGCTGGCTCCAGCGCCTGGGTCAGCGCCTCCGCGGCAGTTGCTCCTGGTGCTGCCGCACCCCGGCGAGGCGCCGCGAGGGCGGCTGTCCGGTCCAGCCGCTCGGCTCGCGGCAGCACAGGAGTCTCGACCTGTTTGCGAGCCGCATCGTAGACGACGTAGGGTGGCTGCTCGCTCAGTCGGATGCCCTCGGGCAGGCTCTGCAGAAGCAGCTCGCGGAAGCTGCCGGCGCCGGCCCAATTGGACCCGACCGTCCGCTCGTGACCGAGCAGCCGCGTCGCGCGCTCGGCCAGGGCCTCGAGCGGCAGCGGCGAGCCGGCGCCGCGAACGGCCGTCGAGATCTCGGCAATGATCTCCCGCCGGATGTCCTCGACAGGCTCGCGCGCCGCCAGGGCGGCGGGCGCATCGTGCGTTGCCCCCGAGAGCCTGTTTTCGAGAATGAGCGACATCAGGTCCGACTCGCGGATCTCGCCATCGGCGATGGCGACGTATGGGGCGGCGGTGAAGTCGTTGGCGAACACCACCGTGCGCCGGGCATGCGCACGCAGGCGGTGCAGCACAGGAGTGAAGTCGGCATCGCCCGACAGGATCACGAACTCGTCGAAATACGTGTCGTGGTGCAGGTAGTCGCGAACGTCCATCACCATGCGGATGTCGGAGGAGTTCTTGAGCTGCGCCGTCAGCGGCGGGCAGTCGACGACCTCGAAGCCCGCGCGCAGGAAGTGATGCCTGACGAACGGAAAGGAGCTCATGTCGGTCGAGTTGTCGTTCTGGTTCCGCCGCGGCACCGGGTTGCCATAGCAGCGGTTCAGCACGATCCGGCGCTGCACGTTGGCGGGGAGCTTGTTGGTCGGCGTGATGAGGCGGCCGCTCTCGATCTCGGCCAGCCAGGCGCCGGCGTCCTTGGCGAACCGCTTGGCGGCCTCCTCGTTCTTGCGTTTCAGCGACAGGTAGATGTTGTCGTAGTCGACGAACACCGCGCTGAGGATTTGCCCTGCGGTCTCGCGCTTCATCCGTAAGCCCCCGCTTGCCGCCACATTCGTGTTGTTTGATTCGGCAGTGTTCATGAGTCGCACTGGCCTCGCAAGCGCGGCACCGCTCCTGTCCCTTTCCTTGGTCCGGATATCGGCTCGAATTCAGCACAAACTCGGCATATTGTGGCCGTTTCGCCCTTCGATCCATGGTGGATAACGTCCGGAGCCCCCGCAGCGCCGCCGGCGTTCATGCGATCAGAGGCGCGATATCGCCGAATGGCACGCCAATAGGTTGCGCGCCAAGCGGTCGTGCGATGTCGCGAGGATGGGCGACTGAAGCTCAGGCCCGGTCCTTGCGACTGCGAATCTCGCCGAAGACTTTCCAATCCGGCTCGCCCACCATCCCCAGCCGCCGGCGGATGTCCGGACTTCCGGGTCTGAGGAACGGGTTGGTCGCGAGCTCCAGATCGATGCGGGTCGGCAGCGTCGGCTGACCTGCCGCCACCAGCCGCTCGACTTCCTTCGCGCGCTGCTGCAAGGCGTCGTTCTCGGGCTCGATCGTCAGGGCGAAGCGGGCGTTGGCGAGCGTATACTCGTGCCCGCAGTAGACGGTGGTCGAGGGCGGCAGCGCCATGACCTTCTCGAGCGACTGCCACATGGTCTCGCGGGTCCCCTCGATGACCCGCCCGCAGCCGATCGCGAACAGGGTGTCGCCGACGAAAGCCGCATCGGCGGCGGGCAGCCAGTAGATGATGTGACCGGCGGTATGGCCCGGCGTGTCGAAGACGTGGACCTGAAATGAGCCGAACGTGAACACGTCGCCCTCTCCGACCGCCTGATCCAGCCCTGGAATCTTGGCCGCCTCTCCGCGCGGGCCGATGATGGTGCAGTTGGTCTCGGCTTTGAGCGCCAGATTTCCGGCGGTGTGGTCGACGTGATGATGTGTGGTGAGGATATGAGTGAGGCGCCAGCCCTTCTCCGCCAGCGCGCGCTTCACGGCCTCGGCCTCGGGCGCATCTATGGATGCGACCACGTCGGCGCCGGCATCCCTGATCAGCACGCCGTAGTTGTCGCTGAGGCAGGGGAACTGGTGGATTTCGAGCTGCGCCACGACTGAATCTCCACGGGCACGATGATCGTCAGTCGACATCGGCGGCAGCCTACCAGCGGGTCCATGGAATGCAACCGCCTGCATTCCGGCCCGGATTCGTGCATCATGGGCAGGCGGGCGGGCGCATGCACAGATCGGGTTATGAACTCTGACGTTGCCGAACTGAGAGACTTCTACGGCAGGCCGCTCGGCCTCATGGTGCGCCGGCTGCTCGCCCATCGCATCCGCGCGCGCTGGCGCCGGCTGCAGGGCGAGACGCTGATCGGGCTCGGCTTCGCCACCCCGTATCTCGGTACCTTCAGGGGCGAGGCGCTGCGGCTCGGCGCGCTGATGCCGGCGGCGCAGGGCGCGCTCGTGTGGCCGGAGACGGGCGCCAGGATGAGCGTGCTCGTCGAGGAGGATCAGCTCCCTTTGCCGGACAACTCCGTCGACCGGCTGCTGGCGGTCCACTGCCTGGAGACCGCCGATCGCCCGCGGCCCATGCTGCGCGAGATGTGGCGCGTGCTCTCCCCGCAGGGCCGGCTGATGATGATCGTGCCCAACCGCAGAGGGGTCTGGGCGCGCCTCGACCGCACCCCGTTCGGCCAGGGCCGGCCCTACAGCCGCAGCCAGCTCGAGCAGCTCCTGGACGAGGCCATGTTCAGCCCGTTCGACTGGTCGGTGGCGCTCTACGTGCCGCCCATCGAATCGCGCATGGTGATGAGGTCCGCGACGGCGTTCGAGAGGTTCGGCGCGCGGCTCTCGCCCGGGTTCGGCGGCGTCATCATGGTTGAGGCCCGCAAGGAGCTGGCCGCCCCCGTCGGCAGAAAGGCGCGGGCGCGCGTGCTCGGGCGGCTCGTCACGATACCGGGAAGTGCATCCCCGAGGAACGAAGCCGAGCACGATTGTCAGCCGAGGAGGTAGGCCGACCGGCGCCTCAACAGGAATACAGCCTTCTCGCCGAAGATGTTCTGCACGGTCAGCGGTACCCGCGGCGAGAGCTGCCGGCCCGAGGAGTTGAACGCCGCCGACCGCTCGACGTCCGCATTCACCATCTCGCACAGCCGCGCAAAGTCGGTGATGGTGCACAGGTGCGCGTTGGGGGTCTCGTACCAGGGGTCGGGCAGGTTCTCGGTCTGCGGCATCCGTCCGGTGAAGAGGAGCTGGGCGCGCACGCGCCAGTGGCCGAAATTGGGAAACGAGACGATGGCGCGCCGGCCGATCCTGAGCAGGTTCTGAAGCACCGGCTTGGGCCGCAGCGTCGCCTGGATCGTGAGGCTCAGGATGGCATAGTCGAAGGAATCGTCCGGGTAATCGTCGAGATCCCGGTCCGCGTCGCCCTGGATCACCGACAGGCCGCGCGCCACGCAGGCGTTCACCCGGTCGCGCTCGATCTCGATGCCGCGCCCGTCGACGCTCTTCGTGTCGGTCAGAAGCTGCAGCAGCGCGCCGTCGCCGCAGCCGACGTCGAGCACACGCGCCCCGTCGGCCACCATCTCGGCGATGAGCAGATGGTCGACCCTGGCCGTGACCTGGAGCGGATTTTGCGACTTCAGCATGGGCGAACGATCACCTCGCACTCGTCAGCCGGCGCGAGCGGCCGCGATGCCGCGCCTGGCCGCAGCCGAGCCGATGAACCCGCGTATGGTCGCGAACAGCTCCGGCTCGTCCAGCAGGAAGGCGTCGTGCCCCTTGTCGCTTTCGATCTCGACGAACGACACGTCGGCCGCCACGGCGTTGAGCGCCCGCACGATCTCCTTCGACTCGCGGGTCGGGTAGAGCCAGTCGCTGGTGAACGAGACGACGCAGAACCGGGTTCTGGTGCCCTTGAAGGCGTTGGCCAGCACCGCGCCATGCTCGGCGGCGAGGTCGAAATAGTCCATGGCCCGGGTGATGTAGAGATAGCTGTTGGCGTCGAAGCGGTCGACGAAGCTGATGCCCTGGTGGCGCAGATAGCTTTCGACCTGGAAATCGGCGCTGAAGGAGAACGAGCGTGCGGTCCGGTCCTGCAGATTGCGGCCGAACTTGAGGTGCAGCGCCTGCTCCGACAGATAGGTGATGTGCGCGGCCATGCGCGCCACCGCCAGCCCGCGTCTCGGCACCTTTCCATTTTCCAGGTACTTGCCGCCTTGCCATTCGGGATCGGCCATGACCGCCTGCCTGCCGACCTCGTGGAAGGCGATGTTCTGGGAGGTGTGCCGGGCCGCCGAGGCGACCGGAACCGCCGAGAACACGCGCTCCTTGTGCCGCGCCGCCCACTCCAGCACCTGCATGCCGCCCATCGAGCCGCCGATCACGCAGAAGAGCTGGTCGATGCCGAGCCGGTCGATGAGGCGCACCTGGGCGTCCACCATGTCGCCGACGGTGATGACGGGGAAATCGAGCCCATAGACCTCGCCCGTCTCCGGATTGCGGGAGGCAGGTCCCGTCGAGCCCATGCAGCCGCCGAGGATGTTGGGGCAGATGACGAAGAAGCGGTTCGTGTCTATCGGCCTGCCCGGCCCGACCATCGTCGCCCACCAGCCGGGTTTGCCGGTGATGGGGTGCTCGTTGGCGACGTGCTGGTCGCCCGTCAGCGCGTGGCAGACGAGGACCGCGTTCGACTTGCCGGCGTCGAGCTCTCCGTAGGTCTGGTAGGCCTGGACGTAGGGCGCCAGCGACTGGCCGCAATCGAGCGTCAAAGGCTCGTCGGCTCCGAACCGCATCACCTTGCTGGACGGCTGCTGCGCCTCGCTGAGCCGGCAGGCAGCGCCAGCGGGGTCGAAATCCTGCGGATTGACCGAATTCATGGCGCAATCCCTCAACGGCGCTCACTTGCGCTCTCGGCGCTCTCGCTCGCGGTCCGGCCGGGAGGGCTCGCCCGGGCGGGCCCTCCATGCTCACGAGAGCGGTTAGCTATGCCGTTGCCAGTGAATGTCAATCGTTTGTTTGCTTTCGCCGGGCGGGGCGCATATCAATCGGGCCGGTTTTGAGGATCGGGACAGTCGGACGCGTCATGGCGAGCGGAATGCCGGCCCCCAGGCGGGGCGTGATGGAGATCGAGGCCTATGTGCCGGGCGAGAGCAGCGTCCCCGGCGGCATGAAGCCGGCCAAGCTGTCGTCCAACGAGAACCCGCTCGGCCCGAGCGCCGCGGCGACCGCAGCCTTCAAGGCCGCCGCGGGCAGCCTCGAGCGCTACCCCGACGGCAGCGCTACCGGCCTGCGGCAGGCCATTGCGCGCGTTCACGGCCTCAACCCGGACCGCATCGTCTGCGGCGCGGGCTCCGACGAGCTCCTGAACCTGCTGGCGCACGCCTACCTCGAGCCCGGCGACGAGGCGATCTTCACCGAGCACGGGTTCCTCGTCTACCGCATCGCCACGCTCGGCTGCGGCGGCACGCCCGTGGTCGCGCCGGAGAAGGACCTGCACACGGACGTCGATGCGATCCTCGCCCGGGTGACGCCGAGGACGAAGGTCGTGTTCGTCGCCAACCCGAACAATCCGACCGGCACCTATATTCCCTTCGACGAGATCCGCCGGCTGCGGCAGGGGCTGCCGGGCAACGTCCTGCTGGTGCTCGACGCCGCCTACAGCGAGTATGTCCGCCGCAACGACTACGAGGCCGGCATCGAGCTCGTCGCCACCACCGGCAACACGGTGATGACGCGGACCTTCTCGAAGATCCATGGACTGGCCGCGCTGCGTCTCGGCTGGGCCTACTGCCCGGCCGCGGTCGCCGACGCGCTGAACCGCATCCGCGGCCCCTTCAACGTCTCCGCACCGGCGATCGCTGCCGGGATCGCGGCGCTCGAGGACCACGGTCACGTCGACAAGTCCGTGGCCCACAACGAGACGTGGCTGCCCTGGCTCTCCGCCGAGCTGAGGAAGCTCGGGCTCCGCGTGACGCCGAGCGTGGCCAACTTCATTCTCGTCCACTTCCCGGAGGGCGCGGGTCGGAACGCCGATGCGGCGAACGCCTTTCTGCAGTCGCGCGCCGTCATCGTGCGCAGGGTGGGCGGATACGGCCTGCCGGGCGCGCTCCGGGTGACGATCGGCACCGAGGCCGAGAACCGGGCAACCGTTGCCGCGCTGGCGGCATTCATGGAAGGGGCGGCGCGGTGAGCGGCCCCATGTTCCAGCGGGTTGCGCTGATCGGCATCGGCCTGATCGGCTCGTCGATCAGCCACGCGCTGCGCCGGCGCGGGCTGGCGGGCTCCATCGTCGGCAGCGCGAAGTCCGAGGCGACACGCGCCACGGCGCTGAGATTGGGCCTCGTGGAGAGGGCATATGCGAGCCCGGCCGACGCCGTCGAAGGCGCCGACCTGGTGGTCCTTTGCGTTCCGCTGGGCGTCTACGGCGAGATCGTCCGCGAAATCGCGCCGCATCTCGCGCCCGGCGCCATCCTGACCGACGTCGGCTCGGTCAAGGGCGCGGCGATCCGGGACGTCGCCCCGCACGTGCCGCCGGGCGTGCACTTCATCCCCGGCCATCCGATCGCCGGCACGGAGCACTCGGGCCCGGAGGCGGGCTTCGCCGAGCTGTTCGACAACCGCTGGTGCGTCCTGACGCCGCCGGAGGGCGCCGACCCGAGGGCGGTGGCGCGCCTGCAGCGGCTGTGGCAGGCGCTCGGCTCCAACGTCGAGCTGATGGGGGCAGAGCATCACGACCTGGTGCTCGCGATCACCAGCCACGTGCCGCACCTGATCGCCTACAACATCGTCAACACCGCGGCGCATCTGGAGCGGGTCACGGACAGCGAGGTGATCAAGTTCTCGGCTGGCGGCTTCCGCGACTTCACGCGCATCGCGTCGTCCGACCCGACCATGTGGCGCGACGTCTTCCTCAACAACAAGGAGGCGGTGCTGGAAATGCTCGGCCGCTTCTCGGAGGACCTGACCGCACTGCAGCGCGCCATCCGCTATGGAGACGGCCGCACCCTGTTCGAGCTGTTCTCGGCCGCCCGCACGGTCCGGCGCGGCATCATCCAGGCGGGGCAGGACACGGCGGCGCCCGATTTCGGACGCCAGCAGGCGAAGGCGTCCGCTGCGGAAAGCAGCACGCAGCCGTGAACGAGGCCAGGCGCGGGACCGACCACGACGACCTATGGGTGTTCGGCTACGGATCCCTGATGTGGCGGCCGGGCTTCGACTACGAGGAGATGCGGCGCGCGACCCTGGTCGGCTACCGGCGCTGCTTCTGCGTCTTCTCGACCCACCACCGGGGCAGCGCGGAGCGGCCCGGGCTGGTGCTGGGGCTCGATCGCGGCGGCACCTGCCACGGGCTCGCCTTCCGGATCGCCGCGGCTCGGCGCGCCCAGACGCTCGAGTACCTGAGCGCGCGCGAGCAGATCAACGGCGTCTACCGCGACACGCTGGTTCCGGTAGCGCTCGACGGCGAGCCGCGCCGCGAGGTGCTCGCCCTCGCCTACATCGTCGAGCGCCGCCATCCGAGCTATGCGGGACGCCTCGGGCTGGCCAGGCAGACGCGCCTCATCCGCGGCGCGTGCGGGATATCCGGACCGAACCTCGACTACCTCATCAACACGCTGGCTCACCTCGACGGTCTCGGAATCCGGGAGCCCGAGCTGAGCCGGGTCCTGAGCCGGATCGGCGCTCATTTCGCACGGGGCAGATCCGGAGATCGCGGCAGCCACGGCGCCGCGGCGCTGCTCAATGCCTGCCGTCACGTGCCGGTCGACGCGCCGCGGCTGACAGTCGGCGAGCGGCGCCGCTTCATATACCGGCGGCAGATCTCGGCCTGGGCGGCGCGCAGCCGCTCGACGTAGTCCAGCTCGGGCCTGAAGCGCCTCAGTGCCGCATGGACGACGAGCTCTCGGCGCTGAGCTCGGAAAAATGGGCGGTGCGAAGGTCGAGCTCGACACGTCGCCGCTTGCGCTCGCTGCCAGCCAGGAAATGGACGTGGACCTGGTTGGCTCCGAGCTGCGCCCCGCGATGGCGGATCTCCGCCAGATTGAGGGACGGCGCCTCATGCTCGGTCCGGCCGACCCGCAGCACCGTTTGCCGCCCGCGCTTGTCGCAGCGCGACAGCACATAGACCGCCTTGGGCAGCTCCGGGCAGCCGATCAGGCTGAAAACCGAATGGACGTAGCGCTCACCCGATGCACCCGCCCAGAACTGGAACTGCTCGGCGGACGGCTCGGCAAGGCCAGCTTCGTCCACCTGCGCGACCGCAGCGGCCCTGGCCGCGGCGACCCGCGATAGCTCGACGATACGCGCACTCATTTACGAACCCTCGGCGTCCCTGCCACGCTGCCGTTGTCGCCGGACCGTGGTGAAGGTGACGTGTATTTTCAGCCGAAATAGGGCTGCATCGTAGACATTTGACGGCGTCGTGAAGGTGAAGTGCATCCCTGTACGGCAATGGAACGCCCGGCAGCCAGTCTGGTTCCCCGCCGCGGGCGTGCTCTCGAGATCTGATCGGCCTCGAGTGAACGGTTACTCTGCGATGTCTGCCGATCCAGCCACATCTTGATGGAATGGAGACTGGGAGGCGCGCCCCTGAGCCATCCAGCCGACGATCAGCCGCAGCGCGAGAACCCGCAGTCGCGGCACACCCAGCATCCCTCTTCCCGCACGAACGCCAGTGAGCTGCATCGCGGGCAGGAACGGACCCGCTGGGCCGCAGCCGCGGCGGCGCTCGCCGCCGGCATCCGCTCCCCGTCGCCGCCGGCCTGCCGCAACTCGAGAACGGGCGCGGCGCTCTCGCCGCCCTGCAGGAATCCGGTGCGCACCATGTGCGTCTCGATCACGCCTCCGATGGCGGCGAGCAGGCTCGGCACATAACGCCCGCCCATCCATTGGCCACCCTGCGGGTCGAAGACCGCCTTGAGCTCTTCGACCACGAAGCTCACGTCGCCGCCGCGACGGAACACGGCGCTGATCATCCGCGTCAAAGCCACCGTCCAGGCGTAGTGCTCCAGGTTGCGTGTGTTGATGAAGATCTCGAACGGCCGGCGCCGGCCGTCGTGCTCGATGTCGTTGATGGTGATGTAGATGGCGTGGTCGCTGCCCGGCCACTTCAGCTTGTAGGTAAAGCCCGCAAGCGCCGCCTCGCGCTCGAGCGGTCTGGCCATGTAGACGACGCCGTCCTCGGAGCTGCGCTGGGCGAGCGATCGCTGCATGGCAGCCTCCGTCAGTTTGGGGTCATTGCCGGCCGCCTCTTTCGGCCGGCCCTCGGCCGCGGCCTGATCCGCTGCCGTCCGGCTCGAGAGAACGGCCCCTGTGACCGGGTTCGGCCGGAACGTGGTGCAGCCCTTGAGCCCGAGCTCGTAGGCGTCGAGGTAGACGTTCTGGAAGGCCTCGAAGGGCATGCCCGGCGGGCAGTTGATCGTCTTCGAGATCGAGCTGTCGACATGGCGCTGCAGGGCGGCCTGCATCTCCAGGTGTGCCGACACCGGCAGCTCGCCCGTGGTGACGAAGGAGTCGAACAACGGCCTACCTTCCCCGAAGCGGGACCGGAAGACCGCGTGCGCATAGTCCTCCACCAATATCTCGCGATGGCTGCCGTCGCGCTCCAGCACGCGGCGCTTGTAGAGGAAGTCGAACACCGGCTCGACCCCGCTCGACACGTTGCCGGCCAGCAGCGAGATGGTCCCGGTCGGGGCGATCGACGTCAGGCAGCCGTTGCGGATGCCGGTATCGGCGATGGCCCGGCGCACCTCCGGCGCCAGCCGCGCCACGCCCGGACGGGCCAGGAAGCGCTCCGCGTCATAGAGCGGGAAGGCGCCCTTCTCGGCGGCGAGCTCCGCGCTCGCGAGATAGGCCGCCCGCTGCACGTGCGCCATCCAGGTCTCCGCGAGCGCCAGCGCCCGCGGCGAGCCGTAGCGGGCGCCGGCAAAGATCAGCGCATCGGCGAGGCCCGTCACGCCGAGGCCGATGCGCCGCTTGGCCACGGCCTCCTTGCGCTGCGCCTCGAGCGGATAATTAGATGCATCGATCATGACGTCGAGCAGCCGCACCGCGATCCTGACGCGCTCCTCGAGCCGCCCGAGACTGACGTCCGCCCCGGCCTCGAACGGCCTTTCGACGAGCCGCGCCAGGTTGATGGAGCCGAGCAGGCAGGCGCCGTAGGCCGGCAGCGGCTGCTCGCCACACGGATTGGTCGCGAAGATCTGCTCGCAGTAGGCGAGGTTGTTCTCGTCGTTGACCCGGTCGATGAAGATGACGCCCGGCTCGGCGAACTCGTAGGTGGCGCGCATGATGCGCTCCCACAGCTCGCGGGCCCTCACCGTGCGGAACACGCGACCGCCGAACACGAGATCCCACGGCCGGTCCTCGCGCACCGCCCGGATGAAAGCATCGGTGACGAGCACCGAAAGGTTGAAGTTGCGCAAGCGGGCGGGATCGGCCTTCGCCGCAACGAACTCCTCGATGTCCGGGTGATCGCACCTGAGCGTCGCCATCATGGCGCCGCGCCGGGCGCCGGCCGACATGATGGTGCGGCACATGGCGTCCCACACGTCCATGAAGCTGACCGGACCCGAAGCATCCGCGCCGATGCTCCTGACGAGGGCCCCCTTCGGGCGCAGGGTCGAGAAATCGTGGCCGATGCCGCCGCCCTGCTGCATCGTCAGCGCCGCTTCCTTGACGTTCTCGAAGATCGAGCTCAGGTCGTCCTCGATCCGGCCCATGACGAAGCAGTTGAACAGCGTCACCTGACGGCCGCTGCCGGCGCCGGCGATGATGCGGCCCGCCGGCAGAAAACTGAAATCGGCCAGCGCCTCGAAGTAGCGCTCGGCCCATTGCTCGCGGACCCTCCTGCCGCCCTTCTCCACCGCTGCTGCGGTGCGTGCGATCCTGCGCCAGGTCCCCTCCACCGTGCGGTCGACAGGCTCCCCATCCGCCGATTGCAGGCGGTACTTACGCTGCCAGACGTGCTCCGAGATGGGGCTGATGCTGAACGGATCTGGATGCATGCCGAACTCCGCGAGACCCCTGGAAAGTAGTCCTTCCACGCGCCCCTGTCAAAACTTTTGTTCACTCAACGTTCCTGTTTTGTGTCCGTAAGCTGGCGCGCGCCAGGCGGTGCGGCCGGACCAGCCGCCGCCTCCGCGACGAGCCGCGCGCAGGCCGTTTCGATCCTCTCGACGACCGCAGACTTGAATTCGGATCGCCCGAGGCCGGGTGCAATAGGCTCGAGGATCTCGACGACGATCGTGCCGGGATAGCGCTCGATCCGGCGGCGCGGCCAGAACAGGCCTGAATTCAGCGCCAGTGGCACGCAGGGCAGGCCCAGGCCCTCGTAGAGCAGCGAAAGCCCCGGCTTATAGTCCGGCGGGGCTCCGGGAGTGCGCCGCGTGCCCTCGGGGAAGACCAGGATCTCCCGACCGGCCGCCGCGCGCGCCCGCGCTTCGCGCAGCATCTCGCGCAGCGCCGACGGCCCGGCCTCGCGTCGGATGGGGATCATGCCGAATTTGCGCGAGAACCAGCCATAGAGCGGTATGCGCATGAGCTCCGCCTTCATGACGAGCGCCGGATCGCGGAATAACGGAACCAGAGCGAACGTGTCCCAGGCCGACTGGTGCTTGGCGGCGATCAGGACCGGGCCGGGCGGCAGCCTCTCGAGCCCCCTCACCTCCATGCGCGTGCCCACGATGACCTCGAGCCACCACAAGCTGACCCGGGCGTGCAGCCTCAGCGCCGCCATGGCCCACGAGCGCGGTCCCAGCAGCAAGGGGCTGGCCAGCAGCAGGAATGCGGCCGTGTTGAGATAGAAGACGGCGGCGAAAACGATGGAGCGCAGCATCGGATGGACTCTCGGGCGTCAAGAGCGGCTGGCCGGCTCCGCCGTCGCGACGGCTCTGGGCTCGAACGTGCGAGCCAAGCGCGCCACGACGAACCGCGCCGCGGAGGGCAGGAACTTCAGGTACTCCGATGCGAGCAGCCAGAACGATCCCGGACTGGTCCACCAGGCCTTATTGCGGAGCTGCCGGGGGAGCACCGGATAGGCGATCAGCCTGACCTCCGGCATCACCCTGCCCAACTCGACCAGGCTGCGCGGCATGTGATAGCTCGAGGTGACGACGATCAGGCTCGAGAAGCCGTGCGCGGTGGCCCACGAGCGCGTCTCCTCGGCATTGCCCACGGTGTCCTGCGCCTCATAGCCGAGATCGACGCAGCAGTCGAACAGCCTCTTGCCGAGCCGGGCCAGCCGGCGAATCTCGCCGCTGCTCGTCTGGCGGTTGACCCCGGTCACGAGCAGCCTGCCGGCGTGCCCGTCGGCCAGCAGTTTCGCGCCCACCATGATGCGATGCTGCGCACCCGTGAGCGCCACGATGCCATCGGCTTTCTGCACCGGCAGCATGGGGTCGCGCGTCGCGGCGGCGGCAAACAGCACGAAGCCGAGTGTGAGCAGGGCGGCCGCCGCCAAGCCCGATCCGATCCCCAGCCACCACGCTCGCCGCGCCTTCGCCATCCAACAGGTTTTCCAATCGCCCGCCGACTGCCGCTCACCGGCACTCCGGGCCATCCCGTTGCGACGCAACCTAATCCATCCAGCCGAAAATGCGACCCCTCCCCGAAATTATCGAGGGTCACGGCCGGTCGCGGTCATTGGCGCGCGTGCAGGATGCGGTAGACGCCGAACCGGGACGTGAGCATGCACAGGCCAGCGATCACCACCACCACGAAGCCGAGCAGAACAAAGCCGGGCGTGTCGAGCGCGCCCGCCCCGACCAGGCGCCGCACCTCGGCGAGGGTGACGGTGCCTCCGCCGAGCAGCTCCATCATGCTCGGCATCATGAGAAAGACGGCGATGGCGCAGACCGCGCCGACGAGGCCCGCGCGAATGCCGAGCGACAGGAAGTGCCGCTCGAACTCGCGCGCGATGAACTTGTCGGTGGCGCCGACGAAATGCAGCACCTCGACGATCTCCCGGTTCGAGGCCATGGAGCTGCGCGTGGCCGAGACGATGATTGCCGTCGTCGCCGACGCCACCAGCATCAGGATGGCGAGGCCGCCGAGCGCGAAGGACCGGGTTACGGTGCGGATCTGCTGCTGCCAGTGCCGGTGATCGTCGAGCGTCACGCCCTTGAACTGCCGTGCCAGCGCTCCCCGCAGGATCGTCATGTCCGGAGGCTGGCCGCGGTCGAGCTCCAAGGCCACGAGGCGGGGCACAGGCAGCGACTTCAGCGCCTCCGACTGGCCGAGCCACGGCTCGAGCAGTGAATTCGACTCGGCGATGCTCAGGCCGCGCGCGGCGCGCACTCCAGGCTGGCGGCTCAGGAAGGCGACGACGTCGGCGACCGCCCTTTCCATGTCCGCGGCCTGGCGCGGCTCGAGCTGGACCGTGACCTCGCTGGCGATGTCCCTGAGCCAGGCCGACGCCGATTGATTGATCATGTACACGGCGCCGGCTGTCAGGCAGGCGAAGAAGCACATGATCGAGACCACGAGCGTCAGCGAGCGGCCCGTCACCGACCCCGCGGGGACGATCGGCGTCCTGGCCGGGTCCTTGTTGGCGGCGGCCCGGCCCGCGGCGTGGACCTCGCGCCGATGCAGCGGAGCTGGGCCAGGCACTCCCAGCTCGTACTCGGGCGGCCCGGTCACCGGATCCACCGTGCTCTCATGCGGGTCGAAATCGTCGTGGCGGGGCGGGCCTGGCCGGGACGACGCCACCGGTCTGTCATACGATCCTGACATGACCCTCGTGCAGCTCCAGGCGCGGCGACTTGAACTGCCGCATCAGTTGATGATCGTGGGTGGCGATGACGACCGAGGTTCCCAGCCGGTTCAGCTCGATGAAGAGCCGCAACAGGCGGCGCGCCATCTGCGGGTCGACGTTGCCGGTGGGCTCGTCGGCCAGCAGCAGCTCGGGCTTGCCGATGACCGCGCGGGCGATCGCCGCGCGTTGCTTCTCACCGCCCGACAGCACCGACGGAAACGCATGCATCCGCTCGCCTAGCCCCACCCACTGCAGCAGATCGGTGACGTCCTCCTTGTAGTCGGCAATGCGCTTGCCGACCACTCGCAACGGCAGTGCGACGTTCTCCCAGGTCGTGAGGTGGTCGAGCAGGCGGAAGTCCTGGAACACGATGCCGATGCGCCGCCTGAGCTGCGCCCGGCGAGCCGGTGTCATGCGGCCGACATCCTGATCGAAGATGTGGAGCTGGCCGCGGCTCGGCGCCAGCGAGAGGAACAGGAGCCGGAGCAGCGTGCTCTTGCCGGCGCCGGACGGGCCGGTCAGGAAGTGGAACGAGCCGGGCTTGAGGTGAAACGTCACCTCGCGGAGGACTTCCGGCCCCCGCCCGTACTTCATTCCGACGTTCTGTAACCGGATCACGTCCCGACCAACCCCGCGGATCCCCCTCGTCGCTTCTTATGCGGGAAGCGCCGGTAGTGATCAATCTCAGGATTGTGGCGGGGTCGTGTAAGTCCAGTCCGGATCGCAATTCGGCTTTGGCGCCAACCAGCCCGGCTGCGGCCTCGCAGGGCCGAGACGGCGCCATGCCGCAGCCGGAGACGGGTCATGGGGTTCACCATTGCAGCGGAATGCCATTCGGCCGATATGTGGAGCAAATCATCCATGTTCCGGGGAAGCGTAATGAATGAAGTCACCGACGACAGCCGCATCGAGGTGATCTTCCCGCCGGAGGAGATCGCCAGGCGGATCGATGGGCTCGCAGCCCGGATCGCAGCAAGCGGGCTCGACCGGCTGCTGGTGGTCGCCGTCCTCAAGGGCAGCTTCGTTTTCGCAGCCGACCTGATCCGTGCTCTGCATCGCGTCGGGATCGAGCCCGAGGTCGATTTCATCTCGCTGTCGAGCTATCGCAAGAGCACGAAATCGTCGGGGAAGGTGGAGATCCTGCGCGACATCGAGATGGACGTCGAGGGCCGCAACGTCCTGCTGGTCGACGACATCCTGGAATCGGGCCGCACACTCGCTTTCGCCAAGGATCTCGTCGTGGCGCGCGGCGCGAGGCAGGTGATGACCTGCGTTCTGCTCGACAAGCGGGTGCGCCGCGCCGTGCAGGTCGAGGCGGACCTTGCCGCGTTCGAGTGCCCGAACGTGTTCGTGGTAGGCTATGGCATGGACCTCGGGCACCGGTACCGCGAGCTGCCGTTCGTAGGACAGCTCTCGACGCGCTGATCACCGGTCGCCGGAGCCGGACCTGGAGGAGGGACATGGCTCGCATTCTGCTGGCGGACGACGATCCGACGGCCCTCGACCTCCTCGGCCGGGCCCTGGCCGGCGACGGACACGAGGTCGTGCGCTGCCAGGACGGCAATGAGGCGATCCAGCAGTTGCTGGACGCGCCGGCGGCATTCGACCTGCTGCTGAGCGACGTCGAGATGCCGGGCCTGGACGGCATCGAGCTGGCGAGGCGTGCAGCCGAGGCAGCGCCGCGGACCCGTATCCTGCTCATGTCCGGATTCATGGGCGGCACCGACCGCGTCGAGAAGCTCGGGATCCAGGTGGCCGGCTTCGTGAGCAAGCCGCTGTCTCTCGACCAGATCCGCGCCGCCGTGCGCTCTGCCCTGGCGTGAGGCAGCTTTTTTCTCTCGTCACTCTGTTTTGCGGCTGGCGCGCCTGCGCACGCGCTCCCGGTGCAGCGTATAGAGCCCGGCGCCGATGACGATGCCGATGCCGATGAACGTCACGCGATCGGGCAGCTCGCTGAAAACGAGATAGCCGGAGACGACCGCGAACGGCGTCGCGGCATAACGGAAGGGCGAGACCACTGCCATCTCGCCGGTGCGCATGGCCATGATGGTCCAGTAGTTGCCGCCGAACACGGTGACACCGCTCGCGGCCAGCAGCAGCATCAGGCCGGCGGACGGCATTTTCCAGGTCTCGAGCGGCAGCAGCATGAGGCCGCCGGCGGTCACGCTGATGGCCGAGATGGATGCGAGCAGCAGTGCCGGCAGCGCCAGCCCGATATGGCGGGTGAGCAGATCGCGGGTGGTGACGCACAGCACCGAGCCCATGACGAACAGCGCCGCCCAGTCGAACGCGCTGCCCCCCGGGCGGATGATGATGAGCACTCCGGCAAGGCCGGCGATCAGCGCCAGCCAGCGGCGCCAGCCGACCGGCTCGTTGAGGAATATCGCCGCAGCGGCGGTGAGCGCCAGCGGCGTGAACTGGCTGATGGCGCTGACCTCCGCAAACGGCAGACGCAACAGCGCCAGGAAGAACAGCGCGGTCGCGCCGATGTCGCCGAGCGTCCGCAGGGCCATGAGCGGCGTCACGGCGAGATAGGCGCTCTTCAGCGCACCGGTCGCGTAGGCGACGGCCACCGTGGCGGCGCTGGAGAAGAGCCCGCGCAGGAACATCATCTCGCCCGGCGGCAACTCCCGGCCGGCGAGCTTGATGATCGTGTCCCCGAACACGAAGCTCGCCATGGCGGCGGTCATCGCCAGGATGCCGCGCAGGTTCTCGCTGCCGGCCGCAATCGATCCGAGGGGCGACGGCATCGAGCCTTGCAGGTGAGCCTCCGGGCATTCTCCCCGCGATTCACGCGAGCGGCAGATCACCCTTGTGGCACGGGAACCCGGCGCGAGAAAAGCGCTGTCCGGCCTGCCACATGCCCGGTCTGCATAAACCGCCGGGCTGGACGGAGTTGAGTTCAATCCCACCAGTGCGGGGAGGCGGATCGGCCGAGGGATCAGCCGCCGGTCACGCTCATGTGGCGCGAGACCGCCGGGCGGCGGGTGCGCCGGTCGATGACGAAGTCGTGGCCCTTCGGCTTGCGGCCGATGGCCTCGTCGATCGCCGCGGACAGCAGCGTGTCATCGGCGCTCGCGCGGAGCGGCGACCTCAGGTCGGCCGCATCCTCCTGCCCGAGACACATATAGAGCGTCCCCGTGCAGGTGAGCCGCACCCTGTTGCAGCTCTCGCAGAAGTTGTGGGTCATGGGCGTGATGAATCCGAGGCGGCCGCCGGTCTCGGCGACGCGCACGAAGCGCGCCGGACCGCCCGTGCGATAGGGAATATCCTCCATCGTGAAGCGGTCCATGAGCCGCGCCCGCACGATCGACAGCGGCAGATACTGCTCCGTGCGGTCGCCGTCGATCTCTCCCAGCGGCATCGTCTCGATCAGGGTGAGGTCGTAGCCGCGGCCATGCGCGAAGCGCACCAGGTCCTCGATCTCGTCCTCGTTGACGCCCTTGAGCGCCACCGCGTTGAGCTTGATCGCGAGCCCCGCCTTCTCGGCGGCTGCGAGGCCGTTCATCACCTGGCTGAAATCGCCCCAGCGGGTGATGGACTTGAAGCGGTCGGGCCGCAGAGTGTCCAGCGAGACGTTGACCCGCTCGAGGCCGCAGGCCGCCAGGTCAGCGGCGTACCTCGGGAGCTGGCTGCCGTTGGTCGTCAGCGTCAGCTCCTCGAGCCGGCCGGATTCGAGATGGCGGGACAGGGCGCGGAACAGCCACATGATGTTCTTGCGCACCAGCGGCTCGCCGCCGGTGATCCTGAGCTTGCGGACACCCCTGGCGACGAACGCCGAGCACAGGCGGTCGAGCTCCTCCAGCGTCAGCAGGTCCTTCTTCGGCAGGAAGGTCATGTGCTCGGACATGCAGTAGACGCAGCGGAAATCGCAGCGGTCCGTCACGGAAACCCGCAGGTAGGTGACGTGACGGCCGAACGGGTCGACCATCGGGTATTCTGCCGAACCGGCACCTGGCGCGATCATCGAGGAGACCTTGTCAGCGGGGAGGCGACCATTGCACGCCTCGAGGCAGCTCATCCTTAGCACTTCCAACCTACTGCAGTGCCGACATTGATCAAGCCCTCATCTGCTCGGCTTCGGCATGGCCCCCGAGTGCCTGGCGCCACACTGGACAAGTGCGGTGCTGCAGGCCAGCAGGCCTAGAGGAGCCGCGGGCGGGCCCGGATAAATCCATAACAACCTTATGGGATTTTTGGGAAAAATCAGGCCGATCTCTTGGATGTGTTCGTTAGTGCTATTGCCAATCCGTACGCCTCCAGTGCATCATGCGGCAAAATGGCGGGTACGCAGGAGCGCGGCCCCCGACAACGAGCAGTCACTAAGGGATGGAGGCGTTCGGGATGCCGGGTGCGGCAGGGCTGAACGAAGCCGTATCGGCGATTGCGCCCGAGGACATGCTGCGCGCACAGGTCTACCGCCTGATCGCGCGATTCATGTCCGCGCCTCCAAGCCGATCCGATCTCAGCACCGCCGCCGCGCTCGAAGGGAGTGACACCCCGCTCGGCCGGGCGATCTCCACCTTTGCCCATATCGCCGGCAACACCCACGCCGCCGATGCCGCCAGCGAATATCAGGAGCTGTTCATCGGGGTCGGCCGCGGCGAGCTGGTGCCCTACGGCTCCTATTATCTGACCGGCTTCCTGCACGAGAAGCCGCTGGCCAAGCTGCGCCAGGACATGGCGCGGCTGGGACTCGAGCGCGACCCCGCGGTGCACGAGCCGGAGGACCACATCGCCTCGCTCGCCGAGATGATGGCGGGCCTGATCGACGGCGCGCTCGGCGACGCGCCGGTCCCGCTCTCCGCTCAGAAGCGTTTCTTCCAGACCCATCTCGGCTGCTGGGCGCCTTACTTCTTCCGCGACCTCCAGCAGGCGAGGTCGTCGGTCCTCTATTCAGCACTCGGCACGGTCGGCAATGCCTTCCTCGAGATCGAGGAGGGCGCGTTCGCTCTCGACTGAGCAGGCTCATACGGCGCGAGACTCTCGGCCCGCGGGCCGAGAGGACAAAAGAAGAGGAGCAGGACATGAAGAAGACGGACGAGAAGGCGATCACCGATCGCCGCAGCTTCCTCAAGCTCGCTGGGGCTGGCGTGGCCGCGGGCGGCGCGGCAGCCGCTGCCGGCGCCCCGGCGACCGCGGCTGAGGACAAATCCCGCGAGGGGCTCTATCGCGAGACGGATCACGTCAAGCGCTACTACGAGCTCGCCAGGTTCTGATCCCTATCCGCGGCCGCATCGCAGCGGAAGCTGGGCCGACCGCAGCCAATCGAAGGAGAACAGCATGTTGAGGAAGAAGGCGAACGGAGCCGCCGGGCGCGCCCGCCTCTCGTCGGCGCTCCACGTCGAAACGCACGGGACGGTCGACCGGCGCGCATTCCTGCGGCGTTCGGGGCTGGCCATCGGCGGACTGGCCGCGGCCTCGTCTCTCGTCACCACCCGCGTGCAGAGGGCGGAGGCGCAATCGGCGGCCGCGAACAGCAACGTCGAGATCAGGAAATCGGTCTGCACGCACTGCTCGGTGGGCTGCACGATCCTCGCCGAGGTGCAGAACGGCGTCTGGATCGGCCAGGAGCCGGGCTTCGACAGCCCGCTCAATCTCGGGGCCCACTGCGCCAAGGGCGCCTCCGCGCGCGAGCACGCGCACGGCGACCGGCGCCTCAAGTATCCGATGAAGCTGGTCGCAGGGAAATGGGAGCGCATCAACTGGGATCAGGCGATCAACGAGATCGGCGACAAGATGTTGCAGATCCGCCAGACCTCGGGCCCCGATTCTGTGTACTTCCTCGGCTCGGCCAAGTTCTCCAACGAGCAGTCATACCTGTTCCGCAAGCTCTACGCGTTCTGGGGCTCGAACAACGGAGACCACCAGGCGCGCATCTGTCACTCGACCACCGTCGCCGGCGTGGCCCAGACCTGGGGCTACGGCGCGATGACGAACTCCTACAACGACATCCAGAGCTCCAAGGCGATCTTCATGATCGGCAGCAACGCGGCCGAGGCGCATCCCGTCTCGGTGCAGTTCCTGCTGCGAGCGAAGGAGCAGAACAACGCGCCGCTCATCGTCTGCGATCCGCGCTTCACGCGCACCGCAGCACATGCCAGCGAGTACGTCCGCTTCCGCCCCGGCACAGATATCGCGCTGATCTGGGGCATCCTCCACCACATCTTCGAGAACGGCTGGGAGGACAAGGACTACATCAACAAGCGCGTCTGGGGCATGGAGTGGGTGCGCGAGGAGGTGAAGAAGTGGACGCCGGAGGAGGTCGAGAGCGTCACCGGCGTTCCGGGCTCGCAGCTCCGCCGCGTGGCTCGCACCCTCGCCAGCAACAAGCCGGCCACGCTGATCTGGTGCATGGGCTCCACCCAGCACTCGGTCGGCAATGCCAACGTGCGCGCCTACTGCATCCTGCAGCTTGCGCTCGGCAACATCGGCGTGTCCGGCGGCGGCGCCAACATCTTCCGCGGCCACGACAACGTGCAGGGCGCGACCGACTTCGGCGTCGAGCCGGGGACGCTGCCGGGCTACTACGGCCTCTCCGAAGGCGCCTGGAAGCACTGGTCCCGCGTCTGGGACGTGCCATACGACTACATGCTGGCCCGCTTCAAGGACCAGAAGCTCATGCAAGCGGCCGGCATCCCGCTGTCCAGGTGGTGTGACGGCGTTCTCGAGGACAAGGCGAACGTCGATCAGCCCGACCTGCTGAAGGCCGTCTTCTTCTGGGGCCACGCGCCGAACTCGCAGACGCGCGGTCCGGACATGAAGAAGGCGTTCGACAAGCTCGACCTGCTCGTCGTGGTGGATCCCTATCCGACCGCCAGCGCCGTGATGCACGACCGCACCGACAACACCTACCTGCTGCCGGCGGCGACGCAGTACGAGACGGTCGGTTCCGTGACCGCCTCGAACCGCTCGCTGCAGTGGCGCGACAAGGTCTTCGAGCCGTTCTTCGAGGCCAAGACCGATCACGAGATCATGTACCTGTTCGCCAAGAAGCTCGGCTTCGACAAGGAGATGTTCAAGCACATCAAGGTCGAGAAGAACGAGCCGCTGGTCGAGGACATCACCCTCGAGTTCAACAGGGGCATGTGGACGATCGGCTACACCGGCCAGTCGCCGGACCGGCTGAAGCTGCACATGGCCAACCAGCACACCTTCGACCGCCTCACCCTCAAAGCCAACGGCGGTCCTTGCGACGGCGATTACTACGGCCTGCCTTGGCCGTGCTGGGGCACTGCCGACATGGCGCTGCCGAGCGGCAAGAAGGGCCATCCGGGCACACCGAACCTGTACGATCCTTCAAAGCACGTGCAGGACGGCGGCCTGAACTTCCGCGCGCTGTGGGGCGCCACGGTGAAGGGCCAGTCGGAGAAGCACACGCGCAACGACGACAACCTCGACAACATGCTCGCGGTCGACAGCTATCCGGTCGGCAACGAGATCAAGGGCGGGCATCCGGCGGTGTCGCTCGGCCTGCTCAAGAAGCTCGGTTGGGATGGGGACCTGACGCCGGAGGAGCTGGCGACCATCCAGCGGGTCGGCGGCGACAAGGCGGATGCGGTGACCTTCACCACCGACCTTTCGGGCGGCCTGCAACGGGTGGCGATCAAGCATGGCCTGGCGCCCTTCGGCAACGGCAAGGCTCGCGCGGCGGTCTGGAACTTCCCCGACCCGGTGCCGCTCCACCGCGAGCCGCTCTACACGCCGCGGCGCGACCTGGTGGCGAAGTACCCCACTCACACGGACCGCAAGCTCAACCGCCTGCCCCTGCTGTTCGAGTCCATTCAGAAGCGGGACGTCTCGAAGGAGTACCCGATCATTCTGACGTCGGGGCGGCTGGTCGAGTACGAGGGCGGCGGCGACGAGTCCCGGTCGAACCCGTGGCTGGCCGAGCTGCAGCAGAACATGTTCGTCGAGATCCACCCGACGGACGCCAACAATCTCGGCATCAAGGACGGCCAGATGGTCTGGGTCGAGGGTGCGGAGAAAGGCAAGGTCCGCGTCATGGCGATGGTCACGGAGCGGGTCGGCAAGGGCGTCGCCTTCATGCCGTTCCACTTCGCCGGTCACTTCCAGGGCAAGGATCTGCGCTCGAAGTACCCGCAGGGAGCCGACCCTTACGTCCTCGGCGAGGCTGCCAATACGGCAACGACCTACGGCTATGACGTCGTTACGCAGATGCAAGAGACCAAAACGACGCTCTGCAAGATCTGGAGGGCATGAACCATGGCGCGCATGAAGTTCCTCTGCGACGCGGAGCGGTGCATCGAGTGCAACGCGTGCGTCACCGCCTGCAAGAACGAGCATGAGGTGCCCTGGGGCATCAACCGGCGGCGCGTCGTCACCATCAACGACGGCAAGCCGGGCGAGCGCTCCATCTCTGTCGCGTGCATGCACTGCTCGGACGCGCCGTGCGCGGCGGTCTGTCCGGTAGACTGCTTCTATCAGACCGAGGAAGGCGTGGTCCTGCACAACAAGGACCTGTGCATCGGCTGCGGCTACTGCTTCTACGCGTGCCCGTTCGGGGCGCCGCAGTATCCTCAGGCGTCGAACTTCGGCAGCCGTGGCAAGATGGACAAGTGCACCTTCTGCGCCGGCGGTCCGGAGACGAACCAGGACGTGATGTTCAGGAAATACGGGCGCAACCGGCTGGCCGAGGGCAAGCTTCCGCTCTGCGCGGAGATGTGCTCGACCAAGGCGCTGCTCGCCGGCGATGGCGACGTGGTGTCGAACATCTACCGGGAGCGCGTCGTCGCACGCGGCTTCGGCTCGGGCGCCTGGGGCTGGGGCAAGGCCTACCCTGGAACCCCTGGCTGATCTCGCGAGGCATTGTTCCGGCCTGCCCGGTACTGGCCAACTTGCGGCGGGGCGGTCATCGACCGCCCCGTCTTGGCCTTGCGAACCGGCTAAATGATTCGGTGAATTGGGAACCGGCTCGCCGATAAGAAATGCGAAACAGTGCCTCTGACCAAGGGGCTCGTGTGTGCCCTGATTGGGAACGGACCACCCATGGACAGGGCACCAGCCTGTTGGAAGGAGTTGAAATGCAGCGGTGGAAGACAATAGCTCTGGTCATGGGCGCGGTGCTGGCACTGGCCGGTTGCCGCGAGGAAGAGCAGGGCCGTCCGCTGGCATTCGAGCCCGGTGTCTACAAAGGTGAAAAGCCCGCCGCTCTGACGAAAGAGCAGGTTCGTACCTTGCAGGAGCGCTCCAGGCTAGGACGTTAGCAGGCTGCTTACGAGGCGCCTCGACGGGAATTGAGAGGACACGAGATGACCCAGCTCTTCCGTGCAATGTGGCTCGCGATCCGAGCGCTGCGACTGACGCCGCTTGCCGGCCTCGCAGTCGCAGTATTGATCGCCTCTGCCATGCCGGTGCCGGCGCAGCAGTCCAATCCAAGCGTGAGGCCGCCTGCCGATGCTGTGGTTCCAGCAGAGCCCGCCGCACCCGACGCCGTTCGGCCCTGGAGCTACGATCATGAGATGTGGCAGAAATTGCGGGGGGGCGCCGAGGGCAAAGTCTCGATCCCGGATAGCAAGGCGGGACAGATGATCGACTCTTCCGGCGAGGCCTGGCGCAACGTCCGCAACGGCCCGCTCCCGACCTATGGCGCATGGCTGCTGGCCGGCACCATCGCCCTGATCGCGGTTTTCTTCCTGCTGCGCGGCCGCATCAAGGTCGAGCACGGCTGGTCCGGCAGGACGATCGAGCGTTTCAACAGCTCCGAGCGCATGGGCCACTGGCTGCTGGCCACGTCGTTCATCGTGCTCGCCCTGACGGGGCTCAACGTGCTCTACGGGCGCTACGTGCTGCTGCCGGTGATCGGAAAGGCGGCCTTCGCGGCCATCTCGATGGCAGGCAAGCTCCTGCACAACTACGTCGCCTTCGCCTTCATGCTGGGCCTGCTCTGGGTGCTGGTCACCTGGGTCCGCCACAACATCCCGCACTGGCGGGACCTGCAGTGGATCGCAATGGGCGGCGGCATGCTGGTCAAGGGCGTCCACCCGCCGAGCTGGAAGTTCAACGCCGGCCAGAAGATCCTGTTCTGGCTCATCATCCTGGGCGGCATCTCGATCAGCTTGTCGGGCCTGTCGCTGATGTTCCCCTACGAGCTGCCAATGTTCGCCAAGACTTTCGCAGCCATCAACAGCGTGCTCGGCACCGAGCTTCCCGCCACGCTGACGATCAACGAGGAGATGCAGTACGCCTCGATCTGGCATGCCGCCATGGGCGTCTTCCTCACCGCGGTGATCATCGGGCACATCTACATCGGCACGCTCGGGATGCAGGGCGCATTCGACGCCATGGGCTCGGGCCAGGTCGATGTGGCGTGGGCCAAGCAGCATCACAAGCTGTGGGCCGAGGAGGCGCTCAAGGGCGGGGCCGCCGACCTCGAGCATACGGGCGCGACGCCTCAACCGGCGGAGTGAAGGTCGTTGCCCATGGCTCGCGTGGTCGGGGGCCGGCGTCATGGCGCATTCGTCGGCCCGCCCGCCCGGCGCTTGCCGGCAAGCCCGACCGAAGGCGTGCCGGCGGGCCCGGCGCCTGCCCGGCTCTGCGCGAGGCCATTCTGGGCTCTCGGCAAGGCGCTGCCAGGTATCCTCCTCGCACTGGCGCTCGCCGCCGCGACGGGTCCCGCCGCGGGTCAGGCTCCACAGCAGCAGCCGCCCGGCGTTCAGGCGCCCGCATCGGGCGAGGACAGGCCTCCAGCCCATGCGGCGCGCCCGGCAGCGGCCGGAAACCTCGTGGGCCACGGTGGCCCGATCAAGGCGGTACGGATCGACATCGCCGCGGGTCGCGCGCTGACGGGATCGTTCGATTACGCGATGACGGCGTGGGACATCTCGGGCCCGCAGCCCCGTGAGCTGGTCCGCTTCGAGGACCACGACGGCGCCGTCAACGCCGTGGCCTTCGTGCCCGGCGGCGACCGTGCGCTGTCGGCGGGCGACGACGGCATGGTCTCGGTGTGGGACATCGGCTCCGGTCGGCTCGTCCACCGCTTCGCCGGGCATAGCGCAAAGGTAACGGGCCTCGCGGTCTCCGACGACGGCAGGTGGGCGGCCTCGGCGAGCTGGGACCGCACGGCCCGGATCTGGGACCTGGCGCAGCTCGCCCCCGGCCCCGTGCTCTCGGGCCACCAGGGTCCGGTGAACGCCGTGGCCTTCTCCGCCGGCGGCGCCCACGTCTTCACGGCGAGCTATGACGGCAGCATCGGCGCCTACCAGCGGGTGGACGGCAGCTTCGAACGACCCGTCCACAAGCACGGCTGGGGCATCAACGTCCTGGAGCGGCTGCCGGGGACGGACCAGCTCGTGTTCGGCTCCATCAACGGGTCCGCCGGCATCGTCGACGCCAGCAACGGAGAGGTCGTCGTGGAGCTCGAGGCGCACGAGCGCCCCGTGCTGGCGCTGGCAGTGCTGGAGAAACCTTCGCTCATCGCCACCGGCAGCGCCGGCGGCGTGATCCGGGTCGCACGCGCCGCGGACGGGGCGGTGATCGAGGAGCACCAGAACCCGTACGGGCCGGTCTGGGCGCTGGCGTTCACGAGCCAAGGCCGCAGCATCTATTATGGCGGCCTCGACGACTTCGCGACGCTCTGGCACGTCAGGCCGAGGCAGCCGTTCGAGCCGCTCGACAACCCGTTCCCGCGCCGGTTCCAGCAGTCGGGCGACAGCGACGATCCGGCGGCACAGGGCCGGATCCAGTTCGCGCGCAAGTGCAGCATCTGCCATACGCTCACGCCAGACGGCGCCAATCGCGCCGGTCCGACGCTCTACGGGCTCTTCGGGCGGCGGATCGGCACGCTGCCCGGCTATCCTTATTCCGATGCGCTGAAGAAGCTCGACATCGTCTGGACCGAAGAGACCGTCTCGCTGCTTTTCGAGCTCGGGCCCGACGAGCTCACCCCGGGCTCCAAGATGCCGCTGCAGAAGATGACCGACAAAGCGCAGCGGGACGCTCTCGTCGCCTATCTCAAGGCCGCCACGGCTCCGGCGCCTGTTGACGGCGGCAACGAGGTGGGCCAAGGATCGGAAGCAAAAGGAGGAACGCGATGAAAGCCTTCCTGGCCAGCCTCGTGCTGGTCGTGGTCATATCCGCCGTCGCCGCAGTAGGCCTCAACTACATGTCGATGTCGGCCCAGGACACCTTTACCCACCACAATAACGTGCGGCTGTAGCAGCCCGATCGAGAGGTCGCCATGTCCGAGAAGGGACCTGAGGACAGGTTCAACATCTCGCTGCGCAAGTTCCTGAAGCAGGTCGGTGTCACCTCGCAGCGCGAGATCGAGCGCATCGTGCGCGAGAAGGGGCTCGCGGGACAAGGCCCGCTGAAGGTGCGGATCGAGCTGACCGCGGAAGGTACCGGCCTGAAGCACGTCATCGAAGATGAGATCGAGCTCGGCTGAGAGCCGTGATGCACCTTCCGGACCCCGTTTTCCCGCCCCTGCTGTCGGGCCACGCGATCAAGTCGCCGCAGCGGCCGTTCGAGCATGCGTGCCGGGAGGCCGGGCGGGGGAGACTCGGTGCCGGCGACCTCGTCTGGAGCCGCGCCACCGGGCGGGTCGAATGCGCGGTCGTGCTCGAGCCGGAGGTGGCGCTGCGGGTGGCGCTGCAGATGAATGCGCTCGCGCAGGTGGCGGCGGCGGACTGCCTCGGCGCGCTGCTGCCGCCGGCCATCGGCGTCTATCACCGGTGGCCGGACACCATCCTGGTCAACGGCGCCGCGGCGGGCGAGGTGCGCCTCGGCGCCCCCACGCACGATGCCGATGCGGTGCCGGACTGGCTCGTCGCCGGCATGAGCCTGCGGCTCGTCCACGACCGCATCGACAAGGAGCCCGGCGAGCTGCCGGATGAGACCTCGCTCGACGAGGAAGGGGGCGGCGGGATCAGCCGCACGGACTTCCTGCAGTCGTACGCAGCGCACTTCCTCACCTGGCTCAACGCCTGGCAGGACGATGGCTTCCGGCCCGTCCACGACAACTGGATGGCCCGCGCGGAAGGCGGCGGCGAGGCGCCGATGCAGATCGAGCTCGACGGCAGGCGGCAAGCCGTCCACGTGCTCGGACTCGACGACGAAGGCGGCCTGATCGTCCGCCCAGAGCAGGGCGCGGCGCGCGTGCTGCCGCTGATCGACACGGTCGTCCTCTGCAGGCGGGAGGCCGCGCGGCCGTGAAGCTCCTGCGTACGATCCGCTTCGACAGCTCGGACGAGCGGGTGTTCGAGCTGGCGGCAGCGGCGGGCGAATGGGCAATCTCCGGGGCATTCGACTTCGCGGACCTTTCGCCTGAGGACATCAAGGGCAAAATCAGGCAGGCATTCGCGAACGGCTTTCTCGGTGTGGCGAGCTTCGGCCGATCGACGTTCGCGACGGTCGCCGACGCCGATCCCGCCGTCGCCGACGAGATCGCCTTCCGCCTGGCGCGGCGCCTCGTCGAGGCCCACGGCGCGCCGGATACCGGGGCGGCGTGGCACGCTGCAAAGGATGAGGCCGACTTCATCACTGCGCTCTGCCGGGACCTCCCCGTCAACACCGTGCTCACCGTCCGCCGCACCTTCGCCCCCGACGGCCAGATCAAGGAGGAGTTCCGCACCATCAAACCGCCGAGCGGCGAGCCGATGCATGCGCGCATCTGGACGGTGGAGCCCGACTGATGCGCGATTTCTGGAGATCGGCCGGGCTGCATCTGGTCGAGATCGACCCCGAAGGCTGGCTGACGACGACCCCGCAATTGCTGCTCGCCTACTTCACGCGGCCCGAGATTCACCCCATCGAGACCTCCTGTGCGGAGGAGGTCCGCCTCCACGAGGAGCTGCTCGCGGACCCGTTCCGGCCGGTCGAGGAGACCCGGCTCGCCAGGCTCCAGGATCCCGATGCCGCCAGCAATTACCGGGCCGTCCTCGCACTGCGCGACCTGCTGACCTCGGCAGGGACGATCGAAGGCGCCTACCTCAAGCTGGCGCGCGCGAGCAATGTGGCGCTGCCGCCAGTCTTCATCGACCAGATGGTGCATCTCATTTTGCGCAACGTCCTGCGTGATGCGCGCGATCCCATGCGGCTGCGGGCCGGCGAAATCTTCTTCCGCGAGCAGACCGTCTCCACGGAGGGCGGGCGGCTGCTGCTCGCCGACGAGGAGATCGTCGCAATGCACGCCATGTCCGGCGAGACCGGGCTGGCGCAGCTTCTCGCCGAGTCCGGCACGCCGATGCGCTCGGTGGAGCTCGACGTGCTCGACGAGGACAACAAGGCGGTCTACTGGGAGCGCTCCGACCGCTTCGATACCGTCGTCGATCTCCGCTTCGAGCAGCCTGCGCTCGATGCCTTTGCCCGGGTGATCGAGGCGTGGCTCCACCACCTGATGCGTCTCGACGTTCGAGTCGAGCCGCGGCCCAGGATCGAGGATCGGGACTGGCGCTGGCACATCGGCCTCGACCGCGAGGCGACACACATCCTGAACGCCCTCTACGAGGGCAAGACGGTCGGCCTAGACGAGATGTCCCGCATCGTCGCCTTGTTCCGCATGCACATCCGGGACGAGCGCGCCGTCATCGACCGCGTCAAGGGCCGCCCGGTCTATCTCGGGCTGGCCATGTCGCCGGCCAAGCGGGTCAAGATGAAGCCGCAGAACCTGCTCGCCAACCTGCCACTGCGTCCGGCGGCTTGACCTCTGGGTCAGCTCAGGAAGTCCTCCGGCTTGCGGGCCGCCGGATCGCGAGCCGCACGTGCGGCCTCGGCCAGGTCGTCGTCGGTGGTGCGCATGCGCGGGCGCTCGCCCGCCTTGAGGGGATCGTTGCCTTCCTCCGCGACCGTTACGATCCTGCAGGTGTCGCACATCTGAACGAGGCGGAGCTGACGTTCGCCTCGGAACATCGAGTGGCCCTCGAGCCGCGCCAGGACCTTCTCGATCGTGGAGCGCGCGCCGATCGGCTTGCCGCAGCTCACGCACTCGAACGGCTCCTCCCCTTTGAGGATTTCGGGCGTCATTGCGGATGGGGTGAAGTTGTAGCGCGGCTCCAGCCGGATGACCTTCTCGGGGCAGGTGGCGACGCAGACGCCGCACTGCACGCAGGCCGCCTCGGTGAAGCTCACCTGCGGGCGATCGGGGTCGTCGGACAGCGCGTTCGCCGGGCACGCGCCGATGCACGACAGGCATAGCGTGCAACCGCCGACATCGATGTGGATCCGGCCGTACGGCGCGCCGTCAGGCAGCGCGATCACCGTCGCCCGTTGCGGCGCCGTCTCGTTCAGCGCCGCCAGCGCTGTGCGGGCCACTTCGCGCTTGCCGCCCGCAGCGGAGAAGGCGCGCGCCGCCAGCTCCGGCAGCTTCGGCAGCTCGTAGAGCAGGCTCTCGACCGCATCGGGGTCGCGCTCGACGACAACGCGGGCGCGCGGGCCTGCGTGGCCGAGTGGGCCGGTGAAGGCGGCGAGCAGCGCCACCTGGCCTTCGAGCGGCGGCAGCTCCTCGGGAGCATCGCCCGGAGCCAGCACCACGATCTGCTCGGCTCCCAGGGCCAGCATGGCCGCAAGCACGTCGTGTCCGAGGTGGAACACCGAATGGAGCGCGAGCGGCAGGACATTGGGCGGAAGGCCGCGGCCGAACCGGGCCATGGCCGCAATCATCGGGCTGCCGTGCTTCTCGTCGTGCAGCAGCAGCACGGGTCTCGTGCCGCCCGCGGTGCGATAGGCCTGCAGCAGCACCCGAACCCGCGTGACGAGGTCCTCGCGGCCGGGGAAGGAATAGCTCACGGCGCCTGTGGGACAGACGGCGCTGCACGTGCCGCAGCCGCCGCAGATCCCTGGATCCACCGCCACATGATCGCCGGCCGGTGAAATCGCTCCTGTCGGGCATCCGTCGAGACAGTTGGTGCAGCCGACCTTCTGGCTGCGTGCGTGGGCGCAGAGGCCGGCATCGAAGACGACGTACCGCGGCTTCTCGAACTCGCCGACGAGGTCCGAAGCCTTGAACATCGCCCTGGCGACGGCAGCAGGATCGGCCGGATCGGCATGCACATAGCCGTCGCGGCGGCCACCGCCCGGGAACAGCGGCCGGCCGCCCGACAGGTCGAGAATGACGTCGCATTTGGACATGGCGCCGTCGCGCGCCAGCACGAACTCGAGCGCGGTGCGCGAGGACGGCAGCATCGGCGCATAGCCGTCCACCTCGATCTCGAACGCTCCGAGGTGGCCCGACGCCCTGCGGATCCGTCCGCGGTGGATCGGCACGTCGACGACGCTCGGCGGGATGGCGTCCGCCGCATCGGTCAGCAGCACGCTGACGCTGAGCCGCGGGCTCAGCTCGTGGGCGGCGTCCAGGGCCGCTTGTCCCGCGCCATAGACGAGGCAGACGCCCTCGGATTTGAGAGTGATCAGGCCGGCAGGCTCCGCCTCGTGCGCCGCCTCGGCCAGCAGGGCGGCCATTTTCGGCAGCGCGGCCGGCTTCGCCTCGCACCAGCCAGCCCGCTCGCGGATGTTGGTAAACCGCATCGGCACGTCGCCGAGGCCCTTGTCCTCCGCGATATCCCGGAACAGCGGCGCCTCCTGCGTGCAGGCGACGTGCACCGGCCCGGCGGCGAGCGCCGCCTCGAAGCTCGCCGATTCGGACCGGCACAGCTCGCGATGCACCGCCAGCGGGCCCTCGAGGCCGAGCGTCCTCGCCAGCCGCGCGCCGTCGACTTCCATCGTGCGCTGGCAGTTGCAGACCAGCAGCTTGTGCTTCGTCGTCGCGCTCATCCGGCCGTCCCCTGGCATGCAGCATGCACCTGTGAGGCTGTTCTACCCAGAGCTGCAATAGACCCGTTCTGGAAAGGCGAGTATAGACCCTAAGAGCAGCGGGCCAGCAGTGGAGAAGAGTCGTAACGAATGAGCTCGTCGATCTCAATTCCGGTCGGGGTCGTCATCGCACGCGAGAGCATCGACCACCCCTGGCAGGACTGCGTGTGGCGCCCGATCGGCGTCTTCCTCAACGCGCCGGAGATCGAGGAATGGCGCGAGCTGCGGCGCGACGAGACATCCGTGCAATACCACGCGGCGACCTTGCCGCTGGAGCTTCACCGCAAGGAGACGCCGGCCTACCAGGTCAATCTCGAGACCGGCGCGCCCGCGGTCTACGTCGTGCTGCGCAACGACCCGGGCGCCGCCTCGGAATGGCCGGTCAGCGTGCACCTGGTCACCGCCTCGCCGCACGACGCGCAGGCCTATGGCGAATCGGGCATCGAGACGATCGAGCTGGTGCCCATGCCCGGACCGCTCGTCGAGCTCGTCCGGGAGTTCGTCGAGGTGCACCATGTCGAAGAGCCGTTCGTGAAGCGGCAGCGCCAGAAGTACGCCATCGAGGCGGAGCACAGGTTCGGGCAGGAGCCGATATTCGTGCTGCGTGAGAAGATGCGCGCGACCCGGAAGAACGACGGCGATGGCTGACGGCGACGAGCCTTTCCTCAGTCGCTGGTCGCGGTTGAAGCGGGAGGCGAAGGCGCCGGCACGCTCCGCGGAGAGCGACGGCGAACCGGGCAATGCGGCGCCAGCCGAGCCGGGGGGGGCATCTGCCGCGACTGGCCAAGACGCTCGTCCGGCAGGCGTGGGCGATTCCTCGTCCGTATCGCATCCGGGTGAGCCCGCCCTTGATCTCGAGAAGCTCGATTTGGACGCTCTCGATGGCAACTCCGACTACAAGCCGTTCATGAGCGCCGGCGTGCCGGAGGAGATCCGCAGCAAGGCGCTGGCCAAGCTCTGGCTGTCCGACCCGGCGCTCGCCGGTCCCGAGCAGCTCAGCGACTACATGGAGGACTTCACGGATGCGGCCCGCGCGATCGCGCCGGGGCTGCTCCGAACCGCCTACAAGGTCGGCCAGGGCTTCCTCAGCGACGAGGAGACAGCGGAATGGGACAGGCTCGGCCGATCCGAGCCGGCCCCAGAGGCGGCGGGCCTGGCTCAGATCACGATTGCGCCGGAAAGCCCGGATCAGGTGGAGATCGCGGCGTTCCTGGCGGCCTCCGACGCTTACGCCCACAGCCTCTATCCGCCGAAGAGCAATCATCTCGTGGATCTCGCCACGCTGATGGCCCCCAACGCGCATTTCGTCGTGGCCCGACGAGAGGGCAAGGCCCTCGGCTGCGGTGCGCTGATCCTGGCGGAGGATGGCTCCGGCGAAGTGAAGAGGATGTGGGTTCAGCCCGAGGCTCGCAAGCAGGGTGTCGGCCAAAGACTGCTCGAAGTCATCGAGATCGCGGCCCGCGAAAGGGGCGTCCGCGTCCTGAGGCTGGAAACCGGCATCCGCCAGCCCGAGGCCATCGGGCTTTACAGCCGCTGCGGTTTCATCGAATGCGAGCCGTTCGGCAGCTATCAGCCGGACCCGCTGAGCCGATTCATGGAGAAGCGGCTGAGCTAGTGCCGCGCAAACGCCGGAGACGCTATCGGCGAGTGCGGCACGGTCCCGATAATCGCGAAACTCAGGCTGGGGGCTGGAGCGGTGAGAGGCTCCGGTCAACACACGGGAACGACGTTTGCACGTCGTTCCCGGCACCGTAACTCCCCAGACTTGGACCGTTGCTTTGAGATCTTGCTGGTCGAACGTCGGCCCTTGATCGACTGCGTCAGGATGTCGTAGGCGGCTTCCGGTGTCAAGACATTGTCCGCACTGCACAACCGGGCTCCGGCGGCTTCTCAGGAGTGCGCCGACGCCCGTGCGAGAGAGCTTGCGCCGCAGGTCCGACGGCGCTATCGGCTGATTGACGGCCGATCATCCGCTGGCTCGCCACACCATGGCAGGTCCATCGCACCAAGGAGCGTCCAGTGCCCAAGTCTGCGCCGCGCAATCAGTTGCCGGAGCCCGGCAGGATCTTCCTCGATCACGTCGGCTGGATGGTGCCCGACATGGGGCAGGCTGCGGCCGTTTTCGAGCGGCTCGGCTTTCCGCTCACGCCCTACTCCGTGCACGGCGACCGCGATGCGGCGACCGGGGCGCTGAAGCCGGTCGGAACCGCGAACCGGCTCGCCATGCTGGAACGCGGCTATCTGGAAATCCTGGCGCCGGTCGAGGGCATCGACACCCCCGTCAGCCGCCATTTCCGGAAGGCGGTCGCGCATCATGTCGGCGTGCATCTGCTGGCCTTCGCGGTTCACGACGCGAGCGCGGCCGTCCGCGAGATCGCAGCGCGAGACGTGCCGCTCCAGTCTACGGTCGATCTCAGGCGCAGCATCGAGGCCGAGAATGGGCAGCAGACGGAGGTCGCTTTCACGGTCGTGGGCGCCGCTTTCGAGCACTTCCCCGAAGCGCGTGTTCAGGTGCTCACGCATCATACACCTGAGCAAATGTGGCAGAGCCGCTATCTCCCACCGGACAACGGCATCACCGGACTGCTCGAGGCGAGCATCGTCGCGGCCAACCCGCGCGAGTCGGCGGCGCGCTTCGGCCGCTTCGTCGGCAGGCCGGTCGAGCGGGACGGCTCGTCGCTGGCCGTCAAGCTCGACCGCGGCGCATTGCGCTTCGTCGACGCCCGCGCCGCGGCCGAGCGGTTTGGCCGCATCGCGAAGCCGCCGATGCCGGCGGTAGGTGCGGTCACGCTCACCTCGCGCGATCTCGACAAAACCCGCTATTTCCTGCTGAGCCAGGGCCTTCGCCCCGGAGCCATCGACCCGACACACCTGCTGATCGACGAGTCGGAGGCGCTCGGCGTGCACCTCGTGATCGTGCCAGGGTAGCCCGGACGATCCGCCGTTGAATCGTCCCCGCCCCTGACCTGCAAGCTACACCCTGCCCCCTGCCGGCGGCTTGACTACTTTGACAGAGCGGTGATATGTCAGCCGCATATAATACGCCAATCGTCGGAGGCGTCGTTTGGAGAGACGTGAGTCCGCGCTCGTTGCAGTCGGCTGCGGTGGCGCGGCCGGCGTCGCCGCGGCGGTAACGGCAGCACGAGGGCACGCCCGCTCCTTCCGCGCCGACAGCGAAGGCGCGCGCATCGCTAGCGCCGGTGTTCGGGCCGGCTGCCCGTCGATCGAGGCAGATGACCGGCGGAGCCGCGATGCCTTTCAGCGCCAACGTCCTGCAATGCCGAAAATCCCGCAATGTGAAGCCAGACATCGAGTGCCTGCCGAGCAAGGCTGCGCTCGAGCGTGATGGCGCGAGACCAGACTGAAGAGAGGGACATGATCGAAGTCACGAGACGAGGGGTCGTTGCGGTCATCACCATTTCGCGCCCCGAGCGACGCAATGCGCTGGGATCGGAGACCACTCGCGCGCTCAGAGACGCCCTGCGCCAGCTCGACCGCGATAGCGGCTGCTCAGTGATCGTGCTGACTGGCGCACCTCCCGCGTTCTGTGCAGGAAGCGATCTCAAGGAGCTCGGCGGCCTGTCGGTCGAGCAGATGAGGGACCACGAGGCAGTGACCGCCGAGGTGGCTCGCGGGATCGGCTATCTGGACAAGCCGGTCGTCGCCGCCGTCGAGGGATATGCTCTCGGCGGAGGATTCATCCTCGCGACCTGCTGCGACGTAGTGGTCACCTCCAATGAGGCCCGGTGGCACCTTCCCGAGGTCAAGATCGGGTGGCTGCCGCCGTGGGGTCTTCAAAGTCTGCTTGCCCGGGTCGGCCCGTCCCGTGCCCGCCTGCTGACGTGGGGCCCGGAGCCGATCGACGGCGCCGAAGCGCATCGGCTCGGGGTTGCCGACTATGCCGTCCCGCAGGGCAGTGCGCTGGAGAAAGCCGTCGCCGTCGCTCAGTCCCTGGCGTCGCTGCCCAGAGAGGCCGTTGCCTCGACCAAGCGGATCTTCGCCCCGTTCGCGACGGGCGCTGCCGAAACCCTCGACGCCGAGGCGTCCCGCGTCTTCGGCGAGAACTGCAGGTCCGAGGCGGCGCAAGCCACACTCGAGCGATTCAAGGTGAAATCTTGAGCAAGATCGTCGAAGCGTCCGCTGCGGTCGCGTCGATCGCCGACGGGGCAACCGTCGCCTCTGTCGGGGTCATCGGATGGGTGACGCCCGACAAGGTTCTCGCGGCACTCGGCGCGCGGTTCCGGGAGACCGGCGCCCCGCGCGGGCTGACATTCTATTTTCCATGTGGCACCGGCGATGCGATCGGCATCCGCGGCATGGATCACGTCGCTCGAGAAGGATTGATGAAGCGGATCGTTGCCGGCTCCTACGTCAATCCGGTCGATCCGAAAACAGGCCGTCGCCCCGAGTTGATGCGGCTCATCCGCGAGAACAAGATCGAGGCGTATGCATGGCCGATCGGAGCCTCGATGCACTGGCTCCGTGAGGTGGCGCGCAAGAGCCCCGGGTACATCACCCGGGTGGGCATCGGGACCTACGCGGACCCGAAGCACGGAGGAGCAAAGCTCACGCCGAGCGCCGCCGACGGCCTCATCCAACGCCTGGATATCAACGGCGAGAGCTTCCTCTTCTATCCCACCTGGCCTATCGACGTCGCAATGGTTCGGGCGAGCACCGCCGACGAGTTCGGCAACCTGTCCTGGGAGGACGAGGCGCTGGTCTCATCCAGCATCGCGCTTGCGATCGCCGCCAAGGCGTGCGGCGGACGGGTGATCGCCCAGGTGCGCCGCGTCGTGGCCCGCGGCGAGCGCGCCGCCAGCATGGTGCGCCTGCCGGGCATGCTCGTGGACCAGATCGTCGTCGATCCCGACATGATGATGACGACGGATACGCCTTTCGATCCAGCCTTTTTCGGAGGCGTACGGCGGCCGCTTTCCGCGCTCCCGAAAATCCCGATGACACCTGACAAGGTGATCGCGCGCAGAGCCTCGCGCGAGGTGCGGCCGCAGGAGCTGTCCATTTTCGGGTTCGGGGCCGCTGCCGATATCCCGCTCGTCATGGCGGAGGACGGCACGATCACGGAAGACAACATCGGCCAATACTGGTTCACGACAGAGCACGGCTCCTACGGCGGGCTCGTCGCGAGCGGCTGGCAGTTCTCCGCCAACGTCAACCCCGAGGCGATCGTCGACGGGGTTACGCAGTTCGACGTCATCGACGGAGGACTGTGCAAATTCGCGGCCCTGGCATTCGCGCAGTTCGATTCCAATTGTGTCGTCAATGTGAGCAAGTTCGCCAACGCGAACCCGGGAGCGGGCGGGTTCACCGACATCGCGACCAACGCCAGCCGCCTGGTGTTCACCGGTCCTTTCACGACAGCCGGCCTCGACGTGGACTATTCCGAAGGGCGAATGCGGATCGTGAAGGAAGGCAAGGTCCGGAAGTTCGCGCGCGAGGCCGAGCACGTCACGTACCGCGTGGGAGAAGGCATCCGCGAGCGGGGTCAGCACGCCCTCATCGTCACGGAGCGGGCCGTCTTCGAGGCGACACCGGAGGGGCTGGTGCTCACCGAGGTCGCGCCGGGGATCGACGTCCGCAGGGACGTGCTCGATCAGATGGAATTTGCGCCCATGCGCGTCCTGGATCCGCTTCCGCGCATGGCTGCAGAGCTGTTCATCGACCGCCCGTCGTCATAAGGGGACAGCGGGCAATGCTGCGCATTTTGACGCCAAGAACAAGATCCGGTCAGCGGACACTATGGAAACTCCCAGGAAAGGACATCCAATGACGAACCGCCGCGACTTCATTCGCAACATCGCAGCCGGTGCGACCGCGGGGGGCGCAGCGCTTGCCGCGCCGGCGGTCGCGCGAGCGCAACAGACTTTCGAGTGGCGCGCCCAGTGCATGTGGGGCGCCGCGGAGCTGACCTACAAAGCCTTCGAGGACCTCTGCGCGAGCATCACGTCGCTGACGGGCGGCCGCGTCAAGGTTCTGCCGTTCCCTTCCGGCGCCGTGGTCGGCGCCTTCGAAACGCTTGATGCCGTCACCGCAGGCCTCCTTCAGGCGCAGAGCTCGTGGGCCGGCTATTGGACAGGCAAGGACGCGGGCCTGGCGCTCCTTTCCGAGCTGTCGTTCGGATACGAGCACCCTTGGCAGGCCGAGGCCTGGTACTATCAGAAAGGCGGCATCGATATCCTCCGTGAAGGCTACGCCAAGTACAATGCTCACGTGGTCGGCGTCGCCTGGTGGGGGATCGAGACGATCGTCTCGAAGAAGCCGATCACCAAGCTGGCGGACCTGAAGAACGTCAAGATCAGATCTCCGCATGGCCTGACGGCCGATATCCTCACCAAATTGGGCGCCTCGATCGTGGTGCTGCCCGGAACGGAGGTCTATTCGGCACTCGACAAGGGCGTCGTCGATGCAGCCGACTGGGGCACTCCATCGATGAACCAGCGCGTCGGCCTGCACGAGGTGGCGAAGAATCCGGTGAGACTGTTCCATTCGATGCCCGTGCAGGAGTTCACCGTCAACGCCGCAGAGTGGAAGAAGCTGCCGGACGATCTCAAGGCGATCGTGACGGTCGCGGTCCGCCGCTGGTGCTGGGACCAGATCCAGCGCGTCGCCGTGGACGACGTCCGCGTGGCCAAGGAGCTCAAGAGCAAGGGCGTCGTCGAAACGCGCCTGGCCGCGGACGAGCAGCGGCAGCTTCGCGACCTCGCACAGAAGACGTGGGAGGAGTGGTCCAAGAAGTCGCCGCTGGCCAAGAAGGCCTACGACGGGCAGCTCGCCTGGCTCAAGGATCTCGGCCTGGTCGCTTGATGAACGCTGCCTCCTCCGAGGGCGATGTCTCCGGACATCGCCCCGGTAGCGCGGGACCACTGTCGTGGTTCTGCGATGCCGTCGACGCGATAAATTACTGGGTCGGTCTCATCGCCGGCTCCAGCATCATCGTCGTGACGTTCGCCGTCACGTGGGAGGTCGTCTCCCGGAGCGCATTCGGGCAGCCGACGATCTGGTCCAACGAAACCTCCATCTATGTCTCCGCAGCGACGTACCTCATCGCCGGCGGCTATGGTCTCCTTTACAATCGGCACGTCCGCATCGATGTGCTCTATGGGGCGCTCTCAGAGCGCACGCAGACACGATTGGACGTCCTGACGCTGCTGCTCACGCTCGGCTACGCGGGTGCGCTGATCTGGGTCGGCGGCAACGACTTCTACACGGCCTTCTCGCAGGGCGAGACCACCGGCACTCCCTGGAACCCGCCTATCTGGCCGGTGAAGCTTGCCATTCCCGTGGCCGGGTCCCTCATCGCGCTTCAGGCCGTCGCCAACACTCTTCGCAGGACCGGGCTGGCGCCCACGAAGGAGGCCAAGTGAGCATCGAGCTCCTGAGCCTGCTGCTTGTCGGCTCCTTCATTCTCGTCCTGCTTGCCGGGATCCCGCTCGCATTCGGCACCGGCGCAATCGCCGTCGTGTTCGCATACGTCCTGTTCGGCGAGCCGGGTCTGACGCTGATCGTAAGCCGCGTCTTCACTCTCCTCGGGAATTACGTCCTCGTATCCGTCCCGCTTTTCATCTTCATGGCCTGCATACTGGAGCGGGCCGGAATCGCCGAGGCGATCTTTCGGGCCGTCTACGTGTGGTCGGGACGGCTGCACGGCGGCCTGGGCGTGGCCGTGATCATCTCGTGCGCCCTGATGGCCGCGATGGTGGGCGTGATCGGCGCGGAGATCGTGACCATGGGAGTCGTCGCCCTGCCTGCGATGCTCTCGCGCGGGTACAGTAAGAACATGGCCCTCGGCCCGATCTGCGCCGGAGGCGGTCTGGCGACCCTGATCCCGCCGAGCGTCGTGCTCATCATGTATGGGCTGACCGCGGGCGTGTCTGTCGGGCAGCTCTACATGGCTGGCGTCGTCCCCGGCCTCCTGCTGGCCGGGCTCTACATCGCCTACATCGTCACTCGCGCGCATTTCCGCCCGGAAGAGGCGCCGGTCGCCAGCGGCGCCGAGATGAATATGACGGTGGTCGAGAAGCTCAAGCTCGCCAAGGACCTGGTGCTTCCGGGATTTGTCGCGTTCTCCGTGCTCGGCTCTCTGTATCTCGGCTGGGCTACTCCGACCGAGGCGGCGGCCGTCGGCGTCGTGGGTGCGTTGATCGCAGCCGCTGCCAACAGGCGCCTGACCGCGCAGGGGTTGCTGAAGGCCGTCGTCGACACGACCAAAGTCACCACGATGCTGTACTGGCTCTTCTTCGGGTCGTCCGCATTGATCGGTGTCTATACGCTCGCGGGTGGAACTCGCCTGATCCAGGACGCGATGTCGAATCTGCCGGTGGAGCCGATCGTCGTCATCATCCTGATGCAGGTGATCTGGATCGTTCTCGGGTGCTTCATCGACTGGATCGGAATTCTCCTGCTGACGGCGCCGATCTTCGTCCCGGTCGCGGCCAATCTCGGTTTCGATCTCGTCTGGCTGGGCGTCCTGTTCTGCATGAACATGCAGATCTCGTACATCTCGCCGCCATTCGGGCCGGCAGCCTTTTATCTCAAGGGTGTGACTCCTCCGGACATCACTCTGACCGACATCTTCCGGTCGATCTGGCCCTATCTCGGCCTTCAATTCGTGGCGCTCGGCATCGTGATCGCGTTCCCGGAGATCGCATTGTGGCTGCCGAAGACGATGATGGAGTGAAGCATCGTGCAAATGCTGATGGACCTTACTGACGACGAGGCGGCGCTGCGGGACAGCGTCTCGAATTTCGCCGAAAGGGTTCTCAGGCCGCGGATCGGCGCCTACGTCGCCAGGCACGAGTTTCCCGCGAGCCTCGTCCGGGAGTTTGCGGCGGCCGGATTCATGGGAACGGCATACGACCCGGCATACGACGGCAGCGGCATGAGAACGCGCGGGGCGGCGATCGTGGCAGAGCTCCTCGCGCGGGTGGAGCCCGGCTTTGCAGCCATATTCCTGTGCAACAGCGCACCGATGACGGTGATCGCCCGCTACGGCTCGGACGCGCTGCGGCAGCAATGGCTGTCGAAGCTCTGCCGCGGCGAGATGGTCGCGTCGTTCGGCGTCACCGAGCCGCATGGCGGATCGGACGTGGCGAGCATTCGCACACGCGCCGTGGAGGACGGCGAGGACTTCGTACTCACCGGCTCCAAGGTCTTCTCCACGAATGCGGGGACGCCGCTGCACGGGCTCTCGACCGTCGTCGCCGTGACGGACCCCGACAGGGGCTCGAAAGGCCTTTCCACGTTCGTGGTGCCCGTGGGCACGCCGGGGTTCTCCGTAGGGAAGGCCGGACGGAAGGTCGGCTGGCGGATCGCCGACTCCGTCGAGCTGTTCTTCGACAACTGCCGCGTCCCGAAAAGCCTCATGGTCGGAAATCGAGGCGACGGGCTGAAGCAGATCCTGACGACCCTCAGCATCGGCCGCATTCTCGTGGCTGCGACGGCGCTCGGCCTGGCCCGCAAGGCCGTGGATCTGGCGAAGAGCTACGGGGCGCGGCGGAGCGTCGGTGGCAAGCCGATCTTCGACAATCAAGGTCTGACGTTCCCGCTGGCCGATGTGCTCACCAAGATCCACGCCGCCGAGCTGATGGTCAGGAATGCAGCCTGCCTCGCCGATGCGGAGCGCCCGTTCCGGACGGAAACGTCGATGGCGAAGCTGTTCGCGTCCGAGCTTGCGGTGGAGGCCGTCGATACTGCGCTGCAGGTTCACGGCGGCTATGGCGTCTTCGAGGAGTTCGAGATCTCCGGGCTGATGGGCGAGGCGAAGGTGCTGCAGATCGTCGAGGGCACCAGCGAGGTGCAGCGGCTCATCATCTCCCGCGAGCTCACGGCTTAGACCAGGGTCAGACCCGCCGATTCTGCGCTTTCCCGAACACCAGATCCGAGGCGACGGGCACGGCAAGTTCGCCGTTCATGTTGGCGATCCCGGCAGGACTCGAACCTGCGACCCTCTGCTTAGAAGGCAGATGCTCTATCCGGCTGAGCTACGGGATCGGTGGGTGACATGATAGCCGAAAGCGGGCGCGGCGTCTCCGGGTGGCGGGCCGCGGGCTCAGTGGGTCCAGGCGCCAATGCGGCCGTACTTGAAATTATCGGCATAGGACTTGAGCACGGGGGCGCGCGGCTCCGGGTCGTGGACCGTGTAGGGGATGCCGTTGCGCTCGGCGTAGGCGACCGCCTCCTCCCTGGTATCGAACGAGAGCTGAACCTGCTGGCGCATATCCGCCGAGCCTGTCCAGCCCATCAGCGGGTCCATGGTGCACGGCAGCGCGGGCTCGAACTCGAGCACCCAGTCCCTGGTGCGGGCAAATCCCGACTGCATGGCGGTCTTCGCCGGCTTGAAGATGCGTGCGGCCATGTCCTGTCCCGATCGATGCCTGTCTGTTTCGCGCCCGGGAAGATACGCAGTCCGGGGCGGCGGTTCAATGCTGCTCAGAGCGGCGGTCAGCGAGTTGAGAGGGATCCTGCGCCGGACAACCCGTCGCACCAGGGCGGTTGACTGAGCGCGGCGCGGGTTCCTAACGTAGCAGGCTTGCGGCAGCCATGGCGACCCCGGCCCCAGCGGTCTCGGCGTCCATGATCGCATCCTTTCGTCGGGCGGGCGGATCGGTAGGGCCGGTGAAGGCCGCCCGACAGCCGTGGCGCTGCCACATGCTTTCGCAGCGGCCCGGCCTGGCGCATGATGGGCGCACTGGCTTCGACGGCGAGGAGGACGCTCACAGATGGCTGCAGATCCGGTGCGGTGCTCGATCGAGGACGGCGTTGCGCTCGTCACACTCGACAACCCGCCTCTCAATCTCGTCACGCTGGAGTTGACCCGCCAGCTCAATGCGCTGGTCGCCAGCCTCGCCGGCGATCCTTCGGTGCACGTCATGGTGCTGACGGGCGCCGGATCGAAGGCGTTCTGCGCGGGCTCCGACATCAAGGAGTTCCCCGAGATGATGGCCGCCGGGGCCGTCGTGCCGAAGAAGCTGGCGCTGGAGAACGAGACCTACAGCCGCATCGGCGACTTCCCGAAGCCGACCATCGCCGCGCTCAACGGGTTGGCGTTCGGCGGCGGCCTCGAGCTCGCGGTGTGCTGCGATCTGATCGTGGCCGAGGCCGGCGGCCAGGTGGCGCTGCCCGAGATCAAGCTCGGCGTCTTCCCGGGAAGCGGCGGCACTATCAGGGTCACGCGCCGCATCGGCGAGGCGCGCGCCAAGGAGATGATGTTCTTCGGCGAGGCTTTGTCCGTCGAGACCGCCCTCGCCTGGGGAATGATCAACCGCGTGGCGCCGAAGGGCGAGGCGCTGACGGCGGCGCTCGAGATGGCGCGCAAGCTCGCCGCGCAGCCCAGCGTCGCGCTGCAGATGTGCAAGCAGTCGGTCGACATGGCATTCGATCTCGCCGAAGAAACGGCCGTCCACGCATCGCTTGCGCTCAGCGACAAGGTATTCGCGTCCGCGGACTGCAGCGAGGGCGTGCGCGCCTTTTTCGCCAAGGAGTCGCCGCGCTTCACGCACCGCTGAGGCGGAGGGCGCGCTTCAGGCACACGGCGGTGAGCTCGACGACGGCATCCGTTGCTCGAGGTGAGGCGAGCGCCCGCGCCTCCCGGCACGACGGATGCAAGCGGCTGCCGCGCCCCTTGTCGAGCCTTCGAGCCGAATGCTAGCGTCTTCTGGCGCTCGGTACACTGCCCTCATCCCGGACGACGAGCCGTACTTTCAGCGGCGAGGAGGTTCGGCAAACAGCGCAGAAGTGCCCGTCGCGACGTTCTCGATGGGAGAGACCCGCATGGGACGCTGCAAGGACTACCAGCCCGCAGGCGTCATTCCTGCGACGCTCCTGGCGTTCGCCGGAGACATGTCGATCGACGAGGCGGAGACGCGCCGGCATCTGAGCCATGTCGCCCGCACCCGCGGCATCTCGGCCATCACGGTCAACGGCCACGCGTCCGAGGTTCACGCGTGCACTTTCGAGGAACAGCAGCGCATCCTCGCTATTTCCCTCGACGAGACGGGTGACCGCGTGCCGCTGATCAACGGCGTCTATGCGGACGGCAGCCTCGAGGCGGCGCGCATTGCGCGAATGGCGGAGGCCGAGGGCGCCTCGGCACTCCTGGTATTCCCGCCGAGCAGCATGTCGATGGGCGGGCAGTTGCGCCCGGAGATGGCGCTCGCGCACTTCAGGACCATTGCCGATTCCACCGACCTGCCGCTGGTCCTGTTCCAATATCCTGCCGCGACGGGGCTCGGCTACCCATTCGACACGCTGATCGAGCTCGTCGAGAAGGTCCCGAGCATCCGCGCCATCAAGGACTGGTGCGCCGACCCCCAGCTCCATGAGCGCCAGATCCGGACGCTGCAGGGTCTGCAGCGCCCGGTCACGGTCCTGACGACCCACAGCGCCTGGCTGATGGCCTCGCTCGCCATGGGCGCCAACGGCCTGCTGTCCGGGGCCGGCAGCGTGGTCGCCGACCTGCAGGTGGCGCTGTTCGAGGCCGTGAGGGCGAAGGACCTCGGCCGGGCACGGAAGATCAACGACAGGCTCTATCCGCTGCAGCAGGCCTTCTACGCGCCGCCGTTCCTCGACATGCACAACCGCATGAAGGAATGCCTGGTGCTGCTCGGCCGCCTCGACCATGCGGTTGTGCGGCCGCCGCTCGTCAAGCTGCCCCAGGCGGAGATCGCCCGGCTCAGGAAGGCGCTCGAGCTGGCCGGCATCGGACCGGAAGGGGCAATAGCGCAGGCTGCCGAATAGCAGCAGCAGTCAAGTGCGCCCGCCGTCCAGAACGTCGGGAAGCTGCCACGTCCCACGATTTGAGGAACCGCATGCTCGACCTTCTGCAAGGCATTCGCGTCGTCAGCTTCAACCATTTCCTGCTCGGGCCGCTGGGCATGCAGGTGCTCGGCGACCTCGGCGCGGACGTCGTCTCCATCGAGTCGCCGGAGGGCGCCTGGCAGCGTCATTGGAGCGGCGGCGACGTCTGGAACGACGGCCAGAGCATGCTGCACTCCTGCGCCAACCGCAACAAGCGCAGCCTGGGACTGGATCTCAAATCGAGCAAGGGCAAAGAGATCGCGATGCGGCTCGTCGACACCGCCGACGTGGTGTCGGAGAACTTCCGTCCCGGCGTCTTCGAGAAGCTCGGGTTCGGCTATGACGTTCTCAGGGAACGCAAGCCGGACATCATCTTCGCTTCCGCCTCCGGTTATGGCCCCGACGGGCCCTACCGCGAGAAGCCCGGGCAGGACCTGCTGGTCCAGGCGCTGTTCGGCCTGATGGAGATCACCGGCCAGGCGCACAACGGGCCGCGGCCGGTCGGCGTGTCGGCCGTCGATCATCATGGCGCCGCCTTGCTGGCCATGGGCGTTCTGGCGGCGATCGTTCGCCGCCAGCGCACCGGCCAGGGCTGCAGGGTGGACGCCAGCCTGATGCAGGCGGCGCTCGACCTGCAGGCGGAGTCGCTTTCTGCGTGGCTCAACGCAGCGGAAAAGCCCAAGTCGATCAGCGCCTATCGCCACGTCGCCGGATGGTACTACGCGGCGCCCTACGGGGTGTACGCGACACGTGACGGGCATCTGGCGCTGTCGATCTCGCCGCTGGCGCTCGTGGCGGAGGCGATCGGCGAGCCGAAGCTGGCGACCTACACCGAGAAGGACACCTGGACGAAGCAGGACGAGATAAGTGGCCTGGTTGCCGGCCGGCTCGCCGCCAGGACGACGGCGGAATGGATGCGTCTGATGGAGCCGCTGAAGATCTGGCACGCGCCTGTGCAGACCTATGATGAGATCGTCGACGACCCGCAGGTGAGGCATATGCAGGCGTTCGTCAGGGTGCCGGGCGGCGGGCCGACGAGGGCGCCGGTGACGCTCGTGAACCATCCGGTGCGCTACGACGGCCAGGCCGCCGAGGTCCGGCTGCCGCCGCAGCGGCTCGGCGCCCAGACGGCCGAAATCCTGGGGGAGCTCGGCTTTGCCAGAGATGAGATCGATGCACTGGCCAATGAGGGAGTCGTCCGGCTCATGCAGGACTAGCCCAGAATTCGGCGGTGGTCTCCGCGTCAGCGGAATAACATTGAGGCGCGCCGATTTCCGATGGCGCGACCGGAGCTGCATTGCACGGATGGCGGGGCCGGCGGTATCGGCGGGAGAGATGGCATGAGCGGATTCTATGTGAAGGTCGGCGACTGGGTCAGGTTCGCCAAGACCGTGGGCGAGACCGACGTCTACATGTTCGCCGGCATCACGGGCGACTTCTCGGTCAACCACGTCAATGCACAGTACATGGCCCGCTCGAAGTACGGCCAGCGCATCGCGCACGGCGCGCTCCTCGTCGGCTACATGTCGACCTGCTCGACGATGATGATCGACAAGTGCCAGGGCACAGGCGGCGACGAGACGCCGGTCTCGCTCGGTTACGACAAGGTGCGATTCCTCGGCCCGGTGTTCATCGGCGACACGGTCAACCTGACGTATACGATCGTCGAGGTCGATCCGGTCAAGCGCCGGTCCTACGGCGAGGTGAAGGCCGAGAACCAGAACGGCGAGCTGGTGGGCGTGGCCCGCCACATCCTCGCCTGGACCAGGAACAAGGACTGAGGATTGGGGAGCACGAGGAAGCATGCGCCTGAAGGACAAGGTCTGCATCATCACCGGCGGCGGCTCCGGGATCGGCCGCGCGGCCTGCCTCATGTTCGCCAAGGAAGGAGCGCGGCTCGCCGTCGCCGACAAGCGCATGGAGGCGGCCCGCGTGGTAGTCGAGGAGTGCGCGAGCCTCGGCGGCAGGGCCATCGCCATCGAGGTCGACGTCGCGCAGGCCGCCGACGCCAGGCGCATGGTTGACGAGACGGTGGCAGCGTTCGGCCGCCTCGACGTGCTCCTCAACAACGCCGGCTACGGCATAGCGGGCAGCGTGCTGGAGACGGACGAGGACGCGTGGGACGACCTGATGGCTGTCAACGTGCGCGGCGTCTTCCTCTGCACCAAGTACGCGATCCCCGCCATGAAGACCGGCGGCGGCGGCTCGATCGTGAACACGGCCTCGGTCGTGGCCAATATCGGCATCCGCAATCGCGCCGCCTATTGCGCCTCGAAGGGCGCCGTGGCGGCGCTGACGCGGGCCGTCGCCATCGACCACGTGGCCGACGGCATCCGCTGCAACGCCATCGCGCCCGGCACTATCGACACGCCCTACTTCGCCGATATCATCGGCGCCAGTCCGGATGCGGCCGCGCTCCGCAAGGGGCTGGAGCAGCGCCAGCTCATGGGCCGCCTCGGCACGCCCGAGGAGATCGCCGCCGGCATGCTGTTCCTCGCCAGCGACGAGAGCCGATTCGCGACGGGCTCGATCCTGACCATCGACGGCGGCATGACGGCGCAATAGCGCCGGGTGGGACAGGCGCAGGCAGTCGAGACCCATGACGCTTCGCCTCACCCGGTGGGTCAAAGTACGCGCTTGATCCCTCATGCAGGAATGGCGTCCGCTGTGCAGGGCTGCGAGACGCTGCAATCGCGATGACACGTTCACTCTGGCTACTTCTCGGGCTGACGTCGACGGGGTTCGGCATCGCCGGCACCGTGCTCCCGCTCGTGCCGACGACGCCGTTCCTGCTGCTGGCGGCATTCGCATTCGCCCGCAGCTCTCCGGGGCTGCACAGGTGGCTCGTCGATCACCGGCAGCTCGGCCGCCTGATCCGCGACTGGCAGAAGCACCGCAGCATCGACCGCCGCGTGAAAGTCACCGCACTCGCAGTCATGGCCGCAATGCTGGTGCTGACCTGGCTCTCCGGCGCGGCCCTATGGATCCTCGCCGGTCAGGCCATCGTGCTCGGCGGAGTGGCGGCCTTCGTCCTGACACGACCCGACACTCCGGCAATCCCCGGCCGGAAGCCTTCGGCAGCCTCTTCGAGCCACGCCAGCGATCCCTGACGACGACCGGCCGGCAGCGCGCGTCGAGCGCCTGCTGATCGCCATCATGTTCGGATGTGGTCTGGCGCCCGAGTTCCGTGTATTCGGGCGGACCTGATCCCCGGAACGAAGGCGCGCGGTACCAAATGGAGTCCATCATCTCCGTCTCGAACGTGTCGAAGACGTATGCGTCGGGTTTCGAGGCGCTCAAGCGCATCGACCTCGAGATCCGGCGCGGCGAGATTTTCGCGCTGCTCGGCCCGAACGGCGCCGGCAAGACCACGCTGATCGGCATCGTCTGCGGGATCGTCAACCGCACCGCGGGAAGTGTGACGGTCGCACGCTACGACATCGACAGGGACTACCGGGCGGCACGGTCGCTGATCGGGCTGGTGCCGCAGGAGCTGACGACCGATGCCTTCGAGACGGTCTGGGATACCGTCAGCTTCAGCCGCGGCCTGTTCGGCAAGCCGGCCGATCCCGCCCACATCGAGAAGGTGCTGCGCGCGCTGTCGCTGTGGGACAAGAAGGACAGCAGGATGATGACCCTCTCAGGCGGCATGAAGCGCCGGGTGCTGATCGCAAAGGCGCTCTCCCATGAGCCACGCATCCTGTTCCTCGACGAGCCGACGGCCGGGGTCGACGTCGAGCTGCGCAAGGACCTGTGGGGCGTCGTGCGCGGCCTCAAGGAGGAGGGCGTGACCATCATTCTGACGACACACTACATCGAGGAGGCGGAGGAGATGGCGGACCGCATCGGCGTCATCAACCGCGGCGAGCTGATCGTCGTCGAGGAGAAGGCGGCGTTGATCCGGCAGCTCGGGAAGAAGCGGCTGACGCTGGAGCTGCACGAGCGGCTGGAAGCCGTCCCGCCGGGGCTCGACCGACACCATCTGACGCTTTCTCGAGACGGCCGCGAGCTGGTCTACACCTACGACACGCAGGCCCAGCGGACAGGAATAACGGCCCTGCTCCGGGACCTCTCCGAAGCGGGCATCCGCTTCCGCGATCTCGCCACGTCGCAAAGCTCGCTCGAGGAAATCTTCGTCGATCTCGTGAGGCAGGGCCAATGAACTTGCACGCCGTCCGCGCTATCTACGGGTTCGAGATGTCTCGCACGCGGCGCACGCTGCTGCAGAGCATCGTCTCGCCCGTGATCTCGACGTCGCTCTATTTCGTCGTGTTCGGCGCGGCCATCGGGCAGCGCATCCCCGAGATCGATGGCGTCAGCTACGGCGCGTTCATCGTCCCCGGCCTGATCATGCTGATGCTGCTCACGCAGAGCGTCTCAAACGCCTCGTTCGGGATCTACTTCCCGAAGTTCACCGGGACGATCTACGAGATCCTGTCGGCGCCGGTCTCCTACTTCGAGGTGCTGCTCGGCTACGTCGGCGCGGCGGCCAGCAAGTCCATCATTCTCGGCCTGATCGTGCTCGCGACGGCCGGCCTGTTCGTGCCTCTGCGGATCGAGCACCCCGTCTGGATGGTCACATTCCTCGTTCTCACGGCCGTGACGTTCAGCCTGCTCGGCTTCATCATCGGCGTCTGGGCGGACGGCTTCGAGAAGCTCCAGCTCGTGCCGCTGCTCATCATCATGCCCCTGACGTTCCTCGGCGGCACGTTCTACTCGCTCGATGCCCTGCCGCCCTTCTGGCAATACGCCAGCCTGTTCAATCCCGTCGTCTACCTCGTCAGCGGGTTCCGCTGGAGCTTCTATGGCGTCTCCGACGTCAGCGTCGCCATCAGCTTCTCGACGACGCTCGCGTTCCTCGCGCTTTGCATCGTCGTCGTCTGGCGCATCTTCGCCACCGGCTACAGGCTGAAGACATGAGAAGGCGGGGGCAGCGGGCAGCCGCGACTTCAGCTCGCCCGAGCGAACCGCGCCTAAGCCGTTCCAATTCCACTCGAATGCCTGCGAGACGAACAGATGCAATCTGACATTCAGCATTGTCCGCAAGGCGGGTAGTGGTCTACCATTGCCAATTGGCGGATCCGGCCGCGGTCGAGGTCCGCCCAATGAAAGGCAATGATGGAGGGAATGCTCATGCTGAATAAAAGGCGTGCATTGTCAGGTGCGCTCGGGCTCGCGCTCGCCGCGCTCATCGCCGGCGGGCCCGCCGCGGCTCAGAAGGCGGGTGGAACGCTCGTCCAGATCACACAACCCGAGCCGCCCAATCTCGCCCCCTATATTTCGACGTCCGGCCCGATCGGCCAGGTGACCGCCAAGGTCTTCGACGGCCTGCTCGAATACGATTTCGACTTGAAGCCGCAACCATCGCTGGCCGAAAGCTTCGAGGTCTCAGCCGATGGCAAGACGATCACCTTCAAGCTGCGCAAGAACGCGAAGTTCCACGACGGCAAGCCTTTCACGTCCGCAGATGTGCAGTTCACGGTGATGGAGGTCCTGAAGAAGAACCATCCCCGAGGCCTCTCGACCTTCGCAGAGGTCACCACCGTCGAGACGCCCGACCCGCATACCGCGATCTTCAAGCTCCAGCGGCCGGCTCCCTACCTGATGACCGCTTTGTCAGGCTACGAGAGCCCGATGCTGCCGAAGCACATCTACGGCGAGGGCGATATCAAGACCCACCCGAACGCGAACAAGCCGGTCGGGACCGGCCCCTTCAAGTTCGTCGAATGGCGCCGCGGCGAGTTCGTCCGGCTGGACAAGAACAAGGACTACTGGCGCGAGGGAATGCCGTACCTCGACCGCATCGTCGTCCGGTTCATCGCCGACAGCTCGACCCGCACTGCGGCCCTCGAGAAGGGCGAGGCCCATGTCGCCGGGTTTGGCGCCGTGCCCTACAACGACGTGAAGAAGCTCGCCGCATTGCCGCACCTCGATGTGACGACGAAGGGCTACGAGATGATCTCGCCGATCGTCGAGCTTGTCCTCAACACGAAGCTGCCTCCGCTCGACAATCAGAAGGTCCGTCAGGCGATCTCCTACGCCGTCGACCGCAAGTTCATGATCGACAACGTGTGGTTCGGGTTCGGCAAGCCGGCCATGGCGCCGATCAGCTCCAACTTCGCGCCAACTGGCTACTATATCCCGGGCGTCGACTATACCGTGGCGGACCGGATCGAGCGCGCCAACAGGCTGCTCGACGAGGCCGGCTTCCCGAAAAAGGCAGACGGCTTCCGCTTCGAGCTCATTCACGACATCACGCCCTATGGCGAGGAATGGCAGCGGGCCGGCGAGGCCGTTCAGCAAGCCCTGGCGCAGGTCGGCATCAAGGCTACCCTGCGCTACGAGGACGTCGCGAAATGGCTGAAGCGCGTCTACACCGACTACGACTTCGCGATCTCCTCGAACTTTCTCTACAACCTCGCCGATCCAGTCCTCGGCGTGCACCGCGGCTTCCACTCCAGGCTCATCAGGCCGGGCACGGTGTTCGTGAACGGCTCGCGCTGGTCGAGCCCTGAGACGGACGCATTCATGGATCAGGCCACCATCGAGACGGACCAGGCCAAGCGCGGCGCACTCTACAAAAATCTCATCGCCAAGGTCACGGAGGCGAGCCCCGTCATCTACGTTCTCGAGCTCACCTTCCCGACGATCATCAACACGCAGTTCAAGAACGTCATCACGACGCCGCTCGGCATCTACGGGAATTACGCGACGGCCTACAAGGAGTAGGCTCCGAAGAGATCGCGACAGCCGGCGGAAGCTCTCCTCCGGCTGCCGCTTCGTCTCTCAGTCGCCGGATCGGGCTCAATGCGCGGCGCACCGCTCGTTCGATACATATTGCGCAGGCTGCTGCAGGTCGTCCCCGTCGTGCTCGGGGTCGTCATTCTGAACTTCCTCCTGCTGCAGCTCGCCCCGGGCGATCTGGCGACCGTTCTGGCCGGCGAGGCCGGCGGCGCGCCCAAGGAGTACATCGATCAGCTCCGGCAGCGCTTCGGGCAGGATCAGCCGGTGGTGATCCAGCTCTTCAACTACCTGCGCAACCTGCTGACGCTCGACCTCGGCTACTCATTCCGGCAGAGCGCGCCCGTGCTGGACCTGCTGCTCGACCGGCTGTGGCCGACGCTGCTGCTGATGGTCACCACGCTGGTGCTGTCGCTCGGCATCGGCCTCCTCATGGGCCTGCTGGCGGCGCTCTGGGTGCGGACGTGGAAGGATCACGCCATCTCCGTAGCCGCGATCATTTTCTACGCGACGCCGCTGTTCTGGGTCGGCCTCATGCTGATCCTGGTGTTCTCGATCTACCTCGATTGGTTCCCCACCTCCGGCATGGAGGACGTGGTCGCCTTCTACGAGGGATGGGACCGCGTCGTCGACATCGCCCATCATCTCGTCCTGCCCTCCATCACGTTGTCTCTCTTCTACCTGGCGCTCTATGCCCGGCTCATGCGCGCCTCGATGCTCGAGCAGCGCGGGCTCGAGTACGTCACCACGGCGCGCGCCAAGGGCCTGACGGAGCGGCAGATCACGCTCCGCCACGTGCTCCGCAATGCGCTGCTGCCGATCGTCACCATCGCGGGCGTGCAGGTCGGGGGACTGCTCGGCGGCTCGGTGATCGTCGAGAGCGTGTTCGCCTGGCCGGGGCTCGGTCAGCTCGCCTACCAGTCCCTCTTCGCGCGCGATTTCAATCTGCTGCTCGGCATTTTCTTCATGTCGGCCTGCCTGGTGGTGGTGGTGAACTTGATCGTCGACGTGATCTACGTGCTGCTCGATCCGCGCATCCGGATCGGCTGAGGAAGATGCGATGAAGAGCTTTCGTGAGCGCTTCCTCGGCAACCCGCGTGTCGTCGCCGGACTTGCATGGCTCGTGCTGGCTCTGATCCTGGCCCTGATGGCCGATGTCCTCGCGCCGACCGATCCGTTCGCCATCGTCGGCGATCCGTTCCTGCCGCCGGGGGCCGGCTTTCTCCTCGGCACCGACAGCCTCGGCCGCGACGTGCTCGCCGGGCTCATTCACGGGGCGCGCACCACGCTGCTTATCTCGATTCTGTCGACGCTGGCGGCCGTGGCCTTCGGCACGCTCGTCGGCGCGCTGGCCGGCTACTACAGCGGGATCATCGACGACGCGCTGATGCGCATCACCGAATTTTTCCAGACGATTCCGTCCTTTCTGTTCGCCCTCGTGCTCATTGCAATCCTGTCGCCGTCGGCCACGAACCTGGTGATCGCCATCGCCGTCGTGAGCTGGCCGCCGATCGCGCGGATCGTGCGTGGCGAGGTGCTGTCGGTGAAAGCGCGGGAGTTCGTGCAGGCTGCCGTCGTCGCAGGACAGCGCGACAGCGCCATCCTGTTCTCGCAGATCCTGCCGAACACGCTCTCGCCGCTGATCGTGACCGGCTCGCTGCTGGTGGCGACGGCCATCCTTACCGAAAGCGCGCTGTCGTTCCTCGGCCTCGGCGCGCCGAACCAGATGAGCTGGGGCTTCATGATCGGCGCCGGCCGCTCGTTCATGCGCGAGGCCTGGTGGCTCGTCACCGTCCCCGGGGTCATGATCCTGATCACGGTGCTCTCCATCAATCTGGTCGGCGAGGGTCTCAACGATGCGCTCAACCCGAGGCTCGCCGATCTATGAGCGACGTGGTCCTCGGCATCGAAAACCTGATCGTCGAGCTGCCCTCCTGGTCGGACCGCAAGCACGCCGTGTCCGGCATCTCCCTCGAGATCCGGCGCAACGAGATCCTGTGCGTCGTCGGCGAGTCGGGCTCCGGCAAATCCGTTATGGCGAAATCGATCCTGCGCCTGCTGCCGGAGCCGCACGTGCGCGTCACCGAGGGCCGCATCGTCTTCGAGGGCGAGGATCTGCTGGCGCTTTCGGACGAGGAGATCCGCGCCGTTCGCGGCGGCCGCATTGCCATGATCTTTCAGGAGCCGATGGTCGCGCTCAATCCCGTCATGAAGGTCGGGCGGCAAATCGACGAGGTGCTGGAAGTTCATTCCGCCCTCAAGCCGGCCCAGCGCCGGACGCGCATCGTCGAGCTGATGCACGACGTGCACCTGCCCGAGGCCGAGCGGATCATCGACAGCTACCCGCACGAGCTCTCGGGTGGTCAGCGACAGCGCGTGATGATCGCCATGGCGCTCGCCGTCGAGCCTGCGCTGATCATCGCCGACGAGCCGACGACCGCGCTCGACGTGACGACGCAGGCGCAGATCCTGCGATTGATCAGGGAGCTGCAGCGCGCCCACGGCACCGCCGTCATGTTCATCACGCACGACTTCGGCGTGGTGGCCGAGATCGCCGACCGCGTTGCGGTCATGCGCCACGGCGAGCTGGTGGAGCTCGGGGCCGCGGCCGAGATCCTCAACCGGCCGCAGGTGGACTACACGCAGGAGCTGGTCGCAGCCGTCCCGAGCCTGACCCCGCGCGTCCGCGACCCGGGACCCGCGCCGGCGCCGCTGCTGGTCGTGCACGATCTCGTCAAGACCTACGGCGCCGGCTCCGGTTTCCTGGGCTTCGGTAGCGGCCGTAAGGTCAAAGCCGTGCAGAACGTGAGCCTCGCGGTCGGGCGCGGGCGGTCACTGGCGCTCGTCGGCGAGTCCGGCTCCGGAAAGTCGACGCTGGCCCGCTGCATCATCGGGCTCGAGACGCCGGACGCCGGCGAGGTCCGGCTCGACGGCGAGCGCATCTCGGGCCTGTCGCGACGGGACATGCGGCCGCTGCGGCGCGATCTGCAGATGGTCTTCCAGGACCCCTTCGCCTCGCTCAACCCGCGCCATCGCGTCGGCCACATCATCGCGCTCGGGCCCATGATCCAGGGCGTGCCGCAGGAGCAGGCCTGGGCGGATGTCCGTGAGCTTTTGAAGCTTGTCGGGCTGAAGCCGGAGGCGGCCGAGCGCTATCCTCACGAGTTCTCAGGCGGCCAGCGCCAGCGCATCGGCATCGCCCGCGCGCTCGCCGTGAAGCCGAAGCTGATCATCGCGGACGAGCCGGTCTCAGCGCTCGATGTCTCCGTGCAGAAGCAGGTTCTCGAGCTTCTCGACGAGCTCAGGCGGACGCTGAACCTTTCGATGCTGTTCATAACCCACGACCTGCGCGTCGCCGCCACCGTTTGCGAGGAGATCGCCGTGCTGCAGAACGGCCGCGTCGTAGAGCGCGGAGCAACGGCCGACATCTTCGCGCGCCCGCAAGCCCCCTACACCCGCGCGCTGCTCGACGCGGTTCCGGGCGTGGCCTGGCAGAAGACAGCGTGAGCTCCCGTTCAGCTCGCACTCAGACGACCCCGTCGCCGGTTGCGGCCTGAACCGGCGCCCTCTCCATCGGAACGATGTTCCGAGCGCGGCGGCAGCGTGACGACCCGCTGGAGGTTCACGTACGGGTCGCTCTTGTGCGGGAAGGCCATGGCGTCGACGAAGTGCGCCTGGAAGCGTGGCTCGGTCGCGGTCTCGATCTTCTCGATCCTGGCCACCACCTGCTCGATCTCGCGGCGCGCAGCGGCATTGAGCAGCGCGATGCGAGCCCCCGTCCCCGCTGCGTTGCCCGCCGAGGAGACCTGGCTCAGATCGCAATCCGGGATGAGGCCGAGCACCATCGCGTAGGTCACGTCGATATGGGTGCCGAAGGCACCGGCAAGCCTGATGCGCTCGATCCCGCGCCCGTCGAGGCGGTCCGTCAGCAGCTTGACGCCGGCATGCAGCGCCGCCTTCGCGAGCTGGATTGCGCGCACGTCGCCCTGTGTGACTGCAATGCGCGGCTCGCCGTCGCGGATCAGGTACGAAAAGGTCCGCCCCTCGGCCACGACCCGGGGTGTGCGTGCGGCCGCCCCGCCGTCGATCACGCCGTCCTCGCGGATGATTCCGGCAAGATAGAGCTCGGCCAGCGCTTCGATGATGCCGGAGCCGCAGATGCCGGTGACGCCGGTGCCGGCGACCGCCGCCTCGAAGCCGGGGTCGTCGGACCACAGCTCGCAGCCGATGACGCGGAACCGCGGCTCGAGCGTCTGGCGGTCGATGCGCACGCGCTCGATGGCGCCGGGGGCGGCGCGCTGGCCGCTCGAGACCTGTGCGCCCTCGAAGGCCGGTCCCGTCGGCGAGGAGCAGGCGAGCAGGCGCTCGCGGTTGCCGAGGACGATCTCCGCGTTCGTGCCGACATCGACCAGCAGCGTCATCGCGTCCTGCTGGTGCGGCGCCTCGGCGAGCACGACGCCCGCGGCGTCTGCCCCGACGTGGCCGGCGATCAACGGCAGCGTGTAGACGAGTGCTCCCGGAGCCACGGTGAGGCCCAGCTCGCGCGCAGGCGTGCTCAGCCCGGCATCGACCGTCAGCGCGAAGGGCGCCCCGCCGAGCTCGACCGGGTCGAGACCCAGGAACAGGTGATGCATGATCGGGTTGCCGACCACCGTCACCTCGACGATGTCGCCGCGCTCGATCCCGGCTTGCACCGCCACGGCGCCGATGAGGCCGTCGAGCGCAGAGCGGACCGCAGCAGTCATTTCCATGTCGCCGCCGGGATTGAGCATTGCGTACGAGACGCGGCTCATCAGATCCTCGCCGAAGCGGATCTGCGGGTTCATGACGCCGGCGGACGCCAGCACATCTCCGGTGGCGAGATCGCACAGGTGCGCCGCGATGGTCGTGGAGCCGATGTCGATGGCCGTCCCGAACGCCCGCTCGCGCAGTCCCGGCCATATGGCGACGATGTCGCGCCCCTCGCGCACCGCGACGGTGACGCTCCACCGGCCCTTGCGCAGCGTCAGTTGCAGGACCCGCAGCGTCGCGGTGTCCATGCGGGTATCGGCGAGGCCCCATTGCCCGGCCAGCGCCGATTGCAGCCGGCTGAGATCGGACGACGGGTCCTCCATGTCGGGCTGGGCCACCTCGACCAGGTGGAGGCGGACCACGGGATCGATGGCGATCGCGCGGACCTCGGCCTCCTTCCGGACCACCTGGCGGTGCACCTGGCTGTCGGGCGGGACGTCGACGACGAGATCGCCGCTGATGCGCGCCTGGCAGCCCAGCCGCCGCCCAGCCGCAAGCGGGCCGCGCTTCTCGGCGTAGCGCGCCTCGACGGCATTCGACTGAGTGAGATGGGTGGCGGCGGACCTGATGCCGTGCTTGGGAAAATCGCCCTCGGAGACGAGCACCTGGCAGCGGCCGCAGATGCCGCGCCCGCCGCAGACCGAATCGAGATCGACGCCGAGCCTGCGCGCTGCCTCCAGCACGCTCGTCCCCACGGGGAAGCGGCCCCGCTTGCCCGACGGCGTGAAGACGACGAGATGTTCCTCTGTCACACCAATTCCTATGCCATCGCGCGGCGGCGGCCTTCCCGGCGGCCCCGGGCGCCGGCCTCGGCGCCCTCGCCGGCCGGCTCACGATATTTTCTGATCCAGCGCCCGCAATTGGGATCGTTGCCCATGACGACGTCGGCCCCGAGGATCGCCTGGATGTCCTCGGCATGGAGCGGGTTCATGATCGCCGAGGTCATTCCGGCGCCGATCATCATCGGCAGGAACGCGGCGTTGAGACCACGCCGGTTCGGCAGGCCGAAGGAGAAGTTGGACGCCCCGCAGGTGGTGTTGACCTTCAGCTCCTCGCGCAGGCGGCGGAGGAGATAGATCAGCCCGCGGCCCGCAGCGTTGATGGCGCCGACGGGCATCACCAGCGGATCGACGACCACGTCCTCGCGCGGAATGCCGTGGTCGGCGGCGCGCTCGACGATCTTCTTCGCCACGGCGAAGCGTATGTCGGGATCCTCGGAGACTCCGGTCTCGTCGTTGGAGATGGCGACCACGGCGCCACTGTATTTCTTTACCAGCGGCAGGACGGCCTCGAGCCTCTCCTCCTCTCCCGTCACGGAGTTGACGAGCGGCTTGCCCTTGTAGACGGCGAGGCCCGACTCGAGCGCCGCCACGACCGAGGAGTCGATCGACAGCGGCACGTCGACGGTGTCCTGCACGAGCCTGACGCAGTCAGCCAGGATCGCCGGCTCGTCGGCGAGCGGGATGCCGGCGTTGACGTCGAGCATCTGGGCGCCGGCGGCGACCTGCGCCAGCGCGTCGGCGACGACCCGGCTGTAGTCGCCGCGCGACATCTCCTCGGCGAGCAGCTTGCGTCCGGTCGGGTTGATGCGCTCGCCGATCATGACGAAGCGGTGATCGAACCCGATCACCACCTGCTTCCTGTCCGAGCTGACGACTGTGCTGGTCATGCGGGTCTCCGCCAGGATCGAAATTCGACCGAGGGCGGCACGTTAGGCGGCGGCTGCGGCGGGCGCTGTCGGGAATACGACGCCGCACGCTGCGGGAACGGCGCGCCTATCCGGGCGGCGCGGACGGACCGTTGAGGTCGCGCCGCCAGGGGGCGCGGCCCTCGAGAATGCCGGAGTCGTGGACGATTTCGGCGACGTACTCCTCCTGCCGGTAGGCCATGACGTGGACGCCGGCGATGCCGGGGATCTCGCGCACCTCGCGGATGATGTCGATGCACAGCCGCTTGCCCTCGGCCCTCTGGTCGGCGGCGCCCTCGAGCCGGGCGATGACGCTGTCCGGGATGTGCACGCCGGGCACGTTCGCCCGCATCCAGCGCGCCGTCCTCGCCGAAGGCAGCGGGCCGACGCCGGCGAGGATGAAGCACTGCCTGTCTAGCCCCATTTCGCGGACCTTGGCCATGAAATCGCGCAGCATCGGGACGTCGAAGCAGTACTGCGTCTGGATGAACTGGGCGCCGGCCTCGACTTTCTTGGCGAGCCGCAGCGGGCGGAAATCGCAGGGCGGCGCGAACGGGTTCTCGGCGGCGCCGAGGAACAGGCGCGGCGGCGAGGTGATCCTGCGCCCGGATAGGAAGCGCTGCTCGTCGCGCATGCGCTTGATCACGGCGAGGAGCGAGATCGAATCGAGATCGAAGACCGGCTTTGCCTCGGGATGATCTCCCGACTGGACGCCGTCCCCGGTCAGGCACAGGACGTTGCAGACGCCCATGGCGGCGGCGCCCAGCACGTTGCCCTGGATCGCGATGCGGTTGTGGTCGCGGCAGGAGATCTGCAGGATCGGCGAGTAGCCGACGCGCGTGAGCAGCGCACAGATGGCGACGCTCGACATGTGGCAGTTGGCGCCCGATCCGTCCGTCGCGTTGATACTGTCCACCCAGCCGTCGAAGGCGGCAGCCCGGTTGTAGACATCCTGCGGGTCGGCGGAGTCGGGTGGGCTGAGCTCTGCAGTTACCGCGAACTCGCCCCGGCGCAGCACCCGCTCGAGCCGGCCACTTGAGACGTGGCCCGGCAGCTCCGCAAGTGGTGCGCCGGGCTCCGCGAAATCGGCCGGATGCACGATACGCGCGCTCATGACGGCAGCGTCCCGCTCCCGGAGCGCGCGCCACGGGCAACATCGAGCCAGGACGAGCGGCCCTTGAGACGGTGATCGACCGGCGGCTGCACCTGCTCGATGGCGCCGCCGCCCCGCATCGCCTGGGCCCCTTTCCAGGCTTCGACCCAAACGCAGGGCATCTCGGCGTAGATCTCGCAATGGCCGTCGGGCCGCACCCCGCCGCACGGGCCGTTGCGCATCCCTTTCGGGCAGTTCATCGGGCATGACATGCCGGTGGAGGACAGGATGCACCGCCCGCACATGCGGCAGTCGAACAGGGCGCCCTTGACGAGACGCTCGGCGGCCGCGACCGGCCGCTCGAGCCGCTCGTAGCCGATCCATCCGAGCAGCGGGGCCGACGCGGTCAGCACGCGCTCGAAGGCGGCATAGAGGCGCTCGAGCAGCGACGCGTGGCGGACGCTCCAAAAGCGCAGCGCGAAGGAGCCCGCGCGGCGCGGCCTCTTGCCGGCAGGCTCGAATGCGGCCGGAACGCGTATCCCGCGGGTCATCGAGGCGCCTCCCGGGAGGGGCGCAGGTATGTCTCGAAGTCGTCAGCCATGAAAATTCGACTGCTCAGGCGGGCCTTGCGAGAAACCGTTCCATGCCGCGCAGCCCTGTCTGCCGGACGACCAGCGGCAGCCCCAGCCGCGCGGCCGCCCGCTCGGCCTTGGCGACGAGAGCCGGGTCCGGCACCTGGGCCAGGAACACGACCTGGGTGTAGTTCCCGAAGTAAGTTTCCAGGAGCTGCGGAAAGCGGTCAAGCCCGAGGCCCTTGATGATCAGGCTGTCGAAGTGACGAACCAGGTAGTCCGTGAGGAAGAACGTGGCCGGGTCGTCGTCGGCGAGCGCGGTGAACTCCTCGCTGCCGAGGAAGAACTCGTAGCAGTGCGCGCCTTCGATCCGCTCCACGCCCTCCTCGGCCAGGACCTTGTCGAGAAGGCCGCCCGTGCCGCAGTCGCCATAGAGGCAGAGCACGCGGTCGTAGGCGCTCCGCTCCTTCCTGATCTTGGCGCGCACCGCCTCCGGAATGCGCTCCGGCCGGTTGTGCAGCTTCGCCGGCAGGCACACGATCGACATATGGTCCCAGCCGTTGAGCTCTTTCAGCAGCAGGAACTCGCGCGCCAGGGCTCCGCACGCGACGACGAGAGTCCTCGGCGGCTCGGGCGTCTCGGGCGGAGTTGGAATCATGGTCGGACCCGCCATACGGGCTCCCCGTCAGGCGACCTCGCGGGCAAGGATTGAGCCCTGCCGGCGCGCCATGAACGACTTCGCCGTCTCGACGGCGACGGCGGCATCGCGGCAGTAGGCATCGGCGCCGATCGATTCGGCGAAGGCCTCGTTGAGCGGCGCCCCGCCGACCAGCACGATATAATCGCTGCGGATGCCCTTCTCCTTCAAGGTATCGATCACGACCTTCATGTAGGGCATGGTGGTGGTGAGCAGCGCGGACAGACCGATGATGTCCGGCTGGTGCTCCTCGATCGCAGCGAGATACTTCTCGACCGCGTTGTTGATGCCGAGATCGATCACCTCGAACCCGGCGCCTTCCAGCATCATGGTGACGAGGTTCTTGCCGATGTCGTGAATGTCGCCCTTGACGGTGCCGATGACCATCTTGCCGATCTTCGGCGCGCCCGTCTCGGCCAGCAGCGGCCTGAGGATCGCCATGCCGCCCTTCATGGCGCCGGCGGACATCAGCACCTCGGGGACGAACAGGATGCCGTCACGGAAGTCGGCGCCGACGATCTGCATGCCGGCGACCAGCGACTTGGTGAGGACTTCGTACGGCTTCCAGCCACGGCCGAGCAGGATGCGCACGCCTTCCTCGATCTCGTCCTTGAGGCCGTCATAGAGATCGTCATGCATCTGCTCGACGAGCTCATCGTCGGACAGCGTGTTGAGGTCGAGTTCATTTGTCATTGCGCAGCCTCAAGCTCGATCGGGACCAGGCCAGGGACGGCCAACCCTTCTGATAACGCACAAAGCCAGGGGCTGGGTATAGCGTTCCGGACAAGTCTTGTCGGGGACGCGACACCGCCTCGCGCCCCCGTGTCACGCCCGCAATCGCTCATTCGCCGGATCGAATGGCGATTCCTCGATCACCACCGCCCGGTGCCGCTTCCCGAGGATGGCGATATCGAGCTCCGTCCCGAGCACGCCGAGCTCTGGCGGGACCATGCCCAGCGCCAGCGAATGCCCGAGCCGCCAGCCGTAGCCGCCCGAGGTGCAACGGCCGACCAGCTTGTCGCCCCGGTAGATCGGCTCCGATCCGCGGGCGTCGGCGTCCGTCACGTCCTCGACGCGCATCGTGACGAAGGCGTTCCGAAAGCCCTTCTGCTGCCAGCGGACCAGCGCGTCGCGGCCGATGAAATCGCCCTTCTCGGGGCGCACGAAGCGGCCCAGGCCGCTCTCCAGGGCGGCGTACTCGATCGACAGCTCGCGCGGGATCAGCCGGTAGGACTTCTCCAGCCGCATCGAATCCATGGCGCGGATGCCGAACGGCCTGATCCCGAATGGCCGGCCCGCCTCCATGACGAGATCGAAAATGGTGTTCTGCATCTCGATGGGGTGATGCAGCTCCCAGCCGAGCTCGCCGACGAAGTTGACGCGGAGCGCGCGGGCCTGCGCCACGCCGACGTTGATGAACCTGCCGGTCAGCCAGGGGAAGCTCTTGCTCGACAGGTCGGTGTCGGTCAGCGTCTGCAGGACCTCGCGCGAGCGCGGCCCGGCAAGGACCAGCACGCCGTATTGCGTCGTCACCTTCTGCAGCCAGACGCTGCCGTCCTTCGGCACCGACCTCCAGAGATAGTCCCAGTCGTGCCGCTCGAACGCGCCGGCGCCGACCAGGTAGAACCGCTCCGGACCTTCGCGATAGATGGTGAACTCGGAGCGGACGCCACCGTTCTTCGACAGCATGTGGGTCAGCGCGATGCGGCCGAGCTTGGGGATCCGGTTCGCCACCAAGCCGTCGAGCCAGGCCTCCGCGCCCGGCCCGGAGACCTCGTACTTGGCGAACGCCGACATGTCGAGCAGGCCGACGTTCTCGTGCGCGTTGCGGCATTCCCGCCCGACGTGCTCGAAGTAGCTCGACCGCCGGAAGCTCCACTTCTCGCGGGGCCTTTGGCCCGCAGCTACGGGCGGATGGTTCTCGTTGAGCAGGACGTCGGATTTTGCGAGCTCCGCCTCCGATAGTCCGTAGCCCTCGGGCGCGAACCAGTTCGGCCGCTCCCAGCCATAGATGGAGCCGAACACCGCGCCGAGCGCCTTCATGCGGTCGTAGCAGGGCGCCCGCTTGATGGGCCGCGCCGCGGCGCGCTCCTCGTCCGGATAGTGCACGGTGAAGACGTTGGCGTAGGCCTCCTCGTTCTTGGCGCGCAGATAGCCGCGAGCCGCATAGGGGCCGAACCGGCGCGGATCGACGCCCATCATGTCGATGGTCGGCTCGCCGTCGACGATCCATTCGGCGAGCTGCCATCCGGCCCCGCCGGCGGCCGTGACGCCGAAGCTGTGGCCCTCGTTGAGCCAGAAGTTGGGGACGTCCCAGGCCGGACCGACGATCGGGCTGCCATCCGGCGTGTAGGCGATGGCACCGTTGTAGACCTTCTTGACGCCGACCTCGCCGAAGGCCGGCACACGCGCGATCGCCGTCTCGATGTACGGCGCCAGCCGCTCCAGGTCCTCCTGGAACAGCTCGAACTCGGACTGCTCGTCCGGGCCGTCGACATAGCAGCACGGCGCGCCCTTCTCATAGGGTCCGAGAATGAAGCCGCCGTTCTCCTCGCGCAGGTACCAGGACGAATCGGACTCGCGCAGCACGCCCATCTCGGGCAGGCCCTTCCTCTGCCGCTCCACGACAGCGGGATGCGGCTCGGTGACGATGTACTGGTGCTCGACCGGGATGACTGGCACCTCGAGCCCGACCATCGCCCCCGTACGGCGGGCGAAGTTGCCGGAGGCCGAGACGACGTGCTCGCAGGCGATGTCGCCCTTGTCGGTCTTGACCACCCATTGGCCATTGCGGCGCTCGATGCCGGTCACGGTCGTGTGCCGGTATATCTCCGCACCGCGCGACCGGGCGCCATGCGCCAGGGCCTGCGTCAGGTCGGCCGGCTGGATATAGCCGTCGTCGGGGTGCTGGATGGCGCCGATGAGCCCCGCCGTCTCGCAGAGCGGCCAGACCTCCTTCAGCATGGCCGGCGTCAGCAGGTTGACGTCGATGCCGATCGTCCGGGCGACGCCGGCGTAATACATATACTCGTCCCAGCGGTCCTGCGTGCGCGCCAGCCGGATGTTGGAGACCTGCTTGAACCCGACGTGCTGGCCCGTCTCCGCCTCCAGCGTCTTGTAGAGCTGCACGGAGTACTTGTGGATCTGCCCCACCGAGTAGCTCATGTTGAAGAGCGGCAGCAGACCGGCCGCGTGCCAGGTCGAGCCCGAGGTCAGCTCGCGGCGCTCGACCAGGACGACGTCGGACCAGCCCTTTCTTGTCAGGTGGTAGAGCGTCGAAACGCCGACGACGCCCCCGCCGATGACAACGACCCGAGCCTTAGCTTTCATGTTGGCTTCCCTCCACGGCCGGAGTCGCCGGACCTCTGGCGCTGCCAGCCGCCGGCCCGGCTCAGTCGCCCCAGTGTCGCGGCCCGATCGTGGAATACTAGCGGCACCACGACGCGCAATGTCGCCGCCGCGCCATCCCGCTCGGGCGATTGCGGCAGTCTGCAGGCAGGATGTGACGGGAACGGGCAATTCTGCGACGTTCGCACGCCAGAGTAGCCCTGACCGGCATCCCATTGTCGCTGGAACGGTCGCCAACACAGAGCACCCTCTCAAGGAGGCCCGAATGGTCGAGATGCCTGCAAACCCCGGCGGCGGCGGAGCGCGTGAGAGCCGCCGCGGGCGCGAGGCGCGCCGGACTGCGCGTGCGCAGCGGGTGGCTACCTCCGTTCCCTACGTCACCCGCGATATGCCGCTCGTCGAGGTGCTGTCGGAGGAGGGGCTGGCGGTCATCGAGAACAATGCGGAGACGGTGCTGGAAGAGATCGGCATCGAGTTCCGCGAATACCCGCGGGCATTGGAGCTCTTGAAGGCGGCGGGGGCCGACGTGCGCGGGCAGCGGGTGCATTTCCCGCGCGGGCTCGCCCGCAAGCTCGTCTCGACCGTGCCGTCGGAATACGTCCAGCACGCCCGCAATCCGGCGCGGAACGTGCACATCGGCGGCAAGTCGACCGTGTTCGCGCCGGTCTACGGCCCGCCTTTCGTCCACGATCTCGACCGCGGCCGCCGCTACGGGACCATCGAGGACTTCCGCAACTTCGTGAAGCTCGCGTACCTGAGCCCCTACATGCACCACTCGGGGGGCACGGTGTGCGAGCCGGTCGATCTGCCGGTGAACAAGCGGCACCTCGAGATGGTCTATGCGCACATGCGCTACTCGGACAAGCCGTTCATGGGCTCCGTCACGGCGCCCGAGCGCGCCGGGGATACGATCTCGATGGCGCAGATCCTGTTCGGGCGCGACTTCGTGCAGTCGAGCACCGTCCTCACCAGTCTCATCAACGCCAACTCGCCGATGGTGTGGGACGCGACGATGCTGGGCGCCGCCGACATCTACGCCGGCAACAACCAGGCGTGCATCATCACACCGTTCATCCTGTCGGGCGCCATGAGCCCGGTGAGCGTCGCCGGAACCCTGACTCAGGTGCTCGCGGAAGTGCTGGCCGGCACCGCGTTCACGCAGCTCGTGCGGCCAGGCGCGCCGGTCATCTTCGGCACGTTCGTCTCGACGCTGTCCATGCAGTCCGGCGCCCCGACTTTCGGCACCCCGGAGGCCGCACTGGCGATCTACGGCGCCGGCCAGCTCGCACGCCGCCTCAACATGCCGTTCCGCACCGGCGGCTCGCTGTGCGCCTCGAAGGTTCCCGACGCCCAGGCCGCCTACGAGAGCGCGCAGACGCTGCTGCCCACCATGTACGCCGGCACCAACTTCGTTCTGCACGCGGCCGGCTGGTTGGAGGCGGGGCTCGCCTCGTCCTACGAGAAGCTCGTCATGGACATGGACCAGCTCGGGATGATGCACGTGCTGGCCGGAGGCATCGATCTGTCCGAGAACGGCCAGGCGATGGAAGCCCTGCGCGAGGTCGGGCCCGGCGGCCACTTCCTCGGCTGCGCGCACACGCAGGCCAACTTCGAGACGGCCTTCTACCGCTCGCAGGTCGCCGACAACAATTCCGTCGAGCAGTGGGAGGCCGAGGGCCGCAAGGATTCGCCGACGCGGGCCAACGCCATCTGGAAGAAGATGCTCGCCGAGTACGCGTCCCCGCCGCTCGACCCGGGCATCGACGAAGCCTTGCAGGCGTTCATGCGCAAACGGCGGGACTCGATGCCCGATTCCCCCTACTGAGACCGCCCGCCGCCGGTCGCTTCTCGAGCTTGGCGGCGAGCGCCGTCGCCGAGAGCCTCAGTCCCGCGTCCAGCCGCTGCTGGTGAGCCGCTCCTGCGGCTGGAACCGGGTCTTGTAGCTCATCTTGCGGGAGCCCTCGATCCAGTAGCCGAGATAGAGGTAGGGCAGCCCCAACCTGCGCGTGTAGTCGATGTGCTCCAGGATCATGTAGGTGCCGAGGCTGCGGCGCGGCACCTCGGTGTCGTAGAAGCTGTAGACCATCGAAACGCCGTCCGACAGGCGGTCGCAGAGCGCGAGCCCGGTCAGCGAGCCCGCGGACGGCGATTCCAGCTCCGAGCCGCTCCGGAACCGGTATTCGGTGAGGAAGGTGTTCACGATGCTGTCCTCCACCATCATGGCGTAGTCGAGCACCGTCATGTCGGCCATGCCGCCGTCGCCGTGGCGCATATCGATGTAGTCTCGAAACAGTGCAAACTGCTCCGCGGTCGGGCGCGGGGGAATGCGCCGCACGCCGAGATCCCGGTTGGCGTCGAGGACCCGCTGGAAGGAGCGGCTGATCTTGAACTCGTCCACCGCAACGCGCACCGAGACGCAGGACTGGCAGCCCTCGCAATAGGGCATGTAGGCGATGTTCTGGCTGCGCCGGAATCCGCCCTTCAGCAGGTTGTCTACGAGGACCGGTGGCTTGTCATGGGTCAGGTGGGTGAACAGCTTGCGCTCGAGGCGGCCGTGCAGATACGGGCAAGGCTGCGGCGCCGTGACGTAGAACTCGGGAAAATTCTTCTGCTGTTCGGTCATGCAGTGGGGCGTTCCAGGGACGGAATACGAACGCATGTGCTCTCGGCAGCCGGCATTTGGTTGAGACTAAGTGAGCCGGCGCCGGGTAATCAAGCGCCCTGACCACCGAGAGCCTCGCGATCTAGCGGGACAAGTTGCTGCGCAACCCCAGCAGACCGCCCGGCCTCCAGATCAGCAGGGCGGCAAGCATCCCGTAGATCGCCATGTCGCGGTACTCGATGGGGAACAGCGCCGACCACAGGGCCTCCGCCCCGCCGACCAGAACAGCTCCGAGAAATGCCCCCGGAATCGAGCCGATGCCGCCGGCGATGGCCGCTATCAGCGACTTGAGGCCGAGCACGATGCCGCCGGCAAAGCCGACGCCGCCGTAGTAGAACGTGACGATCGTGCCGGCGAGGCCGGCGAGCGCAGAGGCCAGGATGAACGTCACGGCGAGGACGCCGCGAAAATCCACCCCGACCAGCATGGCCGCCGTCGGGTCGTCGGCGCACGCGCGCCAGAACCGTCCGAACCTCGTCCACCGCATGAGCGCCAGCAGGGAGAGTGCGACCGCGAGCGCCAGCGCCGTCACCGCCGCGCCGATCGGCGTCGCCGTGACGACGAAGCCCTCGTGGCGGGCGAGCCCGACCGGGTTGTTCAGGAACGGCTCGACCCAGCGCAGCGCCGAGCCTTGCGAAAGGCGCATGTACTCCTGCAGCGCTATCGCCAGCCCGATGGTCGCGATGAGGACCTGCTGTCCGCTGGCGCGCTGCAGCGGCGAAAAGACCAGCCGGCCCGCGGCCAGGCCATGCATTCCCGCTGCGAACACGCCGAGAACGATGCTCGCCGCGAGCACAGCCGGCCAGAAACCCAGTCCCGAAGCCAGCGGAAACGCCAGCAGCGCCCCGTAGCCGCCGATGGCGGCGAACTCGCCGAAGGCGAGATTGATCCTGCCGAGCAGGCCATAGACGAGAGCATAGGCCGGGGCGAGCACGGCATAGATGCTGATCAGCGGCAGCGCCGAGGACACGTGCTGCATGACGAGGGCGACCTTACGCGGCACCTCCGGCACGGCTCCGAGCTGCAGGAAGGGCGCGGGGTCCGCCGCGAGGGCGTCCGGAGACTGCAGCCAGAACCGCTGGAGGATCGCGAGCCGCACGTCGCCGACCCGCTGCCCGTCGCTCCAAATCTCGGCCAGGCGGTCTCCCGCACCGGAATTCCCGGGCGAGAACCGGCAGACGATCCTGCGCTCCCGGAGCGCCGCATCGGGCGCACGAACCATGTAGTTGACCTCGACGCCGCCGCCCTGCGGGAGCTCGGCCGTGTGGCGGACATCGATCGTGCTGCCGGGCGGGTTGATGGCCGGAACGATCGTCCGGCAGGTGCGGGCCTCGTATGCATCGGGCCAGGCGCTGCACCCCGCCAGGACTGTCAGCATCAGCGCGGCCGATGCGAGCCGGAGCGGGTTGCTGCAACGGGCCAATGGACCGTCCTGGATTGACGCGCCGGCACTGCATCGCCGACGGGGACCCGCCGGGGTCAGCGATGTTCGGCCAACAGACGGGCGGCGCGCGGCGCGAAATAAGTGAGGATGCCCGCCGCGCCGGCCCGCTTGAAGCCGATCAGGCTCTCCATCATCACCCTGTCGCCGTCGAGCCACCCACGCCCGGAGGCCGCCGACAGCATCGCGTACTCGCCCGAGACCTGATAGGCGAAAGTCGGCACGCCGAAGCGGTCGCGCACACGACGGATGATGTCGAGGTAGGGCATGCCCGGCTTGACCATGACCATGTCCGCGCCTTCGGCGAGGTCCAGGCCGACCTCGCGCAGCGCCTCGTCGGAGTTCGCGGGATCCATCTGATAGGTCCGCTTGTCGCCCCTGAGCGTGCCGGAGGAGCCCACCGCGTCCCGGAACGGACCGTAGAAGGCGGAGGCGTACTTGGCCGCATAGGCCATGATCTGGGTCGACCGATGGCCGGCATCCTCCAGGGCCTGGCGGATGGCCCCGATCCGGCCGTCCATCATGTCGGACGGAGCGATGACGTCGCAGCCCGCCTCCACCTGCAAGAGCGACTGGCGCACCAGCGCCTCGAGCGTCTCGTCGTTGAGGATGGTATCGCCGCGCATGAGGCCGTCGTGGCCGTGGCTGGTGTAGGGATCGAGCGCCACGTCGAGCACGATGCCGATCTCGAGACCCGCGGCGCGGATGGCGCGGGTGGCGCGGCAGACCAGGTTCTCAGGGTCGAACGCCGCGCGCGCGTCCTCGGTGCGCAGCGCCGGGTCAGTATACGGGAACAGCGCGACGGCGGGGATGCCGAGAGAAAGCGCCTCCTCGGCCGCGGCGGCGATGAGATCGACCGAGAGACGTTCCACCCCCGGCATCGAGTCCACCGGCACGCGGGCATTCACGCCTTCGACGACAAACAGCGGCCAGATGAGGTCCGCCGGCGTCAGCACGTTCTCCGCGACGAGGCGGCGCGACCAGTCGGTGCGGCGGTTGCGGCGCATGCGGACGGCAGGAAACGCGCCCGGGCTCACGGGCAGGGATGCGGCCCCCTGGGGTGGCGGGACACGTTCGGCGTGACCGGTGCGGGGTCTCATGGCGGGTCCTGACCTGGCGAGCGAGACAGTCTGCCGCCACCATCGTCGCCCCAGGCGCTTCTGGCAAGTGCGGGACCTGGAAACGGCGCGCTCATTCGCAGTAGTTGCTGCGGGTCCGCTCGGCCATGTCCAGGTGAAAGTGGTTGCGGTGCGCCTCGTTGGCCTCCGGCCCCAGCACCGTGCCGAAGCGCCGGCAGGCAGAGCTGTGAGCCGCTCGCAGGAACGTGGCCGTGCGATCGCCCGGGTCCGGGCCCAGTGCTGGCGCGCCATTCGATGGCGCATTCGGACCGCCGAGGTGGCTCGGCGTGCTCAGCGCCAGGCTTGCCGAATCCCGCCCTGCCCGGGCGTGACGGGCGCCCGCCTGCGGCTTGTCGACCGCCTTGGCGTTGGCCTCGAGCCGCGTGCGTCCCTTGCCTTCGCCCGCCTGCGACAGCTCGACGGACGGGGCGGCCTGCTGCTTCGCGGGAGCGCTGGCCGAGGTCTTCGTGACCGGCTGCTCGCGCGCGGCGGCCGCCTTCTTGGCCGCGGCCTCCGCCGCCGCAACGACGGCCCGCATGTCGCGCTCGGTCATTCCCCAGCCGGCCAGCAGATCGGCCTCGACGCCGGAGCTGGTCGTGAAGCTGCCCACGTCCACCGCGTTGGCGCGGCCGTGCTCGCTGAGGCGCGTCTTCTTGCGGCCATAGGCGTTCCGGCACGAGTAGGAGCTCATCGTGTCGATGCGCACGACCGGAGCGCCGAGATGCGTCTTCGCCAGCGGCTGCAGGTCGGTCTCGACCCACTCGGCGAGGGTGGCGACCATGTCGCATGTGACCGTCACAGGCGGCACCAGCGCAACCTCGGGGCTGCGCCCCACGCTGACGAGCCGGACGGGGGCCGGAGCGCCGCATTCCCGTTCCTTGATCGGCTCGGCCGGCATCACGAGGGCCTTCACGCTGCGCAGCACGTTGGCGCAGTGGGCCTTGGCCTGGGCGACCTCGTCCTCGGACCACACATCCGGCGCCGCTTCGGGTTGCTCATCGCCCGCCTTGCCGGGGGCCGGTCCGGACGGTTCCGCGTCGGGCTTGGCGGCGGGCGCAACAGTTGCGCTTGCGGCGCCCATTGCCGGTGCCGCATCCTTGGCCAGCGACGGCCCGGCGCCCGTCAGGGCAGCCGCACCGACCATGGCGAAAACCACGACAATCTGTTTCGCACCGACGCCGGTGGCCCCCGAAATCAGCGGCATTCTCGCCCTCGCCTCTTGACAAACAGATCGTGCAATCGTTCTCCCCACGCGAATCGAACGTCGATGTTCGCCCGATCCGCCCATCGTGTACAGGTCCATTCGTGACCGGACGATGGCGGGCGGGCCGATGCAACGGGCAGGTGCCGGATGTCCGTACCCGAGACTCGCAGCACAGCAATATCGACCGGGCTCGCTTGCGGGGAGCTTGCGGTCGCGCGGAATGGCGCTGCAGGCTGCATCCTGCTCGACCGGCCACGGGCCATGAACGCGATCACGAGCGGCATGCGCCAGCGGCTGGCCGCGGCCATGCCGGGCTTGGCGCGCGATACCGGCATCTATGCGCTCATCATACGTTCCGCGGTGCCGGGGGTCTTTTCCGCCGGCGGCGACTTGCGCGAGATCATCGGCGCGGCACGCGAGCGGCCCGACGAGGCTCGCAGGATGCTCGCCGAGGAATATGCGCTCAACTGGCTGCTGGAGTGCTTCTCCAAACCCACGGTGTCGCTCATCGACGGCCTGGTCATGGGCTCCGGGGTCGGGCTGACGATATACGGCACACACCGGGTCGCGGGGGAGAGCTACGCGTTCGCCATGCCGGAGACGCTGATCGGCCTGTTCCCCGACGACGGGCTGGCCTGGGTGTTCGCCAGGATGCCGGCGCAGATCGGCCTCTATCTCGGGCTAACCGGCCGCCGCATCGGCCGCGCCGCGGCCTACCGGCTGGGGCTCGTGACGCACTGCATCCCGGCCGCCCGCTTCGCCGAGATCGAGCAAGCGCTGGCTGCGGCCGAGCCCGTCGATGCGCTTCTGGACAATCTCCACGAGGACCCCGGACCGGGCGAGATCGAGGGCTGTCGCGACCTCGTGGAGCGCAGCTTCACCGCCGCCAGCCTCGAGGAGGTGCTCGCGCGGCTCGCAGAGGAATTACGGCGCGGCGGCGGCGCCGGCGCGTGGTGCCAGGAAGTGCTCGACGAAATCGCACAGCGCTCCCCCACCGCGCTCAAGGTGACGTTCCGGCACATCCGCGAGGCGGCGCACCGGGACTTGCGGCAGACGCTGACGATCGACTACCGGCTGGCCTGCCGATTCCTCCGGACCCATGATTTCCATGAAGGGGTCCGCGCCATGCTCATCGACAAGGACCGGCGGCCCCGCTGGGCTCCTGGTCATGTGGCGGAGGTGACCGACGCGATGGTCGACCGGTTCTTCGCCTTCCAGCCCGGCCGCGAGCTCATTCTGCCGACGCGTCAGGAGATGCAGGCGGCGCGTGTATGAAGGATCGCTTGAGAACGTGTTGGACGCGGCCAAGGTCAAGGGTCTCCGCCATGGGCCCTCACGATGTGAGCGGTATTAGCGATGACGAGCCGAAAACTTCACCAGCTCTCGCCAAAGGGTCTGACCTCGATCTCGAACGTCCAGGCTGAACGGGGCTGTTGAGCGAGCCATACAGCGCTCGCGGCCATGTCGTCGGGCTTGAGGAAAAAGGTGTCGGGCTTGTCGGGCATGTTCCGGCGGGTTCTGGGAAGGTCCACCACGGCATCGATGACGATCAAGGCCACATGTATCCCTTGGGGCCAGAGGCTGCGGGCCATCGATTCCGCCAGACTTCGCTGTGCGGCCTTGGCGGGCGCGAACGCCGCTGTCCGCGGGGTGCCGCGGCGTGAGGCGGTCGCGCCGATGAAGATGATGGCGCCCGACCCTGCCCTCTTCATGGCCGGGATGACCTGCCGACTCGCCGCCAGCGCGCCATAGGCGTTGACCCTCCAGGCGGACTCGAAATCCTCGAGGCGAATGCTCTCCACGTCGCCCCAGACTCCCGAGCCTGCGTTATAGACGAGCGTCGATGGCTCGCCCATCTCGGCGCGGATCCTGTCGAAGGCTTCACCGACGGAGATCGGATCCCGGACGTCGCAGGCATAGGCCCGGGCGTCGGGCAGCTCGCCAGCGAGCTTGCTGGTGAAGCCGGTGCGCCGCGCGAGCAGCGCGACGACCATTCCGGCGCCGGTGAAGGCTCGCGCCAGGGCGGCGCCGTTCCCTTCTCCCACCCCGGCCACAACGCACACGGGTTTGCTCATCGCGATGCTCCGATTCCGGCCTTGGCTCGGGCGGGCTGATATCAACGCCCGCCCCGGCGACAAGTTCAGCGGGTGCGCGCCATATCGGCCGCGACCGCCCACGGCCCCGCCGACAGCGTCTGCGCAAGGTACTCGATCAGCACAGCCACGCGGGCCGGCCGCAGAGCGCTCGGCGGGGTCACGAGGCTGAGCGCGATCTCCGGCGGCGACCAGTCGTGCATCACCGCTTCCAGACGGCCGGCGGCCAGATCTCCCGACACCATGAAATCGGGCTGGATCGCGAGCCCCAACCCGGCCCTCAACGCAGGCGTGAGCGCATCCCCGTTATTGGCCCGCAGCCGCCCGCCCGGGCTGACCACCGCCGCCTCGCCGGAGGCATGGATGAAAACCCAGCGGTCGGGGCTCGGCAGATAGGCATAGCCGAGACAGGCATGTCTCGTCAGTTCATGCGGATGACGCGGCCGGCCGGCCCTGTCGAGATAACCCGGCGCCCCGACGAGCAGTAGCCGGATCTCGCATAGACGCCGTGCCCTGAGGCTGGAGTCGGCCAACGCGGCGATTCGGAGCGCGAGGTCGAAGCCGCCGCCCACCAGGTCGACGAGGGCATCGCCTAGATGCAGGTCGATGGAGACCTCCGGATACGTCGCCAGGAAGGCCGGCAGGATCGGGGCCACATGGGCGAGCCCGAACGACATCGGCGCGGCCAACCGGACCAGGCCGCGCGGGGTGGCGGATTGAGCCGTCGCCTCGGCTTCGGCGGCTTCTCCCGCGGCCAGGATTCGGGCGGCGTCCTCGGCGGCCGCCCGGCCGATCTCGCTGAGCGCCAGGCGCCGCGACGTGCGGTGGAACAGGCTCGCCCCGATGCGGGCTTCCAACCGCCCGACCGCCTTCGAGACGGTCGCCTTCGAAAGGCCGAGGTCGGCGGCGGCGCGGGCGAAGGAGCCTGTCTCCGCCACTTTGGCGAAGATGGCCCAGGCTTCGAGATCGGGCAGGCGTGACATCGCGATTCCTGAAACGATGTGTTTCGATTGTTTCCCTTTATGCGACCTGAGGCAAGCCCATATCCCGAGCATCGGTCAACAAGACGAAAGATGCCCAACATGGCCAAGGTGCTCGTTCTCTACTACTCAAGCTACGGTCACATCGAGGCGATGGCCGAGGCGGTCGCCGAGGGCGCCCGCTCCGCCGGCGCCGCCGTCGACGTGAAGCGCGTCCCGGAGACCGTGCCGGCGGACGTAGCCCGCCAGAGCGGCTACAAGCTCGACCAGGAGGCGCCTGTCGCGACGGTGGAGGAGCTGCCGAGCTACGACGCCATTGTCGTCGGGACCGGCACCCGGTACGGACGCCTCACCTCGCAAATGGCCGCCTTCCTCGACCGCACCGGCGGCCTGTGGGCGCGCGGCGCGCTGAATGGCAAGGTCGGCGCGGCGTTTACCTCCACAGCGACCCAGCACGGCGGTCAGGAGACGACCCTGTTCTCGCTGATCACCAACCTGCTCCACCTCGGCATGGTCGTGGTCGCCTGCCCTATTCGTTCGAGGGCCAGTCGCGCCTCGACGAGGTGACGGGCGGTGCGCCCTACGGAGCGACGACGATCGCGGGCAGTGACGGCTCGCGCCGCCCGAGCGCCAACGAGCTCGACGGTGCCCGATACCTCGGCCGCCACGTGGCCGGGATCGCCGCCAGGGTGGCGGCGTGAGACGAGCCGAGCCACGACCGGAGGACGCGACCATGACTCACGGCATTCATCACGTGACCGCCATCGCCGGACCGGCGCGCCGGAGCCTCGACCTCTACACCGGCACGCTGGGTCTCCGGCAAGTCAAGAAGACCGTCAGCTTCGACGACCCCGGCACCTACCACTTTTACTACGGGGACGCCGTTATGCGTTCGATATGACGCTGAAAACAGGAGACGAACATGCGCATTTCCGGAAAAGTCGCGCTGATAACTGGAGCGGGCCAGGGCATCGGTCGCGCCATCGCGCTGCGCCTTGCGAGCGACGGCGCCGACATTGCCATCGTCGATGTCAATGAGGACAATATGCAGGCGGTGGCCGACGAGGTGAGAGCCGCCGGCCGCAAGGCCACGACGTTCAAGGCCGACGTCTCCAGGCGGGGCGACGTCTATGCCGCCGTCGACCACGCAGAGCGAGAGCTCGGCGGCTTCGACATCATGGTCAACAATGCCGGCATCGCCCAGGTGCAACCGCTTTCGGAGGTGACGCCCGAGGAAGTCGAGAAGATCCTCAAGGTCAACGTCGAGGGTGTCCTCTGGGGCATTCAGGCGGCAGCCAAGAAGTTCAAGGACCGCAAGCAGAAGGGCAAGATCATCAGCGCGTCCTCGATTGCGGGACACGACGGCTTCGAGATGCTTGGCGTGTACTCGGCCACCAAGTTTGCGGTGCGAGCCCTGACCCAGACGGCGGCCAAGGAATTCGCCAGTGACGGCATCACCGTCAATGCATACTGCCCGGGGATCGTGGGGACCGACATGTGGGTCGAGATCGACAGGCGTTTCGCCGAGATCACGGGAGCGCCGGTCGGCGCGACCTATGACAAGTATGTCGAGGGCATCGCCTTGGGCCGGGCGCAGACGCCGGAAGACGTCGCGGCTTTCGTCTCCTTCCTGGCGGGCCCCGATTCAGACTACATGACAGGGCAGGCCCCGCTGATCGATGGCGGCATCGTCTATCGATAGCCTCACAAGGGCCGCCTGTGTCGGACAGGGGGCGGGCTTCAGGAAGGAGCCCGCCTTGGCCAGCACGGTTCTCAGTCTCACTCCGCCCCAGAAGATTCGGGACGGCGTTGACCCGACCATGACATGCGCTGATGGGAAAGGAGAAGCCAACGATCATGCCACCACGCGCTCCTCGCGAGAACCCGTGGAGCAGGAGATGACGAACGCGAGCGGCAGGACAATCCGCCTAGCCGTGATGGCTATGGGGTGAATCGGAAAAGGCGCTGCCGATGCGGTTGTCGCAGCGGGATGGTTCTCGCCGGAGTGTCGATGGGGCTGATTGGCGACCCACCCCTCGCCTCGTCGTTCCATCGATGGCGCGCTTTCGCGGGCCAGGGAGAGCAGCATGAGTGAGAGCGAAAGCAGCGCCGCCGAAATATACGAGCGTTACATGGGCAGCGCCATCGCCGACCCGTTCACGGTCGTCCTCCTCCAATACGCGAGCCCGAACCCCAGCGACAGAGTCCTCGATCTTGCCGCGGGCACCGGCAGCGTGGCGCGACACGTTGCGCCCCTCGTCGGGGTGGAAGGCCGCGCCGTCGCGCTCGACATCAACCCCGACATGCTGGCGGTCGGACGCGCGACGCTGCCAGTGCCCGCCGGCGCGCCCATCGAGTGGCGGGAGGGGGACGCCTTGAACCTCGACCTTCCGGATCAGGCGTTTGATCTTGTTCTCTGCCAGCAGGGGCTTCAGTTCTTTTCCGACCGCGCTGCGGCCCTTCGGGAGACGAGGCGGGTGCTGAACGGGGCTGGCCGGGCAGTCTTCAGCGTGTGGCGGGATCTCGACTTGCACCCGGTCTACAAGGCGCTCTTCGAGGCTACGGCGCGCCATCTCGCGGCTGACATCTCTGATTTTGACGTGTCCTTCTCGTTGGGCGATGCCGACGAATTGGAAGCGCTCCTGCGTGAGGCGGGGTTCGAGCGCGTCGATGTCGCCCCGCGGCAACTGGACGTCCGCCTCCCCTCTCCCGAACGCTTCGTGCAACTGACCGTCGCAGGAGCGGCCACCTCGGTCCCCGCTTTCATTCACATGAGCCCGGAAGCCCGTCCCAAGCTGGTCGAGGCCATCGGCGAGGAGCTTGGACCGCTTATCAGCAGCTACAGCGCAGGCGGCGAGTTGGTCTTCCCCATGTCCACGCACATCGTGCTCGCGACGTAGCAAACCCGCCTTGGTGAGCGCACTTTCTAAGAAAACCTCTTGGTGCTGATCGCCCCCTGTGGGGGATAGAAACGGGTGACTGCTACACTGCGTTGGGAAGGGAGCGGCCGTTACGATTCTGGTGGCAAAGTCCCCGTTAAAAAACCTGGTCCATGGACTGTTGCGCACTTGAGAGTGGTGACGCCATCCGGCGATCCCGTTTAGGAATCTGATCACTGGCGCAGTCCAGCACTCTCGCTCTTGAGCAGGAGGATCGATGATGCCTCGGAAGAAAGCAAAATCCAAGAGTGACCGTACTATGTCGATGGTGCATCCCAACGCGGCAGCCATCGATGTCGGGGCGACCCTGCTGATGCGGTCAGGTCCGATCGCACGCCAGACCCGGTGCGCAGCTTTGGAACGTTCACGACCGATCTACATAGGCTGGTGGATTGGTTTGCAGAATGCGGCGTCGAGACAGTCGCGATGGAATCGACCAGCGTCTACTGGATTTCGATCTACGAGCTGCTCGACGCCCGTGGCTTCGTCGTGTTCCTTGTCAATGCGCGCGATGCCAAGCACGTGCCTGGACGCAAGACCGACGTCAGCCGGGCCGCTCGGCGATGTCGTGCCAGATGCGCTGATTCACCTCCGCCGAGAACCCGTGCCAAGCCAAGCCCAGCAGGACGAGGACCACGGCCAGAACGACGACTAGCCGCGCGACGAAGAGCTGGGCTGCTGTTGATTTACCCACCATCCCATGCCCTCTTCGCGCGCACTACGCACCGAAACCCGATGTGGCTGGTCGAAGTGTCGATCGGCTGCGGGTGGCGGGCCGCCGGGCGGTAGCGCCGGCAGTAGTTGGGCGCGCACAGGTGCGAGCCGCCCTTCAGCACCTTGCGCGGGATGCGAACCTGGGGCTGGCACGGGTCATAGCTTCCGGCTTGGTGGGCGCCTCGCGGGTTCCCGGGAATGCAGCAGGCCTTCTTCGCATCGGCAGAATGCTTCGGGGCATACCAGTCCGTGGTCCATTCCCAGACGTTGCCGATCATGTCGTAGAGGCCGTAACCGTTGCGGGGGAACGCGGTTACCGGCGAGGTGCGCTCCCAGCCGTCGCCTCTCGTGTTCTCATGAGGGAACGCGCCCTGCCAGGTGTTGGCCATATGCCGACCAGACGGCATCAGCTCATCGCCCCAGGCGAACTCTGCCCCCTCGAGCCCGCCCCGGGCGGCCAGCTCCCACTCGGCCTCGGTCGGCAGCCCCTTACCCGCCCACGTGGCGTAGGCCTCGGCATCGCGATAGGCAATATGCACGACCGGATGGTCGTCGAGTCCACGGTTGATGCCGCCCGGGCCCTGCGGGCGCCGCCAGTTGGCGCCGAACCGGAACGTCCACCAGTTGCCCCAGTGGTTGAGATCGACGGGGCCGCCGGGCGGCTGGAACACCAGCGACCCGGCCTTCAGCATGTGGGGGAGCGCACCCGGATAGTCCCGCGGGTCGGGCTTCAGCTCCGCGACAGTGACGTAGCCCGTCGCCTCGACGAACTGCCGGAACTGGCGGTTGGTGATCGGCGTGCGGTCGATCCAGAACCCATCGACCTTGACCAGGTGCGCCGGCGCCTCTTCGGGGTAATGACTGTTTGAGCCCCTGCGGAAGGTCCGCTCCGGGATCCACGCCATGTCGGGATGGCGCGGCTCGTGCTGTGTCTGCGGAGCAGGTCGGGTCGCGGCCCGGCTGCTGTCCATGGGCGCCACCATCAGTTGCGCAGGGCCCGCGCGATCGAGCGCTTCGGTTTGACCTCGACCGAGACGTCCTGTGGCTTGAGCCGGATCGAGTCTGGGCAGGGGCGGACGCGGCGATAAGGGCAAGGCGCAGCCGCCAGGAACGCTGCGCGCTCGTTCTTCATGAGGTCCGTCCGTGCGCTAGTGGTAGCGGTGCTCACACGAGCCTGGGCCAACGCAGTTCGTTCCAAGGAGCCTAAAGGGGCCAACGCCGGAAGCGGTCGTTCGTTCCAAGGAACCCCAAGATTTGTGGAGCATGATAATCATTCCACCACAGATGCTTACGCCTCATTCGTGACACGTATTTTCAATCGCACTGTCGCTCGGCTATGAGAGATGCGGCCGCCCGCGTCTGAGCAGGGCGGCACCGGCCACCGTCGCAGCCTGAACGCCGGTCAACCTGTCGTTCACCACGTCTCTTAGGCCGCGATTCAACCCTGGTTGTGTACCGTTCCGATTGCGGCGGCCGGCTGAAGCAGGCCACGGCAGAGCTCAGGGGCAGTGCATGAAACTCGATCGAGAGCAGGCGCAGTCTGCTCATCACTCCGCCCACGGGTTAGAGGCGGAGTACCTGCAGGCCCTGCGTCTCGTCGAGCGCTTGCACCGGCTGCTGCTCGACGCCATCAAGGGCGAGTTCGACCGCACCGGCGGCAGCGATCTCAACGCAGTTCAGGCCCTCCTGCTGCACAATCTCGGCAGCGACGAGCTGACGGCGGGCGAATTGCGGACGCGCGGCTATTATCTCGGCTCCAACGTCTCGTACAACCTCAAGCGGCTGGTCGAGCTGGGCTATCTTCATTACAAGCGCTCCGACCTCGACCGCCGGTCCGTCCGTGTGAGCCTGACCGCCAAGGGCGAGGAGATCAGCGGGATGGTCCGCCGGCTCTATCGCCGCCAGCTCCGGTCGCTGGACAGCGTGGGCGAGATCACTATCGGCGACCTGGTAGACCTGAACCGCATCCTGGGACGGCTCGAGCGGTTCTGGTCCGACCAGATCCGGTATCGCCTCTGAGCGGCCGCGCAGCGGACACGCCGGCGCGACGGCCCTGCGCAGGGATGCAGGCCTTCGCTGTTGCACCCAGGCACCATTCTCACGCCTAAGGGCAGCACGGTCGAACTTCTTCCTTCCCACCCGGTTGCGGTTGGCCCAGGTTCCCTGCTGGTGCGGTTCGGACCAAGCTCCTCCATGCGCTCTGGTCCTGCCTGGCGGGGCAAGCTAGGATGGCCACAAGTCGTCCGTCTTCCTCCAGCGCGGGCCGGAAATGGCACGCGTGCTAAGAATTCGTTAACGCTGATCCGGCTTAGTGGATCAGGGCGCAAGGCATTCTGGCGGGGGCTGAGCAAAAAGCGAGGAGTGCAGGACGTGAGGTTGGCACCAGTCTGCGGCCGGAGGGCGGCCGGCCTGATCGCAACCACCGCAGCCGGCGCAATCGCGTCAGTGGCCATGGCGGCGGCGGCCTGGGCTTCCGACGGCAATAGCTGGAACCCGTTCGCCAGCGACGTCAGCAGCTATTCGCAACCCTACGACCGGGCCTTCATCCGAGAATGGGAAGCGAACCCGCCGCGCGGATATCCCACGATCTCGCCTGCCAATATCGATCCCATGAAGGCCGCCATCAAGCGGTATGCCGAGGTCGTCAAGGACGGCGGCTGGAAGCCGGTCCCCGACGGCGAGTTGCAGGTCGGCGTGACGAGCAACGCGGTCGCGGTCCTCCGGGATCGCCTTCTGTCGTCCGGCGACCTGAAGGAAGGCTCGAGCTATCCCAACTATTTCGATTACTATCTCGAGCGCGCCGTCAAGCGCTTCCAGGCCTCGAACGGGCTGACGCCGACCGGCATCGTCGACAACCGCACGATCGCGGCGCTCAACGTGCCGGCATCGGCGCGGCTGCGCCAGTTGCGGACCAACCTCGGCCGGGTCAGCGAGCTGGCGCGCTCGGCGGGCAAGAAGTACGTGCTGGTCAATATTCCCGCGACCCAGATCGAGGCGGTCGATAACGACCGCGTCGTGTCGCGGCACTCCGGCGTGGTCGGCAAGATCGACCGGCAGACGCCGCTGCTGCGGTCGTCGATCCACGAGTTGAATTTCAATCCTGTCTGGACGCTGCCGCCGACCGTTATCGAGAAGGACCTGATCCCCAAGGGCCGCGAGATGAGCCGGCGCAATCAGGACGTGCTGGTCAAATACGGCATCGACGCCTATGGCGGCGACGGGCGCAAGCTCGACAGCTCCAAGATCAACTGGTCATCCGGCTCCGTGCACAACCTGAGCTACCGGCAGCAGCCGGGGAAGGACAATCCGCTCGGATTCCTGAAGATCAACTTCCACAACAACCATTCCGTCTACATGCACGACACGCCGTCGGAGAGCCTGTTCGGGCGCAATTTCCGCGCGGCGAGCTCCGGCTGCGTCCGGGTACAGAACATCGAGGCGCTCGGCGCGTGGCTGCTGGCCGGCAACGGCTGGAGCCGGGATCACATCGAGGCCATGAAGAAATCGGGCGAGCGGCAGGACGTGCGGCTGAAGAAGCCGGTCTCCGTCTATTTCGCCTATATCACCGCCTGGGCCACCGAGGACGGCGTCGTCCAGTTCCGCCGCGACCTCTACCAGAAGGACGGCGCCGGGACGACGGTCTCGGCCTACTGAGCAGCAGGCGGCTTGACCCCGGTCAAGGCAGCGGCTGGGATGTCCGTGCTCTTCTGCCTCCGCGCAGCCGCAGGCTGCATCTGGCGGGCGTTTACGTCGCCCGGCGGAATGGTTACAAAAGAGCCGCGACATCGGGGACATTGATGGGGCCGCGGTCGCCGGGCGATAACCGATCGGGGCTTGTTCGGAATGGCGGGATCGGTGGATTACTCAGCTAGGTTCCAAAGCGCCTTGGCGGCGATCCGCGCCGAGGGACGCTACCGCGTCTTCGCCGACCTGAGGCGCACGTGCGGCGCCTTCCCGGCGGCGGAGCATTACGCTTCCGGCTCCAAGCGGCCCATCACCGTCTGGTGCTCGAACGACTATCTCGGCATGGGCCAGCACCCGCTCGTGCTCGCCGCCATGCACGAGGCGCTGGACAAGGCCGGCGCCGGCTCGGGCGGAACCCGCAACATCTCCGGCACCACGCACTATCATGTCGAGCTCGAAGCCGAGCTCGCCGAGCTGCACGGCAAGGAGGCCGCGCTGCTCTTCACGTCAGCCTACATCGCCAACGACGCGACGCTGTCGACGCTGGTCCGCCTGCTGCCCGGCGCCGCGATCTTCTCCGACGAGAAGAACCACGCCTCGATGATCGCGGGGATCAGGCACGGCGGCGGGCCGAAGCGGATCTGGCGCCACAACGACCTCGCCGATCTCGAGGCCCACCTCAGCGCGTTCGACCGCGAGACGCCGAAGATCATCGCCTTCGAGTCCGTGTATTCCATGGACGGCACGATCGCGCCGATCGAGGGCATCTGCGATCTCGCCGAGCGCTACGGGGCGCTCACCTACCTCGACGAGGTGCATGCAGTCGGCATGTACGGCCCGCGCGGCGGCGGCATCGGCGAGCGCGACGGCATGCTGGCCAGGGTCGATATCGTCAACGGCACGCTCGCCAAGGGCTTCGGCGTCATGGGCGGCTACATCGCCGCGAGCCGCGCCTGTTGCGACGCCATCCGCAGCTATGCGCCGGGCTTCATATTCACCACGTCGCTGGCGCCTGCGGTGGTGGCCGGCGCGCTCGCCAGCGTGCGCCACCTGAAGGCCAGCTCCGTCGAACGCGCGCTCCATCAGGAGCGGGCGCGCACGTTGAAGCGGCGCCTGGCCGCGGCCGGGCTGCCGGTGATGGACAACCAGAGCCACATCGTGCCCGTCATGGTCGGCGACCCGGTGCTGTGCAAGGAGCTGACGGACGCGCTGCTCAGCCGCTTCGGCATCTACGTCCAGCCGATCAACTACCCCACGGTGCCGCGCGGCACGGAGCGCCTGCGGCTGACGCCGACGCCGCAGCACGCCGACGGCGACATCGATCATCTCGTCTCCGCGCTGCTCGAGCTGTGGAGCGATTTCGGGTTGTCGGCTGGCGCGGGCCAGGTCGCGGCCGAGTGAAAGCTGCCGCCTGACGGGGCAGACCCGCGCCATCCGGTCCCAAGCCCGGCCGTCGCCATTGTTGAGGCGCGACGGGCTGTGATATGCCACGCGCGCCGACCAGGTGCTGCAGGCGATTTCAATCCTATCTCCCGATCCGTGAGCGAGGACGAGCATGACCACCGCCAACCCCGCGCAATCGAGTGTGCCGACGGGATTCTTCACCGAGTCGCTCGCCGAGCGCGATCCCGAGCTGTTCGGGGCAGTGGCGGCCGAGCTTGCACGCCAGCAGGACGAGATCGAGCTGATCGCCTCGGAGAACATCGTGTCCCGGGCCGTGCTGGAGGCCGCCGGCTCGGTGCTGACGAACAAGTACGCCGAGGGCTATCCCGGCCGGCGCTACTACGGCGGCTGCCAGCATGTCGACGTCGCCGAGGAGCTGGCGATCTCGCGGGCAAAGCGGCTGTTCGACTGCGCCTTCGCCAACGTGCAGCCGCACTCCGGCAGCCAGGCCAACCAGGGCGTGCTGATGGCGCTCGCGAAGCCCGGCGACACCATCCTCGGCCTGTCGCTGGCGGCCGGCGGCCACCTCACGCACGGGTCGCCCGTCAACATGTCGGGCAAGTGGTTCAATGCCGTCCACTACGGCGTCCGCCGCCAGGATCACCGCATCGACCATGACGAGGTGCGCGCGCTCGCCAGGGAGCACCGGCCGCGCATCATCATCGCCGGCGGCTCGGCCTACCCGCGCATCATCGATTTCGCTGCGTTTCGCCGCATCGCCGACGAGACCGGGGCCTTCCTGATGGTCGACATGGCGCATTTCGCGGGCCTCGTGGCCGGCGGCGTGCATCCGAGCCCGCTTCCCCACGCGCACGTCGTGACCACGACCACGCACAAGACGCTGCGCGGCCCGCGCGGCGGCATGGTCCTGACCAACGATCCGGAGATCGCGAGGAAGATCAACTCGGCCATCTTTCCGGGTCTGCAGGGCGGCCCGCTGATGCACGTCATCGCGGCCAAGGCCGTCGCTTTCGGAGAGGCGCTGCGGCCGGAGTTCAAGGCCTATGCCCGGGCCGTCGCGGACAACGCCGCAGCGCTCGGCCGGGTCCTCGAGACGGCGGGCTACGATCTGGTGGCGGGCGGCACGGATACGCACCTCATGCTCGTGGACCTGCGGCCGAAGAAGCTCACCGGGAACATCTCGGAGCAGGCGCTGGGGCGCGCCCACATCACCTGCAACAAGAACGGCGTGCCGTTCGACCCGGAGAAGCCGACCGTTACATCGGGGATCCGGCTTGGCTCGCCGGCCGGCACGACGCGCGGCTTCGGCGTGGAGGAGTTCAAGGCCGTCGGCCGGATGATCGCCGACGTGCTGGACGGACTGGCGCGGAACGGCGAGGCCGGCAATGCCGCAGTCGAGGCCCGGGCAAGGGACGAGGCGCTGGCGCTCTGCCGGCGGTTTCCGATTTATGGGGGGTCGTGAGATCGTGAGGTCGCCAAGTCGTGGGATCACGAATTCACGGTCTCACGATTTCACGATTTCACGAGCCTGAATGGAGTGCACGCCATGCGTTGCCCGTTCTGCGGCAGCGGCGATACGCAGGTCAAGGACAGCCGGCCCACCGAGGAGAGCGCCGCCATTCGCCGGCGGCGCATCTGCCCGGACTGCGGAGGCAGGTTCACGACCTTCGAGCGCGTGCAGTTGCGCGAGATCACGGTCGTCAAGCGCTCGGGGCGCAAGGTCCCCTTCGACCGCGACAAGCTGCTGCGCTCCGTCGAGATCGCGCTGCGCAAGCGCCCCGTCGACCGCGAGCGGATAGATCGCATGGTTTCTGGCATCGTCAGGCAGCTCGAGAGCACCGGCGAGCCGGAGGTCGCGTCCTCGATGATCGGCGAGATCGTTTGCGAAGCGCTGCGCGGGCTCGATCCCGTGGCCTACGTGCGGTTCGCTTCCGTGTACCGGGATTTCCGCGAGGCGTCGGACTTCCAGGAAGTCCTCACCGAGATCGCGCAGGGCAATGGCGCCGGCCAGAAACCGTATGGCCAGAACACCGTCGAGTAGGCCGGAGTCCCCGCTCGGCGGGCGGGACGATGCCCGGTTCATGGACATTGCCCTGTCGCTGGCCCGCCGTGGCCTCGGGACGACGGCACCCAACCCGGCCGTGGGCGCGGTGATCGTGGACGAAGCCACGGGCGAGGTCATCGCGCGCGGCTGGACGCAGCCCGGTGGCCGGCCCCACGCCGAGACGGAAGCGCTGCGGCGCGCCGGCCCGCGGGCGCACGGGGCCACCATTTACGTCACGCTGGAGCCATGCTCGCACCACGGCGGCACCCCGCCCTGCGCCGAGGCGCTCGTCGCGGCGGGGCTGGCCCGCGTCGTCGTCGCCATCGAGGACCCCGATCCGAGGGTCTCCGGCCGCGGCCTCGATAGGCTTCGGGCCGCCGGGGTCGCCGTCGCCCGGGGAGTGCTGAGCGAGGAAGCGGACTGGATCACCCGCGGGCACATTCTCCGGGTCAGCGAGCGGCGGCCGTTCATCCAGCTCAAGCTGGCGCTCGGCCCCGACGGCAGCGTGCCGCGGGGCGCCGGCGGCAAACCGTTGTGGGTCACCGGGCCCGAGGCCCGTGCGCACGGCCACCTGCTGCGCGCGATGACGGACGCCATCCTCGTCGGCCGGCGCACGGTGGAGGACGACGACCCGGAGCTCACCTGCCGGCTGCCGGGCCTCGCTGCCCGCTCGCCCTCGCGCGTGGTGCTGGCGCGCAACCTCGACCTGAGCCTCGATTGCAGGCTCGTGCGGACCGCGCGCGATCACCCGGTGGTGGTGTTCTGCGGCCCCGCCGCGCCTGCCGGGCGGCGAACGGCGCTGGAGGGCCATGGCTGCGAGGTCGTGGCGGTGCGCGAGATTGACGACGCCCTGTGGCTTCCCGCCGTCGCCGAGGAGCTGGCGGCCCGCAATGTCACCCGATTGCTCGTCGAGGGCGGGGCGGCGGTATGGCACTCGTTCGCGCGGGCGGGGTTCGTCGACGAGGTGGTCCTGTTCCATGCCCGAGACCAAGGCGAAGGCGATCGAAATAGGCTTCTCTCGCGCCTGCGCGACACATTGCTGCCGGGCATCGGCCTGTCGCTGACGGCTGAGCGCGCGGTCGGCGGTGATGATATGCTGGTCTTCCGACGCCGCACCCGAACCCGATGAGTGCGGCGGCACGGCCGTCGGAGACCCGAACAGGCAGAGCACAAAGGCATCATGTTCACTGGCATCATCACGGATATCGGCGAGGTCGCGAAGCGCGACGGCGGGCGGTTCTCGATCCGCTCGTCCTATCCGGCGGGCTCGATCGGCATCGGCGCCTCGATCGCCTGCGACGGCTGCTGCCTGACGGTCACCGCCGTCGAGCCGCTGGACGGCGGCAGCCTGTTCAACGTCGATGTCTCGAACGAGACCCGCTCCAAGACGACGCTCGACAGTTGGCAGCGCGGCACGCGCATCAACCTCGAGCGTTCGCTCGCCGCGGGGGACGAGCTCGGCGGGCATATCGTCACCGGTCATGTCGATGGCGTCGCCCGCATCGTCGACGTTCACCCCGACGGCGACAGCCGCCGGCTCACATTCGAGGCCCCCGAGCACCTGGCTCTCTACATCGCTCCGAAGGGGTCCATAGCCCTGGGCGGCACGTCGCTGACCGTCAACGAGGTGGCCGGCAACCGGTTCGGCGTGAATGTCATCCCGCATACCTTGACGGTGACGACCTGGGGAGCCAAAACGGCGGGCCAACTCGTCAATCTCGAAGTCGATCTGTTCGCGCGCTACGTGGCGCGCCTGCTGGAGTTTCGCCGGTGACCAAAACGCTCGGGACAGTCGAGTATTCGGAGGGGCAGGGCGTCCTCTCCGCCACACCGGAGCTCCTGGAGGACCTGCGCAACGGCCGCATGGTGATCCTGGTCGATGCCGAGGATCGCGAGAACGAGGGCGATCTCGTGATCCCGGCCCAGATGGCGACGCCGGATGCCATCAACTTCATGGCCAAGCACGGGCGCGGCCTCGTCTGCCTGGCGCTGACCCAGTCCCGCGCTGAGACGCTGCGGCTCGAGTCGATGGTGCGCGCCAACGGCTCGCGGACCGGGACGGCCTTCACCGTATCCATCGAGGCGCGCGAAGGCATCACGACCGGCATCTCGGCCCACGACCGGGCACGGACCATCGCGACGGCGATCGACCCGACCCGCGGCCACGACGACATCGTGTCGCCCGGGCACGTGTTCCCTCTCGTCGCGCGTGAAGGCGGCGTTCTCGTCCGCGGCGGCCACACCGAGGCCTCCGTCGATCTGGCGCGGCTGGCCGGGCTCTACCCGGCGGCCGTGATCTGCGAGATCATGAACGACGACGGCACCATGGCCCGGATGCCGGACCTCGTGCCGTTCGCGCAGCGTCACGGCCTCAAGATCGGAACCATCGAGGACCTGATCGCATTTCGGCTCCGCAACGACCGCGTCGTGAGGTCCGTTGCCCGCCGCCAGGTGGAGAGCGTGTTCGGCGGCGCTTTCGAGCTCCACGTCTACGAGACCACGGTGGAGCCGGTCGAGCACCTGGCGCTGGTCAAGGGCGACCTGTCGAAGCCGGGTCCGGTGCTGGTGCGCGTGCACGCCGTCAATCTGCTGGCGGACATGCTGGGAATAGGGTCGAGCACCGACATGGCCGGCAATTCGCTCATCGCGCAATCCATGCGGGCCATCGAGCAGGAAGGCCGCGGCGTGGTGGTGCTCATTCGCGATCTCAGGCCCAAGTCGGTGTCGACCTGGATGGGGAGGAGGTCGGGCCTGGCGCCGCGCAAGGCCGAGGGGCAGGAGCGCAGGCTGGTCGAACTCGGCGTCGGCTCGCAGATCCTGCGCGATCTGGGCGTCCGCGACATGGTGCTGCTGACGAGCTCGCCGCCTTCCGTCTATGTCGGCCTGGAAGGCTACGGGTTGAGGATCGTCGAGCAGCGCAGGATCGGCTGAGGCGACATGGCCGGACGGGGATCACGAGCGACGATCGGACTGCCCGCCGCCGGGGAGGGGCGGGCCCGCTGCCGTATCCTGATCATCGAGGGGCGCTACTACGACGCCATTTGCGACGCTCTCCTGGAGGGAGCGGTCGCGGAGCTCGAGGCGGCCGGCGCGGCCTGCGAGCGGATCACCGTGCCGGGCGCGCTGGAGATCCCGCAGGTGCTGCGGCAGGCAGTCGACGCCGGCCTGATCCCGGCCACGGCCCCGGGCGCGCGGTTCAGCGGCGCGGTGGCGCTGGGCTGCGTCATCCGCGGCGAGACATCCCACTACGATATCGTCTGCAACAACGCGAACCACTGGCTGATGGAGGTGGCCATCCGTCACAACGTGCCTCTCGGCAACGGCATTCTCACCGTCGACACGGAGGCGCAGGCGTTGCAGCGGGCCGAGGGGGGCCGCGAGGGCAAAGGCGGCGATGCCGCGCGGGCTTGCCTGAGGCTGGTGGAGATCGCCCGGCAGTTCCAAGGCCAGGGCGCATGACATCCGAATCGAGAACACTCGGGCAGAACGCGCGCAGCGCGGCCCGCGTCGCCGCCGTCCAGGGCCTCTACCAGATGGACCTGGCGCAGACGGACCTCAATGCGGTGATCGACGAGTTCCAGACCCTGCGCTTCCTGCAGGCGGAGCCGGGCGACGCCATCGCGGGAGCCGATCCGACCTTCTTCGCCGAGCTGCTGCGCGGCGTCCTGCGCCGGCAGCGGGATATCGACCCGATGGTCGACCAGCAGCTTGCCACGGGCTGGCGGCTCGGACGCGTCGATTCCATCCTGCGCGCCATCCTGAGATCCGGCGTCTTCGAGCTGCTGGAACGGCCGGACGTGCCTGCCCGCGTCGTCATCAACGAGTACATCGACATTGCGCACGCCTTCTTCTCCGAGGACGAGCCGAAGGTCGTCAACGGAATTCTCGACAAGATCGCCCGGCGCCTGCGGCCCGCGGAGTTCGCCGACAAGCCGGGCGGAGGGGTTCGCTGATGGCCTTCCGATGATATCGCAACGAATCCTTCGCCCCATATCCTCCTCTCCCCGCGTGCGGGGAGAGGGCCGGGGTGAGGGGCAGCCGCGAGCACAGCGCAAATTTCTGCCCACCCTCCTCCTAGGGTCGGACCCGCAGGGTCTGACCCTTGCGCCTTCCTCGGGGTCAGACCCTGCGGGTCTGACCCCTGAAACCCTGACCCCTAACCTTCCCCATTGCGAGGGGGAGAGGGGACTCGGACGTTTCCATCTGAACCGGAAAAACCTCAGAGACCTGGCGCTCGCGACCAGGCCAGGAGCTCATGTCTGAGCAGGACAGCATCGCGGGCGAGGACAGCCTGATCCAGAGCTACTTTGCGCCGCTGGCCGCCGGGTTCGCGGGCGCCTTCGGGTTGGGCGACGACTGCGCGGCCCTCTCGCCCGAGCCCGGGCACGATATCGTCCTGACGACCGACGCCATCGCCGAGGGCGTCCATTTCCGCGCCCGGGATCTGCCGGAGGACATCGCCTGGAAGGCGGTGGCCGTGAACGTCTCCGACCTGGCGGCCAAGGCGGCCCGTCCCATCGGCTATCTCCTCTCCCTCGCCTTCCCCCAGACCCCGGACCGGAAATGGCTGGAGCGCTTCACCGACGGGCTGCGGGCGGCGCAGGAGCGCTTCGGCATCGTGCTCATGGGCGGCGACACGGACCGGCGGCCCAATGCGCCGCTCTCGGTCACCGTGATGGCGATCGGCAGCGTACCGAGCGGCCGCATGGTGCTGCGCGGGACTGCGCGGCCCGACGATCTTCTCTACATCACCGGAACCCTGGGCGACTCCGCGCTCGGGCTGCATCTGCTCTCTGACGCCGGTCTGGCGATCGCCTCACTGGACCGCGCGTTCCTCCAGCAGCGGTATCTCCGCCCCGAGCCGCGGATCGGCATGCGTGACGCGCTGCTGGCCCGCGCGCGGGCCGCCATGGACATCTCCGACGGGCTCGTGAAGGATCTCGGCCGATTGTGCCGGGCCTCGGCCGTCGCCGCCGAGGTCCATGCAGGCTCGGTGCCAGTCTCTCAGCCGGCGCAACGCCTGATCGAGAGCGAGCCCGAGCTGCGCCACCTGCCGCTGACGGGCGGCGACGATTACGAGATCCTGGCGTGCATTGCGCCGGAGCACGCGGCGGCCTTCGAGAGCGCAGCGCGATCGGCCGGCATTCCCGTCACCCGGATCGGGTCGCTGCGGGAGGGGAGCGGAGTGCGCGTGCTCGGCCTCGACGGCCAGCCCCTCGAGATCGCCCGACCGGGCTATGACCATTTCCAGCGCTGAGCTTCTGCCGAGGCCACGCCCGACCCGGCGGCACCGCGCCACACCGGACGGCGGCCAGCAACGCGGACTCGCCTTGTGATCATGTTGCAACGACAGAGCACTTTTGGCATGGTCCGCCCGCGCGAATCCCGCACCACGTCTTGAGGGGGGCCACGCTCGGCGACGTTTCGCTTCGCCAGTGTTGCTGCGACCAGACTACGGCACGAAGGAAGAAATCCTATGACTTTAGCGCTTTGGGTGATCATCGCCGCTGGGCTGATCTCGATCATCTACGCCATTTTCACCATTCAATCCGTCATGAAGGCCGATCCGGGCAACGCCAGGATGCAGGAGATCGCCGGGGCTATCCGCGAGGGCGCGCGGGCCTACCTCAATCGGCAGTATTCGACCGTCGCCGTTGTCGGGGTCATCATTTTCGTCCTGGCCTGGCTTCTGCTCGGCGGCCTGACAGCGCTCGGCTTCGCCATCGGCGCGATCCTGTCCGGCCTGGCCGGCTACATCGGCATGAACGTGTCGGTGCGCGCCAACGTGCGCACGGCGCAGGCGGCCACCGTGTCGCTCGCAGGCGGTCTCGACATCGCGTTCAAGGCCGGTGCGGTCACCGGCATGCTGGTCGCGGGCCTGGCGCTGCTCGGCGTCTCGGTCTACTACACGTTCCTCGTCGCCGGGCTCGGCTACGGCACCGCTGACCGCGTCGTCGTCGACTCGCTGGTGGCGCTCGGCTTCGGCGCCTCGCTGATCTCGATCTTCGCCCGTCTCGGCGGCGGCATCTTCACCAAGGGTGCGGACGTCGGCGGCGACCTCGTCGGCAAGGTGGAAGCGGGCATCCCCGAGGACGACCCGCGCAATCCCGCCACCATCGCCGACAACGTCGGCGACAATGTCGGCGATTGCGCCGGCATGGCAGCCGATCTGTTCGAGACCTATGCCGTGACCGTGGTCGCGACCATGGTGCTGGCGGCCATCTTCTTCCTCGGCCAGCCGAACCTGACGAGCCTGATGGTCTACCCGCTGGCCATCGGCGCCGCCTGCCTCATCACCTCGATCGTCGGCACCTTTTTCGTAAAGCTCGGCGCCAACAACTCGATCATGGGCGCGCTCTATCGCGGCTTCATCGCCTCGGCGGTGCTGTCCGTCGCGGGCCTGTTCGTCGCGACGCAGTACGTGCTCGGCACCTGGGGCGAGGTCGGCACTGCGATCGGGCAGGTCGTCACGGGCACGAACCTGTTCCTGTGCGGCCTGGTCGGCCTCGCCGTGACGGGTTTCATCGTGTGGATCACCGAGTACTACACGGGCATCGGCTACCGGCCGGTGCGCTCGATCGCGCAGGCCTCGGTCACGGGTCACGGCACCAACGTGATCCAGGGCCTCGCCGTCTCGCTCGAGGCGACCGCACTTCCGGCGCTCGTCATCATCGCCGGCATCATCGTCACCTATAACCTCGCCGGCCTGTTCGGCACCGCGATCGCGACCACGACGATGCTGGGGCTCGCGGGCATGGTGGTGGCGCTCGATGCGTTCGGCCCGGTGACGGACAACGCCGGCGGCATCGCCGAGATGGCGGGCCTGCCCAAGGAGGTGCGCCGGTCGACGGACGCGCTCGACGCGGTCGGCAACACCACGAAGGCCGTTACCAAGGGCTATGCTATCGGCTCGGCGGGCCTCGGCGCGCTGGTGCTGTTCGCCGCCTACAGCTACGACCTGCAGCACTTCATTGCAGAGGCGAACAAGGCGGGCTCGGCGGCCTACGGGTTCTTCAGGGGCGTGCAGCCCGACTTCCAGCTCTCCAACCCCTACGTGGTGGTGGGGCTGCTGATCGGCGGCCTGATCCCGTTCCTGTTCAGTGGCATGGCCATGACGGCGGTGGGCCGCGCCGGCGGCGCCATCGTTATGGAGGTGCGCCGGCAGTTCAAGGCGAAGCCCGGCATCATGAAAGGCACCGAGCGGCCCGATTATGCCGCGGCCGTCGACCTGCTGACGCGGGCTGCGATCAAGGAGATGGTGATCCCGTCGCTGCTGCCCGTGCTGTCGCCGATCGTTCTGTTCGTGGTGATCTACTTCGTCGCGGGCGGCGGCGCGGCGGGCAAGGGCGCGGCGTTCTCGGCCGTGGGCGCCATGCTGCTCGGCGTCATCGTCACCGGCCTGTTCGTCGCCATCTCGATGACCTCGGGCGGCGGCGCCTGGGACAATGCCAAGAAATCGTTCGAGGACGGGTTCGTCGACAAGGATGGCGTGAAGCACATGAAGGGCTCCGAGGCGCACAAGGCCTCGGTGACCGGCGACACGGTCGGCGATCCCTACAAGGACACGGCCGGCCCGGCGGTGAACCCGCTGATCAAGATCACCAACATCGTGGCGCTGCTGCTCCTGGCCGTGCTGGCGCACATGTGAGGCCGGCACCCGGCGTCGATACGAAAAAAGGCCCCATGATCGGGGCCTTTCACTTGCCAATGAAAGCCGCGAATAACGGCCCGCGGCGCCGCCCCGCCGGTCATTCGCGAAGATGTCACTCGCCGAAGATGGCGCCGCGCTTGCCGAGGTTGCGGAAGATCTGCTTCAGCAATCCATCCTCCTTGGTGTTGGCGCTCGGCGTCGTGCGGCTGATGAAGTCGAAGATCTTGCCGTCCTGAATCCCGTACTGGGCGATCCGCTCGACGGAGCCCGTCCGCGTGAAGTAGACGGCGACGACCTGCCGGTCTATCTCACTGGGCGCCATGAAGGCGACCTGCGACGTCGTGCTGGAGATGTAGTAGAACGCGTCGCCGGCCCCCACGGAGCTCGTCGTCGTGGGAGTGCCGAGCGTCATCCGGACCTGCTCCTGGCTCATGCCCGGCTGGATCTGCTGCAAGTCCGTTGCCCGCAGATGATGACCGTGCTTGGTCACGACGGCCCCGGCGCCGCACGCAGCGACCAGCCCGGCAAGCAGGAGACCGCCCACGAGGCGCCCCCCGCGACGCGCCGCCTCACGCATCCGCTCTGGCATCACGGCGCCCGGCCGGCCATGTTGGTGTGTATTCATCCCCCGATACATTCATCCCCTGCTGCGGGAATCGACCTTGCGATTCCACTTGCCTCCGCTTATCCGGCGGCACACTTCAATGCAATGCGGAGCGGCGAGTTATGCATCCCTCGCGGTTTCCACAGCCGAACGGGATCCTTCGATGTTGACCTGGTGCAGAGCGCGCACACGAGCAGGCCGAACGGCAACAGAGCTTTATGGCTCGATCGTGACCGCTGCGCGCCGCCAGCCGTTCTACGTCCGGCATGGCGTCCCGGACACACCCGACGGCCGCTTCGCCATGGTCGTGATGCACATGTGCCTGGTGCTCGAAAGGCTGCGCCGGGAAGGGCCGCGCGGACAGGATCTCAGCCGGGCTCTGGTCGAAGCCTTCGTCACCGATATGGACGATTGCATGCGCGAGATGGGGGTGGGTGATCTGGCCGTGCCTCGCAAGGTGAAGAAGGCGGCCGGCGCGCTCTACGACTGCGCCGCAGCCTTCCGGGCAGCCGGCAGCGCCAGCGGCGAGGCGGCCCTGGCCGATGCGCTGCAACGGAGCCTGCTGCCGGAACAGGCCGGCGCCACAGCGGACGGCCTTGCAGCCTATATGCGCCGGGCGGCCGCGGCACTGGAGGTCCAGCCGGCCGCCGTCCTGTTGTCCGGTCGCATCACGTTCGCACAAGTTCGAGGGGAGTGATCGACAGCGATGGCTGCAGAACTGGATTGGGTCCACAGCGTCGGCGAGGTCCCCGAATCGGGTCTCCAGGGCGAGCGCCGCGCCACGCCTGCCCAGCGTGCGGCGGTCGCTTCGGCGCTCGACCTCATCGCCTGCGACCGACTGGAGGCGAGCTACCAATTGAAACCGCTCGCGCAAGGCCGATATCTGCTGAAAGGCTCGCTCGAAGCCGAGGTCGAACAGAGCTGCGTCGTGACCTTGGAGCCGGTCGCAAGCCGCATCTCCGAGGCGTTCGAGGTCGAGCTCCGGCCGGGGCTGCCGGGAACCGCAAGTGTGGCCGAGTTCGACGCGCTGGAAGCGCGCGACATCGAGCCGCTCGAGGGCGGGATCATCCCGCTCGGGCAGATCGTCTACGAGCATCTGGCGTCCGCCATCGACCCATATCCCCGCAAGGAGGGCGTCGTGCTCGAACAATCTGCATTCCGAGCCGACACCCAGGCAGAAGCCAGTCCGTTTGCCGTACTCAAGCAACTGAAGGCAAAGAAATGAGTGCTTTTTACCGAGTTCATCCAAGCTCTGGCGCACGGCCGGTACGACATGCGGCAGGTGGGGAGGCGGCCAAGAATTCCATTGTCTCCGTCCGCCAAACGGGTATGTTCCGTCGGTTTCGCAGGCGAGCGCATGCAAAGGGGTGAAGCACGCGTCAATCGCCGTCTCGAGGGAATCGGTCACCCAGGCCATCATGAATGCCCGCGCAGCGGATCATAGCGCTCGACGCCATGGGTGGCGATCACGGGCCCGAGGTCGTGATTCCAGGCGCTGACATCGCGCTTGTGCGGCATCCGCAGCTCGAGTTCCGGCTCTTCGGCGACGAGGCTGAAATCGCACCCGTGCTCGCGCGCCATCCCAGGCTGCTGTCCAGGTCCAGGGTCATCCACACGCCGGTGGTGGTGAAGTCGGACGACAAGCCCAGTCAGGCGATGCGACGCGGCCGCGGGTCCAGCATGTGGCTGGCGCTCGAGGCGGTGCAGAAGGGCGAGGCGGACGTGGCGGTCTCCGCGGGCAACACCGGCGCGCTGATGGCCATGGCCAAGATGGTGCTGCGACCCGTTGCCGACATCGAGCGGCCCGCGATCGCCGCGCTCTGGCCGACCGTCAGCGGCGAGTGCATCGTTCTCGACGTCGGCGCCAACATCGGCGCTTCCGCGCGGCAGCTCTGCGACTACGCGCTGATGGGCGCGGCGATGTCGCGCGCGCTGTTCCATGTGGAGAAGCCCAGCGTCGGGCTGCTCAATGTCGGCGTGGAGGAGATCAAGGGCGTCGACGAGGTGCGCCAGGCCCATGCCTTGCTGAAGGACACGAGGGATCTGCCGATCGACTACCGCGGCTTCATCGAAGGGGACCAGATCGGGCATGGCGCGGTGGACGTCGTGGTGGTCGAGGGGTTCGCGGGCAACATCGCGCTGAAGACGGCGGAAGGGACCGCGCGACAGATCGCGCAGTACCTCAGGGCGGCCATGAGCCGCTCGCTGCTCTCGCGCCTCGGTGCGATGCTGGCGCGCGGCGGCTTCGCCGTGCTGAAGGAGAAGATGGACCCGCGGCGCGCCAACGGCGGCACCTTCCTGGGGCTCAACGGCATCGCCATCAAGAGCCACGGGGGCACGGATGCCGTCGGCTTTGCGAGCGCCATCGATCTCGGCTACGACATGGCGGACAGTGGGCTACTCGCCAGGTTGACCGCGGACCTGATTTCGTTCCACGGCAAGCTCGACGCAGCCGTCGAGAAGTAGCACCGAAAGTCCCAGACCGGAGCACGAGGCTTCCAGCAACGAGCCGCTGCCCCATGCGGGCCTGTCACTCGGGACGCGAGAGAAGGGGGAATACTTGGCTGTCATTCGATCCGTCATCCGCGGCGTGGGCGCCTATCTGCCGAAGCGCGTGCTGACGAATGCAGACCTGTCCAGGATCGTCGACACGACCGACGAGTGGATCCGGGAGCGCACGGGCATCAGCGCCCGCCACATCGCCGCCGACGGCGAGCTCACGTCGGACATGGGCATTGCAGCGGCGCGGCAGGCCCTGGTCCGCGCCGGCGTCGATCCCGTCGAGATCGATCTCGTGATCTGCGCCACCGCGACCCCCGACCGGACGTTCCCCGCCACCGCGGTCCGGATCCAGGCCGAGCTCGGCATCAGCAAGGGGGCGGCCTTCGACCTGCAGGCGGTCTGCTCGGGCTTCGTCTACGGGCTGGCGACTGCCGACAGCTTCCTCAAGACCGGCCAGTTCAAGCGGGCCCTGGTGATCGGCGCGGAGGCGTTCTCTCGCATTCTCGACTGGACCGACCGCAGCACATGCGTCCTCTTCGGCGACGGCGCCGGTGCGGTCGTCCTCGAGGCGCAGCCCCAGCACGGCGGCCGCGAGGACCGCGGCATCCTGGCCAGCCGCATTCGCTCCGACGGCCGCTTCGAGGAGCTGCTCTATGTCGATGGCGGCCCCGGCTCCACGGCCACCACCGGCCATCTGCGGATGAACGGCCGCGAGGTGTTCCGGCACGCGGTCCAGAAGATCTCCGGCGTCATCGAGGAGGTGCTGGTGATGACCGGCTACGCGGCCGACGAGATCGACCTCTATGTGCCGCATCAGGCCAACGCGCGCATCCTCGACGGCATCGCCAGGAAGCTCGGTGTCACGCCCGAGAAAATCATCGTGACGCTCGGCGAGCAGGGCAACACGTCCGCCGCCTCGATCCCGCTCGCTCTCAATAGCGCCTTCGAGCAGCATAAGCTCAAGGAGGGCAGCCTCGTGCTCATGGAGGCCATGGGCGGCGGCTTCACCTGGGGAGCCGTCTTGGCCCGCTGGTGAGGGCCCGCTGGTGAGGGCCCGCTGGTGAGGGCCCGCTGCTGAGGGCCTGCCGACGAGCGCTGCCCAAACCCGCCTGGCTGCGGTGCCGCTCCGCCGGCGCGTGCTGCGCGGCATGCCCTGTCCCCGAAATCTCCCCGCTGGCCTGCTCTGCCGTGCACCGCCTGAAAATGTTCCTGAGAAATCAGCCTCTTGAGTTAGAGTCGTGTTGACCGCTTCGATGCGGGCGGATAGCATCGCTCCCCGGGAGTTGGCAAACTGGGGAGGCGAAAAGCCATGGGCGGCAAGACGTTGACCCGCGCGGACCTGGCCGAGGCTGTCGTGCACAAGGTCGGGCTGCCGCGCAACGAGTCACAGGAGCTGGTCGAGCTCGTGCTCGACGAGATCGCCTCGAGCCTTGCCCGCGGCGACAGCGTCAAGCTGTCCTCGTTCGGCTCGTTCGGGATCCGTCAGAAGGGCCAGCGCATCGGCCGCAATCCGAAGACCGGTCAGGAGGTCCCGATCACGCCGCGCAGGGTGCTGGTGTTCCGTCCCAGCAACATCATGAAGGACCGCATCAACGCGGGCCGGGCGCGCCGCAAGGCGGCGGAGTAGCCTCGAGGGGGCCGTCCCCGCCTTCCCCCGCGCAATGGAGTGGTCAGCGTGAGCAAGTCAGCCGAAGCGTTCCGCACGATCAGCGAGGTCGCTGACGAGCTCGAGGTGCCCAAGCACGTGCTGCGCTTCTGGGAGCAGAAGTTCCCTCAGATCCGCCCGATGAAGCGGGGCGGCGGACGACGCTACTACCGGCCGGAGGACCTCGACCTGCTGCGGGGCATCCGGCACCTGCTGCATCTCGAGGGCTACACGATCCGGGGTGTACAGAAGATCCTGCGCCTGCAGGGGGTGGACGAGGTCAAGCGGTGCTGGGCCGGCAGGCCGGCCGAGCGGCCCGCGCCCGCAGCCGCGGCAGAAAGCCCGCCCAGATCGAAGCGCAAGCAGGCCCCGCCTGCCCCGGCCGATCGGGCGGCGGTCGGGCTGCCGCGCGACGTGCTGCGCAGCCTCAAGAGCGCGCTGAGCGAGCTCGAGGCCTGCCGACGCCTGCTCGCCGCGCCGTCTGGCGATCAGCAGCCGTGGGCCCGACGCCCCGAAAGATGACCTGCGCCGCGTCCCTTGCCAGGCTCTGGCTGGTCGACGTCGTCCGCGCCGGCCCGGCTCTCGCGGCACTCGAGGCGGCAACACCGCGACTGTCCGAGGACGAGCGCGCCAGGGCCGCTGCGCTCGCCCGCCATGGCGAGGACTGGCGGCTCCTGCGCATCGCCTTGCGCGTGCTGCTCGAGGGCGCCGTCGGACCGAAGCTGCGCCTGGTGCCGTTCCGCACCAGCCGTCGAGGAAAGCCCGCCTTGCCGTGGCGGGCAGGCGTGGAGTTCAGCCTCTCCCATAGCGGCCGGCTCGGCCTCGTCGCCATTGCCGCCGGTCCGGTGGGCGTCGATCTGGAGCATGAGCGCGAGGTGCGCTTTCCCGCCGACCGTCAGCAGGCGATGCTGGCCGCCGCCAGGGCGCTTGCTCCGACTGCGGGCCGCGCCGGCGATCGGGCGCCGGACGCTCCCGGCATCCTGCAGGCCTGGGTCAGGCTCGAGGCCTGGGGCAAGGCGCGCGGCTCGGGTGTCGGCGCGCTGCTGCACGATCTCGGCATCAGGGGACGGCGCTGGACCGCGGGCGGCGGCGCAGCGGACGACGGCGAGCTCGCGGCCGCTCTTCTCAGGCAAGAGGCACTCGACTTGCACGACCTGGACCTGCCGCCGGGGCTCTTCGGCGCGGTGGCCGGCCACGACCTCGCCGCCCCGCCGCCCGTCCGCGACTTCCCGGCCGACTTCGCCGCCATGGCCACGCTCGCCTCGGCCGCCTGATCTTTGCGCCCGCAGCCCCGCGGGTTGACCTCCGCGCGCACCCGGGGCAAAAGGATGGCTCGTCGGAGCGTAGCGCAGCCTGGTTAGCGCACCAGTCTGGGGGACTGGGGGTCGGGAGTTCAAATCTCCCCGCTCCGACCATAAAGACACTGGTCTCCTTGCCGTTTACTTGCCACCGCCCCGCAGCGGCCCGCCTGAAGCGCTTTATCTCCGGATCCCACCTGTCGGTATGCGGGTCGTCGCGTCGAGGAACCCGACAGCGAAGTGGATGATGTGCGGCAACGCTCTATAGAATGTCGTCGCGCGAGCGGCCTTCCGGAAGTCGGTGAAACCAGTCGATGCTGTGGCTGCTGATTCTCACGCTGGGGTTGGCGGCCGGAACGATAGGCGGCGTGGTCGGCTTCGGCTCCTCGGTGCTGCTCATGCCGGTCCTCGTCGCGGCGTTCGGCCCGAAGGAGGCCGTGCCGATCATGGCCCTGGCCGCCCTCCTGGCCAACCTGTCGCGCGTCGCCGTCTGGTGGCGGGAGGTCGACTGGCGGGTGAACGCGGCCTACTGCGCGACGGCGGTGCCGGCGGCGGCGCTCGGTGCGCGCGTGCTTGTCGGGCTCGACGGCCGGCTCGTCGAAGCCGTGCTCGGCCTGTTCCTCATCGGCATGATCCCGGCGCGGCGCTGGCTCGCGGCGCGCGGCATCAGCATCGGGCTCGCCGGGATGGCCGTCGTCGGAGCGTGCATCGGATTCCTGACCGGGCTTGTCGCCACGACGGGACCGGTCAACACGCCCTTCTTCCTCGCCTACGGCCTCGTCAAGGGCGCCTACATCTCCACCGAGGCCGTCGGCTCGGCGGCGATCTACATGGCGAAGGCGCTCGTGTTCCAGCGCTTCGGGGCGCTGCCCGCCGAGGCCGTCATCCGCGGGCTGGCGGTCGGCTCGTCGCTCATGCTGGGATCGTGGCTCGCGAAGCACATCGTGCTGACCTTCGACCCGGCGCAGTTCCGGGTGCTGCTCGAGATCATGATGCTGCTCGCCGGCCTCGCGATGCTTTGGGGCGCGCTCCTCCCGCACGCATGAGCGCATCGCCGACGCGTCAGACGACGGACTGATTTTCCGGTTTGCCGTTCGGCGGAAAGTGCCGGTATTTTGGTGCAAGTTCCAGCACCCGAGAGCCTTCGACCGATGGCCCCTTCTGAGCGCAACCCGGCCCTCGCCCGCATCCGTACGGCGATGATCGAGAAGAAGATAACCCAGGCCGGGCTCGCGGATGCCGCAGACTGCCACGAGAAGACGATCCAGAACCTGATGAACGGAAGGCCCGTGCGCGACCAGACGCTGTTCGACGTCTGCATGGTGCTGGGGCTCGACTTCGAGGAGACGAAAGCCTTGCTGCGGGGGGAGCCGGGCCGCGACGAGCCCGGCCGGCCGAGCCTCAGCCGGGAGGTGGCGCCCGTCTACATGGGCGCCTACACGCGGGCCGCAGTGGAAGACTACATCGGCAGCTATCTCACGCTGCGTCCGGGGTTCGCGGGCTCCGGAACCGTGGTCGCCTACCGGACGGACATCGTCTGGGACCCCGAGTGGCCGAGCCTCCTGTTCCAGGAGCGCGACCGTCCGGACGCGCCCTACTCCCACCGCGGACGACTCTACGTGCCGGCCGCCTCCATGTTCATCCACCTCGTCTCGCTGACCAAGGGGGCCATGCGCATGATCGTGGTCTCGCAGCTCGACCGCCTCGGCCAGATGCGCGGGCTCGTCACCACGCTGAACAAGCAGCGCGCCACGCTCGTGCCGGTGAGCGCGCCGATCGTCTACCGCAAGCTCGACAGCCTCGGCGGCCTGGCGCTCGGCGAGATCTGCGCCGGCGAGCCGGCCTACGCGGGCTACCGGCAGGTCCTCGACGAGACCGTCGCCGAGGGCTACGCCCGGCTCGTGTCCATCTGAACGGGCAGGGAGACGACGGAGCTGCCGGGCCGCCGTTCGCGGGCGCATGCGGTCACGCGTTTACCATTCATCAACCTTTCCCGTTTCATAAGAATACCTCGGAGGGATCAGCAAAACGCCACGATTCCGCTTCATCAGAAGCCACCTCGCTCAATCATCAGTGTTGTGCGTAGAGGGGGTCGAGCAACGATGAATTCCCGCAAAGCACGGACCACCCCTGCAGGCCGCTGGGAACCGCGTGCTTCCGCCATCGCCGCAGCCCTGCTCATCGCGGCAGGCGTCATGCCTTGCTTCCCGAGCGCGGCCGGCGCGGCTTCCACCACGCCGAATGCCGCGGCCGAGCTCGCCCCGACGCGGTTCGTGGTCGCCCTCGAGAGCGCGGTCGAGTTCGAGGTCCTTTCTCTCAGCAATCCCAACCGGGTGATCGTCGAGCTGCCGGAGGTCAGGATGCGGCTTCCAGCCGTGGCCGACGACAGCGCGACCGGGCTGGTCAAGTCGTTCCGGGGCGGGCTTTCCGCACCGGGCAGGTCGCGGATCGTCATCGAGGTGCGGGCCCCCGTCATCGTCGAGCGGTCGGCGATCGAGAAGACCGGCCGCAGCCATCGCCTCGTCCTGGACCTGGTCCCGGCGGCGTCCGGCAAGCCGCCGTCCCAGGCGCAGGCCCAGACGCAGGCCAAGGCATCGCAACTCAGGGTGCAGCCGCCGCTGCCGCGGCCGGCGATGCGGCCGGAGGAGATCGCGGCGAAAGCCTATAAGCCCGTCATCGTCATCGACCCCGGGCATGGCGGCGACGATTCGGGCGCGATCAAGAACGGCATCGTCGAGAAGGACGCCGTGCTCGCCTTCAGCCTGGCGCTGCGCGACAAGCTCGACGCCAGCGGACTCTATCGGGTCGTGATGACGCGCGACGCCGACCTGTTCATCTCGCTCGACGAGCGGCGCGCCATAGCCGAGCGCAACAAGGCGGCGCTGTTCATCGCCGTGCATGCGGATTACGCCGGGTCGCACGCGCGCGGCGCCACGATCTATTCGCTGACAGATTCCACCGCCAACGCCCTCCAGCGTTCCGCCAGCAGGGACGTCGTGAAGAGCGTGCTGACGGGTTCCGAGCTCGCCGCCGTGCACAGCATCGCAGGGGACGAGGGCGACATCAAAGCGATGCTGGCGGACCTCGCCCAGTACGAGGTCGCCGGCACCAAGGAGCGCACCAGCACCTTCGCACGAGAAGTGATCGAGTTCATGAGCGCCTCGACCTCGATGCGGGAGAACGCCGACCGCGAGGCCAACTTCCTGGTGCTGAAGACGGCCAAGGTGCCATCCGTTCTGATCGAGCTCGCCTACGTCACCAACGCGCAGGACGCGCAGAACCTCAAATCCGCGAAGTGGCGGGACAAGGTCTCCGATTCGATCGCGACGGCCATCGTCAACTACTTCTCGAAACCGATCGCGCGCGCGCCGATGTGACCTTTCGACGAGCTGCCCGGGGGCAACGGCGAGAAGGCCGGCCAGTTGGCCGGCCTTCATCAATGTTTGTCGCCGGTCCACGGCTCGCACCCCGTCTCCGGCCGGGCGGAACTAAGCCATACTCGGGGGATAGTGCGGTTTCAGACGCCACAGGAGCACGCAAGACCAATCACCCTCGAGCCGAAGCGAGCGACTTGTGTGCGACGCACCGCACCAGTGCTCGCCGCGACACTCCGGACCTGGCAGGCCGACGGACCGCGGATGAAGGCGCTTCAGCATTGGCTGCTCCATGGTCTTTCTCAGTGCCGCGCCGCCGGCCTTGCATCGGCCGAACGATGCCGCGCCTGCAGAACGGCCCCCCACGGATGCACGAGGACGTGCCTCCGGCCGGTTCCCTTCGGCAGGCTCGAGCATCGAGCTGGCGCAGCGATAGAGGACAGGAGCGCGAGCTCTCGCGCTCGCCTTGCGGCCGGCGCTCCGGTCGGCGGTCCTGTCCACGTCCGCCTCGCGCCCAGCCGGCAGTTGGGAAGGTGCCGGTCGTTGTGGTTGTGACGTTCAGATGCCGCAAGCTGGTGTCGCCGTGAGCTCTGACGCGCACCTTTCCTCATGACCCGGGCGGGATCGGGCCCGGATCGCGGCGGGGCCGAACCGCCCCACGTGCCCAGTGTAAGCGATTCGCGCCCGGAGCGTGCGACGGGAGTTGACCGGGCTCAGGCAGCCCCGACGGCGCCGGCCGCTTCCGCGGCCGCCGACTCGGTGGCCTTGGCGGCCTTCTGCACGGCCTTCTGCACCTTCTCGAACGCCCGCACCTCGATCTGCCGGATGCGCTCGCGCGAGACGCCGAACTCGGTCGACAGGTCCTCCAGCGTGGCGGGCTCGTCCGACAGCCGGCGCGCCTCGAAGATGCGGCGCTCGCGATCGTTGAGCGTGGTCAGGGCCGAGGCGAGAAATGCCCGCCGATGGTCCAGCTCGTCGCGCTCGGCGAGCTGCACCTCCTGGTCCGGCGCATCGTCCACCAGCCAGTCCTGCCACTCGCCGGATTCGGCATCGGCGCGCACCGGCGCGTTGAGGGAGGTATCCCCGCTCAGCCGCCGGTTCATGGAGATCACGTCTTCCTCGGGCACGCCGAGCTTCCGGGCGATCGCCTTCACGTGGTCGGGCCGGAGGTCCCCCTCCTCGAGAGCCTGGAGCTGGCCCTTCGCCCGTCGCAAATTGAAGAAGAGCTTCTTCTGGGCGGCCGTGGTGCCCATCTTCACAAGGCTCCAAGAGCGCAGGATGTACTCCTGGATCGAGGCGCGGATCCACCACATCGCATAGGTGGCGAGGCGGAATCCGCGGTCGGGATCGAACCGCTTGACCGCCTGCATGAGCCCGACGTTGCCCTCCGAGATGACCTCCCCGATCGGCAGGCCATAGCCCCGGTAGCCCATGGCGATGCGCGCCACGAGCCGCAGATGGGAGGTGACGAGCTTCTGGGCGGCTTCCGAGTCGGCATGCTCCTGCCAGCTCTTGGCGAGCATGTACTCCTCGTTGGGCTCCAGCATCGGAAACCGCCGGATCTCCTCGAGGTACCGCGCGAGGCCGACAGACCCGCCCGCTATCGTCGGCAGCGTTTTCGTAGCCATCTCACTTCCAGCCGGACCACCTCCGATTGCCTGGCGGGGGAGCCCGGATGCTCCATTGCAGACCCGTTATCAGCCTCGCCCAGCAGCATGACCACAGGATGGCACATTGGACGAGCGCACCGTTGCAGACAAACCACGTTATTGTGCGCCGTCCATAACGCACTGTCACGCTGCAGTGATCTTCGACGGAACGGCGTCTGTGGATTGGAGTTCCACCGCCATCCGCCTGGGCTTGTAATGATTGATGAATATTGCAGGGCAGAGTTACCTCGTTAACGCTCGCCCTGGGGGGCGCGGAGCGCCTCGCGAAGGGCTGCGAGGTCGGGGGGGAGCGGGCTCTCGAGCTTGAGCCGCCGGCCCGTGCGCGGGTGCTCGAACGCCAGCAGCGCCGCATGCAACGCCTGCCGCCCCAATCGCTCCAGCGCCGATCGGGCTTCGGGTCCGAGCCGGCGTGCGCTGGCGGCGAAGCCGGAGCCGTAGACCGGATCACCGAGCAGCGGATGGCCGACGTGGGCCAGGTGAACGCGGATCTGATGCGTGCGCCCCGTCTCGAGCGTGAGCCGGACCTGGCTGACCGCGATGCCGCCGTCGGCCCCCGGGTAGGTTTCGACGACCTCGTAATGTGTCACGGCGCGGCGGCCCTGGCCGTCGCGGACAACCGCGATCCTGGTGCGGTCCCTCGGGCTGCGGCCGACCGGCGCATCGATGGTCCCGCGCGGCCGGTCGAAGCTGCCCCAGGCGAACGCCACATAGGCGCGCTCGAGGCGGCCGTCCGCGCCATGTGCGGCGAACTGCTGCGCCAGCCCCCGGTGAGCGGCGTCGTTCTTCGCGATCACGATGAGCCCGCTCGTATCCTTGTCGAGCCGGTGCACGATGCCGGGCCGCATGACGCCGCCGATGCCTGACAGGCCGGCGCCGCAGTGCGCGATGAGCGCATTGACCAGCGTGCCCGAGGCATGCCCCGCCGCCGGGTGGACCACCAGTCCGGCCGGCTTGTCGATGACGACCAGGTCGCCGTCCTCCCAGACGATGTCGAGCGCGATGGCCTCCGGCTTCGGCGCGGCGGGCTCGGGCGGCGGCACCTCGACCGTGATCTCGGCGCCGGGTTTGACCCTCGCGCCGGGGTCTTCTATGGTCCCCCGCCGATCCCGGACCTGGCCCGATCTGATCAGCGCCTGGAGGCGGGAGCGGCTGAGGTCTTCCAATCGCGACGCCAGGAAACGGTCGATGCGCTCGCCGTCCGCCTCGGGCGGCACCTCGAGGCGCAGGCGCTCGGAGTGCTTCGTCATCGGTCCGGCAATGCTCCCCAGCGAGGATACCTGCTGATGGCGGCCCCGGGTTCAACAGAGCCGGCTGGCGGCAATGCCGCGGCGGGAGCAGAGCCCGACGCAAGGCAGGTGCGGCTGCTCAAGATCATCGTCATCGGGCTCGGCGTCCTCCTGCTGGCCGGCTTCGCCTTGGTGATCGCGCGGATCGCCTACCTCGCCACGCAGCCGGGCCGCGGGATCGGGGCGGCCCGGGCGCCGCAGGACGTCAGCGTGGCGCTGCCGCCCGGCGCGGTCGTCCGACAGACTGCAGTGTCGGGCGACCGGATGACCATCCAGTTCGAATCCCCGCAGCAGACGGGCATCGTGATCGTCAACCTGACCACGGGCCAGATCGTCAGCCGCATCGTGTTGCGCCCCGAGGCGCCACGCCAGTAGCCATATCCCGTGCCGCTCGGCAATGGGAGCCGCCGTCGTGACGGGCCAATAAGCCGCTTGATCGCGCGGTCCCGGTCACCTATAGCTTGCGCCCACGGCGCCGCCCCGTTCGTCTAGTGGCCTAGGACACCAGCCTCTCACGTTGGTAACAGGGGTTCGAGTCCCCTACGGGGCGCCAGTCTCCCGTTCGATCCGCAGTTGTTGAGGCCTCGCGCGCGGCGGGCCACCACCGCTGACGTCTGACGTCGGGAGGCGGAGCGCACGCAGGGAGACCCTCTTCTGTTGCGCCCGAATCGTGTCCTCCAGTCAATCGCTCAATTGGAAGTGCCGGGAAAAAAATGGATCCCTCAGGAGCATCGTGGGGATCGCGGGAACGGCCGGCTCCTATATCAAGAATTCTCCGGAACGGCATGAATCCGCGCTTCTTGGATTGGGAGCGCGGCGATGGCATCCTCGGCTTCCTTTCCAAACCGGCGCCACGCCTGAAACTCGTCCCGCCTGACCTGATTGGTGGGCGCCCGATGGATGATACGCGCCCCGCTGCCGACGAAGGAGTGGTGGACAAGCCCCCGACTGAAGGAAGCCCGCCCACCGACTCGGTGCATTACCGCCTTCATAGTCGACCGCGCACGACGGAGGTGTGGGATGACCAGAGCGACGGCAGTGAGCAGGCGGCGCCTGGAGGCGCTGATAGAGGAGGCGACTGTCGATTGCTGCGATGAGGAAGAGGAAGCGATCGGCCTGTCCGCCATGATCGAGGAGAACCTCGCACTGCCCTTCAGGACGGCGGTCCTGGGAGTCGAGGCAGACGTGGTCGGCGTCGATATGGGCGCTGACGCAAGGCTCGTCGCCGTTTGCAAATCGGGCAAGCATCGCCAGAGGATTGCGCTCACGGACCTGCCGTTGCCGTCGCCGCTTCCGTCAGGTGCCGAGTGGATCGCGGCCTATCGGCTTTGGGCAACGACGCGAGGTTGGCCGGACGGCGTGAGTTCATGCTATGTTCTAGTGTGATTCTGGCGCGATTCTGGCGGCCGACGCTGATCGCCTCAGCCAGGGGGCGCGAGACCGATACTCCACGTAGGCCACCGTCATGGACTTCGAGACGCTCGATCGCTTGCGGCAAGGCCATCCGGCGTGGCGCCTTCTCAGGGCGGATCACGCGCCGCTGATCGCGAGTTTCCTCTATCGCACCTACGTGAAGCCCAACGTCCGTTCGTTGCCCGAGTCCGAGCTCGCGCTGAAGCTCGATGATCACCTGTTCCATCTGCGCCGCGACCTCGGCGCGGACAGCTTCCCGCGCGCGGCCGCCGCCTATCTGGAGGACTGGACCTCCGACCGACATGGCTGGCTGCGCAAATACTACGCCCAGGACAGCGACGAGCCGGTCTTCGACATCACGCCCGCAACGGAGCAGGCGCTCGACTGGCTCGCGGGCCTCACGCACCGGCCGTTCATCGGCACCCAGTCGCGGCTTTTCACGTTGCTCGAGCTCTTGCGCCAGCTCGCCGGCGGCACCGACGCCAACCCGGCTACACGCATCGCGGAGCTGGAGCGGCGGCGCGCCGAGATCGACGCCGAGATCGCGCGCGTTCGCGGCGGAGCGCTGGCGCTGCTCGACGCCACAGAAGTGCGCGAGCGCTTCCTCCAGATCACCGACGCCGCGCGTGCCTTGCTCTCCGACTTTCGCTCAGTGGAGCAGAACTTCCGCGACCTGGACCGCGCCGCGCGCGAGCGTATCGCCACGTGGGACGGCGGCAAGGGCGCGCTCCTCGACGAGATCCTGGGCGACCGCGACGCCATCGCGGACAGCGACCAGGGCAAGAGCTTCCGCGCGTTCTAAGATTTCCTGATGTCCCCGCAGCGCCAGGAGGAGCTCTCCGAGCTGCTGGCGCGCGTGTTCGTTCTGGAGCCGGTGCAGGGCCTCGCCCCCGACCGCCGCTTCCTGCACCTGCACCACGACTGGCTCACCGCGGGCGAGGTGACGCAGCGCACGGTCGCGCGGCTCTCCGCGGAGCTGCGCCGCTACCTCGATGACAAGGCGTGGCTCGAGAACAGGCGCATCATGGAGATCCTGCGCGGGATCGAGGCCCGCGCGCTGGAGATACGCGATCAGCCGCCCGACGGCCCGTTCATGGAGCTCGACGAGATGGCGCCAGACGTTCGCCTCGTCATGGACCGGCCGCTGTTCAGCCCGCCCATGAAGCCCGAGATCGACGCCGCAATAGAGCTCTCGCGCGCCGATGACATCCCGGCGGACGCCCTGTTCGACCGCGTCTATGTGGACAAGGAGCGGCTCGGCCGCCAGGTCCGGCGCCTGCTGCAGCGCCGGGCCCAGGTCTCTCTCGCCGAGGTGGCCGCCGCGCATCCCTTCGAGCATGGCCTCGCCGAGCTCGTCGCCTACATCAGTCTGGCCTCGGACGACCCCGCCGCCATCATCGACGGGCAGCAGTGCGAATCCATCGTGTGGACCGACGCCGACGGCCGACGCCGGCAGGCGACCGTGCCGCTCGTGCTCTTTGCCCGTACCGTCTCCGCCGGCGTACAGGCTGGAGCCGCGCCATGAGCCAGCACGTGACCACGACCGCCCCCAACGAGCTGCCGCACGTGCTGGTCGCGCTCATGAAGGGCATCGTGGAACGCGAGATTGCCCCCGCTCTGTGGCAGGCCCTCCTCGCGCACCAGGCGCGCGTGCGCGATCACGTCGGCGTGATGGGCCTCGACGTCGTCATGGACGAGGCGGAGGGCCACGCCTACCTGCGCCAGAGGCCCCAGGTGGAAGGCGAGCCGGAGCTGCCCCGCCTCGTGACGCGGCGCCAGCTCGGCTTCTCGCTCAGTCTGATGCTCGCGCTCCTGCGCAGGAAGCTCGCCGAGCACGACGCCACGAGCGGCGAGACGCGCCTCGTCGTCACCTCGGCCGACATCCTGGACATGGTGCGCCTGTTCCTGCCCGCTACGGCCAACGAGGCGCGGCTCGAGGACCGCGTGGGCCGCGACATCGGCCGGGTGGCGGAGCTGGGCTTCCTGCGCCCGCTCAAGGGGCGCGAGGACACCTATGAGTTGCGGCGCATCCTGCGCTCCTTCGTCGATGCGCAGTGGCTCGGTCAACTGAACGAGCGGCTCGCGGTCTATGCAGGACATGCAGGCGAGGCGCTGGAGCGCGAGGCGGGGAGGCTACATGCCTGACGGGAGTGCGATTGAAAGGAGCGCTTCGGCCCAGCTCGACCTGGCAGTCGATTCCGGGCAGGCGCGGCCGGGCGTGCGGCTCCACGCCGTCGAGATCGTGAACTGGGGAACCTTCGACAAGCAGATCTGGCGCCTCGACCTCGGCGGCGACAACGCGCTGCTCACCGGAGACATCGGCTCGGGCAAGTCCACACTGGTCGATGCCATCACCAGCCTGCTGGTGCCGGCCCAGAAGATCGCCTTCAACAAGGCCGCCGGCGCCGAGGCGCGGGAGCGCGACCTGAGGTCCTATGTGCTCGGCCACTACAAATCGGAGCGCGGCGAGGCGGGGCTGTCGGCCAAGCCCGTGGCGCTGCGCGACCACAACAGCTACTCGGTGATCCTCGCCCGGTTCCGCAACGAGGGCTACGGCGAGACGGTCACGCTCGCCCAGGTGTTCTGGTTCAAGGAAACGCACGGCCAGCCGTCGCGCTTCTACCTGGTCGCGGACCGGGCGCTCTCCATCGCCGAGCACTTCTCGAGCTTCGGCCGCGATATCAACGCGCTGCGCAAACGCCTGCGCAGGCTGCCCCACGTCGAGCTGCTCGATCACTTCCCGCCCTACGGCGCCGCCTTCCGCCGCCGCTTCGGCATCGACAGCGAGCAGGCGCTCGACCTGTTCCACCAGACCGTCTCCATGAAGGCGGTGGGCGACCTGACCGACTTCGTACGCACCCACATGCTGGAGCCGTTCCCGGTGGAGGACCGCATCGGGCACATGATCGCGCATTTCGAGGACCTGACGCGGGCGCACGAGGCCGTGGTGAAGGCGCGCGCGCAGATCGAGCGACTCACGCCCATCGTGGCCGACTGCGACGCCCATGCCGCGCTCATCACGCAGGTCGAGGACCTGAGGATCAGCCGGGACACGCTGCGCGCGTTCTTCGCCGGTCACAAGATCGCGCTCCTCGACAAGCGCATCTCGGGCTTTGCCGCCGACATCGCCAGGCTCGACGAGCGCATCGCCGCCCTCAGGGAGAAGCGGCGCGGACAAGATACAGAGCGCGATGCCCTGAAGCAGGCGATCCTGGAAAACGGCGGCGACCGCATCGCCGCCCTGGGGCGCGAGATCGACGCCAAGGCGGCGACCCGGCAGGAGCGCAAGCAGCGGGCCGAGAGCTACGGCCGCATCGCCGGCCGGCTGGGGCTTGCCGAGCCGCGCGACGCGGATGGCTTCCTCGCCAACCGCGGCGCGATCACGGCCGAGATCGAGACTGCGAGCGCACGCGAGGCTGACATCCAGAACAAGGCGGTCGAGACCCAGATCGAGTTTCGCAGCCTCCGCGAGCAGCACGCCGGGCTCAGCGGCGAGATCGCGTCGCTCAAGTCGCGCCGCTCCAACGTTCCCGCGCGCATGCTGGCGATTCGCTCGGAGCTGTGCGCTGCGCTCGAACTCGTCGCCGACGAGCTGCCGTTCGCGGGCGAGTTGATCGAGGTGCGCCAGGAGGAGCGCTCCTGGGAGGGGGCGGCGGAGCGTCTGCTGCACGGCTTCGCGCTTTCGCTGCTGGTGCCGGATAAGCACTATGCCGCCGTCGCCGGCTGGGTCGACACCGCGCACTTGGGACAACGCCTCGTCTACTATCGCGTGCAGAGCCGGAGCGGCACCGTACGCGCCCGGCGCGATCAGAGGGCGATGACCAACAAGCTCGCCATCAAGGACGACTCGCCCTTCTACGACTGGCTGCAACGCGAGCTGGACGAGCGCTTCGACCACATCTGCTGCTCCAGCCTCGACGAGTTCCGGCGCGAGGAGAAAGCCGTCACCCGTGCCGGCCAGATGAAGTCGGGCGGCAAGCGCCACGAGAAGGACGACCGCACCCGTATCGACGACCGCGCCAACTACGTCCTCGGCTGGTCCAATGCCGCCAAGATCGCCGCCCTGGAGCAGGCCGCTGCCGGGCTGGAGGAACGTGTTCAAGCGCTCGGCACCGAGATCGCCCGTCTCGGCAAGGAGCGCGACGCGCTGCGCGACAGACTTGGCAAGCTGCAGCAGCTCTCCGCCTACGCCAGCTTCAGCGACCTCGATTGGGGTACGATCGCCCTGGAGATCAAGCGGCTGGAGGAGGAGCGGCGGCAGCTGGAGGAAGGCTCCGACAAGCTCAAGACGCTGAAAGCTCAGCTCGATGGTGTCGAGCGGGCCATCGATGAAGATCAGAAGCGCCTTGATGACGCCAAGGACAAACACTCCAGGCTCGATGCGAGCCGTATGTTTGCTGAACAGCAGAAGAGTGCGGCCGTTGCCGACGTTGCAACAGCAACTAAGGAGCTGTGCACGCAGTGCTTCCCGAAGCTGGAGGCCCTGCGTCCCGAGGCGCTGGGCGAGCACCGCCTCACCGTGGAGTCCTGTGACGGTCACGAGCGCAAGATGCGCGATTGGCTGCAGGGCCGCATCGATGCCGTCGGCAAGAGGCTCACCGGCTTGCGCGACAGGATCGTCGCCGCGATGAGCGACTACGCCAACCGGTGGCCGGAGGAGACGCGCGAGGTCGATGCCTCGGTGGAGGCGGCCGGCGAGTACCGCCAGATGCTGGCGGCGCTGGAGAGCGACGGCCTGCCGCGCTTCGAGGCGCGCTTCAAGGCGCTGCTCAACGAGAACACCATCCGCGAGGTGGCGGGCTTCCAGTCGCAGCTCCGCCGCGAGGCCGAGGAGATCCGCGAGCGCATCGCCATCATCAACCGGTCGCTGCGCGAGATCGACTACGAGCGCGGGCGCTATATCCTGCTGGAAGCCGAGCCGACGACCGACGCCGAGGTGCGCCAGTTCCAGCAGGACCTGCGCGCCTGCACAGAAGGCTCGCTCACTGGCTCAGAAGACCAGGCCTACTCGGAGATCAAGTTCGAGGAGGTGAAGCGCATCATCGAGCGTTTCCGGGGCCGCGATGGCACGAGCGAGCTCGACAAGCGCTGGACTCGTAAGGTCACCGACGTGCGCAGCTGGTTCGTGTTCTCGGCCTCCGAGCGCTGGCGCTCCGACGACAGCGAGCACGAGCATTACTCCGACTCGGGCGGAAAGTCCGGCGGCCAGAAGGAGAAGCTCGCCTACACCATCCTGGCCGCCAGCCTCGCCTACCAGTTCGGCCTCGATACCGGAGCGGCGCGCTCCCGCGCATTCCATTTCGTGGTAATCGACGAGGCGTTCGGGCGCGGCTCGGACGAGTCCGCGCGCTTCGGTCTCGACCTGTTCAAGCAGATGGGCCTGCAGCTCCTGATCGTTACGCCGCTTCAGAAGATCCACATCATCGAGCCCTACGTGGCAGCCGTCGGTTTTGTGCACAACGAGGACGGGCGCCGCTCCCGGCTGCGCAATCTCACCATCGAGGAATACCGTGCCGAGCGGCTGCGCCGCGCCGGATGATGCGATGCCGTGGACGAGCCCGGACGATCTCGCAGCGCAGGTGCGGCGGCTATGGGACCAGGGCCGTCTCCTGGCCTGTGCCCTTTCGGTCGAGAGCTCAACGAGCGGCGCGCGCAGCATCCTCGACTTTCCGCTGCCTCTGAGACTGCGCCGGCCGTCGCCGCGCGAGCTGGGCGAGCGTTACGACGCCGTCCGCTCCTGGATCGAGGCGCTGGAGAGCGGGTCGCGCTCGAAGCTCGGAGCGGGCTACGAGATCGTCTGGCAGGAGAGCAACAATCGTCAGCTCGGGCGGAACAGACTCCCGCTTGCCGTCCGTCTTCCCACGTATGGCGATGCTCTGGCCCTGATCGGCAAGACCGATGAGGCGGCAGCATTCGGCGATCTGGCGGGGCCGACGCTCGATCGCTTCCCGATGCTGCGCGACTGGCTGGCGAGAAAGCCCCTCACCGTGCTCGACCACGCACACGACTGGGGCCGGATTCTCGATTGCCTGACGTGGTTCCGCGACCATCCCCGCCCCGGCGTCTATGCCCGCCAGATCGATGTCGTCGGCATCGACACCAAGTTCATCGAGTCGCGCAAGGGGCTCCTGTGCGAGCTGCTCGACATCGTTCTGCCCGCGCCAGCCATCGAAGCCTCGGCCGCCGGCAGCAAGGCCTTCGAGGTGCGCTACGGGCTGCGCGCCAAGCCTAGCCTGGTGCGCTTCCGCATCCTCGACGAGCATCGCGCCATCGCCGGCCTCACGGACATCACGGTGCCCGCCGACCAGTTCGCGGCCCTGTCGCTCGACATCGCCCGCGTGCTCGTGGTCGAGAACGAGATCACCGGCCTGGCCTTTCCGCCTATGCCCGACAGCATGGTTGTGCTTGGGCTGGGCCACGCCGTTAATCTGATCGCGGCCGCACGTTGGCTCGTCGATCGCGAGGTCCACTACTGGGGCGACCTCGACACGCATGGCTTCGCCATGCTGGACCGCCTGCGCGCGAGCTTGCCCCGAGCCCGCTCCCTGCTCATGGACCGCGCAACGCTCCTGGCGCACCGGCCGCTGTGGACCACCGAGGAGGCCCCCCACATCGCGCCCCTCGACCGCCTGGCGCCCGAGGAAGCCGCTCTCTACGCCGACCTGCGCTACGACCGGCTCGCGCGCGCCGTGCGCCTGGAGCAGGAGCGCATCTCCTTCGGCTGGCTGCGCCGTGTCCTTGATGCCCTTTGACGCCCTGAGGGAAGTGCTCGACGTGCGTTTCGGCGGTGCGGCCGAAATAGACGACTCGACGGCTGCCCTGCTTCATCCGCCGGCATCGACCGCCTGCACCTCGAGCGGAGCCGCGTCGGGCCAGGCGTCTTGCGAGGCGACGAGGGCGAGCTCGTCGCGGCCGTGGCTCGCCAGGATCGCCTGCTCGACGCCGGCGGCCGCCCGCGCCAGCGCGGTCGAAGCCGTCTCGCCCCTGAGGCGATGGCCGAGGAACAGTGCGGCGAGGAAATCGCCCGTCCCGTGCGGCACGTCCGGGCGGCGGAGCACGGCGCATCGTCTGATGCCCGAGCTTTCGAGCAGCACGTTGTCGATCATCTCGCCGCGCCGGGCGGCGGAGGTGACGAGCACGGCGCCGCCGGTCAGCGCGCGGGCGGCCTCCTGCTGGTCCTCGAGCGAATGCGCCGGCCTGCCCCGGAGCCAGCCCAGCTCGAACCGGTTGGGCGTGATCACGTCCGCCAGCGGGACGAGCTCGCCGCGGATGGCGCTCGCCGCGTCGGGGTCGAGATAGAGCCCCTTCGGCTCATCGCCGAGGACCGGGTCGCACAGGTAGAGGACAGCGCGCCCGCGCCGCAGCCGCCGGACGATGCGCGCCGCCAGCCGGACGTGCTCCCGGCTCGGCAGATAGCCGGTGACGACGGCGTCGATCTCGCTAAGCCAGCCGTTGCGATCGAGCGCGTCGGCCATCTCCTCCAGGGCGGCGGGGGCGATTGGCAGCCCGGCTACGTGCGCATGGCCGGGGTGGTTGGACAGCAGGATGCTCGGCAGCGGCCATACCTCGTGGCCGAGCCGCTGCAGCGCCGGAACCATGGCCGACAGGCCGACATGCCCGCGGGCGACCTGGGACGAGATGGCGAGCACGCGCGCCATTGCGGCCAATCCCTAGATGACGTTGAGCTCCCGCAGCGGCCGGCCCTCGGCGATCCGCGCGTAGCCGAAGCGCGTCAGGTCGATGGTGCAGAAGCGCCCGTGCAGGATCAGCTCTGAGACGGCCCGGCCGGCCGCCGCCGCCTGCTGCAGTCCGTGCCCGGAAAAGCCGTTCGCGAAGTAGAAGTTGCGGACCTCCGGATGCGGGCCGATGATCGCGTTCTGGTCGAGCGTATTGTAGTCGTAGAACCCGGCCCAGGCGTTCACCACCTTGATCGACTCGAACAGCGGGACGCGCGCCGCGAGCCGCGGCCAGACCTCCTCCTCGAAGAGGCTGTAGTCGATGGCGTCGAGATCGATTGCGGGTGGCTCGTCCCGTTCCTCGGGCGAGATGCCCGTAATGAACAGCCGTCCTTCGGGGCGGAACCAGACGCCGGTCGGATCGACCGTCAGCGGGCCCCGGCGAAGCTCCTCGGGGGCGTCGCGGCAGTCGATCACATAAACGTACCGCTTGCGCGGCTCGACCGGCAGGCGGACGCCGGCAAGCGCGGCCACCTCCCCCGCGGCAGGTCCGGCAGCGTTGACGACCGTGCCCGCCGCCAGGCGCGTTCCGCTCGCCAGCGCGACGCTCTCGACCGCGTCGCCGCTCTTTTCGAGCCCGACGACGGCATCGTGAATGAGCTCGACGCCCGCGCCACGCGCGGCCGTGCGGAACAGCGTCATCAGACTCACCGGGTCGATCCAGCCTTCGCCCGACTGTCCGAAGCTGCCGCACGCCACTCCTGCCAGATCGAGCCAGGGGAAACGGGCGGCAAGCTCGTCTCGGTCCAGCAGCAGGATGTCGGCTCCGTGCCTGCGCTGGGTCTCGACACTGGCCGCGATCACCTCGGCGCCATCAGCCGAGGCCAGAATGAGGTAGCCCTGCTCCCGGAACGCGACATCGGCCTCGGGCCCGAACCTGTCCTTCAGGTCGCGGATGAGTGCGAGCGTGACCTGCGACATGGCGATGTTCTCGGGCGTCGAGAACTGCTGGCGCAAGCCGCCTGCCGAGCGCGCCGTGCTGCAGGTTGCATAGGTGGGGTCCTTCTCAACGATGGCGATCCGGCGGCCGGCGATTGCGCCGGCCTGCGCGAGATAGTAGGCCGTCGCGCACCCGACGATGCTGCCGCCCACGATCACGATGTCTCTCGATTGGCTTGCCATGCGCGCTGGACCCGGTTTTCGCCGTTGCACTGTGCCGAAGCGAGCCGCCGGTGCCAAGCCGACATGCGGGCACACCACGCGTTCGGCTTTGGCGAAGCCGCGGGGCTGCACTAGCTTCCCCGCCTGATGGGAACGAACGCCGCGAGGACAGCCATGGCCATCCGCCCGCGCCGCAGTGCGCTCTACATGCCGGGCTCGAACGCACGCGCCCTGGAGAAGGCCCGGACGCTGGCCGCCGATGTCGTCATCCTCGACCTCGAGGATGCGGTCGCACCCGAGGCGAAGACGGCGGCCCGCGAGCAGGTCGTGTGCGCCGTCGCAGGCGGCGGCTACGGCAGCCGTGAGCTGGTCATAAGGATCAACGGGCTGGATACGCCCTGGGGCGCCGAGGACCTGGCCCGGGCCGCCGCGGCAGCGCCCGACGCCATTCTGGTGCCGAAGGTGGCGACCGCGGCGCAACTGTCCGAGATTGCGATGGGCCTCGGCGAGGCGCCGGCCAAGGTCGCCGTGTGGGCGATGATCGAGACCCCGCTCGCGATCCTCAACCTGCGTGAGATTGCCGCAGCCGCGCGCGAGCCGTCGACCCGCCTCGCCTGCCTCGTGATGGGCACCAACGATCTCGTCAAGGAGACCCGCGCCGAGCTCGATCAGAACCGCACCGCGGCGCTCCACTGGCTGTCGTCGGCCGTGGCGGCAGCCCGGGCCTACGGCATCGATGTCCTCGACGGCGTCTACAACGCCTTCAAGGACGCCGAGGGCTTCCGGCGCGAGTGCCTGCAGGGCCGGCAGCTCGGCATGGACGGCAAGACGCTGATCCACCCGGACCAGGTCGCCGCCGCCAACGAGGCCTTTTCGCCGACGGCCGCCGAGGTCGATCGGGCGCGCAGGATCATCGCCGCCTTCGCCGAGCCGCAGAACCAGGGCAAGGGCGCGATCACCGTCGACGGCCGCATGGTCGAGCTGCTGCACGCGGAGACCGCGCGGCGGACGGTTGAGATCGCCGAGGCCATCGCCGCGCGTGAGCTCACCCCCTCTCCCCCGCCCCATCCGGGGATGGGGAGAAGGTCGGGGTGACGGCAGTCGCGAGCCGCAACGCTAGAACCTGCCCCTCTACCCTGCCCCTCACCCTGACCCTCTCCCCGCAGGCGGGGAGAGGGGAGTCGATTGGAGAAGACACCATGGCACCCAGCAAAACCAACCGCGGCAACTTCTTCGAGGATTTCCGGCTCGGGCAGGTGATCCATCACGCCACGCCGCGCACGCTGACCGAGGGCGACGTCGCCGTTTACGCAAGCCTCTACGGCGCGCGGTTCGCGGTTGCCTCGTCCGACACGTTCGCGCGCGCGATCGGCTATCCGCGGGCGCCCATCGACGACTTGCTCGTGTTCCACACCGTCTTCGGCAAGACCGTACCGGACATCTCCCTGAATGCCGTCGCCAACCTCGGCTATGCCGACTGCCGGTTCCTGGCCGCTGTCTATCCAGGAGACACGCTGAGCGCCCGATCCGAGGTGATCGGGCTGAAGGAGAACTCCAATCGGGAGACCGGCGTCGTCTGGGTCCGCTCGGCGGGCTTGAACCAGGACGGCGCGACCGTTCTCGAGTACGTGCGCTGGGTCATGGTGCGCAAGCGGGACAGGGCAGCGCCGGCGCCGGAGACCGTCGTTCCCGACTTGCCGGAGCGCGTCGGGACCGATGCGCTCGGCCTCGCCGTCCCGCCGGTCGCGCGTGCCGATTACGACGTCGAGCTCGCCGGCTCGCCCTTCCTGTGGGCGGACTATGAGACGGGAGAGCGCATCGACCACGCCGACGGCGTGACGATCGAGGACGCCGAGCATCAGATCGCGACCAGGCTCTACCAGAACACGGCCAGGGTGCACTTCAACCAGCACACCGAAGGCGCCGGCCGGTTCGGACACCGCCTCGTGTATGGCGGCGTGGTGATCTCGCTGGCGCGGGCGCTGTCGTTCAACGGGCTGGCGAATGCCTTCCATATCGCGGCGATCAACGGCGGCCGCCACGTCGCGCCCTGCTTCGCCGGAAACACGGTCTACGCCTGGTCGGAGGTGCTCGAGAAAGCCGAGCTGCCGCACCGCGCGGACCTCGGCGCCCTCCGCGTCCGCCTGGTCGCTCTCAAGAATCGACCCGCAGCCGAATTTCCTTACAAAGCCGGATCGGGAACCTACGAGGACGGCGTCGTTCTCGATTTAGACGCATGGATCCTGCTGCCGCGGTAGTGTCCCGCGCCAAACGTCTGCTATCCGTCATCCCGGACCAGGGAGCGAAGCGGCTGCCGATCCGGGATCCAGCGCGAAATGCGTACGAAGGACACGAAATAGTCGAGTCTTCGGCGCTTCTCATGCTGGATCCCGGCTCTCCTCGCCACTGAAGGGTGGCTCGTCGTCCGGGATGACGGCAGGGCAGCGAGTTTTAAGATTCACAACCACGTGCTGGCCGGATTCTGCCGCGCTGCTATGCGCCGATCGAAGAATTGCTGCGGTGGCGAACGCGCGCTACAAGGCGGGACCGAGTTTGCGCCACCAGGAGGGCCGCATGGCCGAGGCGAAGGCACGGGAGCTGCATCGAATCGAGCGGCCGCTCTCACCGCACCTGCAGATCTATTCGCCGCTGATCAACATGGTGATGTCGATCATTCACCGCATCACCGGCGCCGCTCTCTATTTCGGCACGGTCCTGCTCACCTGGTGGCTGCTGGCCGCAGCCGCGGGGCCGGAGCACTTCGCCACGGCCAGCCGCTTCTTCGGGTCCCTGATCGGCCAGACCGTGCTGTTCGGCTACACCTGGGCGCTGATCCATCATGCCCTCGGGGGCATCCGGCACCTGATCTGGGATACCGGCCGCGGCTTCGACCTGAGGTCGGTCGACATCATGTGCTGGGGCACCATCATCGGCTCGGTGACGCTGACGGTCGCGCTCTGGGCCGGCATCATTGCCCTGCGCGGAGGGCTATGAGTCATGGCCATGCGAACGCCGCTGAAGGACGTCCGGCGTCTCGGCTCCGCCAAGGAAGGCACCGACCACTTCTGGCGGCAGCGCGTCACCTCGGTGGCCGCCCTGCTGCTGCTGCCGTTCGCGCTCTGGATCGTCCTCGCGCTCGTCGGGGCGGACTACGATGTCGTAAGGCGGACGCTCGGCAATCCGGTGGTGGCGGTTCTGGTCCTTCTCTTCATCCTGACGAGCATCATGCACATGCGGATCGGGATGCAGGTGATCATCGAGGACTACGTGCAGGCCGAGGGCGCCAAGATCGCATTGCTGATGCTGAACACGTTCTTCTCGGTCCTGGTCGGTCTCGCCGGCGCCTTCGCAGTGCTCAGGCTGAGCTTTGGGGTTGCAATCTGATGGCGCCAGATACGAACGGCAAGGCGAGCTCCGGCATGGCCAGACCCGCGGTGAAGGGCAGGGCCTATCCGCTCACCGATCACACCTTCGACGTGGTGGTGGTCGGCGCCGGCGGGGCGGGTCTGCGGGCGGCCCTCGGAGCAGCGCAGTCGGGACTCAAGACGGCGTGCGTGACGAAGGTGTTCCCGACGCGGTCGCACACGGTCGCAGCGCAAGGCGGCGTCGCCGCTGCGCTCGGCAACATGGGGCCGGACGACTGGCGCTGGCACATGTACGATACCGTCAAGGGCGCCGACTGGCTGGGCGACCAGGATGCGATCGAGTACCTCTGCCGCAACGCGCCGGAGGCAGTCTACGAGCTCGAGCATTACGGCGTGCCCTTCAGCCGCACGGCCGACGGCCGCATCTACCAGCGCCCGTTCGGCGGCATGACGACGGAGTTCGGCGAGGGCCCGCCGGCGCAGCGCACCTGCGCGGCGGCCGACCGCACGGGCCATGCCATGCTGCACACGCTCTATGGCCAGTCGCTGCGCTACTCGGCCGAGTTCTTCGTCGAGTATTTCGCGCTCGACCTGATGATGGACAGTGAAGGCGGCTGCCGGGGCGTCGTCGCCCTCTGCCTCGAGGACGGCACGCTGCACCGCTTCCGCGCCAGCAAGACCATCCTGGCGACGGGTGGCTATGGCCGCATCTATTACTCCTGCACCGGCGCCCACACGCAGACAGGCGACGGCAATGGCATGGTGCTGCGCGCCGGCCTGCCGTTGCAGGACATGGAGTTCGTGCAGTTCCATCCGACCGGGATCTACGGCGCCGGCATGCTCATCACCGAGGGCGCTCGCGGCGAGGGCGGCTATCTCACCAACTCCGAGGGCGAGCGCTTCATGGAGCGCTATGCGCCGCACGCCAAGGACCTCGCCTCGCGCGACGTGGTCTCCCGCTCGATGACGATCGAGATACGGGAAGGGCGCGGCGTCGGGCCCGAGAAGGACCACATCTATCTCCACCTCGACCACCTCGACCCGAAGATCCTGGCGGAGCGTCTGCCCGGCATCACCGAGAGCGCAAAGATCTTCGCAGGGGTCGACCTGACGCGCCAGCCGATTCCGGTGCTGCCGACGGTCCATTACAACATGGGCGGCATCCCGACGAACTATCACGGCGAGGTGCTGACGCTGACAGACGGCAATCCGGATCACGTCGTGCCGGGCCTGATGGCGATCGGCGAGGGCGCCTGCGTGTCCGTGCACGGTGCCAACCGGCTGGGATCGAACTCGCTGATCGATCTCGTCGTATTCGGCCGGGCCGCCGGACTGCGCTGCGCCCAGACGATCGAGCCCGGCGCGGCGCATCCGGAGCTGCCGGGCGATGCGGCCGACCTGGCGCTCGACCGGCTCGACAGGTTCCGGAATGCGGCGGGCTCCACGCCGACGGCGTCGCTGCGCCTGCAGATGCAGAAAGTCATGCAGAGCAACTGCGCAGTGTTCCGCGATGGGCCGGTGCTGGACGAGGGCGTCGAGAAGATCACCGAGGTGTGGAAGCAATCGCGGGACATCAAGGTGAGCGACCGGTCGCTGATCTGGAACTCCGACCTGATCGAGACGCTGGAGTACGACAACCTGATCGCTCAGGCGGCGGTGACGATGACCGGCGCGGCGAACCGCAAGGAGAGCCGCGGCGCGCACGCGCGCGAGGATTACCCCGATCGCGACGATGCCAACTGGATGAAGCACACGCTGGCCTGGACCGACGATGCGGCCAACACGGTCACCATCAACTACCGGCCGGTGCACACGTACACGCTGACCAACGAGATGCGCTACATCGAGCCGAAGGCGCGGGTCTACTAGTCCAGGGTCAGACCCCCTTGAGACCTCTGCGTATTCGAGGCCTCCCGAGGGGCACCGTTTCATCCGGTGTTTTTGGCCGGTTTCGGGCTCGCATCGACCTTCTCCAGGCCTCCTGCGAGCGTCGATAGGCTTGCGGAGGAGACCGCTGCAAGCGCTCTCCCGACGCTTCCGTTCTGTGCGCGATGTAAGTCGGGCGCCGACGATCTGATGGCGGTTTTCCGCTGGGGGCGGCGGCTCTCGCCGAAAGCGCTGGCCGCGCTCGGCTTCGACGAGAAGCGCAAGAAGGCCCCATGTCACGTCAAGCGCCACGGCAGATCGGACCACTCGGAACCGGAGGCGAGCGTGCGGCTGATGGAGTTGGTCGTCAGCCGCGAGAACATGATGGCGGCCTATGTCCGCGTGGTCGGGAACAAGGGCGCGGCAGGCATCGATGGGATGTCGGTCGCGGACCTGAAGCCGTTCCTGGTCGAGCACTGGCCGCGCATTTATGCCGATCGAATCTACGGCCGCCCCATCCGGGGTGCATCGGGCTTCGAGCTTTATGGCCCTCTCGCCCTGGCGCGGTCGCCTCATATGCGCTTCCTGTTCGTCAGGCCGGCACTTTGCTTACAGCTTCCTTCGGATCCCAGATCGCTCCGGGCACCCTTGCTGTTCGGCTAGCGGTTCCCACACCCAGGGCCCGCAGAGGACTTCCACCTCCAAGTCATCAGCCGGCTACCACCCCGGCCAAACGGTGCCTCACGGCACCCCGCGCCATGCCTGGCGCACCACGACGAAGGGCTGCCCGGTTCGGGCAGCCCTTCAAATCCGTGCCTCGCTGCGAGGCGGGTCCAGGCGCATTGGTCTCAGCGCTCAGCGCGCCGAAGGCGCCCCTGCGCGGCCGCCCCTCGCCGCCGGTTTGGGCTTGGCCGTCTTGCCGGGCAGCAGGCCCTCGCGCTGCGCGCGCTTCCTGGCGAGCTTGCGTGCGCGGCGCACCGCCTCCGCCTTCTCGCGGGCCTTTCTCTCGGACGGCTTCTCGTAATAGTTCCGGAGCTTCATCTCCCGAAAAATGCCCTCGCGCTGCATCTTCTTCTTGAGCGCCTTGAGGGCTTGATCGACGTTGTTGTCGCGAACGAGTACCTGCACGCGGTCCTATCCCGAGCTGTTGATGTCTGGCCTCTAAACACGAGCAACCACACCCACATCGCCGCACGCAAGGGGTGGTCGCTTCGCAAGTTGCACGCAGCTATAGCAAACTCGCCACGGGAAGTCCACGGGGCGCCGAAGGGCGATGCCGTTTCAGCTCCTCGGGCGCAGCCTGTTGACGTGGCCCATCTTGCGTCCGTTGCGGGGCTGCCGTTTGCCGTAGAGATGGAGCAGCGCCCCGGGGTCCGCCGCCAGCTCCGGCCAGCCGCGGGCGTCCTCGCCGATGAGGTTCACCATCTCGGCATCCGAGTGCCGGACCGTGGGCCCGAGCGGCCAGCCGGCCACGGCGCGGATGTGGTTCTCGAACTGGCTCACGCCGCAGGCGTCCATGGTCCAGTGGCCGCTGTTGTGAACGCGCGGCGCGATCTCGTTGACCAGCAGCGGCGGCTCCCCGTGCGGTCCCATGAAGAACATCTCGACGGCCAGCACGCCCGCGTAGTCCAGCGCCTCGGCGATGCGCCGCGCCATGGCGCGCGCTTGCTCGAGCCCTGCCGGCCCGAGCGGCGAGGGCACGACGGAGCGGCGCAGGATGCCGCCGGCGTGCGTGTTCTGGGGGAGGTCGTAGAAGTCCATGGCGCCGTCGGCGCCGCGAACGACGAGGACGGAGACCTCGCAGGTGAACGAAAGCCGCTGCTCGAGGATGGCGGGCGCGAAGCTGATCTCCGCCAGCGCCGCGGCGGGGTCGTCGCCCGGCACGAGGCTGACCTGGCCCTTGCCGTCGTAGCCGAAGCGGCGCGTCTTCAGGATGCCCGGGGAGGCGAACTGCTGCAGCGCGGCTGCGAGATCGCCGGCATTGTCGACCTGCGCGAAGGGGGCGACCGGGACGCCCAGCGCCGAGATGAACCGCTTCTCCGCAAGCCTGTCCTGAGCGATCTCGAGCGCCAGCGCACCCGGCCGGACCGGAACTTGCGCGGAGAGGTGGCGGGCCGCATCGACGGGCACGTTCTCGAACTCGTAGGTGACGGCGTCCACCGTCGCCGCGAACGCCGTCAGGCGGTCTAGGTCCGTGTAGCCGCCGACGGTGCGCTCGGCGCAGACGTCGAAGGCCGGGCACTCCGGCTCGTCGCAGTAGACATGCGTGCGCAGCCCCAGCTTGGCCGCTGCCATGGACAGCATGCGCCCGAGCTGCCCGCCGCCGAGAACGCCGATGGTGCTGCCGGGCGGCAGCCGATCCGAGCGCAGCCCCGGCTCAGGCATCGTCCGGGACCTCGGCGACGCCTGCCGTCTGATGCGCGCGGCGCTCATCGAGACGGGCTGCCAGAGCCGGGTCCTCTAGCGCCAGGATCTGCGCGGCGAGCAATGCGGCGTTCTCCGCGCCGGCCTCGCCGATGGCCAGCGTTCCCACCGGGATGCCGGCAGGCATCTGCACGATCGAATAGAGGCTGTCCTGCCCCTTGAGCGCGCGGCTTTCGATCGGGACTCCGAGCACCGGCAGAATCGTGAGTGAGGCGACCATGCCGGGCAGGTGTGCCGCCCCGCCGGCCCCCGCGATGACGACCTTGAGCCCGCGCTCTCTGGCCGACCTGGCGTAGGCGAAGAGCCGCTCGGGCGTGCGATGCGCCGACACGATCCTCGCTTCGAAAGGAACCTCGAGCTTGGCCAGCACCTCGGCGGCGCGGCGCATGGTCGGCCAGTCGGACTGGCTGCCCATGATGATCCCGACTTTGGACTCGTTCTGACTGGTCGCGGTCATGGTCAGGGGCCTGCGAGGGGTCAGGGGCCTGCGAGGGGCGCTGTATCGGCCTGCGGCCGATCTCTGGAAAAGAGGCGCAATTAGCCGACCGGGCATGCTCTTGACAAGGGCATGGCGCGACTTTCAGCCGCGACCGACGCGCTCAGGCGATGATGTCGGGCAGGAGCTGGTCCTCGAGCGCCGTGATCCGGTCCTTGATCTGCAGCTTCCTCTTCTTCAGACGGGTGATCTGAAGCTGATCGGCCCGAGGCTGGGCTTCGAGAGCGGCAATTTCGAGATCCAGCTCCCGATGCTCGGCGCGGAGCCTGATCAACTGATCGCGGATATCTCGTTCGTCCTGTCGCTGCATGCGCGAATTCGGCTGCGCCGCAATCCCTGACACGGCTCCGGCGACACTATTATCGGGATCGCGCGCGGTGGCAAGGGTCCAAAGTGCAAGCTCCGGAAAATGACCTGGAAAAACGGGAGTTTACAAGTGAGATCAAGCCGCGGTTGTGCTCCAGGTCTGTTGATGACTTGCCGCCCCGGTTGGACATGCGGCGCCAATTCTGGCAAGCTTAGAGGGTCTTAAACTCGATCGGAGGGCAAGATGTCGGCGTCCCCACATCTCGCTGAACTGACGGAGAAGCATCGGCTGCTCGAGAGGAAGATCGAGGAAGAGCTGTCCAGGCCAGCGGTGGATTCCACCAAGGTCAGCAGCTTGAAGCTGGAGAAACTCAGGCTGAAGGACGAGATTGCCCGCCTGAGCAGGACCCGGCACTAGGGCCGGCATTCGCGACAGCCGGTCGTTGGAGTCGAGCCGAAGCGAGCTCATGCGGCGTTTCGGCGGTAGGTGGGTTCGAGCGCGGTGAGTTGACGCCAACTTCCTGCGCTGGGGCGTTCGTTTTCAATCTTCTCGATCCCGGCGACCTCCTTCCGAGCGGCCGCGCGATCGCTCCCGAGCGCCGCGAGGCTTTCGCTCGGAGAGGTCCACGCTTTCAGGCCGGCTGCTTGCCTAGGGTGGGTTTCGGCGGTTTCCGCTTCCGGCGGTGGGTCGCAACGGTGCCGAGCACAATGAGGCCTGCTCCGGCGAGCGTCGCGCCTCCCGGCACCTCCGCGAACAGCACGTAGCCGAAGATCACGCCCCAGACCAGGGTCGTATAGTGGACCGGCGCCAGCCGCGCCGCCTCGGCGCGTGCGAACGCCGATGCCAGCAGCAGGTGACCGGCAACCCCCATCAGCCCGATCAGCACGAACATGCCGAGGTCCGGCAGGCTCGGCGGCGTCCAGACCAGCGCCGCGGCCGGGGCCAGCAGCAGGGCCGGCCCCAGGTTCTGGAACCAGACGATGATCGAAATCGCGTCCCGCAGCGCGCGCGCCCTGAGCAGCACCAGGGTCAGCGCATAGGCCACCGCCGCGACCACGCAGGCGGCCGTCCCGTAGATGGCGCCGTCGGTGTAATCGCCGGCGCCCACGCGGGCGCCCGCGATCAGCATCATGCCGGCGAACCCTGCCAGCAGAGCAAGCACGATCCGCGAATCGACGCGCTCCTTGAGGAAGACGGCCCCGAAAACGGCGATGAACATCGGCGACAGGAACGACAGCGCGACCGCATCGGCGAGCGGGAGCTGGCTCAGGGCATAGAAGAAGGAGGTCGCGGTGACGACGACCAGCAGCGAGCGCGTCGCATTGTAGACGACCGTCTCGCGGCCCGGCCATCCCGGCCGGACGAGGCCGAGCAGCAGGGTGGCACAGACGAGGCCAGATGCGAACCGGAGGAACGCGATCTGGAACGTCGGATAGCGTGTCGTCAGGGACTTGATGAGCGCATCCATGAGCGAAAGGATGCCGTCGGCGGCAATGGCCAGGATGATGGCACGGGACATCGGCCGGTTACCTCACGAGCCCAGCGCCGAGCACAGGCGAGCTTCGCAATCGGGACGCTACGTGCCGATCACCAGCGGCGAGGTGAGCCGGCGCAGGGCGGCGACGACGCTCAGCGCGGTGATGACCCCCGTCCGCGGGTTCCCGGCAGAGGGAGTGTTCTCGATGGTCATGGTCAGATTGGAGGAGTCGGACCTCACCAGGATCGTGTGCGTGTTCTGGGTCACGGCGGGGTCGGCCCAGACCTCGACCTCGGTCCGATCCGGCCCGACGCCGGCGAGCGACAGCGCGACGGAGACGTTGAGGTTGGCGGGAAAGCCCTTCGCGGCCTCGCGCGCAGTACCCGAGAAGACCAACAGCGGCCCGGACAGGCCCTCGAGTGAGATCCCCTTCTCGACGAGCAGCGGCGCGCCGTCGAGCCCCGCGGGCGGCTTGCGCGTGATGAGCCGCACGGAATGGACGTTGCCCTCGGCCACCGCCCGCACGGCATCGAGCCCCAGGATGGCGCCGCTCGGCACCACGATGCGCGCACCCGTTTCCCGGGCCAGGTCCACGAGGTGCATATGGCCGAGCAGCGCGCCCACGGACAGCGGCATCAGGATGCGTCCCAGGCGGATCGGGGGCTCGGCCGCCGCCAGAAAGCGCGCGGCAGGAACGCACTCGACGACGACGTCGGCTGCCTCGGCCAGGCCCTCGAGCGGCACGAGCCTGGGCGCGCAGCGGAAGGCCGCCAGGCTGCGTTGCGCCTTGGCCGTGTCCCGCGCCGCAACCGCGGTCAACGCCAGGCCGTCGATCTCCCCGGCATCGACCCGGCGTGCAACCTCGAGCCCGATTGCTCCCAGCCCGGCGATCGCCAGTGTCGTCGGCTTCATGCCCCGTCTCCCCGAATTCCGTGTGCTGAGACTTGCCTTGCCCTGCCCGCGCGGTGTTATCATTGTGTGCCCTAAGACATAAAGAACCATCGGAGGACATGCCGTGAAGAGGACGTGGGCCCTTTCATTCGCCCTGCTGCTCGGCGCCGCGCTCGTCTCGCCGGCAGCAGCTCAATATCCTGACCGGCCGGTGAAGCTGATCGTGCCCTGGGCCGCCGGCGGCGACACCGACAACATCTTCCGGCCGTTCACGCCGCATCTGCAGAAGCACCTCGGCCAGCCGGTGGTGATCGCCAACGTCGGCGGCGCCTCGGGCACCGTCGGCGCCCGCGAGGCAAGGAACGCACCTGCCGACGGCTACACCGTCTATGCCGTCCACGATTATATCCATCTCACCTATTACGCCGGCATCGCCGACGTAAAGTACACCGACTTCGAGCCGGTCTGCCTGATCTCGGCAACACCCTCCGTGCTGACCGCCAGCGCCAAGACGCCGTGGAAGGACTGGAAGGAGCTCGTCGCCGACGCGAAGAAGCGTCCCGGCGAGATCACCGTCGGCGCGACGCTCGGCTCGACGAGCCACCTCTTCCCGGCCACCATCGAGAAGGCCGCGGGGATCAAGCTGAAATACGTCTCCTACGACGGCCTGGCGCCGCGCATGAACGCCATCCTCGGCGGCCATATCGATCTCACGGACTCCAACCTCACGCAGAAGGGCAAGGTCGACGCCGGCCAGCTCCGGTTCCTGGCCATCGCCACGGAGAAGCGCGATCCCGATCTGCCCGGCGTGCCGACCCTGAAGGAGCTCGGACTGCAGATCGTCTACGAGGTACAGCGCGGGCTGATGGTGCCCAAGGGCACGCCGGCGCCGGTCAGGGCGAAGCTCGGCGAGGCCTGCGCCAAGGCAGCCGCCGAGCCCGAGTTCGCAGCGGCGCTCAAGAAGCAGGGCACGCGCGTGTCCTACCTCGACTCCCAGGCCTACGCCGGCTTCCTCGACAAGCTCGATGCCGACAACAAGGCGCTGATGACCGATCTCGGGCTCGCGAAGAAATGAGGCTAGGCCGCGACGGGGTGATCGGGCTGATCTGCTTCGCGGTCAGCCTGGCCCTCCTGGTCCAGTCGTTCAGCCTTCCGCAGCTCCCGCTGACGCCGGTCGGCCCGGGCTTCTACCCGCGCATCGTACTCGGTCTGCTCGGGATGGCCGGTCTCGGCCTGCTGTTGCAGGATCTGCTTGCCGCGCGCGCCGACGGGCCGGTCTCCGGCGGCGAGCCGCGACCAACGGCAGGTGTGCATCGGCGGGTCATTCTGCTGTTCGGCATCATCGCGGCCTATGTGCTGCTGCTGCCAGTGCTCGGCTTCCGTAGCTCGACCGCGCTGTTCGTGCTGGCGCTGCAGCCGGCAATCGAATGGCCGGTCACGGCGCGCGCCTGGGCCGCCGTCGTCGCGATCGCCATCGCGACGCCGCTCGCGGCCTATCTCGTGTTCGAGAAATACCTGCTGGTGCTGCTGCCCCGCGGCAGCCTGACGGGCTGGTAGCCATGCTGGAGCCGCTCGGCAACGGCATTCTGACGATCGTGCAGTGGCAGTATCTGCTACCGCTGTTCCTCGGCACGCTGATCGGCGTCGTCGGCGGCGCGCTGCCCGGCGTCACCATCACGCTGACGATCATCGTTCTGCTGCCTTTCACCTTCGGCCTCGACCCGCTGCAGGGGCTCGCCGCCATGACCGGCGTCTACGTCGGCGGCTCGGCCGGCGGGCTCATCACCGCGACGCTGCTCGGCATCCCGGGGACGCCGTCCGCCATCGCCACGACCTTCGACGGGTTCCCGATGGCGCGCAACGGTGAGCCGGGACGGGCGATCTGGCTCGGCATCTGGTCCTCGTTCTTCGGCGGGCTCCTGGGCGGGCTCTTCCTCATTCTCGTCACGGGGCCGCTGGCCGCGATCGCGCTCCGTTTCGGCCCGTGGGAGTATTTCTCGCTGTTCGTGCTGGCGCTCGCCATGGTCGCAGGGCTCGCGGAGGGCACGCTCCTCAAGGGACTCATCTCGGCCGGGATCGGGCTCGTCGTCACCATGGTCGGCAGCGACCCCATCGGCGGCATACCGCGCTTCGCCTTCGATTCGGATTTCCTTCGCGGCGGCTTCCCGTTCCTTCCGGTCCTCATCGGCGTCTTCGCCTTCTCCCAGATCATGACCGACGTCGAGAGCCTCGGGCGTCCGAAATCCGGCCAGGCGGGAGCGGCGCTGGCCCGCAGTTCGCTGTCGGCGTCTCACCTCAAGACCATCGGCGAGATTCTGGGGCGGCCGCTGCTGCTGCTGTGGTCGACGGTCGTCGGCATCCTCATCGGCGTGCTGCCGGCGGTCGGAGGCAGCGCCGCCAACATGCTCGCCTACGACCAGGCCAAGAAGCTGTCGAGCCACCCGGACCGATTCGGCAAGGGCACGCCGGAGGGGATCATCGCCGCGGAGAGCGCGAACAACGCCAACGTCGGCGGCTCGCTGGTGACGATCATGGCATTCGGCATCCCTGGCGACGCGGTGACGGCCGTCATGCTGGGCGCCATGACGATCCACGGCATCCAGTCCGGCCCGCTGTTCGTGTCCCAGAACGTCGAGCTCGCCTACGGCATCTACGCCGCCTACATCGTCGCGCATCCGCTGATGGTGGCGATCATGGCCGTCAGCGCGCTCATCATGCTGCGCGTGACGCAGGTCAGGCTATCCGTGCTCGCGCCCGTCGTGCTCGTGCTGTGCGTGGTCGGCGCCTATGCCGTGGGCAACACCATGAGCAGCGTCTATGTGCTGGTCATCTTCGGCGCCGTCGGCTACGCCCTGGTCAAGACCGGGTTCCCGCTGGCGCCGCTGATCCTGGGGCTCATCCTGGGCGAGCAGATCGAGCTCAACCTGGTCCGCTCCATCATGACGGACGACGATCCGTGGCTGTTCGTCACGCGGCCGATCTCGGGAGGCCTGCTGCTCGCCGCCGCGCTCTCGGTGGCGCTGTCGGTCTGGCAGCACCTGCGCCACGCCAGCCGCACGCGAAAGGTGGAGGCGGATTTCTAAGCGGGAATGACGGTGTGGGTATGCAGTGGGAATCGTTTCGTCGTCGGGGGTCGGCAAAGCCGGTGAGCGGCTGACCCCGGGAGGTGGAAAGAAATTCGCGCCGTGCTCGCGGCTGCCCCTCACCCCGACCCTATCCCGGTGCGCGGCGAGAGGGAGTGCGTGGCGAACGGTTACCGGCGCCTCGTCAGATGCCTTTGGCGATGTCGCGCAGCTTGAATTTCTGGATCTTGCCGGTCGAGGTCTTCGGGATGTCCTGGAAGACGACGTGCCTCGGGCATTTGTAGCTCGCGAGATGCTCGCGGCACCAGGCGACGACCTCATCAGCGGTGGCCTGCGCGCCGGGTCTCAGCTCGACGAACGCGCACGGCGTCTCGCCCCAGGTCTCGTCGGGCTTGGCGACGACTGCGGCATAGGCGACGGCGGGAAGCTTGTAGAGCACGTCCTCTATCTCGATGGAGGAGATGTTCTCGCCGCCGGAGATGATGATGTCCTTGGAGCGGTCCTTGAGCTGGATGTAGCCGTCGGGGTGCAGCACGCCGAGATCGCCGGAATGGAACCAGCCGCCGGCAAATGCCTCGGCGCTCGCCTGCGGGTTCTCGAGATAGCCCTTCATGACGATATTGCCGCGGAACATGACCTCGCCCAGGGTGCGGCCGTCGGCTGGCACCTCGAGCATGGTCCTCGGGTCCATGACCTTGAGCCCTTCGAGCGCGGGGTAGCGCACGCCCTGGCGCGCCTTCTGCGCGGCCCTGTCGGCCGCAGTCAGGGCGTCCCAGCCGTCATGCCAGTCGTTCACCACCGCCGGGCCGTAGGTCTCGGTCAGCCCGTAGACGTGCGTGACGTCGAAGCCGGCCTCGGCCATGGCCGCCAGCACGGTCGCCGGCGGCGGAGCGGCCGCAGTGACGAACTGCACCTTGTGCGGCAACGGTCGCTTTTCGCCGGCGACCGCGTTGAGCAGCGTCGACATGACGATGGGCGCACCGCACAGGTGCGTGACGCTGTGGTCGGCGATGGCGTCGTAGACGGCCTTCGCCCGCACCCACCTGAGGCAGACGTGCGTGCCCGCCACCACCGACAGCGTCCAGGGGAAGCACCAGCCGTTGCAGTGGAACATGGGCAGGGTCCAGAGATAGACCGGGTGCCGGCCCATGCCCGCCGCGACGACGTTGGCAAAGCACATGAGGTAGGCGCCGCGATGATGATAGACGACGCCCTTCGGGTTGCCGGTCGTGCCGGACGTGTAGTTGAGCGTGATAGCGTCCCACTCGTCCTCGGGCATCCGCCAGGCGAACGCCGGATCGCCGGACGCCACGAACGCCTCGTAGTCCTCCGCCCCCGGCGGCGGCTCGGCCGGCTGCGGGAACTCCCGGTCGTCGTAATCGATGACGAGCGGCGGGGCCGGCAGCCGTGCCAGCGCAGCCTCGACCGTCGGCGCGAACTCGCGATCCGCGATCAGCACCTTGGATTGGGCGTGCTCGAGCTGGAAGGCGATCACCGCGGCGTCCAGCCGTGTGTTCATCGAATGCAGGACGGCCCCGGCCATCGGCACGCCGTAGTGGGCCTCGAGCATCGGCGGCGTATTGGCCAGAATGACCGACACGGTGTCTCCGCGGCCGATGTTGCGGTCTCGCAGCGCGGAAGCGAGCCGGCGCGCGCGCTCGTAGAGCTGACGATAGCTGATGCGCTGGCTGCCATGAATCACCGCCGGGTGATCCGGATGCACCATGGACGCTCGCTCAAGCAGCGTCAGCGGCGTGAGCGGCTGGTGATTGGCGGCGTTCCTGTCGAGGTGCTGATCGTAAATGCTCATGGCGGGGATGGTGATCGTGCTGGTCGGGCGTCGCGCGGACGCTAGCCTAATGAACGTCGCGGCTGCAAATCGTTTGCGCCCGACTGCACGGGTCAGCCGCTCACCGACTTCTCCGACCCTCGTTGACGAAACGATCATGATAGAGGCGGGGCGTGTGAACGGGCAGGCCCCGCCAAGACGCAGATCCGGACGCTGCAAAGGGCATTCCCGTCGGTCTGTCCGACCGGGTTGATGCCTGACATTTTGGACCGGGTTGATCCCTGACAGTATTCGCTCATTGTTCTGCTGTCACGGACGCTTCCGCAGCGACGCGCAGCCGCGCCGCCCCCCGATGACGTCATAGCGCTGCATTCCGCGCGTTCGACCGCTGAAGCACCGGAAACCCGCAACGCCCGGTCGCCGGCACGGTTCCGGCAGGCCAAAAGGCGCGCGAAGCCCTCGGGGCGGGGCGTCAAATCCCGAGCGCCAGCGCGCGCAGCCCATCCCACACGAGCTTCACAGAAATGACGAACAGGCAGGCGTAGGCGATGTTGTAGAACGGCTCCTGGGGCACGCGTCGCGTGAGCCAGACGCCAGCGAGGATGGCCAGCGGTGCTATCGGCATGAGCACCGCCACCGTCTTCAGGTTTTCTGCGTTGAACTGCCCAAGGAAGAGGTAGGGCGGCACCTTGATGATATTGACCACCGTGAAGAACATGACGGCTGTGCCCGCGTAGACCGCGTTGGGCAACCGCTGCGGCAGCATGTAGACGGCGAACGGCGGCCCGCCGGTGTGGCTGACGAAGCTCGTGAAGCCGGCGAGCGCTCCCCACAGGCTGCCCTTTCCGACCTTCGGGCCGGGAGCGAGGCCGCGCGGCCTCAGCCCCAGCCAGTGATCGAGGGTGAAAACGGCTCCGATCAGACCGACCAGCAGGCGCACCTGCGCCTCGGTGACGTAGGCAGCCGCCGCCCAGCCGACGAGAATGCCCACGGTCGCGGCCGGCAGCATGATCTTGAGGTTGGGCCCGCTCCAGTCGCGGCGGTAGGCCCACACCCCGATCCAGTCCATCGCAATGAGGATCGGCAGCATGATTCCCGCTGCCTGCACCGGAGAGATCACCAGCGACATCAGCGGCACGGCCAGCCCGCCGATGCCGCCGAGAAAGCCGCCCTTCGACAGCCCGGTGAGGACGATCGCCGGCAGGGCGACGGCAAAGAACCAGGGATCGGTGATCATCGGCGGGGGGCGGGTCGGGACCGGAGGGATCGCGTTCGGGCGAGCTTCCCTTCTTAACATCGCCGGCTGCAGCCCCGCCAGTCTCGCGCCGATACCCCTGGAACAATCCGCATCAAGGGGTGTTACGGGGGCGGGATCAACCTCCTGTAGATGGAAGGTACGCGATGAAAACCCTGGTCACGGCGGCTCTGCTTGCAACGACCGCCCTCGTTCCAGCGGCGGTTGCTCAGGTGCAGACCCCGCAACAGCAGCAGCCTCGAGCCCAGCAACCCCAGCAGCAACAGCAGCCGCAAATCCGCGGCCAGCCCCAGCCCCAGCAGCAGCTCCAGCAGCAACAGCTCGGGCAACAGCAGCTTCAGCCCGGGCAGCAGCAGCTCGGGCAGCAGCAGGCACAGGCGCCGACGCCTTGCGACCGTCTCGTTCAGCGCCTGCAGCAGAGCCCGGCGGGCGCACCGATCAGCCTCGAGCAGGCGCGTCAGCTCCAGATCCAGGGCAATCAGCAGGGCTGCCGCGATACCATCCAGCGCATGCGCCAGGCATTCCAGCAGCAGCCAGGCCAGCAACAGGGGGCGCAGCAGCAGCAGGACGGTCAGCAGCAGCGGGCGCAGATCACCGTCCAGCAGCAGCCGCCCCAGGTGCAGTTCGATCCGGCGGCCCCGCGCATAACGGTGCAGCAGCCGCAGCCGCAGGTGACCGTGCAGCAGCCGCAGCCGATGATCTCGATCCGGCAGCCGCCGCCGACGATCACGGTGCAGCAGCCGCAGCCGCAGATCACGGTGCGCATGCCGGAGCCGCAGGTCTCCGTACAGATGCCGCAGCCGCGGGTCAGCGTTCAGATGCCCGAGCCGCGCGTTGCGGTCGTGCCGCCGGAGCAGCAGCCGCAGGTCCAGATCGAGCCGGCGCAGCCGCAGGTGATGGTGCAGCCTCCCTCCGAGGAAGTCCGGCCGATCATTCAGCGCGCCGAGCAGCCGCAGGTGCAGTTCGAGCAGGTGGGCGAGCCGCGCGTGGTGTTCCAGCAGGCGCAGGGCCAGCCGCAGATCCGCTTCGAGCAGATGCCTGCCGACCAGGCCCAGCTCCAGCAGCAGGCACAGCAACAGCAGCAACAACAGCAGTGGCAGCAGAGCCAGCAGCAGCAGCAGGCTCTGGAGCAACAGCGGCAGGAGGAGCAGCAACAGCAAGCCCAGCAGCAGCCCCGCCAGCCCGCACAGCAGCAGCAGCAGCAGCAGGTCCAGGCCGGGCAGGCCGTCGCCGTGACGGACCTCGTGGACACCACCGTCTATGGCGCTCAGGGCCAGCGGCTCGGCAGCATCAACGAGGTGCTGATGGATCGCGCCGGTCAACAGTACGCCGTCATCGGCTACGGCGGCTTCCTCGGCCTCGGCGAAACCCAGGTCGTGGTTCCGCTGCAGCAGTTCCAGTTGCGCGGCAACAACCTGTTCGCTCCCGAGCTGACACAGTCCCAGCTTCAGGCCATGCCGCAGTACCGGGCTGGCGACCAGAACTACTCGGTTGTGCAGGGCCAGCAGCGCGTCCAGGTGCGGCCGTCGCAATAGAATGGCGACTAGCGAGCAACATACGGGGAAATAGCGAGCAGCGGACACGAGACTCGCTGCTCGCTACCCCCTCCATGCCTATTGCACTTTGCCATCGTTCGGCTCTTTCATAGCTCTTCAAAGCGCAGCGGCAGCCGGGAGAGCCTGACATGAGCCGATATCGGGAGGTCTACGCCAGCGCGAAACGCGACCCGGAGACATTCTGGGCAGAAGCTGCGCGGGACATCGGCTGGTACAAGGTCTGGGACCGGGTGTTCGACCCCTATATGGGCGAGTACGGCCGCTGGTTTCCGGGCGCCGAGTGCAATACCGCCTACAACTGCCTTGACCGGCACGTCGAGAAGGGCCGCGGGCAGCAGAAGGCCCTCATCTACGACAGTCCCGTCACGAGGACGACGAAAGCCTTCACCTATGCCGAGCTGACGCACGAGGTGGCGACGTTCGCCGGCGCGCTCAAGGATCTCGGGATCGGCAAGGGCGACCGTGTCATCGTTTACATGCCGATGGTGCCCGAGGCGGTGATCGCGATGCTCGCCTGCGCCCGGATCGGCGCGATCCACTCGGTCGTGTTCGGCGGCTTTGCCGCCTCCGAGCTCGCCACGCGCATCGACGACTCCAAACCCGTCGCCATCGTATCCGCCTCCTGCGGGGTCGAGCCGGGCCGGGTGGTCGCCTACAAGCCGCTGCTCGACAAGGCGATCGAGCTCAGCCGGCACAAGCCCGCCCATTGCATGATCCTGCAGCGCCCGATGCTGGAGGCGCCGCTGGTGCCGGGACGCGATCACGACTGGGACGAGGTGGTGCGCGATGCCAAGTCGCGCGGGCGCAAGGCCGGCTGCGTCGCAGTCGCCGCCACCGATCCGCTCTACATCCTCTATACCTCCGGCACCACCGGTCAGCCTAAAGGCGTCGTGCGCGACAACGGCGGGCACATGGTGGCGCTCAAGTGGTCGATGAAGAACCACTATGGCGTCGAGCCGGGCGAGGCGTTCTGGGCCGCCTCCGACGTCGGCTGGGTGGTCGGGCACTCGTATATCGTCTACGCCCCGCTGCTGCACGGCGCGACCACCGTGCTCTACGAGGGCAAGCCCGTCGGCACGCCCGACGCGGGCGCCTTCTGGCGCGTGATCGCCGAGCACCGCGTCGCGGCCATGTTCACCGCGCCGACGGCCTTCCGCGCCATCAAGAAGGAGGACCCCAGGGGCGAGCTCATCAGGAACTACGACCTGCGCGCCTTCCGCACCCTGTTCCTCGCCGGCGAGCGGGCCGACCCGGAGACGGTGAAATGGGCCGAGGAGAAGCTCGGCGTGCCCGTCATCGACCACTGGTGGCAGACGGAGACCGGCTGGGCGATCTGCGGCAATCCCGTGGGACTCGGCATGCTGCCGGTGAAGCACGGCTCCCCGACCGTACCGATGCCGGGCTATGACCTGCATGTGCTCGACGAGAAGGGCCAGCCGCTGCCGCCCGGGCAGAATGGAACGCTCGCCCTCAAGCTGCCGCTGCCGCCATCGTGTCTGCCGACCCTGTGGAACAGCAGCGAGCGCTTCCGCAAGAGCTACCTGTCGGAGTTCCCCGGTTACTACACGACCTCGGACGCGGGCTATCGCGACGAGGACGGCTACATCTTCGTCATGGCGCGGACCGACGACGTCATCAATGTCGCCGGGCATCGGCTTTCGACCGGACAGATCGAGGAGGTCGTCGCCCGCCACAAGGACGTCGCCGAGTGCGCGGTGATCGGGGTGCAGGACGAGACCAAGGGGCAGCTCCCGGCCGGGTTCGTCGTCGTCAATGCCGGCGTCGAGCGCGACCCGAAGGACATCGAGGCCGAGGTCATCAGCCTGGTGCGCGAGACGATCGGCCCTGTCGCGGCGTTCAAGAACGTCATGGTGGTGAAGCGGCTGCCGAAGACGCGCTCGGGCAAGATCCTGCGCGGCACGATGCGCCAGCTCGCCGATGGGGAGCCATGGAAGATGCCGGCGACGATCGACGATCCCGCCATCCTCGACGAGATCGCGCAGGCGCTCCGCCAGCGCGGCGCCATCCGGGGGGCCCCGCCGGTCCCCGCCTGACACACCGGCGGCCGAACCGTTACTTCGTCCCTGCGTTCGTTCTTCAGATTGAAGGGCGCGCAGGACGCACGGCTCGCTGCTTGTGCGAGAGGAGGAGGTGGCCCCGATGCAGTGGCTGGGTCTCGACCATCGTTCGGCCCTGGTGACAGGCGCCAGCTCGGGGATCGGCAGGGCCATTGCCGAGGAGCTCGGCAGGTGCGGGGTCGCGGTGGGCGTCAACTATTATTCCGGCCGCGACGAGGCCGATGCGGTGGTCGGCGCGATCGAGGCGCAGGGCGGCCGGGCCGTCGCGCTCGGGGGCGACGTCGCCAAGCCGGAGGACTGCCGCGCCATGGTCGAGGCCGTAGCGGCACGGTTCGGCCGGCTCGACATCCTCGTCGCCAACGCCGGCATTCAGCGCGATGCCGCCTTCACCGAGCTCACGCTCGCAGACTGGCGGCGCGTCATCGACACCAACCTCACCGGCGCGTTCCTGTGTGCCCAGGAGGCGGTGCGACGCTTCCGCGCCCAGCCCCCGCCGCCCGAATCCAAGGCGCGGGGCAACATCATCTTCATCAACTCCGTGCATCAGGTGATCCCGTGGGCGGGGCACGTGAACTATGCCGCCTCGAAGGGCGGCATGAAGCTGCTCATGGAGTCGCTGGCCCAGGAGGTGGCGCACGAGAAGATCCGCGTCAACGCGATCGCGCCGGGTGCGATCAAGACCCCGATCAATCGGCCGGCCTGGTCGGAGGAGAGCGCATTACGGGAGTTGCTCGAGCTGATCCCCTACGGCCGCATCGGCGAGCCCGAGGACGTGGCGCGCGCCGCCGCCTGGCTGGCTTCCGACCATTCGGACTACGTGGTCGGCGCCACGCTCTTCATCGACGGCGGCATGACGCTCTATCCCTCTTTCCGGGAAGGCGGCTAACGCTCCCGAAATCAGAGACGCTGGCGAACCGCGGCCCACCTCGGGCGTTCCATAGGTGTCGGGCCGAAGTGCGGCCCTCAATACGGATTTCCCGGACGGATGAAGGAGAGCTCCAATGAAGGTGAGGGATGTGATGCACCCGGGCGTGCACTGGGTCGAGCCCGGCACGCCTGTCCTCGATATCGCCAGGTTGATGCGGGACAACGATATCGGGGCGGTTCCGGTCGGCGAGAACGACCGGCTGGTGGGCATGGTGACGGACAGGGACATCGTCTGCCGCGGCATGGCTGAGAACCGCGACTGCATGGGCATGACCGCGCGCGACGTGATGTCGAGCGGCATCGTCTATTGCCGGGACAACGAGGACATCGACGACGCGGTGCGCATCATGGAGCAGCACGAGATCAGGCGGCTGCCCGTGATCAACGACGACAAGCGCATGATCGGGATCCTGAGCCTGGGTGACATCTCGCACACGGCCCCGCGCCAGCTTTCGGGCGAGGTCCTGCAGGCGGTTTCGGCGCACCACGCGTAAGAGCCGTCACCGTCACCGTCGCCGGTTGCCCTGGCGCGGTGCGCCGCCGCCGGGCTTCGGGGGCGGTGCCACGAACGACGGACCCGGCAACGACCGCCGGCCGCCCAGCCCGGTCGGCCACCTCGCGCGCCAGCCCCATCCGGTGGCGCCGTCGGCCAGCAACCAGGGCCGCGATCGCAGTAGCGTGTCGAGCATCGAAGTTTTTCCTGGGCGAGGTATCACTGCGGAACGCCGGCCGTGATATGACGTGGGCTGGCACGAGGTCGGGCGAGACGTTCGAGATGGCAGAGCGGATCATTCTCTACTGGCGCGACATCCCGGCACAAGTCATCGTTCGCAAGGGCCGCGCGACGGAGAAGCGGGAGCTGCCCGAGTGCTTCATCCAGGCGATCGACGCCTGTGCGATGCGCGTCGGAGCGAGAGGCAGCGAGGCTTATCTCGAGCAATGGCGCAGAGGCGCTGCGCAGCCTTGCAGCGACGACCTGGCGGCGGAAGCCGACCGCGCTGTCGCCGAGCTGGTGGACGCCTACGATGAGCCCCGGCTCAAGGCCCTTGCCGATGGCGGAGGTTTCGACAGAGCTGCGGCTCCGAGCTGACCCGCGACCCGGCCCCGACGATGCCGGCTGGACGGCTCGACCCGTGACCACAAGAGCTCAACTCGAGACTGCGCGGCGGCCGGATCGGCACCACCTGAAGGGGTGTCTGGTCGTCGTCCTTGCCGGATTCGTCCTGAGCCTCGGCGCATTCACGATCCGCCTTGCGGATGGTGCCGGTCCCTGGCAGTACACGACCTGGCGGTCGCTCGCCTTCGCTGGCGCGATGTGGATCGTGGCGGGGCTTGGAGACGGCCGCAACCAGCTCGCACAGCTCGCCCAGCTCCGCCCGATCGCGTGGATCGGCGCGCTGATGCTGGCTCTTGCAGCGACGACGTTCATCGCCGCGATCAAGGTGACGACGCTCGCCGAGACGTTCTTCCTCTGCTCGCTGGCGCCCCTGATCGCCGCCGTGCTGGCGAAGCCCATCCTGGGCGAGCGGATCACCGCGACATCGCTGCTCACCATCGTTCTCGGGGTCCTCGGCGTCCTCGTCATGATCGAGGGCCGGCTCGATGGCGGGAACTGGACCGGCCGCGCGCTGGCGCTGCTGTCCGCGCTCGGCTTCGCCGGCTACTCGCTGGCGGCCCGCGGCTCTTTGCCGCGAGACCTCAACGCCACGCTCCTCGCCTTCGGCATCGTGGCGGCGTTCGTCGGGCTCGGCATGACGATGGCGCTCGGCGAGCCGCTGGCTCCGCCGGCGTGGGACATCGGCATGGCGGCGCTCCACGGGGCGATCGTGCTGTCATTGGGGCTGTTCCTCTACGCGCAGGGATCACGCTTCGTCAGTGCCGTGACGCTGACGGTCCTTGCGCAGACCGAGGCCGTCCTGGCGCCGCTGTGGGGCTTCCTGTACTTCGCGGAGCGGCCTTCGGCCGGCATCGTCGCCGGTGGCGGCATCATCCTGGCCGCGGTGATCCTGCAGGCCGTGCTCGGCGCACGGCCCGAGGCGCGCAAATGAACGGACGACCGCGCGCCGGCAACTCGCTCGCCGCTTCGGCGCGCCAGGCCATCGCTGGACTATTGCCGGACTATTGCATGGGCCATTGCGGGGCCATCGCGGTCACACTCCGCTAACCGGACCGTATTAAGCGTCGCACAATTTCGTGTTTCGAGTTTCACCCGGTCCGGAAATGCCTCGCCGCGCGCCATCCGCCCCATCTCGCCAGCGAGGCGGGGCGCCAGCAATGCGCCCGGCCGCCAGCCGGTTTTCGATGGATTGGATCGGGCGACATCTCGGCAGCGCCGAGCGCCGACGGGTCACGATCCTCGCGTGCGGGCCTGCAGCACCGGCCGAGGCGGCCGTGCACTTCGACATCGGCCGCCACGACGAGGCCAGACGCGCGATCGAGGCGTTCGGGGGCCGCATCATCGGCCAGTCCGGATACGCCACCATAGCCTGCTGGGGCTTCCCCAACGCGGGGGAGGACCATACGCGGCTCGCTGTCCGTGCCGCGCTCCAGATCGCGGCACTGTGCGGCCCGGAGCCGCGGCTCGGCTGCGCCGTCGAAACCGGACTGGTGATAGCCGGTCCGATCGGCGGCGAGGCGGAGGCCGTGGATCTCGTCGGGCCGGTTCTGCAGCGGGCCGAGCGACTCCAGGCTGCCGCGGGGTCGGGATGGGTAGTGGCAAGCGCTGCCGTCAAGCCGCTGATCGAAACGGCCTTCACGCTGGAGACGGCGCCTGCTGCCGGATTGGCGGCATGCTGGCGCGTGACGAACGCCCGGCCGGGCTGGAGGAGGGCGCCGGACGCCGCGTGCGGAATGGTCGGGCACGAGGCGGAACGACAGGGCCTGGACGAGACCTGGCTGCGGGTGGTCGAGGGGCATGCACAGTGCATCTCGATGACCGGGGAGGCAGGCATCGGCAAGTCCAGACTGCTGCGCCATCTCGAAAGGAAGGTCGCGGCGGCGCGGGGCACCTGGATCGAGATCGGATGCCTGCCGGAGACCAGCCGCGCGCCGCTCCACGCGCTGCGACGGGCCATGCGCGAGCTGCTGGCGAACGGCGCGGCCGGCCTCGCCGAGCAAGTAGCGGCAGCGGATGAGGCAGACCGCCGGCTGCTGCATCTTTTCCTCAGGTTGCGCGGCGGCATGCTCGAAAGCGATCGGGAGCCGGGGGGATCGCGTCAGGAGCGCCTTTTCGCCCTCGTCCTGGACTGGATCGCATCGCAAGCGGCGGCGGGCCCGGTTGCGTTCGTGTTCGAGGACCTGCATTGGGCCGATCCGTCGACCCTCGATCTGGTCAGGACGGCTGGCAGGCGCCTGGCGGGCATGGGGCCGGCCTGCCTCGTGTGGACATCGCGCGAGGCGGAGCTCGGCAGCTTCACGACCGCCGCCCGGCGCGTACGGCTGGCGCTCGGCAGGCTCTCCTCCAGCGAGACCCAGCAGCTTCTGGCGTGCAGCCCGTGCGGCTCGGCGCTCTCCCCGGCGACGCGGGAGCAGATCGCCATCCGCTCGGAGGGGATCCCGCTGTTCGCCGAAGAGCTGGCGCGACTTTGTGTGAACGCGCCATGCGGCCGGGACGGCATGGACATACTTCTCGAGGCCGGCCCCCTGAACATGGTTCTCTCGGCCCGCCTCGACGCCCTCGGCGGCCTCAAGGCGCTGGCCCAGGCGGCCGCCGTGATCGGCCGCCGCTTTGCGGCGCCCCTGCTTGCCGCCACCCTCCAGATGGGCCGGGCGGGACTGGACGAAAGCCTGCAGGGGCTGGTCGCCTCCGGCCTGATCGAGCCTGTGCCGGGGCGGAGCTGCGACAGCGAGTTCCGCTTCTCCCACGCGCTCCTGCGGGATGCGGCTTACACCTCCGTCCTCAAGTCCCGGCGCCGCGAGCTGCACCGGCGGATCGCGGACATCCTGGCGCACGACCCTAGTCAGGCGGCAGAAGAATGGCCCGAGATCGTTGCGGGGCATTACGCGGCGGCAGGCGACCGCAAGGGCGCGTTCACGTGGTGGCACAAGGCCGGCATGCAGGCCGCCGAGATCTCCTCGACCCGCGCCGCCGTCGATTACCTGAACCAGGCGCTGGCGGCGCGCGCCCGGGATCCCGATGCAGGCAGCCCGGCAGAGGAGATCGACATCCTGCGGCTGCTCGGTGTGCAGCTCGCGGCCCTGAAAGGCAACGCCGCGCCCGAAGCGGTGGCAACGCTGCAGCGCTGCCTCGACCTGTCGCGGGGCGTCGCCGGCGGCACGGGCGATTTCGATACGCTCTGGGCCCTGCACTCCTGCCATCTGGTGCGCGGTGAGATCGACATGGCGGTCCGCATCGGCGACCGGCTCACCGCCAGCGCCGACAGGGATGGACCCGAGGAGCGGCGCCTGCGCGCCCACAGGATGCAAGGCCTGGCCAGGCTGCTCGGTGGTCGCCTCGAGCAGGCGTTCGCACACTACCGGCTGGTGCTCGAGCTCTACAAGGAGAGCCGGCACGCCACACTCCGCTTCCAGCACGCCTCTGACCAGGGGGCACTCGCCCATGCCCAGCTTGCCTGGGGCGAGGCGATCGCCGGCTGCCTGGAGCACTCCGGCGGCAACGCCGAGGCCGCCCTGGCGCTGTCATCCAGGCTGCAGCACCCGCACACCAGCGCGCACGTGGTGTGCGTCCTGGCGGCGCGGGCGCAGACGCTCGGCGACCGCCAGGCCGCATCCGCCCTGGCTTTCGCCGGCAAGACGCTCGGTGAACGGCACGAGTTCCCATACTGGTCGGCCTGGGCCGACATCATCCTAGGCTGGACGCGCGGCAGCCGCGACGCGGGCGGCATCGACCTCATCGAGAACGCCATCGCAGCCTATCGGCGCACCGGGGCCGCCCAGGCCCTGCCTTACGCGCTGCTGCTGCTGGCCGAGACCGCGCTCGCGTGCAACCGGCCGCGGCTGGCTTCCTCGGCGAGCGAGGAGGGCTGGCGGCTCGCCGAGGAGCAGGGATTGCGGCTCTACGCCTCCGAGCTGTTGCGGGTGCGCGCGGAGGCGGAGCTCAGGCTCGGATCCGACGTTTCGCGGGCATCCGATCTCGCCCGGCGGGCGGAATCCCTCGCTGCAAGTCAAGGCGCCGGCACATTTCGCTCGCGAGCTGCGGGTTTTCGGGCACACCCCGATCCGGCGCGTCCCGACCTGCGCGCCAAGGCAGGAAAATCTGAGCCCGGATATCAGCTTCCGGCCCGAGCGCACCCTCATGGACGCTTCGATTGAGGACGTTTCCGGCGAGACTGGAGCGGGAGCTCCAGCACGCTCCGGGCGTCCTCCACCGAGACGACGCACCCCGGCACCCCTGACCGGCGCGGAATCAGTCTATGATCGACACTGACGATAGAATCGGGACTGTGACCGTCTGCAGCAGGGTGTCGAGCGTTGGCGCTGGACGCGGTGCATCGGCGAAACCGATCAGTGCCAATCGACGCCTCAGCCGAACTAAAGAGCGCGAGCGCGCGTTTGGTTAGCTGCGTCCATTTGTGCCCGGTGTCGGCCGGATAACCGTTCATAGTGAGGGATCGGCCGTTGCAGCACGGCACGGTTCATTCCAGCGACCCACTTCCGCCAGAAGTGGGAGCCATGATCGCCAGTCTGTTGCGTGCTGGAGTGCAGAAGCGGTCTCCGCACCAGCCGCGATCGTGATGCAGTTTAACTGTGTTAGAATGTGAGGGGCGGCAAGCGATGACGAGGCTTGAAGCGGGCAAGTTGCCAACGGGACCGGCGCAACCCACTTCAAGTGGGAGGGATGGCGCAAGGGCGGCCGTCAAAGTGTGGTGAGATCGCGAGCGAGAACGAGCATGACCTCCGCAGACGAGATCTTCAGCATCTACGCGCAGAGCTACGATCGCCAGAAGCAGCACGAAATGACGCTCCGGCAGCATCTCGAAGGCTGCCGCGATGACCCGATGCTGTATGCGGGCGCAGCTGAGCGCATGATGAAGGCGATCGGCGAGCCGAACTTTGTCGATACGTCCAAGGACCCGCGGCTCGGCCGCGTATTCCTCAACCGGACCATCAAGGTCTATCCGGCCTTCAAGGATTTCTTCGGGCTGGAGGAGACGATCGAGCGCATCGTCGGCTTCTTCCGGCACGCGGCGCAGGGGCTGGAGGAGCGCAAGCAGATCCTCTACCTGCTGGGACCCGTGGGCGGCGGCAAGTCCTCGCTGGCGGAGCGGCTCAAGGAGCTGATGGAGCAATGCCCGGTTTACGTGCTCAAGGCGGGCGACGAGACCAGCCCCATTTTCGAGAGCCCGCTCGGGCTGTTCGACACCGTCACGATGGGCCCCACCCTGGAGGAGAAGTACGGCATTCCGCAGCGCAAGCTGACCGGGCGCATGTCGCCCTGGGCAGTCAAGCGCCTCGACGAGTTCGGCGGCGACATCTCCAAGTTCAAGGTTGTGAAGCTCTACCCTTCGCGGCTGCGGCAGATCTGCGTCGCCAAGACCGAGCCCGGCGACGAGAACAACCAGGACATCTCCTCGCTGGTCGGCAAGGTCGACATCCGCAAGCTGGAGTTCCATGGCCAGAACGACGCCGACGCCTACTCCCATTCGGGCGGTTTGAACCGGACTACGCAGGGTCTGCTCGAGTTCGTCGAGATGTTCAAGGCGCCGATCAAGATGCTGCACCCGCTGCTGACGGCCACCCAGGACGGGACCTATGTCGGCACCGAGAACGTCGGCGCGCTGCCCTACCAGGGCATCATCATCGCGCACTCCAACGAGAGCGAGTGGCAGAGCTTCCGCTCGAACAAGAACAACGAGGCGTTCCTCGACCGCATCTGCGTGATCCAGGTCCCCTACTGCCTGCGGGTCTCGGAGGAGAAGCGCATCTACGACAAGCTGCTGGCGCAGAGCGAGGTCTCGGGGGCGCCGTGCGCTCCCGGCACGCTCGAGATGCTGGCGCAGTTCTCGGTGCTGACGCGCCTCAAGGAGCATGAGAACTCGAGCCTCCTGTCCAAGATGCGGGTCTATGACGGCGAGAGCCTCAAGGACACCGACCCGCACGCCAAGACCATACAGGAGTACCGAGATGCCGCCGGCATCAACGAAGGCATGGACGGCACCTCGACGCGCTTCGCCTACAAGGTGCTGTCGGAGACGTTCAACTACGACACGCACGAGGTGGCGGCCGATCCCGTCCACCTGATGTTCGTCCTGGAGCAATCGATCCGCCGCGAGCAGCTTCCAGATGAGGTCGAGAACCGCTATCTGGAGTTCATCAAGGAGGAGCTGGCGCCGCGCTATGCCGAGTTCATCGGCAACGAGGTCCAGAAGGCATATCTGGAGTCCTACCACGACTTCGGACAGAACCTGTTCGACCGCTACGTGGCCTACGCGGACGCGTGGATCGAGGACCAGGACCACAAGGATCCCGATACCGGCCAGCTCATGAACCGGCAGCTTCTCGACCAGGAGCTGTCGAAGATCGAGAAGCCGGCAGGCATCGCGAACCCGAAGGACTTCCGCTACGAGGTGGTGAAGTTCTCGCTCAGGTCGCGTGCGAAGAACGGCGGCAAGAACCCGAGCTGGACATCCTACGAGAAGATCCGCGAGGTCATCGAGAAGCGGATGTTCAGCCAGGTCGAGGATTTGCTGCCGGTGATCAGCTTCGGCGCCAAGAAGGACGGCGACACCGAGAAGAAGCACGAGGAGTTCGTGAACCGCATGGTTGCCCGCGGGTACACGCAGCGGCAGGTCCGCCGGCTCGTCGAGTGGTACATGCGGGTCAAGAAGTCGGGGTGAGGAGGTCGAGCGGGGCATGCACATCGTCGACCGCCGCCTCAATCCCAAGGCCAAGAGTCTCGGGAACCGTCAGCGGTTTCTCCGTCGCGCGAAAGCCGAAATCCGCGAGGCCGTGCGCGACGCCATCAAGCGGCGCAAGGTCTCCGAGATCGACGGCGGCGAGAACATCCGCATCAGGTCCAAGGGCCTGCGCGAGCCGTCGTTCGGGCTCGGCTCCCATACCGGAGAGCGGGATTTCGTGCTGCCCGGCAACCGCGAGTACTCGGTCGGCGACGTCATCCGCAAGCCCGAGGGCGGTGCAGGCGGCGGCGGGCAGAAAGGCAGCCCGGATGGCGAGGGCGAGGACGACTTCGTCTTCAGCCTGTCGCGGGAGGAGTTCCTCGATCTCTTCTTCGACGACCTGAAGCTGCCGAACCTCGTCAAGGCCAAGCTGAAGGACCTGCGCTCGCCCGAGCCGATGCGGGCCGGCTTCACTACCGAGGGACCGCCGGCAAAGCTCAACCGGCTGCGCACCATGCGCAACAGCCTTGCACGGCGCATCGCGCTGCGCCGTCCCCGGCTTGCGGAGCTCGAGGAGCTCGAGGCCGCGATCAGAGCCGAGGAGGCGCGCGAGCCCCCGGATCGCGAGCGGATCACGCGGCTCCACGCACGGCTCGCCCACCTTTCGCACATGCGCAAGGTGGTCGCCTACATCGACCCGATCGATCTGCAGTACAACCGTCACGAGCGCAGGCCGAAGCCGAAGACGCAGGCGGTGATGTTCTGCCTCATGGACGTCTCGGCATCCATGACGGAAGCGCTGAAGGAGCTCGCCAAGCGGTTCTTCATGCTGCTGCATTTGTTCCTGTCCCGGCACTACGCCGAGGTGGACATCGTCTTCATCCGTCACACCACGACGGCACAGGAGGTCGACGAGGACACCTTCTTCCGCGATACCGAGTCGGGCGGCACCGTGATCTCCACGGCACTCGAGGAGATGCTGCGCGTCGTCGCCGAGCGCTACCCCGTCGAGGATTGGAACATCTATGCCGCCCAGGCGTCCGACGGCCATAACTTCGACGACGACATGGAGCGGTGCGTGACGATGCTGCAGCGGGACATTCTGCCCATCTGCCAGTACTTCGCCTACATTGAGGTCATGCCCGAAGCACAGATCGCGCCCATGCAGAGCGTCGCGTGGGCCGGCTACAGCGAGGTGGCGCCGGGCCAGCCGTATTTCGCCATGCGGCGCGTGTCCTCGCCGGGAGAGATCTATCCCGTCTTCCGCGAGCTGTTCTCCGGCTCCGCTTCCGGCAGCGAGGAGAGGGCGGCGAGATGACTGCGGCGGCCACTCGCCGGCCCCTGTTCGACGGGGCGGAATGGAATTTCGAGGTGCTCAAGAGGTCTTACGACGCCATCGAGGAGATCGGCGCCGGAGAGATGGGGCTCGACATCTATACCAATCAGATCGAGGTCATCACGGCCGAGCAGATGCTCGACGCGTACGCCTCGATCGGCATGCCGAACATGTACCGGCACTGGTCGTTCGGCAAGCACTTCGCGCGGGAGGACGTGCTCTATCGCAAGGGTGCACGGGCTCTCGCCTACGAGCTCGTGATCAACTCGGACCCCTGCATCAACTACGTCATGGAAGAGAACACCATGACGATGCAGATGCTCGTGATGGCGCACGCCGCCATGGGCCACAATCACTTCTTCAAGAACAACTACGTTTTCCAGCAATGGACCGACGCCACCGCGATCCTCGACTACCTGCGCTTCGCCAAGGAGTACGTGACCGAGTGCGAGGAGAAGTACGGGGTCGAGACCGTCGAGGCCGTGCTCGACAGCGCCCACGCGCTGATGCCGCAAGGCATCAGCCGGCATCCCGTCCGCCGCCAGTCGCGCACGGCCAAGCATGAGCGGGAGCGCAAGCGTCGCGAGCACGAGGAGGCCACCTACAACGAGCTCTGGCGGACCGTTCCGCGCTCGCAGCTCCCCCAGAAGCCCCTCACGCCCGAGGCCAAGGAGGCGGAGGAGGAGAGCCAGTCGCTCGGGCTGCCGCAGGAGAACCTGCTCTACTTCCTGGAGAAGCACTCGCCCAAGCTCGACGACTGGAAGCGCGAGCTGCTCAGGATCGTGCGCATGCTCGGGCAGTACTTCTATCCGCAGCGCCAGACCAAGGTGATGAACGAGGGCTGCGCCACGTTCGTGCACTACGAGATCATGGGCCGGCTCTACGACAAGGGCCTCATCACCGAGGGCTCGATGCTCGAGTTCATGCACAGCCACTCCTCGGTAGTCTACCAGCCGCGCTTCGAGGACAAGAGCTTCGGCGGGTTCAATCCTTATGCGCTCGGGTTCGCGATGATGCGCGACATCAAACGGATCTCGGAGGAGCCGACGCCGGAGGACCGCGACTGGTTTCCGGAGTTCGCCGGCAACGGCGATGCGCTCGGAAATCTCAAGGAGGCCTGGGCGAATTTCCGGGACGACAGCTTCATCCTGCAGTACCTGTCGCCGAAGCTCATCCGCGACTTCAGACTGTTCCAGATCCACGACAACACCGGGTCATCGTTCGTCGAGGTCAAGGCCATCCACGACGAATTGGGCTACCGCCGCGTCCGCAATGTGCTGGCCGATCAGTACGATGCCGCCGCGCGCGATCCCGACATCCAGGTGGTCAACGCCGACCTGTCCGGCGGCCGCCGCCTGACCCTGCAGCACCGCGTTCGCCGCGGCGTCCTGCTCGACAAGGACCAATGCGACCGCACGCTGCAACATGTGGCGCATCTGTGGGGCTACCGGGTCAAGATGCTCGAGGTCGATGTCGAGAACGGGAAGACGCTGAAAGAGCACGAGGCGCTGCCGCTGCCTTGATCCGCGCCGCCAGGAGCGGCTCGTTTCGTCAGGTGCTTCCTCTCCGCAGCACATCCTCTGCCCTCCCAGTCGACGGCAAGCCCGTGCGATGGCGGACGGCTGGCCTCGGCCGATGCGCCTGGGCTAGAATGGTGCGAGGACATGGCATGCGGGAGGAAGCAAGATGGCTGATCCGATCGTATTCACCGGCGAGGTGGAGTGGTCCGGAGAGAACCCGGGCATCTCGCTCAAGGAGCATCCTGACGGGCCCTTCGTCACGCTGGCGAGCTTCTTCCGCGTCGTGCTCTCGCCTCACGGCCGGGGGCATGCCCTGGTGCTGCTGCATTCGCCGGGAGAATCCAACCCGCCAGCCGATCGCGCCAACATCTGCCTCCACGACAACGAGCCGCTGGCGCGCTATCTCGTGAGCGGCTTCCTCTCGCATTTCGGGGCCTACAAGGGTGTGGCCGGCCTCGGCAACCTGGTCTATCGCCGGCTCGACAAGGTGGAGACTTCGGGCGATCCCGCCAGCACCTACAGCGAGATCGTGAAGACCGCCGACCTAGAGGTCCGCCTGACCTGGAGCGGGCTCGGCCGGCCGTTCTGCTTCGCCTTGCCGCCGGACAAGTCGGCGACCGGAAAGCACTACATGCCGAGCCTGTTCGTCGGCTGCAGCGACGCCACCGTGACGGTGAACGGCCGCAGGCTGCCCGGCAAGCCGGTGCCGCGGGAGATGGCGGGCCACACCATCACGACCGCCATGCTGGCCTTCTCCGAAACCTGGGTCCGCGCGTAGCGTCCCATTGTCCGACAATCCACCATGCGCCTCAGTTCGTGGGCATGACGGTGAGACTGGGAGCTCAGCTCTGGGCCGTGCCGCGCCTGAAGCGGGTGAACAGGAACCGCTGGTGTACGCCCCCGGGCGTCACGTGATCCTGCTCGAACGCGTCGAGGAGCTCGAACTCTGGACCGATGAGGGCGGCTAGCGCGGACTGGTCCGCCCGCACCACCGGCAACCCGCTGCATCGCTCCGGCCCGGAGGGCGCGAAGCCCGCGATGACGGCATAGCCGCCGGCTTGCACGCCGGAGCGCAGCGCCTCGGCGTAGGCGGCCCTCTCCGCGCCATCGGTCAGGAAGTGCAGCACGGCGCGGTCGTGCCAGAGGTCGATCGGGAAGTCCGGACGCCAGCTCGCGACGTCGGCCACGATGAAGCGAACCGATCGCGCAAGCGGCCCCAGCCGCTCCCGCGTCTGCTCGAGCGCGGACGGCGAGATGTCCAGCACCGCGATGCTCGTGAAGCCTTCTCGCAGCAATGCGTCGGGCAGGCGCGAGGCGCCCGCGCCGACGTCGAGAATGCAGGCATCGGATGCGAGCCCGCACGAGCGGATCAGGCGCAGCGAGGTCTCCGGCGACGCCTCGAACCAGCTCACGCGGTCCTGGGCCCGGCTCGAGAAGACCTGCTCCCAATGGGCCCTGCGGTCTGCAGACATGCGCGCCGTCCGTCAGCAGCTAGCGCTTCTCCCCTCCCCCTTGCGGGGAGGTGTTGGGGGTGGGGGCGCCTCCAAATCAACGTCCCGGTCGTGGCCCCACCCCACCCGCGCGGCTTTCGCCGCGCCGCCCTCCCCGTCAAGGGGAGTGCATCGTACCAGCCGACGTCCCGGTCAGCACCTAGACGACGGCCTCGGAGCCGCCCTTGAGCTTAACAGGGATCGTCAGATATCGCACGCCGTTGTCCTCGGCCGGCGGGAACCTGCCGGCGCGGATGTTGACCTGGATCGACGGCAGGAGAAGACGCGGCGCCGACAGCTTGGCGTCGCGGGCGGTGCGCATGGCGACGAACTCCTCCTCGCTCACGCCCTCCTTGACGTGCACGTTGCTCTCGCGCTGCTCCTTCACCGTGGTCTCCCAGGCATAGGCGTCCCGTCCGGGCGCCTTGTAGTCGTGGCACATGAAGAGCCGTGTCTCGGGCGGCAGCGCCATGAGCTTCCTGATCGAACGGTAGAGCTTGTGCGCATCGCCGCCGGGGAAGTCGGCCCGCGCCGTGCCGTAGTCCGGCATGAACATGGTGTCGCCGACGAACACCGCATCGCCGATCCTGTAGGAGATGTCGGCGGGCGTGTGCCCCGGCGTGTAGATCACCTCGACCACGAGATCGCCGATCCTGAAGCGCTCGCCATCCTTGAAGAGGTGATCGAAGTCGCCGCCCTCGGGCTTCAGATCGGTGGCGTTGAACACCGGCCTGAAGATGCGCTGCACGTCCTTGATGTGCTCGCCGATGCCGATCTTCGCCCCGGTCCTGGCCTTGATGTATGGCGAGCCGGACAGGTGGTCGGCGTGGGCGTGCGTCTCGAGGGTCCATTCGATGGCGTAGCCCGCGTCCGCCGCAGCCTCGAGCATGGCCTCGACCGAGCGCGTGTCGACCTCTCCGGCGTTGTGGTCGTAGTCGAGGACGGGGTCGATGACGGCCGCCTTCATCGTCGCGGGGTCGGCGACGAGATAGCTCACCGTATTTGTCGGCTCGTCGAAAAAGGCCTTGATGACTGGCTTCACCGCCATGGCTGCAACTCCTGCTTCCAGAGTTCTCCGCTGCGCATGCGATCAGCTTATATTAGCTTCTTCTAAAATATCAAGCCCCACCTCCGTCGTCAGCTCACCACGCAACGGCCATTGACGATAGCGGTCTGCTGAGCGAGCCTCGCCATGGCGCAGAGATGGGGCACCCGGCCATGACGACTTACCACTTCAAGAACTTCTCGATGCTCGATCCCGACCACGACGAGCTCATCGGCGGCCGCGAGCTCCTCGTCGAAGGCGACAGGATCCGGGAGGTCTCGGACAAACCGGTCAAGGCGGCCGGCGCCGACGTCGTCGATTGCGGCGGGCGCACGCTGATGCCGGGCCTTATCGACAGCCATGTCCACGTGTTCCTGAGCGAGGTCTTCCTGCGCCGCCTCGAGGACATGCCGCTGACGCTGATGACCGCACGCTCGGCCGTGCTGATGAAAGCCATGCTCGACCGCGGCTTCACCAGCGTGCGCGACACGGGCGGCGCCGACTGGGGCATCAAGAGCGCCGTGGACCAGGGCCTCGTCGCCGGCCCGCGCCTGTTCATCGCCGGCAAAGCCATCGGCCCCACCGGCGGCCACAGCGACGGGCGGCGGCGCACCGACCCCGGCACGCGCTGCCACTGCTGCAATGCGCTCGCCTACACGATGGGCATCGCCGATGGCGTGACCGAGGTCCGGCGCGCGGTGCGCGAGGAAATGCGCCAGGGCTGCGACCAGGTGAAGATCATGCTGTCGGGCGGCGTGGCGTCTCCCTACGATCCGCTCGACAGCCTGCAGTTCTCGCCCGACGAGATCGGCGCCGCCGTCGAGGAGGCGCAGGCCTTCGGCCGCTACGTCTGCGCGCATGCCTACACACCCGAGGCGATCACGCGCGCGGCGCATGCCGGCGTGCGCACCATCGAGCACGGCAATCTCATCGACGAAGCCTCGGCCCGGCTGATGGCCGAGAAGAACATGCTGCTCATCGCCAACCTCGTCGCCTACTATTCGATGAAAGAGAAGGCGGCCGAGTTCGGCATGACGGGCGAGATGCTGGAGAAGAACGATCTCGTCATCGAGGGCGCCCTGCGCTCGCTCGAGATCTGCAAGCGCGCCGGAGTGCCCGTCGCGTTCGGCACCGACCTGCTGGGCCAGCTCCAGGTGGACCAGAGCCGCGAGTTCTCCCTGCGCAGCCGCGTATTGAAGCCCATCGAGATCATCCGCTCGGCGACCACCATCGGCGCCCGCGTCGTCCGCCGCGAGGGCAAGCTCGGCTGTCTCAAGCCCGGCGCCTTCGCCGACCTGCTGGTGGTCGACGGCAATCCCCTGCAGAGCCTCGAGCTGCTCGAGGGCCAGGGCCGGCACCTGTCCGTCATCATGAAGGGCGGACGGTTCCACAAGTGCCGGCTGAGCTGAGCCGCACCCGGGCGCTGGAAGCCCAGGGCAGCCATGGAGCGCGCACAATGGCCGGCGAGCCAGCCAGTAAGCCAGTGAAGGCTGCAAAGACGCCCGCCGCCAAGCCGGCCTCCAAAGAGCCCGTCCTCCTCTCGGGCGGCAACCCTCAGATTCCGAAGGGCTACGGCGACGCCCCCGTGCAGGCCTACATCGCCGCCATGCCCGGCTGGAAAAGCGCCGTCGGCCGCCGCCTCGATCAGATTATCGCGCGCACCGTCCCCGGCGTGCAAAAGGCGATAAAATGGAACTCGCCCTTTTACGGGGTCCAAGACCAGGGCTGGTTCCTCAGCTTTCATTGCTTCACGAGGTACGTGAAGGTGGCCTTCTTCCGCGGTGCGTTGCTCAATCCTGAGCCGCCGGGCGAGTCGAAGCAGAAGGAGGTGCGTTATCTCGATATCTATGAAAATGATGTGATTGATGAGGCTCAGTTTGAGGATTGGGTGAAGCAAGCCGCCGCGTTGCCTGGGGAGCGGATGTGAGCGGCTATTGTTTTGTCTCTGTTTCTGGTTTCCCACTGCCTACCCCCACCGTCATTACCGCGGAGGCGGGAATCCACGACACGCCGCAGATCAGATGTGGAGAGTTGCGTGGATGGCCGCCTTCGCGGCCATGACGGAATTTGAAGGCGATCAGCTCCATGAATACGGCTCTTGACCCAAAGCCGACGTATATCAGGATGCACTCATGCGCGCTTGCCGTGTCTGCTTACTATCATTGCAACAGGTGCATGTGCGCGTGGGGACCATCTTCCCAGCCTAACGATTGTCGTACTGCTCTGGACCGAATTTGTAACCCGAGCCAAGTCCGTTGAGTAAGGATCGGCCGCTGGCTGATCACGATCGGCGAGGGACCGTCGGCGACGGTAGTGTCTTACAGCAAATTCTTGGAAACCCGGTACTCAACATGGCCGACCTAGCCCCTAACTCGACCAACCTCCGGAAGATCCTCTTTCCGTCGAGTTCACTGAGTCGATTTTTGATGCTGCCAAGTATCGCATCACTCATGGCCTTGTTGACTTCAATATTTGAGATCGGCTTGGTGCCGACACTGCAGAAAGCGTTGATCTGGTATGATTGGCTCGTGGGACAATTTCTGAACCCGTTCGGAACACTCGTTGACTATTTCGCATCTCTGCTCAATTGGAACATATCTCTACAGCCGCATTGGAAGCATGTTTTTGTTCTATTTAATATCTACATGCTCCGCAGCGTACAGAACTCTTATCGACAGCACCGGCCGTCGGGAATCTTCAAGGGACTGCTGGGATTAATTATTGGATTATTCGTTGGCGTCACTACCGGAATGCTTGACCTACAGCGAGACAATCTTGAGCTCAACTTTGTATTCGCGCTAATTCCCGTGTTCGGTTTGTTCGCCTACGGGTCACTGAACGGTATATGGCAGGCAATTGTCCGCTATGATGTCGAGCGGTCCCGCCGATCGCACATCACCTCGCATTTTCAGGCGTTCTCGGGTCATCTGGTAGCAGCAGCACGCCGAACGCTTTTTGCCATAATCGTGATCGTCGCCGCTCTCTTCATTCCATTTCCACCTTTCGTCACGAGCCCTGGCCTGACAATGGTGTTGGTTTTGGTCATCCTGCACGCACTCTACAATTTATGGGACGGTGTTGACCAGGTTAAGCGCGAACCACAACATGTCTCTTATCTCAACACTCCTAGCGCCATGATAGGAATCGATATGCTGCGTTATCTTATCTACTGCGCAATACTGTTAGCTTTGGGCGCGTTTGGGGGACCGCCGACCTGATCTTAGCAATGTAAACAAGGGGTCTATCGATTCCATTTTCGTCTGAAGTTCCGCTCACCTGCCGGGACCAGCCGAAGCAAAAGTTCTTCGCTGCCGACCGATCGATGCACGCAACTGGCCCCCGAGCCGAAAATTCAAATTGAGACACTGCCCGGAAACGCCCTACGCCCGCACGTCGTGCCGCGGCGCGCCCCAGCTCTCCGCAGCCGCGACGACCCGCTCCACGTCCTCCGCCAGCATCAGGCGCTCGGAGACGAGCGCCTCGGCGGCGGCCCGGATCGCGGCGGCATAGGCAAGCCGGTCGGGGTAGCGCTCCTCGACCGCGCGGCGCGGATCGCCCGTGGCATGCCGCTCCTCCAGCGTGTCCGGGAACGGAATCGTGCTGCCGGTGAACTCGTGCATGGCGCCGTGCCCGAAGCCGCGGCTGCGCAGGTTCCAGCCGGTGTACGTGGCGAGCGGCGCGGCCACCATGGGAGCGCGCACGCCGGCGATGTCGTTGCCGTCGCCATCGACGGCGGGCACCAGCACCGTGTAGCCCGGACCGGGCAGCACGCGCGGCGGCTCTTCGAGCAGCCCGTCCGCGAACGCCGGGCCGAAATCGAGCCGCGGCAGCGCATTGGGTCCGGACGGCACCGCGACGCCGGGAATGCGGGGGAATGCGGCTCGCCACTCCTCGGCGGTGACGAGGGTGCGATCGGCGCGGCGCGGGATTCGGCTCGGCGGCGGCGGCGTGCCGTTGGTCGCCCAGGCGTCCATGGCGTCGAGCATGGCGCGGAACAGCATCGAGGTCCAAACCACGTTATGCGGCTGCTGGCAGATGCCGCGCGCCGGCGTCTTGACCAGCGGATCGGCGAAGTGCTGCGAGCTCGACCAGAGATAGACGCGCACACCATCCGGCTGCGCGAGGTCGTTGCCGCTGGTGTCCGTATGGACGAGCGAGCCGCGGCGTTGCCAGTACTCCGTCGCCGACTGAGTGTGCAGAACCAGCGGATCGGTCTCGGGCCGCTTCAGGATGGCGTCGACCCGCCCTGTCAGGTGATCCCTCGACGACGCATAGGAGAACGGGAAGCGGTCCGCCGCATTGAAATGGTCCTCGTACTGCTGGCCGGCGGGCGAGACGACGCTTGCGAAGCGATGGTTCATCCACATCAGCCCGGCGCCCGAGACGTGCGGGATGATGCCGTCGAACACGCGCCGCCCCTCGCCGTCGGCATTGTAGCCGGAGTAGACGAAATCGCGGATCGCGCGCCCCGTCTGGGAACGCCCCCAGCCGTAGGCCTTCTCGATGCCGCCCTCCGGTCCGGCCAGCGGGTTGGGGTTGCCCGCAGCGTCGGCGGTTTCGTAACGGAGGAAGCTGATGAACTCGCCCACCGCCAGGTGGCCGAGCCCCAGCACGAGCGGGTCCCTGCCTTCGTAGACGAGCTCGTAGATCCAGCCGGGCTCGAAGCCTGCCGGAACGTGGATGTGCACGTTCGACGGGACGATGGCCCGCTCGGCGCCCTGGTTGTCGAGCCCGCTGCCGCCCTCGACCCGCGCGAACATCCAATCGGAGGCCGGGACTGCCTGGCGCGGCGAGCCGGCATAGCGCCGGCGGGTCAGCGTCGCCCTCGCGGTATCGAGCGAGACGGCCGGGTAGCTGCGCGTCGATGCCCGGCCGCTGAGCGGGAACGTCGTCAGGCCCGGCCGGTCCGCGATGTACTCGACGCGTACCGGGCCGGTGATCGGCCGGCCGCCCTCGGTCGCAACGGGCACATCCAGGATGAGACGTCCGTCGCCGGGCATGAGGTCGCCCTGCCAGGCGAGCCACGCGACCGTGTAGCCGCGGCGCATCAGGAAACCGTTGCCGGCATCGGCGACCGTTGTCGGATCGTTGGAACCCGGCGCATCGTTGAAGAACTGCAGGCAGCGCTTGTTGCCGCGGTTAGCCCAGTCGAAGAAGAGCCGCCGGTTGCCGGCCGCCATATCGATCGGCTTCAGGATGAGGAAATCAGCGGTGACCCGCACAAGCCCGTCGGCGCCGGCCGGCGCCTTGCCGAGATCGACGATCCGCTGCTCGAGGCGCACCTCGGGATCGACGCCGAACGTCACCCGCCCCTTGATCCGCTCATAGCTGCCGGCGCTGCCGAACTGCGCACCGCTCGCGAACGGCGCGCGCTCCGCCAGCTCGAGCTCCAGTCGAGTCCGCATGGTCCCTCCCCCGCAAGTCAGCTTCGGGAACGGCTGCCTCTTCGTTCATCGCAGCGGCTCGATTTTTGATCTTGCCTCGTGGCCCGGTTCGCGAGAAGCTTTTTTCTGCGGGCTGAGAAACTGTGCCCGCTGCATTGCCGGTCTCGGCGGCAAGCCGACAGAATTGGGGTCCCGGATGACCGTGAGCGACGGCAAGAGCAGTCTGCTGCTGTTCAGGAATCTGAGGCTTCTGGACCCCCGTTTCGATGAAGCCCGCGGCGGTTTCGAGGTGCTCGTCGAAGGCGACAAGTTCAAGGAGGTCTCCGAGCGGCCGATCAAATCCCAAACCGCCGATGTCATCGATTGCGGCGGCCGCACGCTCATGCCCGGCCTCATCGACTGCCACGTGCACTGCATGCACAGCGAGGTCTACATCCGCCGGCTGGAGGAGATCCCTCTCACGCTCGGCACCGCGCGCGCCGCCGTCAGGGTGCGCGAGATGCTCGATCGCGGCTTCACGACCGTGCGCGACACGGGCGGATCCGACTGGGGGCTCAAGGCCGCCATCGAGCAGGGCCTGCTGCCGGGTCCGCGCCTCTTCATCGCCGGCCGCTCGCTCGGGCCGACCGGCGGACACAACGACAACCGCGCCCGAACCCAGGCGCCGCCTGCCTGCTTCTGTTGCAATGCCATGGTGCACCTGCGCCAGGTCGTCGACGGCGTCGACGAGATGCGGCGGGCCGTGCGCGAGCAGATGCGCCAGGGCGCGGACCATATCAAGATCATGGTCTCGGGCGGCGTCGCCTCCCCGTTCGACCCGCTCGACTCGCTGCAGTTCTCGGTCGGCGAGATCGAGGCCGCAGTCGAGGAGGCGCACGCTTTCGGGCGCTACGTGTGTGCGCACGCCTATGCGCCGGAGGCCATCGAGCGGGCCGTCGGCAACGGGGTGCGCACGATCGAGCACGGCAACCTGATCGACGACGAGCGCGCCAGGCTGATGGCCGAGAAGGGTGCCTACCTGATCGCCAACATCGTCGCCTACGTCGCCATCAAGGAGCGGGCGGCGCAGTTCGGCATGCTGCCGGAGATGCTGGCCAAGAACGAGATGGTGCTGGAAGGCGGCTATCGCTCGCTCGAGATCTGCAAGCGCAACGGCGTCAAGGTCGCCTACGGCTCGGACCTGCTGGGGGCGCTCGCCAATGACCAGAGCCGTGAGTTCTCGATCCGCACCACGGTGTTGCCGGCCATCGACGTCATCCGCTCGGCCACGGTGATCGGCGCCGAGGTCGTGCGGCGGCCCGGCAAGCTCGGCGTCATCGAGCCCGGCGCCTGGGCCGACCTGATCGTGGTCGACGGCGACCCCCTCAAGGACATCCGGCTGCTCGAGGGCCAGGGCCAGCACCTCAGCACCATCGTGAAAGGCGGCAGGTTCCACAAGAACCGGCTGGGAGCCGGCGCATGAGGCGGACAGTGTCGGCGATGCCCGCGGCGTTCGGCACGCGGCGATTGGGCTGGTGGGCGCTGCGCGGGGCGGCAACCTTCACCATGCTCTACATCATGGTGCCGCTGATCTTCGTCACCTGGCTATCGTTCTTCCGGCAGGAGATCCCGTCCTTTCCGCCGGAAGGCTATTCGCTGCGCTGGTACGAGGCCATCGCCGGCAACGACCGCTTCGTCGACGGCTTCCTGTTGAGCCTGCAGCTCGGGGTCATCGCAACGGCACTCGGCCTGACGGTCGCGGTCCCCGCCGCGCTCTGCCTGTCCCGCTATCGGTTCAAGGGACGCGAGGCGCTGAACAGCCTGCTGCTGCTGCCCTTGATGGTGCCCGGCGTGGTGCTCGGCATGGCGCTCTACGTGTCGCACGTGGAGGTCGAGATCGCGACCGGCCTGCCCATCCTCGGCTCGCTCGGCGGGCTGCTGGCGGGGCACGTGCTGGTGGTCATCCCGTGGACCGTGCGCCTGGTGCTGGCGAGCCTCGCGGGCTTCGACCGGACACTGGAGGAAGCCGCTCAGAACCTCGGAGCCGACCGCTGGACCACGTTCCGGCGCATCACGCTGCCGTCGATCCTGCCGGGGATCGTCGCCGCCGCGATGTTCGGGTTCGTATCCTCGTTCGGCAATCTCGAGATGAGCCTGTTCCTGGTCGGCCCGGGGCGCACGACGCTGCCGATCGCCATCCTCCAGTACCTGGAGTGGAAGATCGATCCGACCATCGCCGCCGTCTCGGTGGTGCAGATCCTGCTGATCGGCAGCGCGATGCTGATCACGGACCGGTTCGTCAAGATCAGCCGAGTGGTGTAGCAGACCTCGATGGCCAAGCTGGAGCTCGATCACCTGTCGAAACGCTACGGCGACTTCCACGCCGTGCGCGACGTGACGCTCGATGTCGCCGAGGGCGAGTTCCTGGTGCTGCTGGGCCCATCGGGCTGCGGCAAGACCACCACCCTGCGCATGATCGCCGGCTTCGTCGAGCCGACCGGCGGCGCCGTGCGCGTCGGCGGCAGCGACGTGACCTGGCAGCCGCCATGGAAGCGAAACACCGGCCTCGTCTTCCAGAGCTATGCGCTGTTCCCGCATCTGACCGTCAACCAGAATGTCGCCTTCGGGCTCGAGATGCGCAAGTGCTCGCCGGGCGAAGTGGCGCAGCGCACCGCGGAAGCGCTGCGGCTGGTGCGGCTCGAGCATCTCGGCGAGCGGCTGCCACGCCAGCTTTCCGGCGGACAGCAGCAGCGCGTGGCCCTGGCGCGCGCGCTCGTGTTCAGGCCGGACGTGCTGCTGCTCGACGAGCCGCTGTCCAACCTCGACGCCAAGCTGCGCCACGAGGTGCGGGTCGAGATCCGCGAGCTGCAGCGCCAGCTCGGGCTGACCACGGTCATGGTCACCCACGACCAGGAGGAAGCGCTGACGATGGCCGACAGGCTGGTCGTCATGAGCGAAGGCGCCGTCCGCCAGGCCGGCACGCAGCGTGACCTCTACGAGCGCCCGGCCGACCGGTTCGTGGCGGACTTCGTCGGACGCAGCACATTCATCGAGGGCCGGGTCGAGAGCCCCGGCATGTTCCGCACCGTGGGCGGGCTCGCCATGCGGTGCAATGGCGGGGCGGTCGGAGCGGCTTCGCTCGCCATCCGGCCCGAGCGCATCTCGATCTCGCCGACGCCGCTCGTGGGCGTCGACAACAGCCTGGAAGGGACCGTCGAGTTCGTCTCCTACCTCGGTGCGCAGATCGACATTCATATCCGCATCTCGCCCCGGGAACGGCTGATCGCACAGATCGCCAATCGCGCCGGCGACTTCACGCCTCTCGTCGGGGACGGCGTGCACGTAGGCTGGGCGAGCTCGGACGCCAGGGTGTTCGAAGATGGGGCGGAGGCGAGCTGATGACGCCACCATCCGCTCCCGACATCACATTCGTCATTCCCGCGGAGACGGGATTCTGGGGCAGGTGACCTGGACCTCGCCTCCGCGGGGCGATCGAGGACTGGAATTGAGAGAAATCAAAGGGAGAAACGCAAAATGAGCATTCCGAGAAACAAAGTCTCGCGGCGTCACATCCTGCAGGGCGCGGCCGCCGTCGGAGGCGCCGCTGTGCTCGGCACGCTGCCCCGCGCGGCGCAGGCCCAGTCCAAAGGCAAGGTCGTGGTCGGCACCTGGGGCGGCGACTACGCGCGCCTGCTGAACAAGAATATCGAGGCGCCGATCCTGATTCCGCAAGGCTGGGAGGTCGTTCAGGACCAGGCCGGCGACCCGCAGCGGCGCAGCAAGATGCTCGCCGAGAAGCGGCTGCCGCGCGGCACCACGGATATCCAGGGATTGTCCGCAGTCAATATGTATCAGATGCATGACGCAGGAATCATCGAGGAGATCGACTACTCGAAGATCCCCAATTCCAAGAACCTGCTCGACTCCATGAAATATCCCTACGGCGTCGGCCATATCTACTCGGGCAAGGTCGGGGTCTACAATCCCAAGGCGATCGACAAGAAGCCCGCCAGCTACAAGGACGTGTTCGATCCGAAGTGGGGCGACAAGCTCGGGATCATCGACATCCAGTATCAGTACACGCTGGTCGCCGCGGCGCTGGCCGCCGGCGGCTCGATCAGCAATCTGGAGCCCGGCAAGAAGCTGCTGCTCGAGTGCAAGAATGCGGGCATGCGCATCTATCCGACCAACGAGGCCTTCGCCCAGGGGCTGAAGGCGGAAGAGTTCGGCATCGGCGTCATGTGGAAGGCGCGGGTCGTGCAGTGGCAGAACGCCGGCGTGCCCGTCGAGGCGATAACGCCGAGCGAAGGCGCGCTCGCCTACGTCTCGGGCTTCGTCATCCCGAAGAACGCGCCGAACAAGGACGGCGCCTATGCCTACATGAACGCCATGCTCGACAAGTCCGCCCAGGAGAGCTTCGCGATCGACATGGGCTACAACCCGACCGTGACCAACGCGGCGGTGGCGGCGGACCTCAACAAGCGCATCGGCTTCACGCCGGACGAGATCAAGAAGCTCGTCAACCTCGATTACGCCTACATGACCGTGAACGACGTCCCGCTGAAAGAGTGGTGGGACAAGGAGCTCAAGGGCTGACGACGGCTCGAGCAAGCACGGGCTGTCGTTCCCCGCGCCTGCCGACGCGGGAGACGACAGGTCCCTCTCCCCACACGCGGGGAGAGGGAGATCGACGCCGCAAACGAGGCGAAGCGGTCATGGCGCAGGCGGCGGCTGAAACAGTACCGTTGGCGGGCAGCCGATCCCGATCGGCGAGCACCTGGCTGTCGGCCGGCTCGCTGATCGGCCCGGCGACGATTCTCGTCGCGGTCGGCCTGCTGCTGCCGATCGCCATCCTGTTCCGCTACAGCCTGAACCGCTTCGAGCCGCGCGTCATGATGGTGGAGGCGGTGACGCTGGAGAACTACGTCAAGTTCTTCACCGACCCGTTCTACACCAACATCTTCTTCACGACGCTGCGGGTCTCGCTGATCTGCACGCTCATCTGCCTGCTGCTCGGATTCCCGCTCGCCTACATGCTGGCGCGCACGCAGTCTCGTTTCAAGAACCTGCTCATCATGCTGGTCGTGCTGCCGCTGTTCGTCGGCAACGCGGTGCGGGCGGCGGGCTGGATGACGTTCCTCGGCAGCAAGGGGTTCCTCAACTCGAGCCTGATCGGGCTGGGGCTGATCGGTGAGCCGCTCCAGATCATGTATACCGAGCTGGCCGTCGTCATCGGCATCATCGCGGTCAACCTGCCGTTCATGGTGCTGACGCTGCAGAGCGTCATCGAGGGCATCGACCGCTCGGTCGAGGAGGCCGCCTTCAGCCTCGGCGCGCCGCCCGCGACCATGTTCTGGCGCGTGCTGTGGCCGCTGGCGCTGCCGGGCATCATCGCCGGAACCATCCTGACCTTCATCCTCGGCATGAACGCCTACGCGACGCCAGTGCTGCTCGGCGGCCCGAAGTTCAAGATGATGGGCCCGCTCGTGTTCGGCCAGTTCCAGCTAAACAACTGGCCGTTCGGCGCCGCCGTGTCGTTCATCCTGATGACCACGACGCTGCTGCTGACCGCCTCGGCCAACATCCTCATGCAGCGCCGCTACCGCCGCTGACACAATTGCGGCCGGAGCGGCACGTCCTCCCTGCGACTGGCTGTCGGCCTTGGAGAGCTCGATGTAACGAGACGAGAGGCGGCCCCTAACCGTCCACCGACGGCGTTCGGGTCTTGCGCGGCAGCCTGGCGGCTTTGCCGCCCCATTTGCGAGCGAGCTTGGCGAGGTCCTTCTCGATCGCCTGGCTGTCGACGGTCGTCGGATCGAAGCCCGGGCCGCGCCAACTGATCACGTCCTCGTGGCTCTCGTGGTGTGGATCGGCGATGGCATCCAGGTAATCCTGATAGCCCCATGGTCCGCCGACGTCCTCCGGCGGGCAGCGGCCCTCGGCGTCGATGAGCCGCGGGTAGCTCGCTTCGGTCTTCGGCTCGAACACTTTCTCGATCTTGATGGCGTGCACCCAGTCGTCGCCAAAGTCGTAGGTGTACTTGAACGACCTGGCGCCCGTCGCGTCGATGAGATCGCCGAGCGTCGATTTCTCCGCCGGCAGCACAGGCGACCCGAACGCGCCGTTGTCGGGACCGGGCAGGCCCCATCGCATGTCCCGCACGCGGAACTCGTAGAGATGGCAGTTCCACCACGGCATCGCGGCCTGGATCACGAGATGCAGATCGGCGAGCGGAATGGTGAGCGGCACCTCGATACGGCGCATTACGGCGGGCGCGACGTGCTCCAAGGTGATCTCGAGACGGGCGATGCTCATGCCGCAAGCTTAGCGAAGTCGTGCGCGCTGCCCAATGCCAGGACCGCAACTCGTCCACAGTTGATCGTGTGCTCGCCAATCATTCCGGGCTGCGTGCCGAAGCCATGCCACCGCTCTCGCAGCAGCCGGTGACGAGCCGCGTCAAGCCAGCCGGGTCGAAAGTGCCGCGGCGGCCGATGGCGACGAGCTGGCTCATGGCGGGCGGCGGGCCTGCCTCGACCTCCAGGGACATGCGCTTGCCGACGAGGTGGAAGACGCCGCGGCCCTCTGGCTGGCCGGCGAGGCGCAGGATCCCCTTGGCGCGCAGCAGCCCCGGCGGCAGGCGTCGCATCGCGTCCCTGAGCTTGCGGCTGTCGAGCGGCCCGGCGCCCTGCCAGGACCAGCTCTCGAACTCCTCGCCATGGTCGTGCAGGTGGCCGGCGTGGCCGTGATCGTGATGGTGCACATGGCCGGCCGAGGCCCGGCGGTTGCGCGCGCGCTCCAGCGCCTCGCCCTGACCGGGAGGCGCTGCGAACAGGACCGCGCGCGGCACGTCGGCGAAGCGGGTGCGCAGGATGCGCAGGTTCGGGACCGGGCCCTGGAGCCCCTCCTCGACCGCCACGAGCTGCTGTCCGCTCGCCAGATCGCACTTGTTGAGCAGGACGATGTCGGCGCATGCGGCCTGGTCGATGGCGAGCTCGGCGGCGGCGAAGTCGAGGTCGAGAAACCCGCCCGCATCGACGAGGCAATAGATCGAGTCGAGCTTCACGAGCTCGCGCAAGTCGTCGCCGAGCAGCGCATCGACGACCGCCAGCGGCCGCGAGACGCCGCTCGTCTCGATGACGACATGCTGCGGCCTCGGATCAGCATCGACGAGCCGTTGCACGGCTTCGACGAGATCGTCGCGGATCGAGCAGCATACGCAGCCGTTGGCGAGCGAGATCTGTTCCGCGCCCATGTCGACGACCAGCTCGGCGTCGATGTTGATGGCGCCGAAATCGTTCACCAGCACGCCGAACCGCGTCCCCTGCGGATCGGACAGGATACGCTTGAGCAGCGTCGTCTTGCCGGCGCCGAGGAAGCCGGCGAGAACCGTGACGGGCAGGGGATCGGAGCGGGCGGAGCTGGGGGCTGCTCTGGAATCCGGCGTCGGCGATGTCATGCTGATCTCATCGGGCATTGCAACCGCGGGGGCAGTCGCTACTGGAGCAACCGACTTGCTCCTTCCCCCAGGGTTGACGCACACTCCGACGGCTAGCGCAAGGAGGAGCCGATGGCCGGCACAGCGAAGTGGGAAGGCATCTTTCCGGCGGTGACGACGAAGTTCACCGAGGACGGGCGGCTCGACACCAGGGAGATGGAGCGCTGCTATCGGCTGCAGGTCGATGCCGGCGTCGACGGCCTCATCGTCTGCGGCTCGCTGGGCGAAGCCTCGACGCTGGACCCCGACGAGAAGCTCGAGGTCCTCAGGATCGCGCGCGGCGTCGCGGGTAAGCTCCCGGTGCTGCTGACCATCTGCGACGGGTCCACACGCAACGCTCGAGGGCTGGCAGAGCGGGGCGCCAAGGCCGGCGCGGCCGGATTCATGGTCCTGCCCGGACTGCCCTACAAGTCCGACCGGCGCGAGACGATCGCGCATTTCACGGCGGTCGCCCGCGCCGGCGGCCTGCCGGTGATGATCTACAACAACCCGCCCGCCTACGGAGTCGACGTCACGCCGGAGATGCTGGTCGAGATGGCATCCGAGCCGCTGTTCACGTCGGTCAAGGAGAGCTCCGACAACATCAGGCGCGTGACCGACATCTTCAACATGACGGGCGAGCGCTATCAGGTCTTCACGGGCGTCGACAATCTCGCGCTGGAGAGCTTCGCCATGGGAGCCGTCGGCTGGGTGGCCGGCCTCGTCGCCGCCTTCCCCGCCGAGACCGTCGCCATCTGGAAGCTGGCGCGCGCCGGCCGCATGGCCGAGGCGCTTGCGATCTACCGCTGGTTCAGGCCGCTGCTCGACGTCGACGTCTCGACCAAGCTGGTGCAGAATATCAAGCTGGTCGAGGCGCTGGCGATCGGCTCCAACGACCGCTGCCGAGCCCCGCGCCTGCCGCTCGCCGGAGCCGAGAGGGACCGGATCGCAGGGATCGTGGAAAAAGCCCTCAGGACACGCCCGAGGCTGCCGGCGCCGAGCGCCGCAGCCGCCGAATAGGCCGGAATGCGATCGCCCGGGCGGCAGCCGCATCTGCCGCCGCCAGCCTTGCCCTGCTCACCCTCGATGCCGCCATGCTCACCGACCTGACCGACATCAGAATCAGCGTCATCGGCCCCGGCTACGTCGGGCTGCCGCTCGCGGCCTGCCTGGGGCGCAAGTTCCCCGTGGTCGGCTTCGATATCGACGGCCGCCGCGTCGGCGAGCTGAGGCGCGGCGTGGACCGCACGCGCGAGGTTCCCGAGCAGGAGCTGCTCTCGGCCGGCAGGTTGACCTTCTCCGCCGACGAGGGCGACCTGCGCGGGTGCAACCTCCACATCGTCACCGTTCCGACCCCGATCGATGCCGCGTGCCGGCCCGATCTCGGCGCGCTCGTGAGCGCCACCGAGACGGTCGGCCGCGCCCTGACCAAAGGCAGTGTCGCCGTCTACGAATCGACGGTCTTCCCCGGCGCGACCGAGGAGGTCTGCGTCCCGATCCTCGAGCGGGTTTCGGGGCTCGTGCTCAACCGCGACTTCTTCGCCGGATACAGCCCCGAGCGCATCAATCCCGGCGACAGCCAGCGCCGTTTGCCTGACATCCGCAAGATCACGTCGGGCTCGACGCCCGAGGCGGCGGCTCTCATCGACAGGGTCTATGGCTCGATCGTGGAGGCCGGAACGTATCCAGTGAGCTCGATCCGGGTGGCGGAAGCCGCCAAGGTGATCGAGAACGTACAGCGGGACGTCAATATCGCGCTCGTCAACGAGCTGGCGCAGCTCTTCAAGCGGATGGGCCTCGAGACCCGCGAGATCCTGGAAGCGGCGGGGACCAAGTGGAACTTCCACGGCTATCGGCCCGGCCTCGTCGGCGGCCACTGCATCGGGGTGGACCCCTACTATCTCACGCACAAGGCGCAGGCGATCGGCTTCCATCCCGAGATGATCCTCGCCGGACGCCGCATCAACGACGGCATGGCCGGGTTCGTCGCCCGGGACATCGTCAAGTCTCTGCTGCAGCACCGCATCCGGCTCGACACCGCGCGCGTGCTGGTCATGGGCTTCACCTTCAAGGAGAACTGTCCGGACACCCGCAACACCAAAGTCGCGGACATGATCGCCGAGCTGAAGGACTACGTGGCGGGCGTCGCCGTCTACGATCCGCTGGCGGACATCGAGCAGGCCGCTCACGCGTACGGCGTGAGGATCACCAACAGCCTGCCCGCGGGACCCTTCGAGGCGGTCGTGCTGGCGGTCCGGCACGACGCGATCACCGGGCTCGGCCGCGCGAGGCTTCGCGAACTGCTGACGGCCGGCGGCATCATCTACGACCTCAAAGGCGTGCTCCCCGTGGACGAGAGCGACGCGCGGGTCTGAACGGACATGAGAGTTGCGCGCTTCTCGTAGACTCCAATGGATTTCCGATCGAAATCGAAACGATTCCCCCCCTCTCCCCGCGTGCGGGGAGAGGGGCAGCCGCGAGCACGGCTCGAATTTCTGCCCCTCACCCTAACCCTCTCCCCATTGGGAATGGGGAGAGAGACTTGGACGCTTCAATCTCAACCGGAACAACTCTAGCCCGGCAGCTCTGCGAAGCCCTGTTCCAGGTCGGCGATGATGTCGGCGGGGTCCTCGAGGCCGATATGCAGGCGGACGAGCGCGCCGCCGCTCCAGCCCTTGACGCCGCCCTGCGGATAGACGATCGCGAGGCTCTCGAAGCCGCCCCATGACGCGCCGATGCCGAACAGCTTGAGCCGGTCCACCAAGCGGTCGGCGTCGTCCTGGGTGACGTAGGGCTTGAACGAGACCGACAGCAGACCGTTCGCGCCGGTGAAATCGCGCTTCCACAGCTCATGGCCCGGGTGCGAGGGCAGCGGCGGATAGAGCACGCGGTCGACCTGCGGCTGGCGCTCGAGCCAGCCGATCACCTCCATGGCATGCGCCCGGTGCATCGCCATGCGGGCGCTCGCCGTGCGCAGGCCGCGGAGCGCGAGGTAGGCATCGTCCGAGCTCACGGTCTGACCGAGCAGGCCGGCGTCGAAGCAAAGCTGATCGGCCGACCGGGCGTTGGCCGTCACCGAGCCCATCACGAGGTCCGAGTGCCCGGCGATGTATTTCGTGATGGCGACGATCGAGATGTCGGCCCCGAGCGTCAGGGGGCGGTAAAGCCCCGACGCGCCCCACGTGTTGTCTGCAGCGAGCAGCGTGTCATCGCGACCCTCGAGCAGAGCCGCGATGGCGGGGAGATCCTGCAGGTCGTAGATGATCGAGCCCGGGATCTCGACGTAGACCATCCGCGTCTCCGGCTTGAGCCGCCGCGCCACTTCCTCATGGCCGCCATGATAGAACTCGCACGCGATACCGCGCTGGGCGAGGTAGCGCACGGCAATCGCGCGGGCCGGCCCGTAGATCGATTCCGACAGCAGGCAGTGATCGCCGGGCTTCAGCACGGACAGCAGCACGTGCGCGATGGCGGCGAGCCCCGTCGGGAACAGCATCGTGCGGGCGCCCTGCTCGATCTCGCTGAGCGCGTCCTCGAGCGCGAAGGTCGTGGGTGTGCCGCGCGCGCCATACGAGAACACCCGCTCGCCCCTCTCCCGGCGGCCGCGGACCGACTTCAGGGTGGAGGTGTCCTTGTAGAGGACCGTCGAGGCGCGGACGATGGCCGGGTTCACCGAGTTGGTGTCGGCCTCGGCGTGGTTGCGCGCCACGTGAACGAGCCTCGTCTTGTCGCGCTGCTTCATGAAGGTCCCTCTCGTGTATCCGGATTGTTTCTGCGGGGATGATACGCTTGTCGTTCTAGCCCGAACCGAGCGCGTCTGCGACGAGCGCGCGCGCCTGATCGTCGTGCCAGGATTTCACGCCGACGGCCGGCGTCGCGGAGGCCGGACGCCCGGCGCGGCGCAGCGGGCGGCCGGCCGCGCGCTCCAGATCGCGGCCGAGATGCCGGAAGTAGCCCATGTTCTCCGGCTCCTCCTCGCACCAGACGAGCTCGGCTCTCGGGTGTTTTGCCAGCAGGGCCGCCAGCGCATCCGATGGGAACGGGTGGAGCTGCTCGATGCGCACGAGCGCGACGGCATCCTCGAGCCCGCGCTCGGCGCGCGCCTGCCGCAGCTCGTAACTGACTTTGCCGGTGCACAGGACGACGCGGCGGGCGTCCGAGACTTCGCCGTCGGGAATGACCGGGCGGAACGCCGTCCCCGGCCCGAACGCTGCGAGCGGCGACACGCAGGCCTTGTGCCGCAGCAGCGACTTCGGAGTCAGCACCACCAGCGGCTTGCGGAACGGCCAGTGCATCTGCCGGCGCAGCAGGTGGAAGAAGTTGGCGGGGGTCGAAACATTCGCCACCACGAGGTTGGCTCCCGCGCAGGCCGCAAGCAGCCGCTCGGGCCGGCCAGTCGAATGGTCCGGGCCGCCGCCGTCGAGGCCGTGCGGCAGGAGAATGACGAGGCCGGAGGATCGGAGCCAGCGATCCTCGCCACAGGCGATGCACTGGTCGAACACCGGTTGGGCAATGTTCAGGAACTCGCCGAACTGCGCCTCCCAGACCACGAGGCGGCGAGGATCGGCAAGGCTCATGCCGTACTCGAAGCAGAGCACCGCGTGCTCGATGAGGGGCGTGTTGTGGACTTCCACCTGCCCCTCGCCGCAGGCGACCGGCCCGAGCACGAGGTGGCGCGCGCCCGTGACCTGGTCGTGCAGCTCGAGGTGGCGCTGCGTGAATGCGCCGCGAACGGCGTCCTGGCCGCTGAAGCGCAACGCGGTTCCTTCGGCGATCAGAGAGGCGAAGGCCAACGCTTCGCCGGTGGCCCAGCTCAATCCCTCGCCGACCTCTATCGATTGCCGCCGTTCCTGGAGAAAGCGCTCCACCTTGGGATCGACGGCGAAGCCGGGCGGAGCCACGGTCAGCAACGCGCCGAGGCGTCGCAGCTCTGACAGCGGCACGCCGGTCGCGGGCGAGACCAGCATTTCGGCCGCGGTGCCGGCGCCGAAACCGGCCCACGCGCCTTCGAACCGATCGGCGCGGTTGACGGCGTAGGATTTCGCCGCCTCGAATCCCGCTCCGATGTCGGCGCTCATGGTCAGCGCGGCTTCCCTCATGCAACCCACGTCGAAGCGCGCCGCGGCGAGGCTGGCCGCGTAGAGCTCGTGCACCGGCGGGCGCGCGTCGATCGCCCGGTACATCAGCGGCTGCGTGAACCGCGGCTCGTCGAACTCGTTGTGGCCGGGCCGCCGGTAGCAGACGAGGTCGATGACGATGTCGCTGGCAAAAGCCGCGCGCCAGCGGGCGGCCACGGCAGCGACGTTGCAGACAGCATCCGGGTCGTCGCCGTTGACGTGCAGCACAGGGGCTTCGACCAGCCTGGCGATGTCTGTGGGACAGCGGGCCGAGCGCCCCTCCTCCGGCAGCGTCGTGAAACCGAGCTGGTTGTTGATGACGACATGGACCGTACCGCCGAGCTCGTAGGGCGCCAGCCGCGAAAGCTGGAACATCTCGGCGACGAGCCCCTGCCCGGCGAAGCTCGCATCGGTGTGCAAAAGCAGCGGCAGCACCGCCCGCCGCCCGCCCGGCAGCCCGTGCCGCCATTGCTTCGCACGAGCGCGACCCTGGCTGATCACCGGCGCGATCTGCAGGTGCGAGGGATGCGGCGACACCGATAGCCGTATGGCCCGGCCGGCGATCTCGCGCTCGCCGGAGTAGCCGAGGTGGTACGAAACGTCCGAGCACGCATCGAGCCCTTCGGGGGCCGAGGGGCGGCCCTGGACCCCGGCCAGCAGCGCTCCGAGGGGCTTGCCGCACACGTTCGCGAGCAGGTTGAACCGCCCGCGATGCATGCCGCCGATCACCACCTCCTCGAGGCCGAGCGGCACGCTTTCCACAAGCAGGGACTCGACGAGCGCGATGAGACTTTCCGCCCCGCCGAGCCCGAACAGCCGCGCGCCGGGCAATCGCTGCGTCAGCACCGTCTCGAACGTGTGCACCTGCGTCAGCAGCGCCAGCCGCGGCGCCGCGTCGGGCGGTTCGGATGCGGGCCCTTCGGCTTCCGCCTCCAGCCAGCGGCGCCTCGCGGTGTCGTGGATGTGCCCGAACTCCCACCCGATGGGGCCGCAGTAGGTGAGCTCGAGGCTTTCGATCAGCGAGGCCGCGCTGCGCGCTTCGAGGCCGTAGCGGGCCGGGTCGAGCTCCGGAACGGCCGGCAGCGGCGCCAGCCCCAGCGGATCGAGGCGGCTTCTCAGGAATCCCCGGTCGCGATAGGCCTGGACCAGCGCCGCCTCGGCCGGCGAGGCCGGGGAGATCGCCCTGCGTCCGCCGGTGGCAAAGATCGCCTCCAGGGCGCCGGGGTCGCCCACTCCGGCGAAATCCTCCGCCGCCGCCGCGCGGCGTAGCTGCTCGTTCATTTCGGAATGCGACCCCTGGACACGCGCGCGCCCCGCTCCGGCAAGGACACCACCTCGGGCTTTCATGCTAGTTAGCGCACAAAGCAAAGCTGGGAAACGACTTCATGCCTGCTCCACTCTCGCACATCCGCGTCCTCGACCTGTCCCGCGTGCTCGCCGGCCCCTGGGCCGCACAGTTCCTGGCCGACATGGGCGCGGAGGTGATCAAGATCGAGCGGCCGCGCGACGGCGACGACACGCGCGGCTGGGGCCCGCCGTTCGCATTGCAGCCGAGCGAGGCCGATCCGGGAATTTCGGCCTATTTCGCCTGCACCAACCGCGGCAAGAGATCGGTGACGGTGGACATCGCGCATCCGAGGGGGCAGGAGGTGATCCGGGCGCTCGCCGCGCAATCGGACGTGCTGATCGAGAACTTCAAGGTGGGCGGGCTCGCCAAGTACGGGCTCGATCACGCGAGCCTCGCTCCGGTCAATCCGCGGCTCGTCTACTGCTCGATCACCGGGTTCGGCCAGACGGGCCCTTATGCCCCGCGCGCCGGCTACGACTTCCTCGTGCAGGCCATGGGCGGGCTGATGAGCGTGACCGGCGAGCCGGACGGCGCTCCCGGCGGCGGCCCGGTCAAGGTGGGCGTCGCCATTTCGGACCAGATCGCCGGAATGAACGCGCTCGCGGCGATCCTCACCGCGCTACTGAAGCGCGAGCGGACCGGCGAGGGCGAGTACATCGACGTCGCGCTGCTCGACAGCACGGTCTCGGCGCTGATCAATCAGGCATCGACCTATCTGGTCGCGGGCACCGTGCCGAAGCGCATGGGCAACGCACACCCGACCGTCGTGCCCTACCAGGCCTTCCGCACGGCGGACGGGCACATTGTCCTGGCCGTCGGCAACGACGGCCAGTTCCAGAGGTTCTGCGCCGCGGCGGGGCTCGAGCACCTGGCGGCGGACGAGCTCTACCGGACGAATGCGGCACGCATCCTCAACAGAGAAGCACTGATCCCCGCAATCGCGGCATCGATACGGCAGCGCACGTCGGCTGAGTGGATCGCCCTGCTGGAAGCGCGGGCCGTCCCCTGCGGCCCGATCAACAGCATCGATCAGGTGTTCGCGGACGCCCAGGTCGAAGCGCGCGGCATGCGGCGGCTGCTCGATCACGAGAAGGCCGGGCCGCTGGCGGTCGTCGCCAATCCGGTGCGGATGGCCTCGCACGACACGACGGCTGCGAAGCCGCCGCCGCTCCTGGGCGAGGACACCGAGGCGGTGCTGCACGGCCTGCTCGGTCTTTCGGCCGACGAGATCGCAGAGCTGAGGACGAACGGCATCGTGTAGAGCACGCCGTCTCCAGGCAGAACCGGATCAGGGCTGCTCGGAAGGCCCCGCCTCCTGGCGCCGGCGGTGCTCGCTGAGCGCGGCCTTGGACAGCATGTGCGCACTCACCGGCGCCGTGATGAACAGGAACAGCGTGATGGCAAGCTCGCGCAGACCAAGGCCGGGCTCGTCGACGGCCACGTCGACCAGCGAGGCGATGACGACGGAGCCGACCCCGAGCGTCGTCGCCTTGGTCGGCCCGTGCAGTCGCGAGTAGAAGTCGGGCAGCCGCGCCAGGCCGATGGAGCCGAGCAGCGCGAACGCGCCGCCGATCAGAACCAGCAGGGATGTGATGAGCTCGGTCAGCATGGAGCGCACCTACTCGATGACGTTGCCGCTCAAAATGAACTTGCAGTACGCCGCCGTGGCGACGAATCCCATCATTGCGATCAGCAGCGCGGCTTCGAAGTAGACCGTGCTGCCGAGGCTGATGCCGAGCAGCATGACGAGCGCAATGGTGTTGATCGAGAGCGTATCGAGCGCCAGCACCCGGTCGGGTAGACTGGGGCCGCGCACCAGCCGGAACAGGTTGAGGAGCATGGCCAGGATCACCATGGCGATGGCAGCGGCGATAGCGAGGTTCAGCATCCGAAGGTCTCCTTGAGCGGGGCCTCATAGCGGGCCTTGATGGTATCGATGAGCGCCTGAGGATCGTGCTCGTCGAGCGCATGGACCAGCAGCACCCGGCGCCTGGGATCGATACCGACTGAAACGGTACCCGGCGTGAGTGCCACGACGCTGCCGAGGATGGCCGCGACGAACCTGTCCTCGATGTCGATGGGAACTTCGATGAACTGCGGCCGCAGCCGTTCGAGCGGACCAACGACGAGGCGAGCAACGCGCAGGTTGGCGACGACCACGTCGAACAGCAACACTGCAAGGAGGCGCAATCCCGTGAGCGGGCGCCGCACCCTCAGCGGTTCGGGCCAGAACGGAGCCGTCGCGATCGGGACCACGATCGCAATCACGGCCCCAAGAATCAATTGGCCGAAGCTGACGCTGGCCGCGAGCACCAGCCACAGCGCCAGAATGGTCAGACTGAGAAACGGCCGCGGTAGCATGCGCGCAATCATCTCGGCCGCCGCTCCCGGATGATCTGCGGTGTCGTGCCGAGCACGGCGTCGATATACCCCTGCCGGGCAACGAGCTGTTCTGCTGCAGCCCGCGCGTATGCCGAAACCGAGCCCGTCGCCAGTGTCAGGATCGGGCTCGCAGCGACCAGCGCGACCACGGCTGTCGCCCGCAGTCTGCTCGGCGGCGGATAGACGGGCCTCGGCTCATCCGCAATCGGCTCCCAGAAGAGAACGCTCACCTGCCGCGCCAGGGCCAGGCCAACCACCAGACTCGACACCAGCAGTGCGGGCCAGATCGCCTCGACCCATTCACTGGATTGCACGGCCTGCATCAGCATGACCTTGCCGAGGAAGCCCGATAGCGGCGGCATTCCGCTCACCGCCACCGCAAGCACCAGGAAAGCACTGCCGAGCACCTTCAGATCACGGACGTGCGGACCGCGCTCCAGCTTGTCGCCGCGGTCACCGCGCTGATTGGCGATCGCGTCCGCCAGCAGAAAGAATCCGCCGGTGGCGAGCGTCGAATGCAGCATGTAGTAGATCACAGCGGCTGTGCTGGCCGTGTCCAGCACGGTGATCACCGAGAGCAGCGTCCCCGTCGATACGACGACGAGATACGCAACGACGACGGAGAGCCGCGGAGCGGCGAGCACACCGATGGCTCCCACCGCAATGGTTGTGATGGCCACCGGCACCAGCCAAGGATCGAACAGGCTCACCGTGAACTCCGCGCTGTTGAGCACGATGCCGGAGATCCTGAGCAGCGCGTAAATCCCGACCTTGGTCAGGACGGCAAATAACGCGGCGACTGGAGCAATCGCCGCGCCATAGGCCAGTGGCAGCCAGAAGGACAACGGCAGCAACGCTGCCTTCAGCGCGAACACGATGACCAGCAGCGCAAACGCCGTCCTCACGAGGGCCTGATCCGACGGCGGCACCTGAGGCAGAACCCGCGCCAGGTCAGCGATGTTGAGCGTCCCCAGTGTGCCGTAGATGAAGGCCAGCGCGATCAGGAAAAGCGTCGATCCTGCCAGATTCAGAACGATGTAGGTGATGCTCGCGCGTGCGCGCAGCAGCCCGCCGCCGTGCGCCAGCAGCCCGTAGGACGCGCCCAGCAGCACCTCGAAGAAGACGAACAGGTTGAAGATATCGCCGGTCAGAAACGCGCCATTGAGCCCGGCGAGCTGGAACTGAAACAGCGCGTGAAAGCTCCGGCCCTTCGCGTCGGCCCCTGCCAGGGAATAGATCAATGCAGGCAGCGCGAGGACCGACGTCAGCATCACCATGGCCGCCGACAGCCGGTCCAGCACCAGGACGATCCCGAACGGTGCGGGCCATGCTCCCATGGCATAGCTGGAGATTTCACCCTGTGCGGCCGAGGCGACGAGCACCGCCGCCACGAGGGGCAGGGCAACGGTTGCTGCAAGGGAGACCGGGCGCTGGAATGCGAGCCCGCGCTTCTGCCCGGCCACGCACACGACAGCGGCGAGCAGCGGCAGCAGGATCGGAAGAAGGAGAACGTGGCTCACCGGGGCCGCTCCTCGGCGTCCACGTGGTCGGTGCCCGACTCTCCTTTTGCCCGCAATGCAAGCGCCACGATGTAGGCGGTCATGCCGAAGCTGATCACGATTGCGGTCAGCACGAGCGCCTGGGGAATGGAATCGGTGTGCTGCGCCTGGCCTGGCACGACGAGCGGCGGGGCCCCGAGCACCAGCCGGCCGCTGACGAAGATGAGCAGGTTGGTCGCGTAAGACAACAACGTGATGCCGAGGATCACCGAGAACGTCCGTTCCCGCAGGATCAGGTAGATCCCCGACGCCGTCAGCAGGCCGATGCCGAGTGAAATCATGAGCTCCATGCCTCAGCGCCTCTTGCCCGCGCGAACTCTCGGCAGCTCACGCCGGCACAGGACGCCGAACTCCGACATGATGACGAGCACCGCCCCGACGACGACGAGGAAGACGCCAAGGTCGAATGCCATCGCCGATGCCAGCTCGATGTCGCCGATCAACGGCAAATGGAAACGGCCGTGTGCACTGGTGAGGAAGGGGTAGCCCGAGAGGACACTGGCGAGACCAGTTCCGGCCGCCAGCGCCAGCCCCATCGCCAGCACCCGGAGGAAGTCCACCCGCAGCCGCGCCTGGGCCAGGTCGATACCGCTCGCGACATACTGCAGGATGAGCGCGACGCTGGCGATCAGGCCGGCAATGAAGCCGCCGCCGGGCAGGTTGTGACCGCGAAGAAGGATATAGAGCGACACCACCAGCGCCAGCGGCAGCAGCGGCCTCATCAGCATGGCAAGCATGATCGGGTGCCGGTCCGCCTCGCGGACCGCGGGAGGCGGATAGGGACGCAGCCGCAGGCCGTCGAGGATCGCGAGCGCAGCCACAGCCACCATGGCCAGCAGCGTGGACTCGCCGAGCGTATCGAAGCCGCGGAAATCGACCAGGATGATGTTGACGACGTTGGTCCCGCCGCCACCCGAAACGGCATTCTGCAGGTAGAAATCCGAAATGGTCGAGAAGGGGCGGGTCAACATCGCGTAGGTGAGCAGCGCCAATCCCGTGCCGCCCGCCAACGCCAGACCGATATCGCGGACGTGCCTCACCCGTGAGGCTTCGAGCGGAGCCTGGGCCGGTATGAAGCGGAGACCCAACAGAAGCAGAGTAATCGTGGCAACCTCGACGGCAAGTTGCGTCAGGGCCAGGTCGGGTGCGGAGAAGCGCACGAAGGCCAGCGAGACGACGAGGCCGACGACACCCAGAAAAACCAGCGCCGTCAGCCGCTGGCGATGATAGATCGTGGCGCCGACGCTGCCGACGACGAGCGCCACCAGGCCGGAAAGCGTCGCGAGATCGGGGGCAAGGCCAGGCTCGGGGCCGCGAAGAGTTGCCGGGACGGCGCTGAAATATGCCCAGCCGCCGAGCACCAGAATCGACCCGATGAGCAAGACCACGTAGCGCTGCAGCGAGCGGTTGTCGACGCCCGCGATGATCACCTGCGAAGCTGCCGCCAGCTCGCGGTATAGCCGATCGAAGGCAACGCGGCTGTGCAGCTTTGGCGCATACCGGTCGTGCAGCGCGATGACGTGGTCGGACTGCGAGTAGTAGATGAGCCCGCCCGCGATGGCGATCAAGCTCATGATCAATGGCAGGTCGAAGCCGTGCCAGACAGCAAGCTCGAAGTAGGGCACGGTACCGCCCAGGGTGGCGGCCGCTGCGACGTCCAGGATGTGCCCGACGGTGTACTGCGGAAAAAGCCCTACCAGCAGACACAGCAGCACGAGAACATCGACCGGGATCCGGATCCAACGAACCGGCTCCTGGGGCTGGCGCGGCAGGTCGACCGGCTCCCCGCCGAAGAACACGTCGTAAATGAAACGCGCCGAGTAGGCGACAGTCAGCATGCCTGCGACGGTCGCGAAAGCCGGCAGCAGCCATCCCGAGTTATCGAACCCCAGAAGCTCGATGGTTTCTGCAAAGAACATCTCTTTGCTGAGAAAGCCGTTGAGCAGCGGAACGCCCGCCATCGAGCCGGCCGCGACGATGCCGAGAGCTGCGGTATAGGGCATGTATTTGATTAGCCCGTTGATCCGCCTCATATCGCGCGTGCCGCACTCGTGGTCGATGATCCCCGCGGCCATGAACAGCGAGGCCTTGAAGATCGCGTGATTGATGATGTGGAACAGGCCCGCGATGGTGCTCATCGAGGTGTCGAGGCCGATGAGCAGCGTGATCAGTCCGAGATGACTGATCGTCGAATACGCGAGCAGGCCCTTGAAGTCATGCTGCAACATCGCGAGATAGGCGCCGTAGGCCAGCGTAATGGCGCCGACTGGAACCACCACTGCGAGCCATAGGTCCGTGCCCGCCAGCACCGGATAGAACCGGGCCAGCGCGAACACACCCGCCTTCACCATGGTTGCGGAATGCAGATAGGCGCTGACAGGCGTCGGCGCTGCCATCGCATTCGGCAGCCAGAAATGGAAAGGGAACTGCGCGGACTTGGTGAACGCGCCGATGAGGATGAGAACGAGGGTGACGGGATAGAGCTCGTCATTGCGGATCAGGTCGCCGCTCGAGAGCACCACGGAGATGCTATAGCTGCCCACGATGCTGCCGAGCACCATCACTCCCGCCAGCAATGCCAGCCCGCCGGCACCGGTCACGGCCAGAGCCATACGGGCTGCGATGCGGGCGTCATGGGCCTCGTGCTTGTAGGAGATGAGGAGGAACGATGCGATGCTCGTCATCTCCCAGAACACCACGAGCTGAATCAGGTTCTCCGACAGAACCAGCCCCAGCATCGAGCCGGCGAACCCGAGCAGAAGTCCGAAGAATCGCCCGAGACGATCCGATGCCGCCATGTAATAGGTTGCATACAGGACAACCAGCACGCCGATACCGAGGATCAGGATCGCGTAGAGGAGGCTGAGCCCATCCAGCCGCAGCGCCGGGTTGATGCCCCATTCGGGCAGCCAGTCCCATCTCGTGATCAGGGCGTCGCTGCCCTGGATCGAGGGCGCGAGCGGCGCCAGCAGCCCGAGGCTCACGACCATCGCGCCGCCGGTCGTCAATGCGGCAGCGTTCCGGCTGCGCCGGCTCGCCATTACGACGAGCGGAATCGCTGCGAACATGACGGCGAGCGAGAGAGGGAGGAGAAGCGATGTCATTCCTGCCTTATAGCAAGGAGTCCACGGTGATCGAGGCGCTGGAGTGTCCTGTCCGCCGCGACGTGAGGTCGATTGGACGATTCGAAGCGCTCTCGCTTCGACAGCTTTGCAGTCGGCCGGCCGGCGTGCCAGAAATCAAGGTTCCGGCCGATATCAGTCGAGACTGATGCCGACGCTTGGCCGTACAGGGAAACGATGCAAGACCGATCACGCATGGAGCAGATTCGCCTCGAGGCCAACCTCCGGAAGAGCGCACTCGATTATCACGAGACCGACCCGCCTGGGAAAATCGCGATTCAGGCCACGAAGCCGGTCGCCAACCAGCGCGACCTTGCGCTCGCCTATTCGCCGGGCGTGGCACATGCCTGCATGGCCATCGTCGACGACCCGGCCATGGTCTCGCGCCTCACCGCGCGCGGCAATCTCGTCGGCGTCATCTCGAACGGCACGGCCGTGCTGGGCCTCGGCGACATCGGGCCGCTGGCGTCCAAGCCTGTGATGGAGGGCAAGGCCGTCCTGTTCAAGAAGTTCGCCGGCATCGACGTCTACGACATCGAGATCGCCGAGAAGGAGGTCGATGCCTTCGTCGAGGCCGTGGCGCGGCTCGAGCCGACCTTCGGCGGCATCAACCTGGAGGACATCAAGTCGCCCGAGTGCTTCGAGATCGAGCGCCGGCTCAAGGAGCGCATGCGCATCCCCGTCTTCCACGACGACCAGCACGGCACCGCGATCGTGGTGGCGGCGGGCATCCTGAACGGCCTCAAGCTGGTCGGCAAGCACATCGGCGACGTCAGGCTGGTCTGCTCCGGCGCCGGCGCCGCCGCGCTCGCCTGCCTCAACCTGCTCGTCGCGCTGGGGCTCAGGCGCGAGAACGTGTTCGTCGCCGACATCAAGGGCTGCATCTACATAGGCCGCACCGAGCTGATGGATGCTTACAAGGAGCCGTTCGCGCAGGCCACCAAGGCGCGCGCGCTGGCCGAGCTGATGCCCGGCGCCGACGTGTTCCTCGGCCTCTCCGCGGGCCGGATCGTCACCCGGGAGATGGTGGCGGAGATGGCGCCGCGCCCGCTCGTCTTCGCGCTCGCCAACCCGGTGCCCGAGATCATGCCCGAGGACGTGAAGGAGGTGCGGCCGGACGCCATCACCGCTTCCGGCAGGACGGATTACCCGAACCAGATCAACAACGTCCTCTGCTTCCCCTTCATCTTCCGCGGCGCGCTCGACGTCGGCGCCACCACCATCAACGAGGAGATGAAGAAGGCGGCCGTCATCGCGCTCGCCGGCATCGCGGAGGGCGAGGCATCCGACATCGTGCTGTCGGCCTACCGCGCCGAGACCTTCGTCTTCGGGCCCGATTACATCATCCCCAAGCCGTTCGACCCGCGCCTCATCACCGAGATCGCGCCGGCAGTCGCCAAGGCCGCCATGGACAGCGGCGTCGCGACACGCCCGATCACCGACTTCCGCGCCTACAAGGAGAAGCTGTCGAGCTTCATCTACCGCTCCGGTTTCGTCATGCGCCCGATGTTCGAGGCGGCCAAGGTCGAGCACCGGCGGCAGGCGAAGCGCATCGTCTACGCGGAGGGCGAGCACCCTTACGTCCTGCAGGCGGCCCAGCAGGTGATCGCGGAGGGAATTGCCCGGCCGGTTCTCGTCGGCCGCCGCGACAGCATTTTGCGCACGCTGCCGCATCTGGGGCTCAGGATGCGGCCGGACGAGGACTTCGACATCTTCGACCAGGAGAGCGACCACCGCGTCGCCGCGATGACGGAGGAATATCACCGCCTCGTGGAGCGCCGTGGCATCTCGCCCAGCCATGCGCGCCGCATCGTGCGCGCAGGCTCCACCGTCATCGCCGGCCTGCTGCTGAGGCGCGGCGACGCCGATGCGATGATCTGCGGCGCCGTCGGCCGCTATCAGACGCAGCTCCGCCACGTCTCCCAGGTGATCGGCAAGAGAAGCAGCGTGCGCGGCCTCGCGGCGCTGTCGGGCATCATCCTGCCGACCGGGCCGCTGTTCCTGGCGGATACCTACGTGAACTACGATCCGGACCCGGAGCGCCTTGCCGAGATCACGCTGCTCGCCGCGGAGGAGGTGCGCCGTTTCGGCATCGAGCCAAAGGTGGCCCTGCTGTCGCACTCGAGCTTCGGCACCGAGGACACCGTGTCCGCGCGCAAGATGCGGGACGTGCTGGCGGTTCTCGCAGACCGCTCACCGGGACTGGAGGTCGAGGGCGAGATGCACGCCGATGCAGCGCTGTCGCCGTTCATCCGGGAGGAGATCTTCCCCAACTCGAGCCTCGTGGGGCCCGCGAACCTGCTGATCATGCCGTGCCTCGACGCGGCGAATATCGCCTTCAACCTGCTCAAGGTCGTGTCCGGCGCCGTCGTTCTGGGTCCCATGCTGCTCGGCGCGGCGAGGGCGGTTCATATCGTGACGCCTTCCGTCACCGTCCGGGGGCTGCTCAACATGAGCGCCATCGCGATCTGCGACGCCTTCGCCGGCGGTGAGGTCGCGGAGCGCTGAGGCGATCAGGGACGGCCCGCGAGCCTTTCGAGCGCGTGCGCGGACGTCAGGCCCAGGACGGCCATGACCGCGGCGCTCACCACGACCGTCGCCGCAATCCCGATCGAGTCGAGCCCGAACCGGTAGAACACCGGCCCGGCCGCCTGTCCGAGGAAGAAGAAGAACGCATGCAGCGCCACCGCCGAGCCGCGGGCAGCGGGCGCCAGCTCGGTTGCCTGCGTCTGCAGGACGTTGTGGATCATGAAGAACCCCAGCCCGACGACCGCGAACGCCCCGAACTGAGCCGGCCATGACGGCTGCACCGCGATGATGCAGAAGCCGAGGCCGGCGATCAGGCCCCCCGCCCGCATGACGTTGAACATGCCGCCGAGCCGCTTCAGCAGCAGCCGGACGAGCAGCGCGTAGACGATGCCCCCCATGCCGATGCCGGCGATCACGATGCCGGCCTCTCGGATGCCGCCGATGCTCTGTGCCTCCAGCAAGGTGGCCACGTATGGGGACAGCCCGTAGACCGCGAACCCCTCGACGAACACTGCCGCATAGCAGATCGCGGAGCGCGGGTTGGCGAAGACTGCGGCGTAGCCGGACTTGAGGCCGGCGATGGTGAAGCGCCGGCGCTCGGCCCGGGGGCGCGGCGCCAGGGTCGCAATGCTCGCGATCAGGGCCGCGAGTGCCGCCAGTCCCGCCAGGACGAAGACCACCCGCCAGCCGACCAGCGACGCGACGAAGCCGGCGCCGATGGAGCTGACGAGCTGGCCGACGACGGCAGCCAGGATGAGGCGTGCGATGGCCACCTGCCGCTCGGCCATCGAGAAGCGGTCGCCGACCATGGCCAGGGCGACGGGAATGATCCCTCCCGCCGCGATGCCCGACAGCACGCGGGCGGCGAACAGGGCCTCGATGGAGGGCGCGACGGCGGAGACGAGCAGCGCCACCGTCAGCACCGCGAGGCAAACCTTTATGATGCGCGCCTTGCCCAGCGCATCCGCCAGGGGGCCGAGCACCGGCTGGCCGAGCGCATATGGAAACGCGAAGGCGGAGGCGAGCAGCGCGACCGTGGCTGCGGTCGTGTGGAGGTCCCTCGCCACGGCAGGCACCACCGGATCGATGACCCGGAGCGACAGCGCCCCGGCGAAGCAGCCGAGCGCGAGAACGAGGAGGACGGGCATGGGGCGTCGGAAGGTCCGGCGGCTGGCAGGAGATCGCCCGGCCAGCAATCAAGCCGGCAGGGCGATAGAACCCTATGGTGCAGCGCCGGAACCGTCGAGAGCAAATCCCTCTGGCGACAAAGGTGTGTCCACCGCGGTGCGATCCCGATCGACGACGCCGATCGGGGGTCAGCCGCTCACCGGCTTCTCCGACCCTCGATGACGAAACGATTCCCACTGCATACCCACACCGTCATTCCCGCGGAGGCGGGAATCCACGACACGCCGCAGATCAGGTGTGGAGAGTTGCGTGGATGGCCGCTCGCCGGCTTTGCCGACCCCCCCTCCCGCCGCACGCTCCACGAGCACGCACGGAGAGAGGTCGCGGGGTTTGCGAGGTTCGCGCGTCACGCGAATCTTTCGTATCGGATACGCCCAATGCGGTGTAATGTCTCCAACCGACGAAGCGGGCAGACAAAGACCTGCATCCGGAGGAGATGTCCATGAAATCCTGTGTGCTGGAAAACCTTCGTTCCGAGCATCGCGCCATGCGCAAGCTTCTCGAGCTGCTGCAGCATCAGATCGAGCTCGTTGCTGACGACCGGCAGCCGAACGGAGAGCTGCTGCTGGAGATAGCAGAGTACTTCCGCAGCTATCCGGACCTTTTCCATCATCCGAAGGAGGAGCTGATCCTCCGCTGCGTGGTCCGCCGCAAGGCCGATGCCGCCGAAGACCTCGCCACACTGGAAGCGGAGCACGAGGCCTGCAGCCGCGAGCTGCACAGGTTCTCGCGGGCGGTCGTCCGACTGCTGCTGGACCCGGCGGACGGCAGCGACCGTTTCCTGAGCGCGGCGCTCGCCTTCCTCGACAATGAGCGCCGGCACCTGAGCTGGGAGGAGCAGCGCTTCTTCAGCCTCGCCGCGGAGTGCCTGACTGCCGAGGATTGGGCGGAGATCGAAGCCTCCCTGGCCAACTTCGCCGACCCCCGGTTCGAACGCGACGCCCAGGCACGGTTCGGCCGCATCGACCGCGCACTAGGGAGCTGGCGCAGCCGAATGGCCGCGTGAGCATCCGCGCCGCCGCTCGTCACATGGCCGGCCCTCCCCGGCGCCGGCCAGCCGCGCGCTGACATATCATTGCGTCGTGGCGGTTGACTCTTTAGTGTCGCAGCAAACAGTTGGTTCCTGTCATCCCGGACCAGGCGAAACGCCGACTCCTGGGAGTCAGCGCAGCAATCGCCAGCGGGAGAAGGCCTTCTCATGGGCAAGACTTATGACGTTCTGATTCTGGGCGCCTCCTACGGCTCGCTGCTGGCGACGAAGCTGCTGCTCGCAGGCCACAGCGCGAAACTGGTCTGCCTTCCGGCCGAGGCGGAGCTCATCAATGCCGAAGGCGCCATCGTGCGCATGCCGGTGAAGGGCCGGGACGGGCTCGTCGAGGTGAGGTCCCGCGATCTCCCGGGCAAGCTCTCCGCCGACGGGCCGGGCGCGATCGACCCTGCCGAATACGATCTGGTGGCGCTCGCCATGCAGGAGCCGCAGTACCGCTCGCCGGGTGTGCGCGAGCTGATGGACCGGGTGGCGAAGGCCAGGGTGCCCTGCATGTCGATCATGAACATGCCGCCTCTCACCTACCTCGATCGCATCCCGGGGGTCGATGCCGCTACTTGCAGAGGCAGCTATACCGACCCCTCGGTCTGGGACGCCTTCGATCCCGCTCTGATGACGCTGTGCAGTCCCGATCCGCAGGCGTTCCGGCCGCCGGAGGAGAAGGTCAACGTGCTGCAGGTCCGGCTGCCGACGAACTTCAAGGCCGCCCGCTTCGACGGGGAGGCACACACGGCCATCCTGCGCCAGCTCGAGGCCGACATCGAGGCGGCGCGCTTCGCCGCCGGCGGCAGCCGCATCGAGCTGCCGGTCAAGCTCAAGGTGCACGACTCCGTCTTCGTGCCGCTCGCCAAGTGGGCCATGCTGCTCGCCGGCAACTACCGCTGCGTCGAGAAGGACGGCATGCGGCCCATCAAGGATGCCGTGCATTCGAACCTCGAGGAGACGCGGGCGGTCTACGACTGGGTCGTCGCGCTGTGCCTGTCGCTCGGCGCCAGCCAGAAGGACCTCGTGCCGTTCGAGAAGTACGCCAATGCCGCCCTGTCGCTCGGCAGCCCCTCCTCGGCGGCGCGGGCGCTCGCCGCCGGCGCACCAAACATCGAGCGCGTGGACCGGCTGGTGCAGACGATCGCCGCGCAGAAGGGCATGAGGTCCGACGCGGTCGACCGTACCGTGGCGCTGGTCGACGGCTGGCTCGAGGCCAACCGCAAGAAGGCGAGCTGAGGTCTCTCAGCGGATGCCGGCGCGCATGAAGCTCTGCACGAACTGGCGCTGGAACAGCAGGAAGCCCACGAGCAGCGGCGCCGAGGTCATCAACGTCGCCGCGCAGATGATCGACCAGTCGATCCCCTGATCGGTCGATGAGAACACCTGCAGCCCGACCGTCAGCGGCCGCGATTCGACCGAGCTCGTCACGATCAGCGGCCACAGGAAGTTGTTCCAGTGATAGCTCACCGAGACCAGCCCGTAAGCCAGGTAGATCGGCCGCCCGAGCGGCACATAGACCTTGAGCAGCGTCTGCATCGCCGAGGCGCCTTCCACGCGGGCGGCGTCGTCGAGCTCCCTCGGCACCGTCTTGAAGGTCTGCCGCAGCAGGAAAATCCCGAACGCCGAGGCGACATACGGCAACGCGATCGCGGGGATCGAATCGATCAGGCCCAGCGAGTTCAACGTGCTGTAGTTCTCAACGATCAGAACGTCGGGCATGATCATGAGCTGGGCGAGCACCAGCGCGAAGGCGACGGAGCTGCCCGGGAACTCGTAGCGCGCGAATGCGTAGGCGGCGAGCGTGCACAGCACGAGCTGGCAGGCGAGCACCAGCGTCACCAGCATCACTGTGTTGAGAAAATAGCGCGCGAACGGCGCCGCCGACCAGGCCCGCGCGAAGTTGTCGAGCGTCAGCGGCGCCAGCAGCTCGAATCGGGCGGAGTATTCGGGCGGGTGGAATGCTGTCCACACCGCATAGGCGAGCGGCAGGATCCAGAGTATGGCCAGCAGCCACGCGGCGACGGTTTCCAGCAGGCGTCCGCTGCCGCGGGGATCGTATGGGCTGATCGTCTCCGCCGCGCTCATCGGTAGTGGATCCGTTTCTCGAGCACGCCGTACTGGATCAGCGCCGCCAGCGCCAGCACAGCCAGAAGGACCGTGGTCAGCGTCGCCGCGTAGGCCGTATCCCAGAAGCTGAACCCGACCTGGTAGATGTGGAACAGCAGCAGCGTCGTCGCGTTGTCCGGGCCGCCGCGCGTCAGCACGAAGATGTGATCGACCATGCGGAACGCGTTGATGACCGCATTGATGAGGACGAACAACGTCGTCGGCATCAGCAGCGGAAACTGCACACGGCGGAAGTAGGTCCAGCGGGAAGCGCCCTCGAGCGCCGCTGCCTCGGACAGGTTCGGCGGGATCTGCTGCAGCGCCGCCAGATAGAAGATCATGAAGAAGCCCGCCTCCTTCCAGATGGCGACCACGGTGATCGCGGCGAGCGCGGTGTCCTTCGAGCCGAGCCAGTTATGGGACGGGAGGCCGAAAAGCCCCAGGAGCTGCTCGAGCAGGCCGTACTGCGGCGTGTAGAAGAACAGCCAGATGTTGGCGACCGCGATCATCGGCAGCACGGTCGGCGTGAAATAGGCCATGCGCACGAAGGCGCGGCCAGCGATGCGGTCGTTGACCCACAAGGCCATCAGCATCGCCAGGGCGATGGAGGCCGGGATCGTCCAGGCCGCGAACCAGAGATTGTTGGAGACGGCCTGCCAGAAGACCGGATCGTTCAGCATCTGCTCGTAGTTGCCGAGCCCCACGAACCGCCGCGGGCGGCGTGGCCGGGCCGTCGAGAAGAAGCTGTCGAGCACGGCCGCGAACGCCGGCCAGTGCGTGAACAGGGCCAGGATGGCCATGGCCGGCAGCAGCAGCAGCCAGCCATGGATCGCAGCAGTGGTGCGGTGCATCGAGCGCCCCCGATGGGCCGGCGGAACGAGGTTTCCGCCGGCCGAAGCGTGTCAGCGGTAAGGCTTGAGGATGCGCTCGGCTTCCGCCTGGGAATCCTTCATCGCCTGCTCCGGCGGCTTGGAGCCGGTCAGCGCCGCCTGCAGGCCGTCGTTGAGCGCCTTGGTGACGCGCTGGTTCTCGTGCGTGGAGAGCTCGGCGACCGCGTATTGGAGCTGGTCGCGCGCCACCGCCGCCGGCGGGAACTCGGCCACGTACTTCTTGAGGACCGGGGTCTCGAAGGCGTCCGGGCGCACGGCGACATAGCCCGTATCCACGCACCACTGGGCCGCGCGCTCGGGCGAGGTCATCCAGCGGATGAGCTTGAAGGCGGCCTCCTGCTCGGCCTTGGACGCCTTCTTGGAGATGTAGAAGTTGCCGCCGCCCGTCGGGCTGCCGCGGCGCTTGCCCGCGGGCAGCATGGCGACGCCGAACGGAAACTTGGCGTTGTTGCGCACGTTGGTGAGATTGCCGGTCGTGGTCCACATCATCGCGCACTTCTTCTCGAAGAAGTCCTTCGGCGTCGTGCCCCACTCCACGATGCCCGGCGGGTGCACCTTGTGCTTCTGGGAGAGCTCGACCCAGTAGGTGAGGGCCTCGATGACGCCCGGCGCATCGTAGAAGGTGCGGTTGCCCTCCTGGTTCATCAGGATGGCGTCGGCCTGCGTCGTGAAGCCCTGGAACAGCCAGTACGGGAAGCCGGAGGAGGGCACCTGCAGACCCCATTGCGAGGTGCTGCCGGAACCGTCGCGCTTCGTCAGTTTCTCCGCGAACGAGACCTGCTCGGCCCAGTTGGCAGGCGGCGTGTCGGGGGCTAGCCCCGCTTCCTTGAAGAGCTCCTTGTTCCAGTAGAGCACGACGGTCGAGCGCTGGAACGGCACGCCCCAGGTCTTGCCGCCCGTCTGACTGTTGAGCATGAACGCCGGGAAGAAGCTCGCCAGCCACTTGCGGTCCTCGTCCGTGCGGATGAAGTCGTCGATCGGGACGACGGCGTCCTCGTCGATGAGCGTGAACATGTCCGTCGACAGCAGCACCGAAGTGACGGGCGGCACGCCGCTCTTGTGCGCCGTAAGCGCCTTGACGATCGTCTCCTGGTAGGTGCCGGCGTAGATCGGCTTCACCTTGACGCCGGGGTTGGCCTTCTCGAAATCGGCCGCCAGCCCGTCGATGATCCGGGTGATCGGCCCCCCGACGGCGACAGGATAGTAGAAAGAGATTTCGATCTGTGATTGCGCGATCGCCGGCGCGGCGATCACCGCGCCGGCCGTCGCTGCGGTGCCTTTCAGGAATTCGCGTCTGCGCATTGTATTTCTCCTCCCGGTTGTCGAGCCGCATTCCTCGTGCGGCCGCTGCTCATCTAATGCGATTGCCGGATGCCAGGTCGAACCAGTGGGTCGCATCCGGCTCCCACCCGACCCGGATCGCGTCACCCGGCCTGATGCGGCTTGACCCCGAGGTGCGCAAGATGAGGCTCTCGCCTCCGACCCGCGCCTCGACAAGGCTGTCCGCACCCAGATACTCCATCGACTCGACGACGGCCGCCAGCCCCTGCTCCTCCAGTCGCACGGCTTCGGGGCGCACGCCGAGCGCCACGGTCGCGCGGTCCCCGGCCGGCGGCGCCAGCCGCCCGATCCAGCCGTCGGGATCGCCGATGCGCGCCAGCGGCAGCACGTTCATCGGCGGCGTGCCGATGAACCGCGCGGTGAATACGGTGGCCGGTCGCTCGTAGAGCATGGCCGGAGCGCCGTCCTGCTCGATGTGCCCGGCGCGCATCAGCACGACCTGGTCGGCCATGGTCATGGCCTCCACCTGGTCGTGGGTGACATACAGCATCGTGATGCCGAGCCGCTGCTGCAGCGTGCGGATCTCGCGCCGCATCTCCAGCCTGAGCTGCGCGTCGAGGTTGGACAGCGGCTCGTCCATCAGGCAGACGGGGGTCTCGGCGACGATGGCCCGGCCGAGAGCGACGCGCTGCTGCTGGCCGCCCGAAAGCTGCGAGGGCTTGCGCTCCAGCAACGCCTCGAGCCCGAGGATGCCGGCGGCGCGTCTCAGCCGTGCGTCACGCTCCGCGGCTGGAACCTTGCGCACCTTGAGGCCGAACAGGATGTTCTCGGCCACCGTGAGGTGCGGGAACAGGGCGTAGGACTGGAACACCATGGACACGCCGCGCTTGGCCGGCGGGCGGTCGGTGACATCCTGGCCGTCGATCAGGATCGTGCCGGCGGTCGCCGTCTCGAGCCCCGCGATGAGGCGCAGCGTCGTCGACTTGCCGCAACCGGACGGACCGAGCAGCGCGACGAGGTCGCCGGCGGCGGCCGCGAAGCTGATACCCTCGAGCGCCAGGCTGCTCCCCCAGCTCTTCTTCACGCCCCTGAGCTCGACGCTCGCCAACGGCTTTCCTCTCCGGCCCGCACGGCGGCGCCACTCTCGCGGGGCGCTCGCCATAGCCTCATTGCCGAACCTGGCGAGGCAATGTCAACCCGAACCGGTGGCGCGGGTCTTTTCCCGTCCCATTCCGTGCGTGCATGGCGGAGCCTCGCGCGTCGGCAGTCAAATCGGCTCGCGGGAGACTGCCAGTTGGGATAAAGCTGCGCGGTTGTCGTGTCGCGCGACGGGGCGGCGTGCCCGATCGAGCGCCGAGCAGGCTGCAACAGCCGATCGTGAGCCGGGAGCAAGAGCGCGCCATGAGCAGCCGCCACACAGGTGCCCATGCCCGTTCGAGCGAGGTCGAGTCCACCTATGCGTGGATGCGCCTCGCCGCATCGGTGGTCATCAGCACGATCGGCAGCGTCGGCATCTGGGCGGTGGTCGTCGCTCTGCCGGCCGTGCAGGCGGAGTTCGGAGTGGACCGCGCCGACGCCAGCCTGCCCTACACCGTCACGCTGCTGGCGTTCGCGGCCGGCGGCATCATGATGGGCCGCCTCGCCGACCGGTTCGGCGTCGTCTTTCCCGTGATCGGAGGCACCATCGCGCTGGGCCTCGGGTACGTGCTGACGAGTCGGACGACGGGCCTCTGGCAGTTCGCGATTCTGCACGGGCTGCTCATCGGGTTCTTCGGCAGCTCGGCGGTGTTCGGGCCGCTGATCGCAGATATCTCCCACTGGTTCACCCGCCGGCGCGGGCTCGCGGTTGCGATCTGCGCCAGCGGCAACTATCTCTCGGGCACCATCTGGCCGCCGATCGTGGAGCACTTCGTCGCCACCAGCGGCTGGCGCCAGACCTTCTTCGGCATCGGCCTGTTCTGCGCGGCGACCATGTTGCCGCTGACCGCAGCCCTCCGGCGGCATCCGCCGGCCCACCAGCTTTCGGAGGCTGCGCTCGCGGCCGAGGGGTCGCAGGCCAGGCTCGGCATTTCCCCCAACGTGCTGCTCGGGCTTCTCGTGATCGCCGGCGTCGCCTGCTGCGTGGCGATGTCGATGCCGCAGGTGCACATCGTGGCCTATTGCGGCGACCTCGGCTACGGCGCGGCGCGCGGCGCGGAAATGCTGTCGCTGATGCTGGGCTTCGGCGTCGTCAGCCGGATGGCCTCGGGATGGATCGCGGATCGCATCGGCGGGCTCGCCACGGTGCTGCTCGGCTCGACCTTGCAGGCCGTCGCTCTCCTGCTCTACCTGCCGTTCGACAGCCTGCCGTCGCTCTACGTGATCTCGGCCCTGTTCGGGCTGTTCCAGGGCGGCATCGTGCCGAGCTACGCCATCGTCGTGCGCGAGTACTTCGCGCCGGGCGAGGCAGGCACCCGCGTCGGCATCGTTTTGATGGCGACACTGGCCGGCATGGCGCTCGGCGGCTGGCTGTCCGGCGTCCTCTACGACCTGACTGGCGGCTACGAGGCAGCGTTCGTCAACGGCATTCTCTGGAACGTGCTCAACTTCGCCGTCGTGCTCTGGCTGCTATTGCGAATGCGCAGCTTGAGGCTGATGCCGGCGTGATCGAGCGGGGGGCGTGAGATGGTGACATCGTGAAATCGTGAGATCGTCGTCCACCACTCACGATTTCACCATCTCACGACCTCACGATCTCACGATGTCACCTTGCTCACATGCAGCGGCGGCACCCGCTCGCGCCACGGCATCGCCTGCTCGAGCGCTCCGGCAAGCCCGAGGAGGACGTGCTCGTCAGCCGGAACCGTCGCGAGCTGCACCCCGATCGGCAGACCCGAGGAGTGCATGGCGAGCGGCAGCGAGATGGCGGGATTGCCCATGAGGTTGTGCGGGACGGTGAACTGGCAGGGCACCGCCAGCAGCTCGCCGACGATGTTCTCCATCGTCACTCCGGTTCGCCCCAGATTGTAACGGCCGAAGGGCTCGGCGACGCGTGCCGTGGTCGGCGTCATCCAGACGTCGCAGCGCGTGAAGATCCGCCCGAGATGGCGGCGGGCCGCATTGAGCGCGCCCATGGCCGTCAGGAACCGCTCGGGCGTGATGCTCTTTGAGTAGTCGTGCACCTGCTGGATGACGGGCTCGAGCGTATCCGGCCCCACCGTGTGCCCGCTGCGCTTCGCGTAGCCTGCGAGCCGCAGGTCGAAGCCGAAGAACCAGATGTCGGCGAACCTGCGGACTGCCGCAGCGCCGTCGAAATCCGCCTTCACCTCCTCGACCTCGTGCCCGAGGTCGGCCAGGAGCGCCGCGGTCCTCCCGATGGCGGCGGCGACCTCCGGGTCCACATCGACGCCCATCATCGGCTCCAGCGACCAGCCGATCCTGAGCCGGGCTGGCGGCCGCCCCGCCAGCACCGCATAGGACTCGGCCGGGCGTGGAATTCGGAACGGATCGCCGGGCTGCGGCGCCGCGAGGCAGTCGAGCATGGCGGCGGCATCGCGCACGGACTTCGCCTGCACGAAGTTCATGGCGAGCCCGAAGCCGTTCTCGTCGAGGGACGGCCCGAACGAGACGCGCCCGCGCGACGGCTTGAGGCCGACGCCGCCGCACCAGCTCGCCGGAATGCGGATCGACCCGGCAATGTCGGAGCCGTGGGCGATGGGCACCATGCCGGCGATCACCGCCGCCATGCCGCCGCCGGTCGAGCCGCCGGCCGAGTAGCCCTGCCGCCAGGGGTTCGATGCGTTGCCGTAGAGCGCCCCTTCCGTGGTGCCGGACATGGAGTACTCGGGGGCGGCGGACCGGCCGATGATGTTGAGGCCCGAGGCGCGGAACAGCTCGGCCAGATGCGTGTCGGCTTCCACCACCATGCCGCGGCAGAGCCGGCTGCCGAGCTCGATCCGGCGTCCCGCCTCGTGGCCGAACACGTCCTTGATGAGGAACGGCACGCCGCGGAATGGGCCTGTGCCGAGCCCCTTCTCGTCGAGGTCGTCGATGCGATCCGGATAGAGCTCGACCACGGCGTTGACTGCCGGATTGGCAAGCTCGACCGCACGACGCGCCAATGCGGCCAGCTCGCGCGGGGAGACGGTCTTGCGGGCGACGAGGTCGGCCAGCCCGAGAGCGTCGTGGCTGGCGTATTCGGCAACGTTCATGGAAGTGCCTCCGACGCGATCCAGTCGGGATGCCTACGACCCAAGTCGATCACGCCGCAACGGTCCCCGCAAGCCAAACGCGCCCGAGTTGAGGATCAATGAACGCCGAGGCTGTGCAGCCGCTCCTTCGCGGCCTGCGAGCCCGGGTCGAGCGACAGCGCCTTCTGGAAGTCCTCGATGCTCTTCTCCCGATGCCCGAGCTTCTGATGCGTCAGCCCGCGATTGTAGTAGGCGAGCGCCAGCTCCGGCCCGCGCTCGATGGCGGCATCGTAGTCCGCCAGCGCGCGCACATACTGCTTGCGGTCGTAGTAGGCGTTGCCGCGATTGTAGTACGGGAAAGGACTGTCGGGAGCGAGGCGGACCGCTTCGGTGAAGTCGGCGAGCGCGCGCTCGATATCGCCCCGCGATGCATGCGCGATGCCGCGATTCGCGTAAGCCACCGCAAGGTTCTGCCCCAGTGCCTTCCCGCTGCGGATGTACTCCGTGCAGCCGCTGATCTGCCGCGCCGCATCCTCGACCTGATTGCACGACGCGACGGGGTCGGCGGCGGCGCCCGCGGTCGAGCCGACGACCAGCAGCAACAGAACGAGGAGCAGTTTCACGAGCAGCCTCCCGCACCAGTCAGCGCCGGCCTGCAAGGCGATCGCGTCATGCCACCCGCCTCTTTACGCTCGGGCTCGATCGGCCTACCGATAGAGCCTACCACACCAGGAGCGGTCCAGGAGCGAAACGTCATGAAGCTTGTCCGATTTGGCGCGCCGGGCGCCGAGAAGCCGGGCCTTGTCGACGCGGGCGGCGTCATCCGCGATGTTTCGGCTCACGTGAAGGACTTCGACGGAGCGAGCCTCGGCTCTGCGAGCCTCGACAAGCTGCGCCGTCTCGACCTGAGCTCGCTGCCTGCAGCGCCTGCAGGGGCGCGGCTCGGTCCTCCTGTCGCCAGGCCCGGCAACTTCGTGGCCGTCGGCCTCAACTACGAGGACCACGCCAGGGAGACGGGGGCGCCGATCCCGGCCGAGCCGATCCTGTTCAACAAGCTCTCCAACTGCATCGTCGGCCCCAACGACGACGTCATGGTCCCGAAGGGAGCGCAGAAGCTCGACTGGGAGGTCGAGATCGCTTTCGTCATCGGCACACGCGCCCGCTACGTGGAGGAGAAGGACGCGCTCGGGCACGTCGCCGGGTATGCTATCTGCAACGACGTCTCAGAGCGTTACTTCCAGATCGAGCGCGGCGGCCAGTGGATGAAGGGCAAGTGCTTCGAGACGTCCGGCCCGCTCGGGCCGTGGCTCGTCACGGCGGACGAGATCGAGGACGTGCAAGACCTCGGCATGTGGCTCGACGTGAACGGCAAGCGCATGCAGACCGGCAGCACGCGCACGATGATCTTCACGATCAGGCACCTGGTGCACTACATCTCGCAGTTCATGGTGCTCGACCCCGGCGACGTCGTGACCACGGGCACGCCGCCCGGCGTCGGCCTCGGCATGAAGCCGCCCGTGTTCCTGAAGGCCGGCGACGTCATGAAGCTGCACATCCAGGGCCTCGGCGAGCAGACGCAGAAGGTCGTGCCGTTCCGCGAATAGCGCTGATCGCGGTCAGCAGCTCCCCGGCCGTCCCGAATCCGCCGCAGCAGTGGAAGCGCTGCGGCGCTATCCGGGAATTTTCGAGGAAGGCCGCCAGCCGCGTCCCTGTGTCCATGGGAACGTTCTGCCCCGCGCCGCGCACGAGGTGCCGGGTGAAGCTCTGGAACCTTTCCGGTTGAGATACCGTAGCGACGATCACTTCTCCCCTCCCCGGGATGGGTCGGGGGTGGGGGTGCGCAAACGCGACGTTGCATCCGTGGCCCACCCCACCCGCGCATCGCGCCTGCGGCCCGGTGCGCCGCCCTCCCCGTCAAGGGGAGGGCATCATACCAGCCCGATGGCCCCTCATCCTGGCTCTCCCGCCGGAAGAGGGAATGGGCGTGCACCACAACCTAATTCGGGCGCGCGTTGGTGGGTCCTCCTGCCGCCTCGTGATCCTCGAAGCGCTCGAGCAGCTCGCGCGCGCGGTTCCAGAGTCCCTCGCTCGTCAGGTCCGATTCCTGCAGCTTGCGAAGCTGAACGAGCAGCATCTGCTCGCCCGGCTTCTCGAGGCTGCTCGCCCCCGCCGCACTCTCGAGCGCACCGATCAACTCGTCGAGAAGGCCAGCCTCGGGGCTGAGCAGCAGGGCCGGCAGCAGCTCGCCGAGGCCCTTGTACACGTCGTCGACGAGCGAAGCGGCAGCCGGCTGGTTCCGATAGCGGCTCGCCAGCTCGTCCCGGGCGCTTTCCAGGTTGCGAACCCAGCCGCGCTCCTGAACGAGCAGGGATTCGCGCAAGCTGCGATTCCTGTTGGCCATGCGGCGCAAGGCCTCTCCGGCCGCAACGGCCGCCTTGGCGACCTTCTGATCGCTGAAGCGCTCGAGTGCGTTTCCTGGCAAGCCGAGCGCATCCAGGAAATCACCCAGGACCTCGTTCTGGAGCTCGTCCTCCGATTGCGGCCGCTGCTCGCGACCGTTACCGCCCGCCTGGTTGGTGAGCTGCGGGCGACGAGCGGCTTGCGAGGCAATCAGGCGCTGCTCGGCCGTCAATGCGCCCCCGTGCTCGACGGACGGCGAAATCCGCGGCGGCATCGCCGCGGAGACCAGCATGCGGCCGCGAATGCGCGCCAGGATGCGATAGAAGTCGCCGTGGACGAAGTAATGCGCCCCCCCGCCGTCTGCGCGCTGCACACGGTCGAAGGTCGCGCCGGCATTGAGCGCGCTGCGGACGACGCGTTCGTGGTCCGCCGGCACCGCCTCCATCCGCACCTCGGCCATGAAGCCTTTCTCCTCCCGGATCGGGTTGAGGTGGCTCAGGACGATCTCGGCATTGGCGCCGATCTCGGGCAGCAGGGCGACGGAGATGACCCGCTCCATGTCGGCCATTGCGACGTACTGCTTGTTGGCCTCGAACTCCCGCTTGGCGACGATCGACAGGTATTCGAACAGCTCGGCGCGAACTTCGTAGCGGGGGTGACCGGGATATGGCTGCCGGACCGCGCCGATCGTGGCGCCGGCGTTCATCACCCGGCGCAGGTCGGCGGCATGAGGATCGTCATCGAGAATGATGACCTCGGCCATGAACCCGTCGTCGGGCGTGATTGGACGCATGGCGCCGAGCACGAAGCTCGCCGTCTCGAGTTTGTGCGGCAGCAGTGCGGTATCGATGATGGCCTCGAGCTGCTGGGCGCTGCGCGCCTTCAGCGTCGGCACGTCAGACAGCGGCGAGCGGACGGCATTGGCGCCGAACAGGCCGGCCATGAAGATCAGCGAATCGAGGCCTATGGCGATGGCGAGCGCCAGATAGGCGAGCCTGTTGCCGTCGTGAAACGCGTTCCAGGTCGCGACGAAACGGTGCGCCTTGTCGTCTCGGTTGAGCTCCGCGAAGTTGATCTGTTTGCGCAGGTCCTCCGTGTCCTTGCTCGGCAGGCCGCTGTCGCTCAGGCACTTGCGGCCAAACCCGAACAGCTCGTCGGCGGTCCTGAACTGATTGAGCCTGTCGCCGCCCTTGCATTCCGCCTCGAACGTCCGCAAACCCCGGTTGAGGCCGAACACGACTGCGGCCGCATCGTTCGCCTGCTTTGGATCGCAATCGACACTGCGAGCCCGGGCCTGGGTCGCCGGCGTGCTCTCCATGGCGTCGACGAGCTGTGAGCAGAGGTGCTGGAGCTGGGCGAGGCGCTCGACCGTCGGATCCTGCCGGAACTCGGCGCGTGCCCGCTCGAACGCAGGCGCCATCCGGGCGGGGTCGATCCGCGGGCCTTCGTCGACGACCACCGTGTCGCGCGCGAGGCGGATGCGCTGCTCGGCCGTCTCCGCCTCGCCTTCCAGCTTGGCCAGGTCGCCGTCGATGCCGGCAAGCTCGCGCTCGATCTGCCCGATCCGGCTCTCGACCGCGACGAGGCGCTTCTGAGCGTCCTTGGTCCGCTCCTCCTTGATCTTGTGCTCGTCGCGCAGCCGGGCCAGCTCGGACACGCGCTGGCGATAGACGGGCCCCTGGCCCGCCTTGCCGGTGCCTTCGACGCCGCGGTCCTCGGCCATCGCCTCGACGCGCTTTTCGTCGATCTCCCGCACCTTGGCGTCGAGCTCGCTCTTGTGCTGGGCGAACTCCGCCGCCAGCCCGGGCCGCTCACCCCGGATGCGTGCGAGTTCCTCGGTCAGCGACGTCTTCTTGGCTTGCAGCGCGACGCGGCTGCCCTGGGCGGTCGTGATCCGCTCCTGCTGCTGGGCGATGCCGCGGCGGCGGTCCTCCATCTGCTGAAGGAAGTAGCGCTCGATCTCGCTCGATGACTCCTGGGCGTGCCGCGCCAGGTTGCCGAGCTGCTCGTCATAGGCCTTCCAGCCCTCGCTCTCGAACAGCCTTTCGGCCTCGCTCAGCCGTCGCGACGAGATCGTGGTGCCGATGTCGGCCATGATGCCGGCAACCTGGTTCTGCGCGCGCAGCTCCGTCGCGCGCCGGCGCTCCTCCTGAGTGAAGATCGAGCTGAAGAACGAATCGAACGAGAAGAACACCGAGCTTCCCATGCAGGTCAGGAACATGACCCACAGCACGGCGTTGCGCGCTATGACCCGCGTTCCCATCACGTACGGCACCGCGATGTCGCCGCCGCGGCTGAAGCTGAAGGCGAACGCCCCGACCGCCAGCAGCGCGATCGCGAAGTAGAGCGCAACCGAGGAGAACTTGTTCCAGTCGAATGCCAGGTCGGCGGTCCTGGTCCAGCTCACCGCGCCGAAGGCGTGCAGGACCCAGTAGAAGACGACGCCGACGATCCCTACACCCAGGATCATGCCGATGGCGCTGTCCGCCGGCTTCCAGCGCACCTTGCCGCCCGCCCGCTGGCTCATGCCGGTAGCGAAGCTCTCTCCGATCAGCCAGGCGACGATCAGCATCACCGCCTGGATGCCGAAGGTGATCAGGAAGGAGATCATCGGCTCGGAGGTGAAGTTGCGCATGCCGTCCCAGGTGCGCCAGCCGGAGGCCAGGGACAGGACGATGGCCGCCGCGCCGAGCAGGGCGAGCTGCCAGTTCGCGAACACCGTTTCCTCGATCGCCTTCCACAGCCGCACGAGGAAGCCGTTCGCGCGCAGCGCGTAGAGGACGACCGCCAGAATGGCGGCGAAGATAATGAAATTCCGGTAGGTATCCCAGCTCACGGCGCCCACGATCGCGAGGATACCGTCCGCGCCCGCTTTGAAATCCATGACCGAGCTCCCCGCAGCACCGCCGATTGCCGTTGGTCCGGCACACCGAAACGCTGTCGACCGCCGAACACGGCATCCACCTCACACCACCCCACAGCATGCATACGTGAGCCGGGCTGTTTCGCGGCGGGATTCGGGCAACCGTGGGGTGATGCTCAGTGAAGGGCCGGTTCAGGAAACATAGTGGTGAGGGAGCCTGCGAAATGCAATGGCCGACTCTTGCCGGTCCCCAGCCGGACGGGGCGGGTCGCGGCCGGCGGGCGCGAACGGCTGCGCGAGGCCGAAGGCCCAGGGATTCTCAAGCCATGTACTGGCCGCCGTTGGCGTCGAGGCACGCGCCGGTGATGAAGCCGGCCTCGTCGGCGGCTAGGAAGGCGACGCAGCGGGCGACGTCCTCCGTGGTGCCCAGCCGGCCGACGGGGATGAACGGCAGGATCTTGGTCTCGAGCACCTCTTTCGGCATCGCCGCGACCATCTCGGTGCCGATGTAGCCGGGGGCGATGACGTTGCAGGTGATGCCCTTGGCAGCGCCCTCCTGCGCCACCGCCTTGGTGAAGCCCAGCAGCCCGGCCTTGGCGGCCGAGTAGTTCGCCTGGCCGATCTGGCCCTTGCGCCCGTTGATCGACGAGATCGAGACGATGCGGCCGAAGTTGCGCGCACGCATGCCTTCGACGACCAGCCGGGTCATGTTGAACACGGAATCGAGATTGGTCCTGATGACGGCGTCCCAGCTCTCCTTCGACATCCGATGCAGCATGCCGTCGCGCGTGATGCCGGCGTTGTTCACCAGCACTTCGACGGGACCGACCTCCTTGACGATCTGCGCCACGCCCTTCTCGCAGGCGCCATAATCCCCGACATCGAACTTGAACACCGGGATGCCGTGCTCGCTCTGGAACTGGCGGGCGGCGGCATCGTTGCCGCCGTAGTTGGCGGCAACGCGGTATCCCTTGTTCTTGAGCGCGACCGAGATCGCGGCGCCGATGCCGCGCGTGCCCCCCGTGACGACCGCCACTCGTGCCATGCTCAACCCTCCCAGACGCGAAACAGCCCGAGCCTTCTTTATCGTTGATAACGGTTAAAGGCCCGACAAGACGCAGGCCGTGGAAGCGAGCTTCCGCGAGCCTCGTAGAGTTGTCACCATAACGACGATCGGGGTGCAGGGATCAATCGCGCTCGACGCACAAGGAGACACCCATGCCGCCGCCGATGCACAGCGTCGCCAGGCCCTTCTTGGCGTCGCGCCGCCGCATCTCGAACAGCAGCGTGTTGAGCACGCGCGCGCCCGAGGCGCCGATCGGATGACCGATGGCGATGGCGCCGCCGTTGACGTTCACCTTCTCCGTGTCCCAGCCGAGCCCCTTGTTGACGGCGCAGGCCTGGGCGGCGAAGGCCTCGTTGGCCTCGATGAGCTCGAGGTCGTCGACCGTCCAGCCCGCCTTCTCCAGCGCCTTCCTGGAGGCCGGGATCGGACCCGTGCCCATGATCGACGGGTCGACGCCCGCGTGCGCCCAGGAGACGATGCGCGCCAGCGGGGTGATGCCCCGCTTCCTGGCCTCGGCGAGCGTCATCAGGACGACTGCGGCGGCGCCATCGTTGATACCCGAGGCATTGCCCGCCGTCACGGTGCCGTCCTTGTCGAAGGCGGGGCGCAGCTTGGCCATGCCGTCGTAGGTGGCGCCCTCCCGGATGTACTCGTCCTCGCCGACGACCGTTTCGCCCTTGCGCGTCTTGATGGTCACCGGCGCGATCTCGTCCTTGAACTTGCCGGCCTTCTTGGCGGCCTCCGCCTTGTTCTGCGAGGCGACGGCGAACCGGTCCTGCTCCTCGCGCGTGATCTGCCATTGCCGGGCCACGTTCTCGGCCGTGTTGCCCATGTGATAGCCGTTGAAGGCATCCCACAGGCCGTCCTTGATCATGGTGTCGATGAGCTTCAGGTCGCCCATCTTGGTGCCTTCGCGCAGGTGCGCGCAGTGGGGCGCCTGGCTCATGCTCTCCTGCCCGCCCGCCACCACTATCGAGGACGAGCCGAGCTGGATCTGCTGGGCGCCGAGCGCCACAGCCCGCAAGCCCGATCCGCAGAGCTGGTTCATTCCCCAGGCCGGGCTGTCGACCGGAATGCCCGCCGCGATCGAGGCCTGGCGTGCCGGGTTCTGGCCCTCGCCCGCCGTGAGAATCTGGCCCACAATGACCTCGTCGACGTCGCCGGGCTCGATGCCGGCCCGCTCGATAGCCGCCCTGATGGCGACCTTCCCGAGCTCGTGCGCAGGCAGGCTCGACAGCGAGCCGTTGAACGAACCCACGGGCGTGCGAGCGGCGCTCGCGATGACAATTGTCGAGTTGTCTGCGCTCATTCTGGCTCTCCTGGGATGACCCGGAATCGATATGGAACAGAACGATCTGGAACAGAACGTGGATTGCCGTCGCTGCGATTGAAACAGAATCCGGCTGCCCGCCACGATAGCAGGGCGCGTCTGTGGCCCGCAATGCAACCGTGGGCGCAGTGCGGTGCGGCCCGCGAGGGGCTTTCGGAATAGGAGTTGCCACAATCCCGCACTGTGCTAGCTTGTGAAATAGAGTCAATGTCAAGATCTGAACGCCATGCTCAGCAAGAATGACCCGGCCACCGACAAGAAAGAGGCAGTGGTCATAAAAAAGTATGCCAATCGGCGCCTCTACAATACGGAAACGAGCACGTATGTGACGCTCGAGGATCTTGCAGCGATGGTGAGGTCCGACCGGGATTTCGTCGTCTACGACGCCAAGACAGGCGATGACCTGACCCACTCGGTGCTGACACAGATCATCGTCGAGCAGGAGGGGCGCTCGGGCGGGCAGACGCTGTTGCCGGTTCCGTTTCTGCGCCAGCTCATCCGCTTCTACGACGACAGCATCGCGAGGATGGTGCCGACCTATCTCCAGATGAGCCTCGAGACGCTGGCCAAGGAGCAGGAGCGCTTCCGGACCCAGTTCGCGCATATGCTGGGTCAGAACCCCTTCAGCACCGCGGCCTTCGACGCGATGCAGGAGCAGACCAGGAAGAACATGGCCATGTTCGAGAAGGCCATGGCGATGTGGACCCCCTTCAGCGCCAAGCAGCCTGACGGCGGCAAGCCGGAAGAGCCCGCCGCGGCCGCTGGCGAGGCCGCGGACACGCGCCAGGCGCAGGCAACAGGGCCGGGTGCGGGCAGGCCCGAGCTCGACGAGCTCAGGGCGCAGCTCGCCTCGATGCAGGAGAAGATCGAGAAGCTGTCTCAGAAGAGCGAATAGGAAGTGGCGAATTGCGAATAGGAGCCAGGTGAACGTCACCTCTTGTTCGCTATTGGCTGGTCGCACCTTCGACAATGACCGGCTCTCCGAAGTGGAAGCCCTGCAGATAGTCGACGCCCGCATCGGCGAGCAGTCGGGCAGTGGCGTCGTCGCCGACCCACTCGGCGACGGTCTCCATATTCAGGTTGCGGGCCAGCTCGATCATGGCCTTGACGAAGACCTGATCGCTTCTGTCCCTCGGCAGGTTTTTGACGAAGGCGCCGTCGATCTTCACCATGTCGACAGCGAGGTGTTTCAGGTTCTTGAACGACGTGTTGCCCGCGCCGAAGTCGTCGATGGCGACGCGGCAGCCGAGATCCTTCAGCGCGTCGACGAAAGCCGCCGACTGGTCGAGGTCCCGGATGGCCGCGGTCTCGGTGATCTCGATCGTCAGCCGCTCCGCCAGCTTGCTGCCGCCGGCCAGCCGATGCAGGGCGGCGAGCCAGTCGTGGTCGGAGCAGGTCAGGCCGGACACATTGAGAGAGAGCCGCAGATCCGGTTGCCTCTCGAGGATGCCGACGGCGAGCTCGAGCGCCCGCCGGTCGACGAGCCGCGCCAGGCCAAGCTGCTCGGCAATGCCGATGAACTCCCCGGCCGCGATCATCGTGCCGTCGGCCCGCTCCATGCGCAGCAGGCACTCGTGGAGCACCGGCTCCCAGCTTGCCGTCGAGACGATCGGCTGCAGTGCCAGCCGCATCCGGCCGGTTTCCAGGGCGGCAACGACGTCCCTGGTCACCGCGATGTTTCGAAGCCGCACACTGTCTTCTTGCGGGCTCGGCTGATAGGCTGAAAAGCCTTCGAACTTGAGCTTTGCACCAGAAAGCGCCTGCAGCGACCGGCCGATCGCCTCGTTGGCGCTGCCCGCCAGCTCCGGCACCAGAACGCCGCCGATCGAGACCGTCGCAGACAGGCGGCAGGCCGCCGCATTGATGCGGGCCGCGCGAACGGACGTCAGCAGGCGATCGGCTGTCATCCGCATGGCGCCTGCGCCGCATCTCCTGAGGATCACACCGAACTTGTTCGAGGAATAGCGGCCGATGACATCGCCGACGCGCAACTCGTCCCGGAGCACCCGACCCACGGCGGCGATCACTTCGTCACCGGCCTCGAAACCGAACGTCTCGTTGGTCACCGAGAGGTCGTTGATGGCGACCATCAGGAATGCGCTCGGGTTCTCTCGCCCGCTGCCGGCGACCACGTCACTCAGCGCCTCGATCAGCTTCCGGCGGCTGAGATGGCCGGTAAGCTCGTCCTGATTGCCGCGGCGGCGTAGTAGCTGCTCGTCCCTGTAACGATCGTCGATGACGCGGACCACGCCCACGGCCCGGGACGGATACCCGTCTGCGTCGGCCCACCAGCGGCCCTGATCCTCGACCCGCAGCGAGACGTCGCCGCTGCGGCCGCGCGGCATCAGCCGGTATTGCACCCGGTAAGGAACCCCGTCCTCGCGCCCGCGGCTGCCGGATCTGCCGAGCATCAATCGCCGGCCGACATGCTCCGGTGCGATGAGAAAGCGGTATCTCGCCTCGGTCGAGATGGCGTCGAGCGACGGCACGCCCAGGACCTGCAGCACATTGCCCGTCCAGTCGAGGCGGTCGGCGGCGATGTCCAACGCGTATGCGGTCTCGTTCGCCGCCGTCATGGCCTCGGCGAAGTCGAACCGGCCCGAGGCGCCTGCAGGCGCCCCATCGACGGCCACGGCCTGTCCGCCATCCGCGCCCGGCCCCGCCGCCCCGTCGATGCCGGCGGGCGGCGGCGCAGGCTGCTCTGTCATCGACCTGCTCACTCGCCTAAGCCCCGACGCTCTGCAGAGAGCGCCAAGCTAGGACGAAACTGCCTAAGAAGGCATGAAGCCCGGAATGCCGGCCGCCCGGGGCCCTTCACTCGCCGATCTGGAAATCGCGCCGCGCCACGCGGATCCCGATGGTGTAGCCGGCGACGACGTCGATCAGTGCCGCCATCGTGATGAAGAAGAACACCGAGCTCGCCGCCTGTCGCACCAGCAGGAACTCGATGAGGCAGACCACGAACACGATCATCGAGAGGCCGTGATCGAGCAGGGACGCCGTCGAGGTGTATGTCGCCTTCAGCAGCTCGACGAACAGCAGCATGAGAACGAGCAAGATGAGGAAGTCGCCCCAGGTGAACGCCCACCTGGCTTCCGCATGCAGCATGGGGATCTCGAAAAGCTGGGTCGCCAGGATCTCGCCCGGGGGAGAGTCGCCGCCCAGCAAGACGACGACGTTGTAGAGGATGAACGCCACGGCAATCAGCGGAATGGCTCTCAGCGACATCGCACACCTCCCGTTTACGACCCGGCCGCCACTGGCCCATAGCGGTCGCCGACGCTGGAATTATGTCGGCGCGACGCAAGGCCCGGCGGCGGCGGGCTCCGGTCCCCCTTGGCCGGATTTCAGGCTAGTGTGATGATCGAGAAATTCCAGGTTGCGAGCGAGTTTCTCGATCTGAATCACACTAGCAAGTCTATGAACCTAGTGTCCGAAGCTCGCTCCGAGCGCCAGCATCGAGCATCGGCGACCCGCGGAATCGGGACACTAGACCTCGTCCTTGGGCTCGAGAATCTGCCGGCCGCGGTATTTGCCGGTCTTGAGATCGATATGATGCGGGCGGCGGCGCTCGCCGCTGTCCTTGTCCTCGATGTAGGTCGGCGCCTTCAAGGCGTCGGCAGACCTGCGGAAGCCGCGCTTCATCGGCGACATTTTACTGCGGGGTACGGCCATGGCCTGTCTCCTTCGCTCGGCCACACGGCAGCGGCGGGCCGAGAATGGTCGAACTCGTCATCTGCCTGGATAACAGATCCCTCTTGCCGGGCCGCAATGCGTCCGGCACGTCTCGGAGCGGGCTTATAGACGCATTTCGAGCCGAACGCCAGCGCCGGTGGATTTCAACGCGACGACCCGAGCGGCAGGACGCAGGCCACGCGCCTGCCGGCCGACCGCGCCCGCGCCTCGACGATCTGGGCCAGGCGGCGCGTGCCAGGGCCTGCCGCTCCGGCCACGCGCCGGATGGGGTTTGGCAGGGCAGCGGCCATCAGCGCCGCCTCGTGCGGGCTGAGCCGGGCCGCGGGCTTGCGGAAGTGGTGCCGGGCAGCGGCCTCGGCTCCGAAGATCCCCGGGCCCCACTCGGCGATGTTGAGATAGACCTCGAGAATCCGCCGCTTCGGCCAGACCTGCTCCATGACCACCGTGATGCCGAGCTCCAGCCCTTTGCGCAGCAGGTCCTTGGACGGCCACAGGAACAGGTTCTTGGCCACCTGCATGCTGATCGTGCTGGCTCCGCGCACGTCGTCGAGACCGTTGCGCTCCGCCTTCCTCAGCGCCAGCGCGAGCTCGCCGAAATCGATGCCGCTGTGGCTGCAGAACTGCCCGTCCTCCGAGCTGATCACTGCCCTGACGAGGTGGGGCGAGATCCGCTCCAGTCCCACCCAGCGCTGCTCGACCTTGCCCCCGGTCAGCGCGTGGCCGAGCATCAGTGCCGACATCGGCGGGTCTACGAAGCGCAGAATGATCAGCACGACGGCGCTGAGCGCCACGAACGCCGTCAGCAGCGCCACCAGTGCCGCCGAGCCGGCGACGAGCGCCAGCCTGAGACAACCCGGCGCATGGCCGACCAGGGCGGAGGGCCATTGCCGGGACGACTCAGCCGACGGCGTGCTGCACCTCGCCTCTCGCACTCTGTCTTGCCAAGCCATACTTGTGGACCAGCCCGTTGCGGGAAGTGTTATAGCGGACTTGGCCCGCAGGCGCCCGCCGATTCCGGGCGGCCGCCGCAACCCTCGGCAACGTAGATGGCATCAGCATGACCCTGCCGCAACAGCTTCGCACGAACGCTCTCCTCACGGAGGCCCGCCTGCGGCAGCTCCTGAGCGAGACCGTCGCCGACGCGCCGCCGCGGTTGGCCGAAGCCATGCGCTACGCCGTGCTCGGAAGCGGCAAGCGGTTCCGTCCGTTTCTCGTGATCGAGAGCGCCGGGCTGTTCGGCCTCGCGCCGGAGGCGGCGCTCCAGGTGGCAGCCGCCGTCGAGCTGGTGCACTGCTATTCGCTCGTGCACGACGACCTGCCGGCCATGGACGACGACGAGCTGCGCCGCGGGCGGCCGACCGTCCATATCGCCTTCGACGAGGCCACGGCCATTCTCGCGGGCGACGCGCTGCTGACATTCGCCTTCGAGGTTCTGGCGCATCCAGACGCCCACCCCGAGGCCATCGTGCGCTGCGAGCTGGCGCTGGGGCTGGCGCGCGCTGCGGGACCATCCGGCATGGCCGGCGGCCAGCAGCTCGATCTCGACGCCGAGAGGCTCCCCCGGCTCGATGCGCAGGACCTCGATCGCGTGCGCGACATCCAGGAGAGGAAGACCGGGGCGCTGATCGCCTTCTCCGCGAAGGCCGGCGCCATTCTGGCCGCGGCCCCGCCGGACGAGCGGCGCGCGCTCGCCGAGTTCGGCCGCCTGCTCGGGGCTGCCTTCCAGGTCGCCGACGATCTGCTCGACGCCGAAGGCGCAGCGGCCGCCGTCGGCAAGGCGACCGGTAAGGACGCCGCGGCCGGCAAGGCGACTTATGTCTCTGTCCTGGGGGTCGAAGGCGCGCGTGAGCGCCTGTGCAGGCTCCAGAACGAGGCCATCTCGATGCTCGAGCGGTTCGGCGGTCGGGCAGGTATGCTGCGGCAGGCCGTCAGGTATGTTTCGACGCGAACGAGCTGAACCCCGTGACGAAGGAACCGCCCGCGCGACTCGCCCCTTCTTTCGAATATTCCGGCATGACGGCTCGCATTGATGGAGGCCAGGAAATGGAACGGCCAGCAAAGCACCAACCCCAATTCGACCCGCCGGGCCGGGGGCGCATCTACGACAGCATCATCGAGACGATCGGAAATACGCCGCTGGTGCGTGCGCCGCGGCTCAGCGCCGAGACGGGCGTGACCGCAGACCTCGTGCTGAAGCTCGAGTTCTTCAACCCGCTGGCCAGCGTCAAGGACCGCATCGGCGTTGCCATGATCCTCGACCTCGAGCAGCAGGGGAGGATCGGGCCGGGCACGACGCTCGTCGAGCCGACCTCGGGCAACACCGGCATCGCGCTCGCCTTCGCCGCGGCGGCGCGGGGCTACCGGCTGATCCTGACGATGCCGGACTCGATGTCGATCGAGCGGCGCAAGATGCTGGCTTTCCTCGGGGCCGAGCTGGAGCTGACGCCGCGCGAGAAAGGCATGAAGGGCGCCATGGCTCGTGCCGAGGAGCTGCTGGCGGAGGTCCCCGGCTCCGTGATGCCCGGCCAGTTCACCAACCCCGCCAATCCGGAAATCCACCGCAGGACCACCGCCGAGGAGATCTGGCGCGATACCGGCGGCGAGGTCGACGTCATCGTCTCAGGCGTCGGCACCGGCGGCACGTTCACGGGGTGCGGGCAGGTGCTGAAGCCGCGCCGTCCGGGCTTGCGAATGGTCGCGGTCGAGCCGGAGCTCAGTCCGGTGCTGTCGGGCGGCCAGCACAGCCCTCACCCGCTGCAGGGCATCGGCGCGGGCTTCGTCCCCGAGATCATGGACACCTCGCTCATCGACGAGATCATCCTGGTCTCCAACCAGGACGCCATCGACACCGCGCGGCGGCTCGCGCGCCTCGACGGCATCGCGGGCGGCATCTCCTCCGGCGCCGCGGTCTGGGCCGCCGTCGAGATCGGCAAGCGCCCAGAAATGGCCGGCAAGCGCATCGTCGCCATCGTGCCGTCTTTCGCGGAGCGGTATCTATCGACGGTGCTGTTCGAGGGGGTGTGAGGGCAGGTTGCCGCGAGACCTGGGGGGAGCCGCTCGGATCGGCGGCGGGGTGCGCAGACGTGCGCGCAACCCCGGTTACGCACGCGCTGCCGCACGGGCGCCTTTCCCGTACCGCTTCTCGATGTAGTCCTCGACGATCGCCTTGAACTCCTCGGCGATGCGGGGGCCGCGCAGGGTCATGGCTTTCTTGCCGTCGATGAACACGGGGGCCGCAGGCTGCTCGCCGGTGCCGGGCAGCGAGATGCCGATGTCCGCGTGCTTGGATTCGCCCGGCCCGTTGACGATGCAGCCCATCACCGCGAGGTTCAATCCCTCGACGCCGGGGTACCTCTCGCGCCACACCGGCATGCGCTCGCGGATCATCTCCTGCACGTCCCTGGCCAGCTCCTGGAACACGGGCGAGGTGGTGCGGCCGCAGCCGGGGCAGGCCGCGACGGCCGGCACGAACGAGCGCAGTCCCATCGTCTGCAGCAGCTCCTGCGCCGCCCGGACCTCGAGCGTGCGGTCGCCGCCCGGCTCGGGCGTCAGGGAGTAGCGGATCGTATCGCCGATACCCTGCTGCAGCAGAATGCCCATGGCGGCCGACGAGGCGACGATGCCCTTGGAGCCCATGCCGGCTTCGGTCAGCCCGAGGTGCAGGGCGTAATTGCAGCGCCCGGCCAGCATCTTGTAGACGCTGATCAGGTCCTGAACCGCCGACACCTTGGCCGAGATGATGATGCGGTCCGCACCGAGGCCCAGCTCCTCGGCGCGCGCAGCCGACAGCAGCCCCGACTGGACGATCGCCTCGTGCAGCACGGCCCGCGCGGTCATGGGCCGGGCCGCCCTCGAGTTCTCGTCCATGAGGTGCGTCAGCAGCTCCTGGTCGAGGCTGCCCCAGTTGACGCCGATGCGCACCGGCTTGCCCCACCTCAGTGCCTGCTCCACGATCGAGGAGAACTGCTGGTCGCGCTTGTTCTTGAAGCCGACGTTGCCCGGGTTGATGCGATACTTGTCGAGCGCCTCGGCGCAGGCCGGGTTCTCGGCCAGCAGCTTGTGGCCGATGTAATGAAAATCACCCGCCAGCGGCACGTTGATGCCCATGCCTGCGAGGCGATCACGGATGCGTGGAACGGCCCTGGCGGCCTCGTCGCGGTCCACCGTGATGCGCACCAGCTCCGAGCCGGCGCGCGCCAGCGCCGCCACCTGCCGCGCCGTGGCCTCCACGTCCGCGGTGTCGGTATTGGTCATCGATTGGACGACGATCGGGTGCTGCCCGCCCACGCGCACGGCGCCGACATCGACCGGAACGGACGTACGCCGCGGGCCCCTCGGATCCGCCATGACTGCTCCCGGTTGTCTCCCTCGCGCTCCTTACCTAATGCACCGACGCCGCGCTGAACAGTAGCTGATGATCAGCGCGCGGCCCGCCGCATCGCCGCGCCCATGAGGGAGATCCCCGAGGCGCCGGCCAGCACCAGCACGATCGCCGGCCCGCCGGGGATGTCGAAGCTCACGGAGAGCTGGATGCCAGCCAGCACGCCGACGACGGCGATGGCCGCGGCCAGGAGCGCCATCCTTTCCGGCGTGTCGCTGAGCGGACGGGCGGCGGCCGCCGGCATGATCAGGAAGGCGATCGCCAGCAGTATGCCGACGACCTTTATGGCGACCGCGATCGCCAGTGCCAGCAGGACCGCGAAGCCGGCCTTCACCAGATCGCGCCGGACGCCCTCGGCGGCGGCCAGCTCCTCGTGCACAGCCATCGACAGCAGCGGCCGCCACAGCCGGACGAGCGCCGCGATGACGACGGCGCCGCCTGCGTAGACCCACCACAGATCTGCGGCCGAGACGGCAAAGATGTCCCCGAACAGGTAGCTCAGCAGATCGACCGGCGGCCCGCGCACCAGCGATGCCGCGACCACGCCTACGGCGAGCGCGGAATGGGCCAGGAAGCCCAGCAGAGAATCGAGCGGCACGAGGCTCTGCCGAGCCAGCGCCACGAGCAGCAGCGCCATCGCCGCCGAGACGCCCAGCGCGGAGGCCGTCAAGTCGAGCTGCAGCGCCAGGCCGAGCGCGAGGCCGATGAGGCTCGCCTGCGCGACCGTCTCGCCGAAGTAGGCCATGCGCTGCCAGACCACGAAGCAGCCTAGCGGCGCCGCGAGAATGGCGACGCCGAGGCCCGCGGCCAGCGCGCGGATCAGGAACGGGTCCATCCGGATCAGGACTCCTTTCGCTGGCCGGTGGCGCCCGGCGGCTCCGGCGGGACCGGGAGCGCCTCGCCCGCCAGATCGTGGCGATGGTCGTGGCGGTGGCTGTAGATCGCGAACGCCCGCGCGGCGTGCGCGCCGAACAGGCGGGCATACGAGGGGTCCTTGGCTACTGTCTCCGGGACTCCCGAGCAGCACACGTGGCGGTTGACGCAGACGACACGGTCGCTCTGCGCCATGACGATGTGCAGGTCGTGCGAGACCAGCAGCACGCCCAGGCCCCGGTCGGACCTGAGCCGGCCGATCAGGGCGTAGAGGTCCGCTTCGCCCGCGTAATCGACGCCGCGGACCGGCTCGTCGAGGACGAGAAGCCCAGGGTCGCGCAGCAGCGCGCGGGCCAGCAGGACGCGCTGCAGCTCGCCGCCGGACAGGCTCGCGATCTGCTGATGGAGGACCGGGCTGGCGCCGACCTCGGCCAGCACGGCCCCGAGGCGCTCGGGTGCGGTCGACCCGCCGAGGGCGAGGAACCGCGCCACCGTCATCGGGATCGCGCGGTCGACATCGAAGCGCTGCGGCACGTAGCCGATCGAAAGGCCCGGCCTTCGAGCTATCGTTCCCCGGTCGGGGGCGACGAGGCCGAGCAGCAGGCGCACGAGCGTCGTCTTGCCGGCGCCGTTCGGCCCGATCAGGGTGACGATCTCACCCGCCCCGATGTCGAGATCGATTCCTTCGAGGATCGTCCGTCCACTGCGCGAGAGCCACAGGCCGCGCGCCGCGAGCAGCGCACGAGCCGGCGGCGGCTCGGCAGCCGGTCCGCTGCCGGCCTGCCCATGGCTGTGGTGCTCATGGCTGCGGTGGCTGCCGGGCAGCGTCTCCGCACAGACCGCAGTCGAAGCCTTTATCATCGAGCCGTTCCCGTTGGTTCATCGCGCCCGGCAATCGCCGCATATGCCGGTCACCTCGGCCACCGTGCGGTCCGGCTGAAATCGAGCCTGGCGCAGCGCGCGGCCGATCGCCTCGAACACGGACCGGCCCGGCACCTCCGCCACCCGCCCGCATTGTCCACAGGCCAGGATGAGCTGATCGCGGTCGGCGGCATGGGCCGAATGGCAGGCGAAGAATGCGTTCCGGCTCTCGAGCCGGTGGATGACGCCGGCGCTCAGCAGGGCGTCGATGGCGCGATAGACCGAGATCGGCGCAAGCCGCGTTCCCTTCGCTCCGAGGCGCTCGAGGACGTCGTAGGCGCCGATCGCGTGGTGAGACCCCGCGATCTCCTCGAATACTCGCCGCCTGAGCTCGGTCAGCCGCAATCCCTTGGCCTCGAAAGCCCGCTCGGCCCGTTCGAGCGCCAGTTCGACGCAGGACTTGTGGTTGTGACCCGGTGGCGGGAATGCGGCCGCTGGCTGGCGTTCGGTCATGACTCCGGTCTCGAGCTGCGGATGCAAAAGTAACATTATCACACTTTGGCGTCACAGCGCTGCGGGCATGGCAAACCGTCGCGCTCCAAGCTCCGTCGCGGGTGGACGGCCTGTCTCTGGGGGAACAGCGGAAGCCCGATGATGTCGCTAACGTCCGGTTACACAGTCGAGCCCGCTGCGCAGGGCAGCGGAGCGCATAATCAGGATGGAGCAAGCCATGACCGCAAAACCGATCACGATCGCCGCCGCCGCTGCCGTGCTCATCGCACAGATCGCCGCACCCGGTATTGCGCACGCCAAGAAGGGTCACGGCAGGCCGTTGATCGAGAAGCATTACGAGTTCGCAGGACCGGTCAAGGGCTACTCCGGCTTCGCCGGTGGCTATTACTGCGACTACCAGCGCATTCCCAACCGCCAGTGCGTCGTCACGCCGAGCGGCCAGGAGCACTGCAAGATCGTGAGCTGGACTCTGAAGCAGGTCTGCTACTGAGGAATCGCGCTGCCCGATCGAGCGGGGAGAGAGAGTTGCCGAGTTTGCGCTCGGAGCAGGATCGCGGGCTTGCTCCGGAGCGTCCCAATGGCTAAACAGCGGAGCACATAATCCGTACTACACCACCATAACGCCAGACCTCCCGGACTGGTCGCATGCAATGGGGGGAGGCAATCCATCGTGGAACTGCAGTCGCCGGCAGGCGCAGTGAGCGAGGAGCCGGGGGTCGGGGGCGGCAAGCCCCCGGAGCGCACGGCGGGGGCGCGCCCGGGCCGCTGGATGGCCGTCAACACGCAACCGCACCGCGAGCGGATCGCGCTCGAGAACCTGGACCGGCAGAGCTTCGAAGCCTACTGTCCGATGATCCAGCGCCGCATCCGCCACGCGCGACGGACAATGGACGTTTCGCGACCGCTGTTCCCCGGTTACCTGTTCGTGCGGACGAATCCTGATCTCCAGCGCTGGCGCCCGATCCTGTCCACCTACGGGGTGCGCCGAATCATCGGCTGCGGAGAGCGGTTGAGCTTCATCGAGGACGGGCTCATAGCCGGACTCAAGGCGCGCGAGGTGGATGGCGTCATCGTCAGGCCGGTGGAGCCCTACCGGCTCGGGCAGCAGGTGCGCATGCGCGGCGGTCCGCTCGACGGCCTCGTCGCGACGATCATCGAAATGGACGAGAAGGACCGGCTGGTGGTGCTCATGGACCTGCTCAACCAAAGCGTAAAGGTCAAGGTCGCTACGACGAGCATCCATCCGGCATAGGCGGAAGCCGAGGCAACGGGGGTAAGGGAAATGTCGAGCCGGGTGGCGCTGATTACCGGAGTGACCGGGCAGGACGGAGCCTACCTGGCGCGCCTGCTGCTCGCGAAAGGCTACACGGTCCACGGCATCAAGCGGCGCTCCTCGTCGTTCAACACGGCGCGGGTGGACGAGCTCTACGTCGACCCCCACGAGGGCGAGACGCGCTTTTTCCTGCATTACGGCGATCTCTCGGACGCGACCAATCTCATCCGTCTCGTCCAGGACATCCAGCCGGACGAAATCTACAACCTGGCTGCCCAGAGCCACGTGCACGTGAGCTTCGAGAGCCCCGAGTACACCGCGAACACGGACGCCCTGGGCCCGCTCAGACTGCTGGAGGCGGTCCGGATCCTCGGCCTCGTCGAGCGCGTCCGCTTCTATCAGGCCTCGACGTCGGAGCTCTACGGCAAGGTTCAGGAGGTCCCGCAGCGCGAGACGACGCCGTTCTATCCCCGTTCGCCCTATGCCGCCGCCAAGCTCTACGCCTACTGGATCACCGTCAACTACCGGGAGGCCTACGGCCTGCACGCCTCGAACGGCATTCTCTTCAACCACGAAAGCCCCATGCGCGGCGAGACGTTCGTCACCCGCAAGATCACCCGCGGCGTCGCCGCCATCGAGCACGGGCTGCAGCGGCGCCTCCATCTCGGCAATCTCGACGCCAAACGCGACTGGGGGCACGCGCGCGACTTCGTCGAGGGCATGTGGATGATGCTGCAGCAGCAGGAGCCCGACGATTTCGTGCTCGCGACCGGCAAGGCATACTCGATTCGCGCCTTCGTCGAGCGTGCGTTCGCGCACGTCGGCCGGGAGATCGTCTGGCGCGGGAAGGGCGCGGACGAGGCCGGCGTCGACGCCCGCACCGGCGCGGTGCTGGTCAGCATCGACCCGCGCTATTTCCGGCCGACCGAGGTGGACGAGCTCCTGGGGGACGCGTCCAAGGCGCGTCAGAAGCTCGGCTGGGTGCCGAAGACCACCTTCGCGGACCTCGTCCGCGAGATGATGGAAAGCGAGCTCGCCACCATTCATCAGGAATCGGACCGCCGCGATCGTTCCGAATGAGCTGCGGCGGCGAGTGCCCGCGCCCATCGGGCTGTGGCGGCGCTGAAAGAGGGTTGAAGTGACGAGTGCGACGCCGGGCGGCGAGGCTCAATACGAGCTCAGGAGCAAGCGGGTCTGGGTCGCGGGACACCGCGGCATGGTCGGAGCGGCGCTCGTGCGCCGGCTCGCGACGGAAGGTTGCGAGATCGTCACCGTCGACCGGAGCGCGGTGGACCTGCGCCGGCAGGAGCCGACCGAGCGCTGGATCGCGGGCACGCGGCCGCAGGCCGTCTTCGTGGCCGCCGCGCGGGTCGGCGGAATTCTCGCGAACGCCTCGCAGCCGGCGGATTTCCTCTACGACAACCTGGCCATGGAGACGAACATCATCCATGGCGCCTTCAAGGCGGGAGTCGAGAAGCTGCTGTTCCTCGGCTCCTCGTGCATCTATCCGAAGCATGCGCCGCAACCCATTCCGGAATCGGCGCTTCTGACCAGCGTGCTGGAGCCCACCAACGAATGGTATGCGGTCGCCAAGATCGCGGGGCTGAAGCTGTGCCAGGCCTACCGCCGGCAGCACGGCGCCGATTTCATCTCGGCCATGCCGACCAACCTCTTCGGGCCCGGCGACAACTGGGACCTGGAGACGAGCCATGTGGTCGCCGCGCTGATCCGCAAGGCGCACGAGGCAAAGGAGAAGGGTGCCGGCGAGCTGGTGATCTGGGGCAGTGGCAAGCCGCGCCGGGAGTTCCTGCACGTCGATGACTGCGCCGATGCGCTGGTCGAGATCATGAAGCGCTATTCCGCCGAGGAGCACATCAACGTCGGCTCCGGCGAGGATCTCGAGATCGGCGACCTCGCGCAGCTCATCGCCGACGTGGTCGGCTTCAAGGGCCGGATCGCCAACGATCCGGAAAAGCCCGACGGCACACCGCGCAAGCTCATGAGCGGCGACAAGCTGAAAGCGATGGGCTGGAAGCCGCGCCTCGGGCTGCGCGACGGGCTGGCGAACGCTTATGCGGCCTTCCTGGCGGAGCACACCGGCGCGACACCCTGAAACCACGGCCGGACGACAACAGGACGCTGCCGGCCGCTCGCGCGTTCAGCGTCGGCTGTTGCCGCTGGCGACGCAGTCGAGCAGCGCCGCCCACTTGCCGACCCCGACCGGCAGGTCGTAATCGGCCAGCAGCGCCGCTCGCGCGCGCTCGCCCATGGTGCGGCACATCCCGGGGCTCGCGGCGAGATCGATAACAGTGCGGGCGAGGCCGGCGCTGTCTCCGACAGGGACAGTCAAGCCGCAGTGGTGGGCCTCGAGTAGCGTTGCGATCTCGCCGCCGGGATCTCCGATGAAAATCGTCGGGCGGCCGGCCGCCGCGATGCCGTAGGCCTTACTCGGGACGACCAGGCCCTCGAGCTCCGGACGCAGCGAGACGAGGTGAACGTCGGCCGCGGACAGGCTCTCGGCCAGGCGCTCCCGAGGCTGGTAGGGCTCATAGCGCACGGACGCGAGCCGCCGACGCCGGGCCTCCCGCATCAGGGCTTCGCGCTGCGCGCCGCCGCCGACGAACAGCCAGAGCACGCGCGGAAGCGCCGGGGCGGCAACTCCCACGGGCCGCTGCTCGATCGCCGCGACGGCGCCGAGGATCGTCTCGATCTCGTGAGCGCGTCCGAGGTTGCCCGAATAGCCGACGACGAACGCATCCTCGAGCCCCCATTCGCGGCGCAAAGGGTTGTCGCCGTGCGGCATCGGCCGGATCAGCCGCCCATCGGCCCAGTTGGGAATGACCGAGATCCGCTCGCCAGGGACCCCGCCGCTCGCCAGGCGCGCCGCCATCCGCTCGCCGACGGCGACGTTGACGGCGGCCGCCCGCAGGGACCTGTCGCGCAGGCGGCGCAGGAGCGCGAAGCCCCAGCGGGGCAGCCGCCCCTGCCCGAGCCCCAAGGCTTCGGCGACCTCGGGGAAGACGTCCTGCATCCAGTTGACGAGAGTCGCCCGCCGCAACAAGCGGACCGCGGCAGCCATGACGGACAGCATCGGCGGATCGGTCATTGCAATGATGACATCCGGGCGGCGCGCGGCGCGCCACAGAGCCCAGGCAGCGGCGCAGGTGAACGTCGCGTAGTCGACGGCGCGTCCGAGGAGCCTGTCGCGCCCGAAGCGGGTGGACCAGGCACGGATGACGGCGACACCCTCGACGGTTTCCTGCGCCGGCAGTCGGACCGCAGGGTCGTCGTAACGCTGGCGCGAGGCGATGACGGTGACCGAGCGGCCTTGCCGCGCCAGACCGAACGCGAGATCGGCGAGCATCTGGCTGGTGGCGGAATGATCGGGATGGAAATAGCGGTTCAGGAAGATCAGTGCCACGGCGGATCGGGCCTCGGGGTCCATGCCGGATCACTGGCACGAGCCGGCAGCTCAGGCAACGACCGCGGCGGCGCCAGGTACGCAGGGAAGCCATTCGGTATCCTGCCGGACGCCTGCCAGCCTCTTGCCAACGCCTGCGACTAGGGTCAAGTTGCTGGTACGTGCGAATCCCTCCAGATTGGGCATCGAGTACCGCAGCGGTCCAGGTTGCGATTCGACACCGTGTCCCCTCCAGCGGGCCACTCATTCCGGCACAGTCCCGAGAGGCATGCTGCCATGCGGCTAGTGATCGATAGAAGCGAGCTCCTGCGGGCGCTGGGTCACGTCGCCAGCGTCGTCGAGCGGCGCACGACAATCCCGATCCTGTCGAACGTCCGCTTGCGGGCGTCCGGGGAAACGCTCGAGCTGAAGGCCACCGACCTCGAGCGCGAGGTGATCGAGCAGGCGCCGGCCGAGGTGGCGACGCCCGGCGCCGTCACCGTGCCCGCGCACATGCTGCACGACATAGTCCGCAAACTGCCGGACGGCGCCGAGGTCGAGATGGTCCGCGATGCGGAGCGCGATCGCCTGTCCCTCACCTCGGGCCAGGCCCGCTTCGCGCTGCAGACGCTGCCGGCCGAGGACTTCCCGGACCTCTCCGCCGGCGAGATGACGCATGGCTTCAAGCTCGGCGCGCTCGAGCTGAAACGGCTCATCGACAAGACGCGGTTCGCCATCTCCACCGAGGAGACGCGGTATTACCTGAACGGGATCTACATGCACCCGGCCGGCAACAGTCAGCCGACCCTGCGCGCCGTGGCGACCGACGGCCACCGCCTCGCGCAGGTCGAGCTGCCGCGGCCCGAAGGCGCCGATGGGATGCCGGGCGTCATCGTCCCCCGCAAGACCGTGCACGAGCTCAACCGCTTGCTTGAGGATTCGGATACGGAGGTGCGGGTCGGCATATCGAGCAGCAGGGTGCGTTTCGAGATCGGCACGGTGACGGTCACCTCGAAGCTGATCGACGGAACCTTTCCCGACTACGCGCGTGTCATCCCGCAGAACAACGACAAGATCCTCACGGTTTCGAGCAGCCAGTTCAAGAACGCCGTGGACCGGGTCTCGACGATTGCCAGCGAGCGCGGCCGCGCCGTCAAGCTCAACCTGTCCGATGACAAGATGATCCTCTCCGTCAACAACCCCGAGGGTGGCAGCGCAACCGAGGAGTTCGGCGTCAGCTACGCCGCAGCCCCGCTGGAGATCGGCTTCAACGCACGTTACCTGCTCGACATCGCAGACCAGCTCGAGAGCGGCACGGCGGTGTTCAGGCTCGCCGATCCCGGGTCGCCGACGCTGGTGCGGGACGGCGACGACGAGAGCGCGCTCTACGTCCTGATGCCGATGCGAGTCTGACAGCGGACGGTGCGGCCCCTGGCAAGGAGCCTGAGCTTGAGCGGCGGGCGGAAGCTCGAAGTCTCTGCGGCGGCGCCGGACTCGGCGCCAGTGCCGAGGCGGTCGATCTGGGTGGAGCGCCTGTCGCTCTCCAATTTCCGCAACTACGCGGTCGCCCGCCTCGATCTCACACGCGATCCGGTCGTGCTCATCGGGCCCAATGGCGCCGGCAAGACGAACCTGCTCGAAGCCGTCTCGCTGCTGGCTCCCGGCCTGGGACTGCGGCGCGCGCCGTTCGCCGAGGTCGCGCGGCTCGGCGGGTTGGGCGATTGGGCCGTTGCCGCCCGGGTGCACACGCCCCATGGCGCTGTCGACATCGGCACGGGCCGCCTGCCGGGCCAGGACGCGGCCGAGGCCGGCTACCGCACGGGCCGGCTGGTCCGCATCGACGGCATCACGCAGCCAGGCTCGGGAGCACTCGCCGAATGGGTCGAGATGGTCTGGCTGACGCCGGCCATGGACGGACTGTTCACCGGCCCTGCGAGCGAGCGTCGCGCCTTCCTCGACCGGCTGACGCTCTGCTTCGATCCCGGCTACAGGACGCGCGCGGGCCAGTTCGAGCGGGCCATGCGCCAGCGCAACCGCCTGCTGCAGGACGGGGTGGCGGATGAGGCGCGCTTCGCAGGTCTGGAGCTCATCATGGCCGAGACGGGTACGGCGACGGCCGCGACCCGGGCGCAGGCCGCAGCCGCGCTGGAAGCGACCATCGCGGCCCGGCGCGAGCGCGACCCGAATTCGCCCTTTCCATGGTCCCGGATCGCGCTCGACGGCTGGATCGAGCAACGGCTGGCGGAGTTGCCGGCAGTCGACGTCGAGGATGCCTATCTGGCGGGACTCAGGAGCGGCCGCGAGCGGGACCGGGCGGCCGGGCGCACGCTCGTCGGTCCGCACCGCATGGACATGACCGTGGAGCATGGGCCGAAAGCTATGCCGGCCCAGCACTGCTCTACGGGCGAGCAGAAAGCGCTGCTGATCGGGCTCGTGCTGGCCCACGCCGAGCTGCTGACAGAGCGCCGCGGCGGCGCCGCACCCATCCTGCTTCTCGACGAGATCGCGGCGCATCTCGACGCGTCGAGGCGCGCCGCGCTGTTCGCCGAGGTGCTGCGGCTCGGGGCCCAGGCCTGGATGACCGGGACCGACCGCCACGCCTTCGCGGCGCTCGAGGACAGCGCCCGTTTCCTGCACGTCGAGGAGGGCCGCATCCAAAGCGTGACATAATCGACCGTCCGCTCGTGTGCTCCGCAGGCGTAGCTTTTTCAAGCCTCTGAAAAACCTTGAAAAATTCCTGTCCATCCCCATCTCAAGGGAACAGGAATCAGGCGTGATCCCGCCCAATCCATGCTATAAGAAACGCTCAATCTCGCCTTCCCCACAGGACACATCTTCGATGACTGCTCAGCCGGCCAGGAAACACAACGGCGCCGAACACTATGGCGCGGAAAACATCAAGGTGCTGCGCGGCCTGGACGCCGTGCGCAAGCGCCCCGGCATGTACATCGGCGACACCGACGACGGCTCCGGCCTGCATCACATGGTCTACGAGGTCGTCGACAACGCGATCGACGAGGCGCTGGCCGGATTCGCGAGCGAAGTGCAGGTCGTCCTGAATTCCGACGGGTCGTGCACCGTGGTCGACAACGGCCGCGGCATCCCCGTCGATATTCATCACGAGGAAGGGATCTCCGCGGCCGAGGTCGTGATGACGCAGCTCCACGCCGGCGGCAAGTTCGGCGGGGGCGAGGACGATAATCCCTACAAGGTCTCCGGCGGCCTGCACGGCGTCGGCGTGTCGGTGGTCAACGCGCTCTCTGCGTGGCTCGAGCTCGTCATCTGGCGCGACGGGAAGGAGCATTTCGTGCGTTTCCGCAACGGCGTTGCAGAGGCGCCGCTCAGGGCCGTCGGCGATGCCGGGGGCCGCAGGGGAACCAAAGTCACGTTCCTGCCGAGCCTCGAGACCTTCCACGGCGTGACGGAGTTCAGCTACGAGACCCTCGAGCACCGGCTGCGAGAGCTCGCATTCCTGAACTCCGGCGTTCGCGTCGTGCTGATCGACGAGCGCCATGCCGACCGCAGGCAGGAGGTGCTGCAGTACGAGGGCGGCCTCGGCGAGTTCGTGCGCTACCTGGACCGCGCCAAGCACCCGCTGATCGATACGCCTGTCATGATCTCGGCCGAGCGCGACGGCATTGGCGTCGAGGCGGCGCTGTGGTGGAACGACAGCTACCACGAGAACGTGCTCAGCTTCACCAACAACATCCCGCAGCGCGACGGCGGCACGCATCTCGCCGGCTTCCGCGGCGCGCTCACGCGCGTCGTCAACAAGTACGCGGACGAGACCGGCATCGCGAAGAAGGAGAAAGTCTCGCTCACCGGCGATGATGCCCGGGAAGGCCTCTCCTGCGTGCTCTCGGTCAAGGTCCCCGACCCGAAGTTCTCGAGCCAGACCAAGGACAAGCTCGTCTCCTCCGAGGTCAAGCCCGTGGTCGAGGGCGTCATCGGCGACCAGCTTGCGGCGTGGTTCGAGGAGCACCCGAAAGAGGCCAGGGCCATCGTCACCAAGGTGGTCGAGGCCGCCGCTGCCCGCGAGGCCGCGCGCAAGGCACGCGAGCTGACCCGCCGCAAAGGGGCGCTCGACATGGCCAACCTGCCCGGCAAGCTCGCCGAGTGTCAGGACCGTAATCCCGCCAACACCGAAATGTTCATCGTCGAGGGCGACTCGGCCGGCGGATCGGCCAAGCAGGCGCGCAACCGCGAGTTCCAGGCTGTCCTGCCCATCCGCGGCAAGATCCTCAACGTCGAGCGGGCGCGCATGGACAAGATGCTGTCCAGCCAGGAGATCGGCACGTTGATCACGGCGCTCGGCACCGGCATCGGCCGCGACGACGAAGGCAACAGTCTCGTCGACCTGGGCAAGCTGCGCTATCACAAGATCATCATCATGACGGATGCCGACGTCGACGGCGCCCACATCCGTACGCTGCTGCTGACGTTCTTCTACCGGCAGATGCCGCAACTGATCGAGAAGGGCCACCTCTACATCGCCCAGCCGCCGCTCTACAAGGTGACCAGGGGCCGGTCGGAGATCTACCTCAAGGACCAGACCAGCCTCGAGGACTACCTGATCGACAGCGGGCTCACCGATGCCGTCCTGCAGCTCGGAGGCGGCGAGTCGCGCGCCGGGCCGGACCTGCGCGAGGTCGTGGTACAGGCCCGGGCGGTGCAGCGGACGCTCGACGGCCTGCATTCCCGCTATTCGCGGATGGTGGTCGAGCAGGCGGCGATCGCGGGTGCGCTCGATGCGGCGCTGCTCAACGACCGGCCGGCGGCCGAGACCAAGGCCAATGCCGTCGCCGAGCGGCTCGACCGCATCGCCGAGGAGACGGAGCGCGGCTGGATCGGCCGCTTCTCGGACAACGAAGGCCTCGTCTTCAGCCGCGAGGTGCGCGGGGTCAAGGAGGTCCACGTGCTCGACCGCGCCTTCCTCGGCTCGCTCGACGCGCGCCGGCTGAACGAGCGCCAGGCTCATCTCGCCGAGGTCTACGGCCAGCCGGCCCGGCTGAAACGGAAGGACGCGGAGACCACGATCTTCGGTCCGTCGAGCCTGCTCAAGGCTGTGCTCGAGGTCGGCCGCAAGGGGCTTTCGCTGCAACGCTACAAAGGGCTCGGCGAGATGAACGCCGACCAGCTTGCCGAGACGACGCTGGAGCGCGACACGCGCACGCTGCTGCAGGTGAAGCTCGGCGACATCAGCGAGGCGAACGAGATCTTCTCCAAGCTGATGGGCGACGTCGTGGAGCCGCGCCGCGAGTTCATCCAGGAGAATGCGCTGTCGGCGAGCGTCGACGTCTGAAACGAAATTGAGCCGAAGGGGTCTGACCCAGTGGTGTCCGGGATCAGTATACGGGGCAATGAGCTATAGCGTT
>JAHDXT010000022.1:0-54833 GCA_023384095.1 Hyphomicrobiaceae bacterium
CCACTGGTGGCCGCATCAGAGCAAAATGAAGTAATCACGCGGAGACGGTATCACTTACCTGAGAGCCAAATAGCCGCTTCTGATTGCGAAGCCGAATCCGTTCGGCCACGCCTGGAGCTTCGCGCGTCCGATCCCACAACGGGAGTGACGGTCGATACCAGATAGTTCAAGGAAACGAGGAGGGCGCCGAGCCGCCCTTGGTTTATTCGGCAGGCGCCGGAGCACGCACCCGCTCGTCCTGGTCGGCGGGGCTGTGCTGCCGGCCGATGAGCGTATAGACCACGGGCACGACGAAGAGCGTCAGCATCGTGCCGAGGCTCATGCCCCCGGCGATGACCCAGCCGATCTGCTGACGGCTTTCCGCGCCGGCGCCGGTGGCGAGCGCCAGAGGCACGGCCCCGAGCACCATGGCGCCGGTGGTCATCAGGATCGGCCGCAGTCGGAGCGCGGCGGCTTCGATCACCGCGCTGTGCTTGTCCAGGCCGGCGTCCTGCTGCTGGTTCGAGAAATCGACGATCAGGATGCCGTGCTTGGTGATGAGCCCGACCAGAGTCACGAGCCCTATCTGCGAATAGACGTTGAGCGTGCCGCCGGTCAGGTAGAGCGCCCCCAGTGCGCCGGCCATCGACAGCGGCACCGTCAGCATGATGATGACGGGATCGCGGAAGCTCTCGAACTGCGCGGACAGGACGAGATAGATGAAGCCGAGCGCCAGCAGGAAGACGAACGCGAGACTCTGCCCGGCCGACCGGAACTCGCGGCTCTGGCCGCTGAGGTCTGTCTGAACGTTCGCCGGCAGCACCTCGCGCGCCGTCTGCTCGAGGAACGTCAGACCATCGCCGAGCGCATACCCCGGCGCCAGGTTGGCCTGGATGGTCACTGAGCGGAGCTGATTGAAACGCCTGAGCTCCTTGGGCGCGACCGCCTCGCTGACCGTCACGATGTTGGACAGTTGCACCATTTCCCCGTTGGCGCCGCGCAGGAAGATGGTGGACAGCGTTTCGGGCGAGCTGCGGTCCTCTCCGGCAAGCTGCACGAGGACGTCGTACTGCTCCCCGTTCTGCTCGAAGCGGGTCACCTGACGCCCGCCGAGCAAGGTCTCCAGCGTCCGTCCGACCGTGGCCACGTCGAGCCCCAGATCGGCGATCTTGGCGCGGTTGACCTCGATGCGGACCTCGGGAGAGTTGAGCTTGAGGTCGGTATCGACGCCCTCGAGGCCCGGATAGGCGTTGATGCGGTCCAGCATCAGGTCCGCGTACTCCTGGAGCTGCTCGTAGGTGCCGGACGTCTGAATGACGAACTCGATCGGCCGGGCGCTGCCCCGTTGCCCCAGCGAAGCCGGATTCTGGGCGAAAGCCAGCACGCCCGGGATGCGGCGCACCTCGGGTCCGATCTTCGCCGCCAGCTCCTGCTGCGAGCGCTCCCGCTCGGACCAGTCCTTGAGCCGGCCGATGACGATGAAGTTGGTGACCTGCTGCCACAGGCCGTTGATCGTCAGCCGCGAGCGCACCTCCGGCAACTCCGCCAGAAGGGCATCGGCCTGGGCGCTGTAGCGGGCGTTGTAGGAGAGCGTCGAGCCTTCCGGCCCCGACCCGCGAATGAGCAGGACGCCCCGGTCCTCGACGGGCGACAGCTCCGACTTGAGGTTGACGAAGAGCAAGGCGCTGGCCCCGGCAGCGCACAGGCCGATTGCCACCACCAGCCAGCGCGCCGAAAGGGCCGCCCGGAGCAACCGCCTGTAGCCGCCCTCGAGCCTTTCGAGGCCATGCTCGATGGCGGTGAAGATTCGCCCAGGCGAGGGGTTGTGGCGCAGCAGCTTTGAGCACAGCATCGGCGTCAGCGTCAGGGCGACGAAGCCGGAGACCAGCACCGCTCCGGCGAGCGCCAGAGCGAACTCGAGGAACAGTCGCCCGGTGCGGCCGGAGGCGAACGCGATGGGCGCGTAGACAGCGGTCAGAGTCAACGTCATGGCGACGACCGCGAAGCCGATCTCGCGCGTGCCCTTGATGGCCGCCTGCAATGGCCGCAGCCCGCGCTCGACATGCCTAGTGATGTTCTCGAGCACGACGATGGCGTCGTCGACGACGAGGCCGATGGCCAGCACCATCGCGAGCAGCGTCAGCGTATTGATGCTGAAGCCGAACGCCAGAACAAGCGTGCAGGTCGAGATCAGCGAGATCGGAATGGTGACGATAGGGATGAACGAGGCCCGCACCGATCTCAGGAAGGAGAATATGACGAGGACGACGAGCACGATTGCTTCGGCGATCGTCGTGAACACCGCCTTGATCGACTCGTTGATGAACACCGCATCGTCATTGCCGATGTCGGCCTGGAGCCCGTTGGGCAAGGAATCGTTCAGCTCCGGCAGGATCGTCCGGACCGCCCGCGAGACATCGAGCGGATTGGCGACCGCCTGCTTGATGATGCCGACCGTGATCGCCGGCTGGCCGTTGTACCTGCTGTCGCGCCGCTCGTCGCGGGCCCCGAGCTCGACCCGGGCGACGTCGCCGAGCTTGACCTGGAACCCGCCCGCTCGCTTGACCACGATGTCGCGGAACTGCTGGGGCGTGGTCAGGCCCGTGCGCGACAGCACCCCGAACTCCCGCTCGCGGCTCTCGATTCGCCCTGAGGGGATCTCGACATTCTGATTGCGCAGCTCGTTCTCGACGTCCTGGACGGTGAGCGCGTAGGCGGCCAGCCGCTCGCGGTCGACCCAGATCCGCATGGCGTAACGGCGCTCGCCGTAGATGATCACGTCGGCGACGCCGGTCAGGTTCTTGATGCGGTCGATGACATAGCGGTCGACGTAATCGGTGATCTCCAGCGCGTTCATCTGGTCGCTGGTGAACACCAGATACATGACCGCCTGTGCATCCGCCTCGACCTTGGCGATGATCGGCTCGTCGATCTCGTCGGGCAGCCGCCCGCGGACCCGGCTCACGCGGTCGCGCACGTCGTTGGCGGCCTCGTCGGGATTGACCTCCTGTCGGAACCGGACGGTTATCCTGCTCGATTCCGAACGGCTGTTGGACTCCAGAACGTCGATTCCGGCGATGCCGGCGATCGAGCCCTCGAGCACCTGCGTGACCTGAGATTCGACGATCGTGGCCGAGGCGCCGGGATAGGTGGTCGCGACCGACACCGTCGGCTCGTCGACGTTCGGATATTCGCGGACCGTCAGCCGGCTGTAGGAGACGATGCCGAGCAGCACCAGAACCAGGCTGAGGACCGTCGCGAAGACGGGGCGTCTGATGCAGACCTCGACGGGGCTCATCAGCTCTTCTCCAGCCCGGACCGGCTCTGCGACTGCACGATCTCGACCGCCACGCCGTTGCGCAGCTTGAGCTGGCCGGCGACGACGACCATCGTATCGGGCTCGAGGCCCGAGAGCACCTGCACGCTGCCGCCGTCGCGTTTGCCCAGTGTGACCCTCGTCTCGACCGCTTTGCCGCCCTGGATCTGGTAGACGAACGTCTCCCCGCCGCGCGGGACGATGGCGCTTTCGGGCACCAGCACCAGGCGACGGGTTTCCCGGCCCTTGACCAGGATGCGCGCGAACAGTCCCGGCCGCAGCACGAGGTCCGGGTTGGCCATGCGCGCACGCACGTGCAGCGCCCGGCCGTTGATGTCGACCATGGGGCTGATGGCATAGACCTCGGCGGCGAAGGTCCGGCCCGGCAGGGCGTCGACCTCGACGGCCACGCTCTGCCCGGTGCCGACCTGCGTCAGGGCCGCCTCCGGAAGCTTGAAGTCGATCTTCAGGACATCGATCTTCTCGAGGTTCACGATCGGCGTGCCGATGCTGACGTAGGCCCCGACCGAGGCGTTCCTCAGCCCGACGATGCCGCCGAACGGCGCCTTGATGACGTGCTTCGACAGCCTCACGTGGGCGAGCTCCAGCGCGGCCTGTGCGATCTGGTAGTTCGCGTCGGCCTCGTCATGTGCCCGGCCGGTCACGTGACCGGTCTTGGACAGCGCCCGTGCGCGATCCCGGTTGGCGCTCGCCAGACCGAAACGGGCCTGGGCATCGGTCAGCTCGGCGCGGGCCAGCGCGTCATCGAGCTTGATGAGCTCCGCTCCGGCGGCGACCGGCTGGCCCTCGGAGAAGCCGAAGCTCTCGATCCGCCCGGCGATCTCCGACGCGATCTGGACGGACTCTTCGGACATCAGGCTGCCGACGGCGCGCAGATCGTCGTGAAACACGTCCATGCGGGCAGGAGCTGCCTCGACGGCCACCGCCGCAACCTGGCCGGGCGCGGCGGGTCGGCTCTTCGCGGCCCGCGGCGTCACTTGCCATTCCGGCTCGACGACCGCGACCAGCCCCGCGACGAGCACCAGCGCCGGCAAGGCCAGCATCAGCTTGCGCATTACCACGTCCCCATTCCAACCCGACAGGATCGCCCCAGCCTTCCCGCAGTGCTCGGAGCGCACCTCTAGCGGAACGAGCGGCCTGCCCGGAACCCGTCGCGCGAAGTATACACCGAATGACCTCGGCCTGAACATGGGTCCGGCTCGGTTTCGAGGGGGCCGCCACTACCGAGCCGTGGACTGGAATCCCGCCAGCGCAGGTCGTATCCGGGGAAACTCGGGTTGAGGTGATCAGGCCACGGCCGTCATCCCTTCCGCCTCTAACTCACGGAGGCGGCAGAACGGGCGCACTGCACTCGCAATCGGCCCACATCGGAAGCGGCATCTAGATGCCGGAAACCGCCGGAGCAGCCCGGCTGCGCCGTCAGCCGAGCAGCTTGTCGATGGTGATCGGCAGCTCGCGGATGCGCTTGCCGGTGGCGTGGAAAATGGCGTTGGCAATGGCTGCCGCGGTGCCCACGATGCCCAGCTCCCCGACGCCCTTGACGCCGAGCGGCGACACCTCGGGATCCGGCTCGTCGACGAAGATGACCTCGATCTCCTGCACGTCGGCATTCACGGGAACGTGATATTCCGCGAGGTTGTGGTTCATGATGCGCCCGATCCGGTGGTCCGTCAGGGTCTCCTCCTGGAGCGCCATGCCCAGACCCATCACGATGCCGCCGGCGAGCTGGCTGCCTGCCGTCTTGGGGTTGATGATGCGGCCAGCCGCGGCCGCGCAGACGATTCGCGGCACCCGGACGACGCCGAGCTCCTCGTCGACCCTGACCTCCGCAAAGACGGCGCTGTGCGAGTACTGGGATTTCCCGTTTCGCCTGCTGCGGCCCGGTCTGGCGGTCTCCTCGGCCGCGATCGACGGCTGGCCCGAGGCCCGCAGGATGTCGTCATAGGCGACGGCGCGCGAAGGATCACCCTTGACGCGGACCGAGCCGTCGGCGAACTCGACTCCGTCCAGCGCCGTCGACCCGAGCGGCGAGCCGGCCATGGCGCTCGCCAGGCCGTGCAGCTTGCCAGCCAGCGACCGGCAGGCGAGCTGGACCGCGGCGCCCACCGAGGCCGCGGTGCAGGAGCCGCCCTCGATCGGCGCGGTCGGCAGGCGGGAGTCGCCGAGCTTCACCGTGACCCGCTCGACCGGAAGGCCGAGCGTATCGGCCGCGATCTGAGCCATGATCGTGTAGGTGCCGGTGCCGATGTCGGAAGTGGCCGACGCGATCTCGAGGCGGCCGTCGGACCCGAACGTGGCGCGCGCCGACGCCTCCACCATCATGGCCACCCACATGCCGGTCGCCACGCCCCAGCCGACGAGCTCCCGGCCCTCGCGCATCGATCGCGGGACCGGGCTCCTCCTGTCCCACCCGAACCGCGCCGCGCCCTGCGTATAGGCGGACATCAGCGCCTTGCTGGTATAGGGCGCATCCCTCAGCGGGTCGCGATCCGAGTAGTTGACGAGGCGCAGCTCGAGCGGGTCGATGCCGGCCGCGTACGCCAGCTCGTCCATCGCAATCTCGAACAGGTTCATGCCCGTCGCCGCACCGGGCGCGCGCATGTCGCCCGGCGTCGCGGTGTCGAGCTCGGCGATGGCGTAATCGAGCTTGGCGTTTTCGCAGGCGTAGGCCGTAGCGCCCCACTTCACGATGCTTTCCGAATAGCTCTCGAGCCGCGAGGTGGCGGTCGTCGCATCGATCATCATGGCCGAGAGCCTGCCGTTCTCGTCCGCCGCGAGCGACACGCACTCGAGACATTCGGGCCGGTGCGTGTGCGTGAACATCTGCTGGCGGGTCATGACGACGCGGACCGACCGCCCGAGCATCCTGGCAGCGAGAACGGCGAGGTAGACCTGATAGTGCGGCCGCAGCCCCGAGCCGAACGCACCGCCCACGAACGGATTGAGGACGCGCACCTCCCCGTCCGCGAGATTGAACACGCTGGCAAGATAGGCCTGGACGTTCTGCGAGCCCTGGTTCTTGTCGTAGACCGTCAGCCTGCCGCCGTCCTCCAGGATCGCGGTCGATGCATGCATCTCGATGGGGTTGTGATATTCCCGCGCCAGCCGGTAGTCGCCGTCGATGCGGACCGGCGCGCTTTCCAGGGCACCTTCGGCTTCGCCCCGATCTTCGGCGCCTGACCCGCGCGGCTCGCGCCGATCGGCGAGGCCCGCATCGAAGTCGGTGTTGTGCGGCTCTGATTCATAGTCGACCGCGACGAGGCTGGCGGCGTAGCGCGCGATCTCGGGCGACTCGGCCACGACGAGCGCGACCGGCTGCCCGCTGAAGTGGATCTTGTCGTCGTAGAGCGGGCGCAGCGGCGAGCCGGGCGGCCCGGCATCGTCCTGATAGCTGCGGTCGAGCCAGGCGACGTGCGGCCGGTTGAGGTGCGTGACGACCTCCACGACGCCCGGCACCGCCAGGGCCGCGGAGCCGTCGATGGCAGCGATCCGGCCCTTGGCGATGGCGCCGGAGACGGCGAACCCATGCAATAGGCCGTCGGCCGGGTGCTCGGCCGCATAGCGTGCCGCGCCGGTGACCTTCGCGATGCCGTCGATGCGGCTCAACGGCTCGCCGATGTGAACGGTGGTCGCCATGGATGGGCTCCTCAGGCCACGCGCTTGTCGATCTGCGACTGCGGGGTGGCATCTGCGGCCTGCTGCAGCGCACGAACGATGGCGCGGCGGGCCAGCTCGATCTTGAAATCATTGCCGCCCTGCCCCTTGGCGTCGCGCAGGATGGCATCGGCGACGGCCTCGAACTGCCGCCGTCCCGGCGGCTTTCCGACGAGCAGGGCTTCGGCGTCCTTGTCGCGCCACGGCTTGTGCGCGACGCCGCCGAGCGCGATCCGCGCATCGGCGATGCGGCCGCCGTCGATGCCGAGAGCCGCCGCCACCGAAACGAGCGCGAACGCATAGGACAGCCGGTCGCGCAGCTTGAGGTACGTATAATGCCGCGGGAACTCCTCCGCGGGCAGCTCGACGGCCGTGATGATCTCGCCGGCCGCGAGTTGGGTGTCGACCTGCGGTGTTTCGCCGGGCAGCCGATGGAATTCCGCGAACGGGACGACGCGCTCCCCGTCGCCGCCGGTAACGCGCACCTCGGCATTCAGTGCGGCCAGCGCGACGCACATGTCGGAAGGATTGGTCGCGATGCACCGATCGCTGGCGCCGAGGATGGCGTGCATGCGGTTGACGCCGCCGATGGCGCCGCAGCCGCTGCCGGGCTCGCGCTTGTTGCAGGCGGTCGCCACGTCGTAGAAGTAGTAGCAGCGGGTCCGCTGCATGATGTTGCCGCCGATCGTGGCGGCGTTGCGCAGTTGCGGGCTGGCCCCGGCGAGGAGCGCGCTCGACAGCAGCGGATAGCGTTTCTCGATCCGCGCGTCGTAGGCCGCATCGGAATTGCGGACGAGCGCGCCGATGCGCAGACCGCCATGAGCGGCATCCTCGATCCGGCCGAGCGGAAGCTGATTGATGTCGACCAGCCGCAGGGGGCGCTCGACGTCCTCCTTCATCAGGTCGATCAGGTTGGTGCCGCCGGCGATGAACCTGGCTCCCTCGGCGGACGCTTCGCGGACGGCCTCGGAAACGTCCCCGGGCCGCGTATAGCTGAACGGTCTCACGGCGTGCCTCCTTCTCTCGCCAGGACCTCCATCACGGCGTCGGTGATGTAGGGATAGGCCCCGCACCGGCAGACGTTGCCGCTCATGAGCTCGCGCACCTGCTCGCGCGTCGCCGCCCGGCCCTCGTCGATGAGCCCGACGGCCGAGCAGATCTGACCCGGCGTGCAGTAGCCGCACTGGAAGGCGTCGTGGTCGATGAACGCCTGCTGCAGGGGATGCAGCGCGCCGTCTCGGCCGAGGCCCTCGATGGTGGTGACCTCGCGGCCGTCGTGCATCACCGCGAGCGTCATGCAGCTATTTACGCGACGGCCGTCGATCAGCACCGTGCAGGCGCCGCATTGGCCGTGGTCGCAGCCCTTCTTGGTTCCGATGAGGTCGAGCCGTTCCCGCAACAGGTCGAGCAGGGTGGTCCATGGCGGGATGTCGAGGTCGTGGAGAGTGCCGTTGATCGTGAGGAGGAGCGACACTCTGATGGAGACGTCGCGCTGAGCCTCGACCTCGGCCCGCTCCCTCACCTCGGTGGTGGGATTCATCGCCGTTCTCCGCTGGTCGCAGTGGGAGCACTGACTGCGCTCAACATCACGATCAGCGGATTGGTTCCGCTGCCCATTGTCGTCCCGCTGCGCGGCGCGTCGACAGGGGGTGAAACCGGCGGCGGCAGCTCTCAGTCCTGGAAGGCTCCCGAACGGGACAGATAGGCGATGAGATCGGCGCGGTCCTCGGCGCTCGGCACCGGCGAGCTGCTCATCAGCGTGCCGGGCACGACGGACTCGGGGTCCGCGACATAGGCATCGAGCGTGGCCGTGTCCCAGACGAGGCCGCCCGCCGCCCGCTTTCTCATCGCATCCGAATAGGCGAATCCGGACTTCGCGGCGGCCGGACGGCCGAGGATGCGGAAGAGGCTCGGGCCCTGCAGGTCGGCCGTCTCATCGGGATCGACGGAATGGCAGGCATAGCAGCGCTGGAAGACCCGCTCGCCGCGCGCGGCGTCTCCCGCGGCTGGACCTCCGGCGGCAGATGCCTGCCCAAGCGCCAGTGCGACCGCCGCTGCCGCCGCGACGGCCGACCGTGAAAGCCTCGGCACCCGAGCCCTCAGTCGGACTTCGAGGCATAGCGGATGACGCGCAGACGGTCGGTGCCGGATTCGGGAATCCACGCCTCGCCCCTGCGGCCGAGCATCTGGCGGACGTTGGCGTTCGGCCGGTCGCTCGGGAAGCTCTGGAAGGTCTCCGTCTCGGGGTCGAAGCGCACCACGGAGTTGCTCGACCATTCCGACAGCCACACCTTGTCGTCGGGGTCGACCCAGACGGAGTAGGCGCGCGGCTTGTCGCCGGGCAGCTTCCAATGCCGCCACGCCTTTGTGGCGGGATCGTAGACGCTGACGTTGCCGCTGTTCCATTCGCTGATCCAGAGCCGGCCCTTCGAGTCCGACCACACGCGACGGGCGCCTTGTTTCGGGGTCGGCGGCTCGTAGACCGTGGCATCGCCGGTCTTGAGGTCGAGTTGGGCGAGATAGCTGCCGGCGAGCGAGACGTACCAGATGTCGCCGCCGGGGGCCGCCGTGATGCCGTAGGGACCCCGGCCGCGCGGCGCGTCCCACACCTTCATCTCGCCCGTTGCCGGGTCGAGCCGGCCGTAGATGCCGTTCTGCCCCGTGAACCAGATGCGCCCATCGCCGTCGAACGCCGCCGTGTTGAGGTTCGTGTAGGGCATGCGCTCCGGGGGCAGCGGCCAGACCCTCACCTCATGCGTGGCGGGATCGACGCGCACGATGGCGTTCTGGCCGCCGTCGGTGAGCCACGGCGCGCCGTCGGGGCCGATGATTACGCCATGGGGCGCCGAGCCCCTGCCGAGCGGGATGCGCTCGACCCTGCCTGTCGCCGGATCGAGCCGGCCGGCAACGCCCGCCTTCTGCCCCGCGTACCAGACCGTCCCGTCAGTGGCGACGGCGACATCGTGGGGAGCATCGCCCCTGGGCACCTCGAAGTACTGCGAGGTGAATGCCAGTGCCGGAGCATGCATGAACAGCAAGACGGCAAGCGCGACGAGCAGAAATCGATGCACGACATACCTCCTCTCGCAGGTGCCTTACCTCTTCCCCTCGAGGAGAACGTAGTGCAGCCCCGGGCCGGCGTCACGCTCGCCGGCTCGAGTTTCGGCGACCCCTTGCTGCCTTTCGAGCCTTTTTAGCCGCCAATTGCCTTCAGCCGATCGAGTGCCTCGCGAACCAGCTCCTGCGTGAGCTGAGCTGCAGGCATCTCGTGGCACAGGGAGGCCGACTGCCCTGACCACAGCGACGTGAAATCGCCCGAGCCCTTTGCCTCGGCCGCGGCCCTGAGCGGGGCCAGCGCGCCGCCTGCCAGGGGAAAGGCCGGCGCATCGCCGGACATGGGGCCCAGCTCGCGCATCACCCGGTTGAGGATGCCGCGGGCCGGTCGTCCCGAGAAGATATTGGTCAGCGCCGTGTCGTCGTCCCGCGCCGACCTCAGCGCGTTCCGGTGCAGCTCGGACATCCTGGCCTCGGGACAGAAGAGGTAGGCGGTGCCGACCTGCACCGCCGATGCGCCGAGCGCGAAGGCAGCGGCAATGCCGCGGCCGTCAGCAATGCCGCCGGCCGCGATCACAGGAACCTCGACGGCATCGACCACCTGGGGAACGAGCGCGAAGGTGCCGGCCTGCGAGGCCACATCGTCCGTCAGGAACATGCCTCGATGGCCGCCGGCCTCGGCTCCCTGGGCGATGATCGCATCGCATCCGCGCTCGGCCAGCCACCTGGCCTCGCGCGCTGTGGTCGCCGATGCGATGATCCTCGCGCCTGCCGCCCTGACCCGCTGCAGCAACCGGTCCTCCGGAAGCCCGAAATGAAAGCTGACGACCTCGGGCTTGAACTCCTCCACGATCCGGCAGGTCGCCTCGCCGAACGGGGCGCGGTCGGCGCTCGGCACCGGCTTCTCGGGATCGACGCCGAGCTCCGCGTAGTAGGGGCCGAGCCGCGCCTTCCATCGCGCCTCGCGTGCGGCGTCCGGCACGGGTGGGATGTGCGTGAAGAAGTTCAGGTTGATCGGCTTGCTCGTCCGCTGCCGCATGACGCTCATCGCCGTGCGGACCTGCTCGGGCGTCGACATGGCGCAGGCGAACGCCCCGAGCCCTCCCGCCTCCGACACCGCAATGCCGAGCTCGGCGGTGCTGGGTCCAGCCATGGGCGCCAGCAGGATCGGGTGCTCGATGCCGAACAGCTCGGTGATTCTGCGGTCCGGCCACATGATCGATGCTCCTCATCTTGCCGTTTGGCGACCCTCGCCTTGTGCCGCATCGCGAGCTGCCGGGCAACCGGAGCTTGGGCCGCCCGCCGCTTCGACCTTCAGATGCTCGACGGGTCGGCGATACCGGACTTCGAGCTCGATGCGGCGAGAGCCTGCTTCAGGGCCTTCAGTTCGTGGAACGTCCTGGTCACGTCGCGCATCACGGCCCCGATGCCGGCGATTCGATCGGCGTCGCGGAAGACGACGATGGAGAACTCGACGGAAATCCGTGTTCCATCCTTGCGCAAGGCCGGGACCGAGAGGAGATCGCCGCTGCCGTAGCGGGACTGTCCCGTGCGGATCGTCTCCGCATAGCCCTGCCAATGCCGGGCTCTGAGGGCCTCTGGAATGATGATGTCGAGCGATTTCCCCACGGCCTCGTCCGCCGTGAACCCGAACACCCGTCGGCACCCGGCATTCCAGAAACGGATCACGCCATCGCGATCCGCCAGCAACACCCCGTCTGGCATTTCGGCTAGAAACGTCCTGTGGAAGTCAGCAATGCCCAGCATCGGCTCCACCCCCTCGCGGCCGCTCGTGGATGGATGCATCCGTCACGATCACATCCATCGGAATGTCGTGCGGCTGCGGGACGAAGCCGTCGAGCCGGCTGAGCTCGAAGCCGAGGCCGATGGCGTACGGCCGCTTCCTTGCCGCGGCCAGGGTCCGGTCGAAATAGCCGCCGCCGTAGCCGAGGCGGTAGTGATCCCAAAAGCCGACGAGCGGCGCTACGACGGCATCCGGCTCGACAGGATGGCGCTGCCTGGGAACCGGGATGTTCCAGAAGCCGCGCTCGATCGAGTCTCCCATGCGCCACTGCCAGTATTCGAGCGGCGCGCCTTTCCGCACGACGACGGGCAGGGCGAGCGCGGCGCCCCGGCGATCGCAAATCTCGTCGGCGAGCGGCCGGACATCCACCTCGCGCTGGATGGGCCAGTAGATGCCGAGCGTGCCGAGCTCCAGCCGTTCCAGCACGGTCCTCAGGTTCCCGAGCAGCGGCTCGATGAGCGCCGCGCGCTCGGGCAGAGGAAGGCTCCGGCGCAGCTCGAGCAGGCGCTTGCGCTGACCCTGGCGCCAGGCTGCGATCTCAGGCGGCATCATGGCGGGCCTCGATCCCCTCGCCGCGATCGAGCGCGATGGCGAGCTGCAGCGACTGCGCGATCCGCTGCGAGCGGTCGATGAAGAGCCCGGCGGCCGCGGGAGGGCAGACCTCCAGCGCCGTCTCGGCGAACAGCGCCAGCCAGTGGGCAAAGTGCCGATTTGAGATGCCGGGCAGTCTAGCGTGCGCGGGAACGGGCTTGCCTTTGTAGCGACCGGTCATCAGCGTGACCGACGACCAGAACGCGCAGAGCCGGGCCAGGTGATCGCCCCAGTCCTCGACCTCGGCATTGAAGATCGGGCCGAGCAGGCTGTCCTGCCGCACCCTGGCGTAGAACGTGCCGACGAGGTCCCGGATCATCGGCTCGGTGATGCCGACCTCCAGACCTGGGGCTCTCGGGTGCGGCGGCATGGCGCTCTCGCTCGGTCCTCTAAAGTAGTATCTCCGATACCTCTTATCTAGACAGCGCGCAATCACTCCGATGCCGCCGTCATGGGCAGAGGCGATCGGAGCGGATCGCAAGCGAGCTGCCGCCTCGGGATGGCGATTGTGGCGGGGCGGCGGTCCCGATATGTTCCATGCAGTCATGACGGTCCGCTTTCCCATGTCCGCAAGCCTGTCGCGCCGCCGCACCATTTCGTGTCTGCTCCTTGCCTTGGCGGCTGTTGCCGCTGCTCCCCTCGACAGGAGCGCCAGCGCTCAGAGCGGCAGCACCGATGAGCCGGTGATCGCCGCCGCCGCCAGCCTCCAGTTCGCGCTCGAGGAGATCGTGGCGGCGTTCAAGGCCGAAACCGGCTCGTCCGTCAAAGTGTCGTTCGGCTCGTCGGGCAATTTCGCGCGTCAGATCCGGCAGGGCGCGCCCTACCAGGTGTTCCTGTCGGCCGACGAGCAATTCGTGCTCGACCTCGCAAGGGACGGCCTGACGCGCGACGACGGAGCGATCTACGCCGTCGGCCGCATCGTCATCTTCGCCCCGCACGGATCGCCGCTGAAGCCGGACGCCGGTCTCGACGGCCTGGCCGCAGCGTTGGCAGATGGCCGCATCACGCGCTTCGCCATCGCCAACCTGGAGCATGCGCCCTATGGCAAAGCTGCCGAGGAAGCGCTGCGGCACAGGCGGCTTTGGGACAGCATCAGGCCGCGACTCGTGCTCGGAGAGAACATCTCTCAGGCCGCCCAGTTCGCCGCGTCGGCAAACGCCCAGGGCGGCATCATCGCCTACTCGCTCGCGGTCTCGCCGCGCGTATCCGCGCTCGGCACGTTCGCGCTGATCCCCGAGCAATGGCATTCACCGCTCAGAAACAGGATGGTGCTCCTGAAGAGCGCCGGCCCTGTCGCCGAGCGCTTCCATGCCTATATCCAGGGGCCCGCAGCTCGCGCCATCTTTCGCCAATTCGGCTACGTGATGCCGGGCGGGGCGTCCTGATCGCGGGCGGGAGCAGACAGGATGGACTGGACCGCGCTTCTGCTCTCGCTACGGCTGGCGCTGCTGACCGTGCTCGCTCTGCTTCCGATCGGCATTCTCGTCGGCCGGGTGCTGGCGTATCGCCAATTCCGCGGCAAGGGCCTCGTCGAGGCGCTGGTGGCCCTTCCGCTCGTGCTGCCGCCGACCGTGCTCGGCTATTATCTGCTCGTCGCGTTCGGCGCCGCCTCGCCGATCGGCCAGATCTGGCAGACGGTGTTCGGCAGCCAGCTCGTCTTCACCTTCGAGGGGCTGCTCGTCGCGTCCGTGATCTTCAATCTGCCGTTCGCCATCCAGCCCATGCAGCGCGGCTTCGAGACGATCCCCGCCGACGTGCGCGAGGCCGCCGCCTGCTGCGGCATGTCGCCGTTGGAGGCGCTGGCGAAGGTCGAGCTGCCGCTCGCCTGGCCGGGCATCCTGACGGCCATGGTGCTGTCGTTCGCCCACACGCTCGGCGAGTTCGGCATCGTGCTCATGGTCGGCGGCTCGATCCCGGGGGAGACCAGGACCATCGCCATCGCGATCTATGATCGGGTGCAGGCGTTCGATGACGCGGCGGCCGGGCAGATGTCGTCGCTGCTGCTCGCCATTTCGCTCTCCACGATCGCGCTCACCTACGCGTTCTCGCGCCGGATCGGACGGCGGCTAGGGTGAGCACGGTGGCGGGCTTGCAGGTCGACGTGCGGCAGGACGGGCCCATCCCGCTCGCGGCTGCCTTTTCGTGCGCCCCCGGCGAGGTGCTGGCGCTGGTCGGGCCCTCGGGCAGCGGCAAGTCGACCATCCTCCGGTCGATCGCCGGCACCTACCGGCCGCAGCACGGCAAGGTGAGCGTAAACGGGGAGACCTGGCTCGCCACCGCCGACGGCGTTTGCCTGCCGCCGCACCGGCGCGCTGTCGGCATGGTGTTCCAGAGCTATGCCTTGTTCCCCCACATGACGGCGATAGGCAATGTCATGGCGGCCATGGGTCATGCGCCGGCTAAGGAGCGCGAGGCGCGCGCCCGGAGCGTCCTCGACCTGGTGCATCTGGCGGGGCTGGAGCACCGCCGCCCGGCAGAGCTCTCGGGCGGCCAGCAGCAGCGCGTCGCGGTGGCGCGGGCGCTGGCGCGGGAGCCGAAGCTCCTGCTGCTCGACGAGCCGTTCTCGGCCGTGGACAAGGCCACGCGCCAGCGCCTCTATCGCGAGATCGCCGTGTTGCGCCGGGGTCTCAACATGCCTGTCGTGCTCGTCACCCACGACCTCGACGAGGCGATCATGCTGGCCGACCGCATGGCAGTGCTGCATCGCGGCCGCACCCTGCAGACGGGCACGCCCGCCGAGGTGACGACGAGGCCGGTTTCGGCGGAGGTCGCTCGTCTCGTCGATCTGCGCAACATCTTCGATGGGCGGATTGCGAGGTACGACGCCCAAAGCGGGCGCATGATCATCGCGTGGGCGGGGCTGGAGATCGAGGCCGCGGCACGGGCGGACGTCAGGACCGGTCAGGCAATAACGTGGGTCATTCCCGACGGCTTCGTCGTCCTGCACCGCCGCGACCGCCCGTCGCGCGGCGAGCACGAGAACCCCGTTCCAGGGATCATCGAGGCGATCCTGCCGATCGGCCAGTCGGCGCATCTGACGCTGCGTCCAAACCACCATCCCGACCTCCCGATCCACTACTCGGTGCCGCTCCATGTCGCCCGCCGCAATGGCCTCGAGCCGGGCGTCGCGGCCAGCGTCTCGCTGCTCGCCGACGGCATCCACATCATGCCCGCGCCAGGAACAGCGCCGGAGGATGCCTGACGACCGCCTCCGCGGTCCAAGGTGTGGCACGGCCGCACCGCCGCCGAAACCGAATGCCGTCCCGTGCCGCCGGGTCATTGGTCGCAACCTGGAAACGGTGCCGACGGCCTTGGAAAGCAGCCGCGAATCAAGAGATGAAGCTCCGTGCTCGCAGCTCTGGCTAACGGAGGAGATGATGAAGCGCGCCTACGAGAAACCTGTCTTGACGAGGCGTCAATCTCTGGCGGCTGTTACGGCCGTTTTGATCAGCCCAGGAGGCGCGCCGCCGCCGGTCTGATGCGGCAGTGCCTGGCTGGAGGCGAGTGATGGCCTCCAGCCGGGATGCGCCAACATGTCGGCTGCGAGACCGGGCAATTGGGTCGACTGATGCGTGCGGTTATCGCCCGTAGTATCCGACGATCTCCGTCGAGGCGATCTCGAGAGGCACCGATGCCTCGACGATCTCCGCGCAGGTCGGCTCCGGCGTCGGGACATCGATCGGCCCGGAGAGCGCAACGAGCCGGAAACGGTAGGCATGCGGCCGGTCGCCTCGCGGGGGGCATGGACCGCCGTATTCCGCATTCCCGAAATCGTTGACGGCCTGCGCGACTCGGGTGTCGGCCCCTCCGGCCAGGCCGCCCTCCCTCAGCTCCGATTGATCCGGCGGAATGTTGTAGGCCACCCAGTGGCCGAACGTGCCGCCCGGCGCATCCGGGTCACTGCAGGAGAGGAGCAGGCTTTCCGTGCCGGCCGGCACGTCGGTCCATGCGAGCGGCGGCGACACGTTCATGCCGTCGCAGGTGTATTTGCTCGGCAGCGCCTGGCCGTTCGCAAAGGCGCTGCTGGTGATTGCGAATGCCATTTCGCACCCTTCGGATCGCGCGTTTGCTGAGGGCAACTTCGATAGCCTTCGAGCGATCATGCGGCCATTCGGCACAGAACCGGACCGGGCAGAATGTACGCCGCGCGATGCCATGCTTCACAGCTTGACGACGAGAGGCCCCTGCCATTCCTCGGCGAGTTGTGCGGCGATCGCCTGTCCTTCCGCCTTCCAGCATTGCACGGCGGCCTCGGCGGCAAAGCCCGAGCTGCGCGGATCGGCCTCGTCGAAGGTTGCCTGCCAGGCCGAATCCCACGCTTCGAGGCGCCTGAGCAGCGCCTCGGACAGGTCGAGGTCGGCAGGATCGACGTTGTCGCCGGTCTCGTCGTCCCAGATGGGCCAGCAGCCGTGCTCCGCGGCGAGCCGCAGGCGCTTCGGCAGCGGCGGCTCGGGCATATCGTCCGTCTCCGGAACGCTCGGATTCTCGAAGCTTGATTCCGGGGCTGCGTTTCCCCTTGACCGCCTGAACCAGAACGCCCAGGCCCCTGCCGTCACCCCGCCGATGACCAGCGGCTCGACCAGGCCGGAAAGGGCGCCGATATCGACCGGCCATGGCATGAAGACACCCTGCCCATGGGCATGGGCGACGAAGGCGAACGCCGCCAGGTACACCACGAAGGCGTTGATCGTCCGGCTCCGCCCCTGCCGCTCATCGGCCGTTTCGGGCGGCAGCACCTTGGATGCCCAGACGAGGTAGGACCCCTGTACCAGGCTGTTGGCAGCAAACAGCAGGGTCGACCATCGGCTGAGCGTGACCAGAGTCAGGCCGCTGGCGAACGTGAGACACGCACCCAGGCCCAGCAGTTGGGACTGGCGCCGCTCCTTGGCCTCGACCGGCTCACCCAGCGCCCGCAGCATCACGTCCATCAGCCGATCGAGCGCCATGGCCCGCAGCACCACGACGCCGGCAAAGACATAGAAGGCGCCGACGGCAATCGCGATCCAGTGCATCCCACCCATACTCCCCGCATCCGAGCCGATCACGAGCCGGTTAACGCCGTGGGGGGATTTTCAAACCGACTCGTTCAAGGATGTCTCACCTAATCTTGGAGTGCTGCTGGAGTTTCGAGCTGCTGCGTGGCAAACGTGCCGCCATCCGGCTTCCCCGCAGAACAGGCGCGTGCATGCTGTTTCTCGAAGACACCGAAAGGCATCGCGCGAACGCGGAGGATTGGGTCGGCCGCGCCGGGCTGGTGCCGGCGGACAGTTGGGACCGCGAGCGGCTGCTGACCGCGGCGAGGCTGAGCTATGCCTGCGCCGATCTGATCGAACGGCGCAGGCCGCGCGTCTGGCAATGCGCGCCCGCTCAGTCGACGGGCGGCTTCAGCGGCTCCAGCGGCTCCAGCGGCTCGACGGCCGCAGTGATGCCAGCGAGCTTGTCCGCCGACAGCCGGGCTTCCCGCAAGGACCACAAGTGATCGGCGCCGCAGTGCGGGCAGCGCGCCTTCATTCGGATGTCGGGCAAACGTCGAAAGCTGGCTTCGTCGATCTCGAGGCCGCTCACGTACTCCCGTCCTGTCGACGGGCAGCGAAAGATGATCGTGCCCATGGCGGTTGTTCCCCTCTGGGCAGTCTCGGGAGTTGAACGCTAAAGATTTCGGGCTTCGGCCGCAAACGAATCGGTTTCACTGCGGATCAATTCTTCGTGTCACATGAACGGACGCGCCCGGTCGCTTGCATGGCGCGAGGCCAGCCTCGATGAGCGGCAGGAAGGCGGTGTCATGCGCGTGTTCTGCACGGGAGCTTCCGGATGCATCGGCGGATCGGTCGCCGGGACGAAATCGAGCGCGGGTGTTACGCGAAACCGCTCGGCTGACCTTCCGCTGTCCGGGTGACGGGTGAATTCGCAGGCGAGGCCGCTCGCTTCGGCCGGGACCCGATATATTCTCTTGTAATGACGGCGCGCGGGCTCGACATAAGCCGAAGGCATATTTTGACACCCTCGTCCGCTCGTGCCACACTTGTCAGTAAGGGGCGTTAATTCCGTCAGGCCGTGCATAAGCGGCAATAGAAGCACACCCCGCCCCCGAACCTGTGCCGCCGCTGTGCCCGGTGTTCAAGAGCTCGGAGTCGCGGACCAACGCGATTCGGGAAAAAAAACGCCGCTTGGCGACTTTCAGGGAGGAAACGGGACATGCTTGCGCGCATGCTCGCATTACGGCTTTTTGGAGCTCTTTTACTGAGCCTCGGTCTGCTGCCGGTTTCTGCAACGCTTTCCACCGCCGATGCCCAGGAGCGGGTGCGCTGGCGCATGCAGAGCGCCTTCGGAACTCAATTGCCCCACCTCGGTCCGCCGGGGCATCGCTTCGCCAAGGACATCGAGCGGATGTCCGGCGGGCGGTTCGAGATCAAGTTCCACGAGCCGGGCGCGCTGGTGCCGTCGCTCGAATGCTTCGATGCCGCCTCGAAGGGCTCGGTCGACGCATGCTGGACGACGCCCGGTTTCCACGCCGGCAAGTACCCCGCGCTCGCATTCTTCACGACCGTGCCGTTCGGGCCGGGATTCGGCGAGTTCATGGCCTGGAAATGGTTCGGTGGCGGCAACAAGTTCCGCGACGAGATCTATGAGAAGCACGGCCTGATCGCTTTCGACGCCTATTGCATCGGGCCTGAGACGTCCGGCTGGTTTCGCCGCCAGCTCGGCTCGCTCGACGAGATGAAGGGCCTGAAGATGCGCTTCTTCGGCCTCGGCGCCAAGGTGATGCAGAAGCTCGGCGTGTCCACGCAGCTCCTGGCTCCTGCCGACATATTCCCGTCCCTGGAGCGCGGCGTCCTCGACGCGACAGAGTTCTCCATGCCGACCATGGACATCAAGCAGGGTTTCCACCAGATCGCGAAATTCAATTACTTTCCGGGCTGGCATCAGCTCGTGTCGTGCAATGAAATCCTGATGAACAAGGCGGCATTCGACGCGCTCCCGGATACATACAAGGCGATGATCGAGGTCGCGGCCACCGCGCAGGTCGGCTATAATTTCGCCGAGAGCGAATCCACGCAGTTCGAAGCCATGGCCGAGATGCGCGACAAGTACAACGTCGTCATCAAGCGCTGGGACGACAAGGATTTGGCCGTTTTCGAGAAGGTCTGGCTCGAGGTCATAACGGAAGAATCGGCCAAGGATCCGCTGTTCAAGAGAATTGCGGACCACTACCTCGCATTCCGCAAAAAGTATCAGATCTGGGGAGACGCCCAGTTCGTCAAGCCGACCTATCAGAAGGACTGATCGGGAGATCGCGGAAAAACGCGAAATCCGTCATGGCGTCGGGCCGCTTCAGGCCCGGCGCTCTTGAGCTGCCAGTCCTCTGAGGTGCCAGATGTCCCTGCAGGAGCACAGCCGCGGCGCGCGGCAGCTTACGGGTGTCGTAGTCACGAACCTGCTCATTCTCGCGGCGGTCATCGCCATCGCCGCGGCCATAGCCAGCCTATCTCCGGACCAGCGGCGCGAGGCGCTCTATCTGGCGCAGGACTATCTCCCGATCGCCATGTTCCTGACGCTGGCGATCCTGCTTTTCTCCGGCTATCCGGTCGCCTTCATTCTCGGCGGAGTGGCGCTGCTGTTCGGCCTGATCGGATATTTCCTGGGTGTCTTCAAGCTCGTTCAGTTCTTCAGCTTCCTGCCGCGCACCTGGGGCCAGGCGGCGGAGAACCTGGTGCTCGTCTCCGTGCCCACGTTCATTTTCATGGGCGTGGTCATGGAGCGCAGCGGCATCGCCAACGATCTTCTCTATTGCGTGCAGGTGCTGCTGAAGCGCGTCCCCGGCGCCCTGGCGCTCGGCGTGACGATCATGGGCACCATTCTCGCGGCGATGACCGGCATCATCGGCGCATCGGTGACGATGATGACGGCGCTGGCCCTGCCGACCATGATGCGTCAGGGCTACAGCCACGCGCTCGCCTGCGGGACCATCGCCGCCTCGGGCACGCTAGGGATACTCATACCGCCGAGCATAATGCTGATCATCATGGCCGACCTGCTCGGCGTTTCGGTCGGCAGCCTGTTCATGGCTGCCATCCTGCCGGGCCTGACGCTTGCGGCGCTGTATCTACTCTTCGTGCTCGTCCTCGCCACCTTGAAACCGTCGATGGCGCCGCCGCTGCCGCCGGACATGCTGGTGGTGCCCAAGGGACAGATGCTGCCGCTGCTGTCGAAAGCATTCATCCCGCCGGTGTTCCTGATCGGCCTGATCAAGTGCTCGATCCTGTTCGGGTGGGCGGCGCCGAGCGAGGCCGGCGCGGTGGGCGCCTTCGGGGCATTGCTGCTGGCGCTTTTCGCGGGCCGGTTGAACTTCCGCACGCTGGAGGAGACCTGCCACACGTCAGCCCGCACGATCGCCATGGTGTTCTTCATCATCATCAGCGCCACCTGCTTCGCCTACGTCTATCGCGTCCTGGGCGGCGACGACATCGTCGAGGATCTGATCAAGGCATCGGGACTGTCGGACTGGGGATTTCTGTTCCTCATCATGGCGATCGTGTTCCTGCTCGGGTTCTTCCTCGACTGGATCGAGATCACCCTGATCGTCCTGCCGGTCTTCGCGCCTTTGATTGCGGGGCTCGATTTCGGTGAGCACGTGGCCAAGGCCGACGTGGTCTACTGGTTCGCCATTCTGATGGCGGTGAACCTGCAGACCTCGTTCCTGACTCCGCCGTTCGGCTTTGCGCTGTTCTATCTCAAGGGAATCGCGCCAAAGGAGATCAAGATCGAGAGCATCTATCTGGGCATCATTCCGTTCGTGATCCTGCAGCTGATCGGACTGATGGCGGTGATCATGTGGCCCGACATGGCGCTGTGGCTGATGCGCAGGGCTTACGGCTGAGAGGAGCAGACCGGCCATGCAGAAGCTGAACGTCGCCGACGGCACGGCGGCCTATGATTCCCACCGGAAGAAGCCGCTTGCTCTGGCCGCAAGCGACCGGCTGCGCCGCTTCGTCGATCTCGTGGGCAAGCTTGGCTCCTGGTGCATTTTGCCCCTGGTCCTCATCACCGTCATCGATGTCGTCTCGCGCAAGCTCGTCTGGGTGAATGCCGAAGGCAAGACCCAGGGAGTCCAGCTCTGGCTCGTCGAGAATTTTGGACGGATTTTCGGATCTACGCTGCTGCAGGAGATGGAATGGCATTTCCATACGGCGCTGTTCGCGCTCGTCCTGGGCTTTGGAACGATCTATAACACCCACGTCCGCGTCGGTCTCATCCGCGACCGCCTGCAGTTCCGCAAGAAGATCTGGCTCGAGTTTCTCGGCTTGAGCCTGTTCATGATTCCCTATCTCGCGATTCTGATCTGGTTCGCGATCTCCTACACGCATCAATCCTACATCATCGGCGAGATCTCGGCATCGACCGTCGGACTGACGCACCGGTGGCTCATCAAGAGCGTGCTGGTGTTCGGCCTGATCGTGGCCGCCGTCGCCGGGATCGCCGTCTGGCTGCAGGTGGTGCTGCTGCTGTGGGGCGACCGCAGCCTGCGGTTCCCGCTGATGACGCTCGAATGGCCGGAAGAGGCGGGGAGCAGGATCGAGGGCAAGGAGCGCATCACGATCGATGATGCCGCCGCGGACCCGGCCAGCTCTCCCGGCAGTCCGAAACCGGCTGGATGACGGCAGTGCGGGCACAGCCGGTCGTCCGGCGCCGCGCCGCAAGGGCGAACCGATGCAGCTCGATTGGGAAAAGCTTTTCAAGCGTTATGTTCTCGATGACGAACGGACGCCCTATTTCGTAGCGCCGAGCCGCATGACGCGCGTCCAGGCGCGCCACGAGCTCTTTCTCTATTCGCTTTTCACAGGCATTCTGTTCGCGGCCGTCGGAATCGCCTCCTTGTCGAGCGAGCTGCCTCACAAAGGGGCCCTGGCGGTGCCGCTCTACGCATTGTCGATGGTGTGGTCGGCCATCGCGCTCGGCATCACCAGGAGCGCGCTGGCCGCCGCATGGTGCGCGAGCGCTCCTGTCGGCGTCCTCGTCTATTTCGTCCTGTTCGGCTTCCACCCGAACCTCGGCCCCTGGGACAAGGTGCTGCTGTTCGGCTTCGTCGTGCTCTGGCTGCGCTACGGCTGGCGCGTGCTCGCGATCGTTCGGGCCCATCCGGACAGACCCGGCGAGGAATGACGTGGGACCCGAGGACGCTCTTCCGCCCGGGCATCTGCCGCATACCGAGGCTCCCGGCACAGGGCGCAGACCGGCGCTGCAGCGGCTGGCGGCCCTGTATCCCTGGCACCTGTGTTTCTTTCTTGCTTCCAACGTCGTCGTGAATGCGCTCAACGCCGTCACAGGCGGGCCCTGGTGGGCGTTCTGGCCCTCGGCAGCAACCGGCCTGCTGCTCGCCGCGCATCATCTCGCACTGAGAGCCGCCGCGGTCGACGAGCGCTGGGCTGATCGGCGCGCCGAGGAGTTGAACCTGAAGAGCTATGACCGCAGCCACATCGAAAACCTGCGATCGCGCTACGGCGGCGACGGCCCGGCCCGCGCGCCCGACCGATAAATTCCTGCCCAGTTCCCGGCGGAACAGCGCTGCTGCGTGCACCGGGCCATGATCCGGCTATCAGAGCACTGGGAGATAGCCATGACCTCGACCCCTCGCACCTCCGCTACCCGCCTCGCACTGGCAGCCGGTTTCGTCGCGGGCAATCTGATCGCCCTGACCGGCAATGCGCATGCCGTCAGCCTCAGTGTGCAGATGGCTTGCGCGGGCGACTATCTCGCCTACTGCAGTCAGCATCCGACCGAAGGCCCGAAGGTACGCCATTGCATGCGCGCCAACGGCCACAAGCTCACTTCACGCTGCGTCAACGCCCTGATCTCAGCCGGCGAGGTCTCGAAGACGGAAGTCGCGCGCCGGGCAGCCAAAGCAGACTGAGCGTTACGTGGCGGTCGCCTGATGGATTGCCACCTGGCGAGCGCAAGCTTGATGGACCTCGTCAGGGCGGCGCGCAGGCCGCCCGGTCTCGCCTTTCCCCGGCGGTGGCCGCCAGTCCCGTCCAAGGCGTTGAATGCCGCGCTCGAGCATACGATATGTGCCATCTGGGCTTATCGGATCGACGAGCGGACGAGGACACAATGAGCGACGCCGGCGTGAAATCCCCGATGCAGTATCTCGACAAAGCCGCCGGAGCCTTGCGCGGCATGGGCCTGATGCCAGCCAAGGTCGAGCCGGCGCCGATCAACGCGCTGCTGGAGAAGATATCGGATCTCGATCAGGACAGGATCACGCTGATCGCCCGCACTCTGGGGCAGGCGGAGGTGTTCAACGACGTCGTGCGTCAGCAGACCGCCCAGATGGAGATCGGCCAGCGCTATGAGCAGATCACCGGCGGCTTCAACTCGATCCGGGACGATGCCCGCCGCCTCGTCGACCAGGTCAGCGACGGCAAGATCGACATCCTGGAGCGCGGCAGCAATATCTGGATGAAGATCGCGCGCGGCGATATCGCCGCCCGGTTCGATAGCATCCGGCAGGTCTACCTGTCGGTCACCAAGGAGACCAGGAACCAGATCGAGCGCGAGGCCGACATCCTCGATGCCTATCGCGATTTCCGCGGCGCTCTCAAGCACGCCGAGGTCATGGCGCTGGAGGTTCTGAAGAAAGCCGAGGAAAAGCTGGCGGCGGCCCGAAAGCGGCTGGACGAGGCGTCGGCCAAGGTTGCCGGCTTCACCGGCACCGAGCCGGCCGAGCGCGCCAAGCTGGAGCTTGCCCGCGACGAGGAGCTGCGCCGCACCCAGGACGAGGAGAAGCGCTACCAGATCGCCAAGGATCTTTCCGACAACCTGACCATCTCCTACAATACCTCGGAGGTCGTCATTGCCCGGCTGATGCAGACCACGTCGGCCAAGGAGCGCGTCTACGGGCAGGCCGTCGCGTTCTTCTCGACCAACGACAGCGTTCTCACCGCGCTCAAGGCCTCGTTCACAGGCATGTTCGGGCTGCACGAGTCGACCAAGACGCTCGACGCGATGAAGGAAGGCATGTCGAAGAGCCTCGAGGATCTGGCCAACATCGGCGACAAGATGCAGGAGGCAGCCGTCCGCAGCGGCTACGGCCCCACCATTCGCGCCGACGCCGTCAAGCAGCTCATCGACAGCGTCGTCAACTTCCAGGTCCGCTCGGGCGAGATCATCGCCGAGATGCGCAAGCTCGCCACCCAGAACTCGGAGGAGATCCGCGAGGCCGTCGAGGACGGTAAGCGGCGCATAGCAAGGATTGCAGCCGAGGCCGAGGCGTTGCCCGCGCCCGCCTAGCGGGACCAGGATCATAGCGGACAATGGTGAACGCGACTGCGGCGGAGCCCAAGCCGCACACGCTCGACGATGTCATGATGGCGATGGACGTGGTGGATACGCTGCGCCATCGCGAGGATCTCGTGCGCCGTGAGCTCGACGAGACCGGGCGCGAGGCGGAGCTGATCGCGCGGCTCAAAGAGATCTATCGCGACCAGGGCATCGAGGTCCCCGACCGCGTGCTGGAGCAGGGCGTCAAGGCTCTCAAGGAGAGCCGCTTCACCTATGTGCCGCAGCCGCCGTCATGGAAGCGCACGCTGCTCGGGCTCTGGGCCCGGCGCGGCACGGTCGCCCGGCGCGCCGGCCTTGCCATCCTGGCCGCGCTGGTGCTCTGGGGCGTCTACTATTTCGCCATTGCCCGCCCGGCAGAGGAGGCTCGCAGGAGCACTCTCATCGAGACGACGGAGGCGCTGCCGAAGGCCATCCGCCTGGCCCACGCCGATGTCCAGGCCGTCGCTGCCGAGGCGGCTCCGCGCCAGAAGGCCGACGCTCTGCTCGAGGACGGCGAGCGCGCGATCAGGGACGCGGACCTTGCGGCAATGCGCCGGATCAGGGCCGCGCTGGTCCAGCTCCGGGACGAGCTGGCCATGGAATACACGCTCACGATCGTCTCCGCGCCGGGTGAGACGACCGGGGTGTGGCGCCGCCCGCCGGGCTGGTTGCAATCGCGGAACTACTACCTGATCGTCGAGGCCGTGACCGCCGACGGGCGCAAGCTGCCGCTGCCGATCCGCAACGAGGAAACGGGCGAAACGAAAACGGTCGGCACGTTCGGGGTGCGGGTGCCGCAGGAAACCTACGCCGCCGTGGCACAGGACAAGCGCGACGACGGCATCGTGCAGAAGAACCGCTTCGGCGTGAAGCGCCGCGGCAGGTTGAGCGTCGACTACCTCATGCCCTTCGACGGCGGCGCAATCACCGACTGGCAGTGAGCGGGCGGGCACTGAGCATGTGGACTGGAAGACAGGCCCTGGAGCGCATCGAAAGCGCGATCGTCAACCTGCATCGCCAGGAGACGGAGCTAGACGGCGCGCTCGCATCCGCGACGGCCGAGGCGGAGCGGCTGCGCCGCGAGCGGACCGACGCCTTCCGGGAGCTGGCCCGCATCAAGCTCGACGAGATCGCGGCGCAGCGGCTGGTCGACGACCTCGATGCCGCCGAAAGCCGCGCGGCGAGGCTGCTCGAAGGCGGACGCCGGCAGCTCGAGACGGCAACGGCCCGGCGTCAGGAGACCCTCCTGGAGATCGAGCAGGCCGAGGCGGAGCGCAGCGCCTCGGCGGCGGCGCTCGAAACGGCGGTCGACGCGCTCGACCAGTTGCGCACCCGGGTCGCCGCCGAAGCCGGGACATCGCCCGAATGGGGCCGCGCCAAGACCGCCCTCGGAGCCGCCGAGGCCGTCGCGGAGGCGGCGGACAAGAAGGCTGCCCAGTCCGAGGCCGAGCTCGGCGAGAAGCGCAAGCCTTACGACCAGGATCCGTTGTTCGCCTATCTGTGGGCAAACGGCTATCTGACCTCGCGCTATCGCGGCGGCGTGCTCTCGCGCTTCATGGACCGCATGACGGCCGATTTCATAGGGTTCGCCGAGGCACGCCTCGACTACGCGATGCTGATCGAGATCCCGGCGCGGCTCAGGGAGCATGCCAGGCTGCAGCGGGGCCTGGCCGAGGAGCGCCGGGCCGCATTGCAGGCGATCGAGCGTCGGGCTCTCCTCGGGGCGGGGGTCGAGGACAAGGAGAGCGCGGTCGAATTGGCGCGGCGGCGCCTTGCAGAGGCGGACGGCGCCGTCGAGAGCAGGCAGGGCGTGCTGCGCCAGCTCGACGAGAAGCGGGACGCGCTCGTCGCGAACGCGGACGATGCTGCCTACAGCGAATCCCTGCACACCATCGCCACCGCCGACGCCCAGGACCATATCGAGACGCTCGTGAAGGAGGCGAAGCGAACGCTCACGCCCGCCGACGACCGCATCGTTCGCCGCGTCGGCGAATTGAACGAACATCTCGAGCGCCTCGACGGGGAGATCGCGGACCTGCGCAGGTCCGCCCGCGCCATTGCAGAGCGCCGGCTCGAGGTCGAGCGCGCGCGCGACCGCTTTCGCACCTCCGGATACGATCATCCGGACGCCACCTTCGGCAACGACCTCCAGCTCGACCGGATTCTGGGCCAGATCCTCGGCGGCGTGGTGACGAGCGGGGTGCTGTGGGACCTGCTGCGGACGGGTTTCGGGCTGCGCTACCCGCGCGGGCGGCCCGATTTCGGCGGCGCGTCGTTCCCGTTCCCGTTTCCGCTGCCAGGCGGAGAGGACCACACCAAGAGCAGGAAGCGTCGCCGCCGTGATGATGATGACGACGACGACGACGATGACGACGACCGGCGCCGCGGACGGTTCAGCACCGGCGGCCGGTTCTGAGCGCGCCGGTTGACGCCGGATTTGGATCAGCCGCGGTTTCCGCCGTAGGACTGCACGAACAGCTCGTTGCGCGCAACGCGGTCATGCGACAGTCGGCGGAAGTCGTCAGCCACCGTTCCTTCCGCCAGCCAGCCGGCGAGCTCTTGCGCGATGGCGGGCGCGACCTTGAAGCCATGACCGCTGCCGCCGTTGAAATCCGCGTAGCCCGCGATGCCCTCGCGCGGCCCGACATACTGGTACCAGTCGGCGGTCACGTCGTAGAGCGCCGCATAGGAGTGGATGAGACGGGCGCCCTCGAAGCCCGGCATGCGGGTGGTCAGGCGCTGCTGGACGTCGGCGATGAACTCCGGATCGGCCGTGCGCTTGTAATTGTAAGGATCGACATCTGCATAGGCTTTCGGGAAGCCGCGGCCGACGATGAAGCGCCGGTTGCCGAGCGGGCGCACATAAATGGCGTCGACCGCGTTCGAGACAGAGGTTGCTGGCAGCGGCCGGTCGGGCCGCGCCTCCCACACGGTATCCTGCTCGCGCACGGCCCGCATCGTGAGGGGCAGGCCCGCGCTCGCGGCCAGCGGCGCAGCCCACGGGCCTGCCGCATTCACGACGATCCCCGCGATCACCTCGCCTTCGTCGGTGAGAATGCCGGTGATGCGGTCGCCCCGGCGCATCAGGCCCCGGACGGGCGTCTTGAAGTACGCCACGGCGCCCTTCTCCCTGGCGGCCTCGAGGAATGCCGTCGTGGCCGTCTCCGGATCGGCGAAGCCGCCGTCGGGCTCGAACGCCGCCGCCGCCACCCCGTCAGGATCGAGCCAGGGCAATCTGCTGACGAGATCGTCGGGCCCGATCAGCTCGCTCGCGATGCCGAGCTCCTGCTGCATGGCAAGCACCCGGCGCGTCGCGTCGAGGGCGTCGGGCGGAGTCAGGAAGACGTAGCCCACCCGGCGATACCCGGCATCGCGCCCGAGGATCGAGGCGGCGTCACGGAAGATGTCCACTGCGGCCTTGGCCATGCGGGCCATCAGCGGCGTCGAGTAGTGCTGGCGCACGATGGCGGCGCTGAGCCCGGTGCCGCCGGAAGCTGGGCCGTCGCGGTCGTAGACGGCGATCGCCATGCCCCGCCGGGCCAGGAAGAATGCCGTGGCGGCGCCGGCGATCCCGCATCCAACCACGATCGCATCGAAGCGTCTCGTCATCTCTCCCCCTCCTGTCCGTCGGTTCGCGTTTCTGGCAAAGTCGATATAAGATCCGAAGCGCTACGTGAACTGCTCAGTGGCCCCCTGCCAGCGGATCCCCAGGACGGGTCCGGCCGTCGAGCATCGCGCGGGCGGCGCCGGCTAGGCCGAGAACGAGGGCGAGACCGAGCAGCGCCCGGCCCAGCTCAGGCTGCTCGCTGGCCAGATAGTTGTTGCACAAGCGGTCGGGGAACGTGAGGTACAGCACTCCCATTGCGGCGAGCATGCTGACCGCATTGGCCCAGATGAAGGCCCGTGCCACGGGCCGCAGGCGAGACCATCCCCAGCCCAGCGGCAGTCCGGCGAGCAGAACGAGCGACCCGGCCTTAGCCGCATCGACGCGGGGATCGGCCACGGCGGCATCGAGCCAGCGCGGCAGCATCCAGAAAGCCAGGCAGAAGGCTGCAAGCAAGACGGCGGCCACGCCCTCCATCTGCCCTGATCCCGGCAGGAATCGCGAGCGCCTCGCCAGCAGCGATCCGAATATCAGGCCGGCGAGCACGAGCATCGGCACCTGCAGCAGGAGGTGCCGGACGAGGCTAGCCTCCCACCAGGCCGACAGCGGCGGCACGACGGCAATGACCAGCAGGACGGTCGCGAGGGCGGCGCCGTATCGCCTCATCATCGACAGTCTCACATGAGGCCGCGGGCTACGACCAGCGCCTCATCCACGGCCGTGGCGTCCAGGATCCTGACGAGGCGCCCGCGGGTGTCCACCACCTGGATCGCCGCGTTGTGCACGAAGCCGCCCTGGCCGTCGGGCAGGACCGTCACCTCCGCCGTTTCGAGCAGCGCCTCGAGCTCGGGGCGGGACCGGGGCCGCAGGAAGCGCCAGCTCTCGTCGGCGCCGCCGAACCTCTCCGCGTATTGCGCGAGCTCCTCGGGCCCGTCGTGCTCCGGGTCGAAGCTCACTGTGACGAGGACGACGCGGCCGGCGAGGCCGGAATCCACGATCTCCGCGCGGATTCTCTCGAACGTGGAGCCGAGCGTCGAGCAGATCGTCGGGCAGCGCGTATAGATGAACTCGAGCAGGACGACCTTTCCCGCGAAGCTCGCGAAATCGGTGACGCCGCCGCGGTGGTCTTCCAGCGCGACAGGCTGCACCGGACGGGGGTTGCGGACGACCTCGAGCCGGCGCGCGCCCTCGGCCGTGAAGGCCGCGAGCCCGTCCGTTCCCCACCACAACGCCGCCGCCCCCAGCATCAGCACGACGGCGAGGCTGGCGAGGCCGCGCATGCTCACCCCGCCGCGAGCAGACGCGGGACGCGGACCAGGAAGCGCCACACGAAGAGCCCCGCCGCCAGCAGCACCAGAACCGCGAAGATCGACGCGAGCTGGTCGTAGAGGACCCACTCGGGCAGATGCACCGCCCAGCGCCGCGGCACGCTGTGCCGCCCGGCGTAGAGGAACATGACGACGAAGCCGAGCCCCGCCGCGATGTAGACCCGGAGGGCCCAGCGGTCGTAGTCCTCGGACGTGGCGTCCTGCCGGTCGGCTGTCACGTAGTACATGAACGCGAAGATCATCGGCACGAGGCCGAGCAGCAGATAGAAGTGGAAGTGGCCCGGCACCCACAGCGTGTTGTGCATCACCGAGTTGACGATGATCGTGGCGTCGACGACGGCCGGGACGACGCCGGCCATCCAGCCGAACATGGCCAGGAACAGCAGGCCGCTCACCATGTCCCACCTGATGCCGGAGCGGTGCACGATCGCCAGCGCACCGAGCCCCGTCACGACCAGGACGGGAAAGCTGTTGGTATAGGAGAGCACCTGGCCCAGCACCATCGTCCACCTCGGCATCACCAGGTCCATGAGCAGGTGATGCGGGAAGATGACCAGCACCATGGTGGTCGAGGCGGTCCAGGCCGCAAGGAACACGCGCGAGGACTTCCACGGGCGTTTTGTGTAGCGCGGGAGGATCTCGTAGACGGCGATGACCGCCATGTAGATCGTCGCGTTGATGAAGACGTGGCCGAAGAAATAGATGATGTTCTTGGCGAGCAGCGGGTCGATCTCGAACGAGGGCACCATCAGGTTGACGAGGCTCAGGACGATGATCGTCGCGCCGGCGACCAGCGCCAGCGTGGTGACGATGACCACCATCGTGCTGGCGACGACCGTCGGCGGCGGAGGGTCGGCCATGCTGGTGCCGAAGAGCTGCGGCCAGCCGAGCGAGCGCCCCAGCCCCCCGTAGCTCGACACCAGCGCCCGGCCGATCTCCAGGCAGACCAGCAGGAAGCCGACGCCGATCAGCAGCAGCCCGCCGAGATGCCAGGCCGCGGCTGCCGTGCCCCACACGCCCGACGACCTCGCAGGCAGCGGATAGAGGAAGGTCCAGCCGGCGGCAAAGCCGCCGATCAGATCGGCGCCGAGGATCATGACGACGCCGATCAGGAAGAGCACGAGATTGGCCGCCAGCACGCCGCTGTTGAGCCGGACATACTGGCTGAGGAAATACCACATCACCGACGCGCCGCCGAGCGCGGCGATTCCGACCATGCCGACCCCGTGCACGGTCATGAACTGATAGAACAGGTCCGGTTCCAGACCCAGCCAACCGGCTTGCGTCAGGCGCAGCAGCAGGCCGACCAGCATCATCAGCAGCAGCACCAGGCCGGTCACCGCCAGATTGGCGGCGATCGTACGCCTGGCCGCGACGTCGAGTGACGGCATTTGCGGGTCGGGTCTCATGGCCTGCGCTCCCACGTCAGGGTAGCTTCACTTCGAGCTCGGAGATCATGTCGTGGTGGGCGAGCCCGCAATACTCGAGGCACATGAGCCGGTACTTGCCCGGCCGCTCGAACGTGTACCGCAGGCGGTTGACATACCCCGGCATCGCCTGCGCCTGGGCCAGCAGGCGGGTGTCGGCGTCGTAGAGACCCACCCCGTGGTTGACGTCTGCGCTCGTGATCTGGAATTCGACCGGCTGACCCGTCACCACGCTCGTGCGGCCCAGGTCCCAGTACCACTGGAAGCCTGTCGCCGTGACGACTTGCGGGGCCGCGGGTGCGCCGGCGCGGACGTAGGGCAGGTCCCACAGGGTCAGGGCCATGATGGGCACGCCGACACCCAGCAGGACCCAGAACAGCCGGTCCCGGATCCGGTAGGCCGAACGCTGAACCCCGCCGTAGTCGGCGGCGAGATCGGATTGCCACCTGACCATGGCGAACACGGCCGCTGTGGCCGCCACCAGCAGCACCGTCAGGTACCACGCCAGTTCCTGCATGCCCGTGCTCCCTGTTCGGCAGGCGCCCCGGCGAGCTTGGCGGGCGGGGTGCATCCGGCGCCTTGACCTTGGTTAAGTGCCGGACCGGCGCGCCGGGTGCTGCAGCTCAGCACGAACCATCTCTCTTGATGGAGCACCGCCGCCTCAATCGCGTATCATGAACCGCCGCGGAAAGCGGCGCCACTAACTTCCGATACAGGGCGTGCGGCAGCTTCACCTGCCCGGCTGCTGCGCCTATTCTGGCGCCGAAGAGCTCGATGCTGCACCTGCAGCCCAGCAAGGAAAGGTGTTCAGATGGCATTGGCACAGGGCACGGCCGGGGACGTCTCCCGCAGGCGCGAGCGCATGCTGATCGACGGCGATTGGACCGGCGGCGCCAGCGGCGCTGAGCTCGTCGTCGAGAATCCGGGCAACCGCAATCCGATCGCCAGCATCCCGCGCGGCGGCGCCGAGGACGTCGACCGCGCCGTCGCGGCCGCGGCCAGAGCCTTCCCGGGTTGGAGCCGCGTCGTGCCCCGCGAGCGCGGCCGCATGCTGCAGAAGATCGCCGACGCGGTGGAGGCCCGCGTCGAGGAGCTGGCCCGCGTCATCGCCGAGGAGACCGGCAACGCCATTCGCACGCAGGCCCGCCCGGAGGCCAGGGGCGCCGTCGATATCCTGCGCTACTTCGGCGGGCTCGCCGGCGAGCTCAAGGGCGAGACCATCCCGCTCGGCGAGCACGTGTTGAGCTATACGCGCCGCGAGCCGATCGGCGTCGTCGGCGCGATCATCCCCTGGAACGCACCGGTGCTGCTGGCCGCGCTCAAGATCGCCCCGGCGCTCTGCGCCGGCAACACGCTGGTGCTCAAGGCCGCCGAGGACGCGCCGCTCGGCGTGCTGTGGCTCGCCGCCATCTGCCAGGAGCATCTGCCCAAGGGCGTCCTCAACGTGCTGACGGGGCTCGGCGAGGAGGCGGGCGCCGCGCTGGCAAATCACCCCGGTGTGCGCAAGCTCTCGTTCACCGGCTCGACCGAGGTAGGCAAGCTGATCATGCGCGCCGCCTCCGAGCGCATCGTGCCGGTATCGCTGGAGCTCGGGGGAAAAAGCCCGTCGATCGTCTATCCCGATGCCGACGAGGACTGGGTGGTGGACGGCATCATTGCGGCGATGCGGTTCACGCGGCAGAGCCAGTCGTGCACCGCGGGGTCACGGCTGTTTCTCCATGCCGGGATTTTCGACGGTTTTCTCGCCCGGCTGGCGGAGAAGACCTCGAAGCTCGAGATCGGCGATCCGCTGGCCGAGACGACCGACGTCGGCGCGATCATAAACGAGAAGCAGTTCAGGAAGGTCTGCGGCTACGTCGAGGAGGGGCTGGGGCTGCCCGGCGCCCGGCTGCTGGTCGGCGGCCTGCCCCCGAAGACGGGGCCGCTGTCGCAAGGCTACTACGCGCTGCCGACCGTATTCGCCGGCGCCGCCAACGACTGGCGCCTGGCGCGCGAGGAGATCTTCGGCCCGGTGCTGGTCGCCATCCGCTGGACGGACGAGGAGGAGGCGATCCGGATGGCGAACGATTCGCATTACGGGCTCGCCGCCTACGTCTGGACCCGCGACATCGGCCGGGCGCTCAGCGCCGCGCACCGCATCGAGGCCGGCTGGGTGCAGGTCAACCAGGGCCTCGGGCAGTCGCCCGGCCACTCCTACGGCGGCGTCAAGCAGAGCGGCATCGGCCGCGAGTTCTCGCTGGAAGGCATGCTCGACAGCTTCACCCACCGCAAGAACGTGACCATCAATCTCAGGACTCCGCCGGCCAGGCCGGCATAGGGGCGTTCCGGGACCGCTCCAGCGAGGCGCGGCCTTGGGAACGCCCGGCGGATGCTTCCCGCGGCTCGTCCGGCGTGCTGATGCGCGCCGCCGAGTGCGTTCATTTCGGTTCCGCGATTTTGATGTCCGAGATCGCCCACTCATGCGAAGCACTGCCTCGCTGCCTTCGCGGACGCCGATATCTGCGTGACCGTAACGGCGCTGGAGGCCAACCCTTTACGGCGATGGCGCTCGGCGCTCCGGCAGGCCTGGGAGGCGCCTGCAAGGGGTGCACTGACCGTTCATGTAATCGTCCCGTTCTGAACATAATGGGGCAGTATCGCGACCCTCCAGTGTCCCGATTCCGAGGTTCGCCGATGCTCGATGCTGGCGCTCGGAGCGAGTCTCGGAATCAAAAAAGACACTGGATTCATAGACTTGCTAGTGTGATTCAGCTTGAGAAACTCGCTCGCAACCCAATCGCGAGCACAGGCGAATTTCTCGATCATCACGCTAGGGTCCAAAGCTGGAGAACGAGCAATGAACAGCAGAATTCTGATCGTCGGGGCCGTGGTCGTCATCGTGGCGATCGCCGGGTACTTCTACATGACCCCGGAGGCGGAGATGACGCCCTCCCAGCCGGCTTCGACCACCCAGCCTGCACAGCCGAAAACGTAAGGCTGCTCGCCGGAACGGACTTTCATCGGCACCGGGCAGGCGCCGTTCGTCTCGACGGAGCCCGGTGCCGGTCGCTTCGACCTTCAACGCGGCGGGGCAGGCTGCGCACCATGAGCTGTCAGGCGTCCTTGGCCGACCTCGACAGCTCAGCTTCCGCCCTTGCGAACTGCTCGATCATTGCAGTGGCGATCTCCTGCTCTCCGAGCACCACTCCACTCGCTCCGTAGGATCGCAGATGGTCGGCTTCTGCGTCGGAGTGCGCCCGGGCGAAGATCTGCAGCTCCGGGTTCATCGCCCTTGCCTGCGCGATGATCTGGCCCGCCTCGAAGGTGTCGGGTATCGCGACGAGCAGCATCCGCGCCTCGGGCAGGTTGGCGGACTTCAGGATCAACATCGCATTTCCGGCCATGACCTCCATGCCGTTGCTCCTGAGCTTGGCTGCGGTTTCCTCCTTCTCGTCTATCACCAATAGCGGCGCGGCGGACCGCTGCAGCGCCTCGGCGACACGCGCGCCGACCCGGCCGGCGCCGATCAGCACATTATGACCGCTGAGCGTCGTAACCGCGGGAGCGCCCGCCTCAGGTTCCGTATCCCGCTGTTGCGTGTCCCCCGCCGCGGCCTCGCGCCTCTCGATCCACGGCTTCAGCCATTCGAGGCCCGCGAAAAGCAACGGGTTGAGCATGATCGACAGCAGCGCCCCCGCCAGCACGAGGTCGCGGCCGCGCTCGGGAAGCAGGCCGAGGTTCACGCCCAACCCCGCCAGGATGAACGAGAACTCGCCGATCTGGGCGAGGCTCACGGCCACGGTCAGCGCCGTTCCGAACGGATACCGGAACGCCAGCACGATCGCCAGCGCTGCCATCGACTTGCCGACGACGATGATCAGCACCGTCGCCGCCACCGGCAGGGCCTCGCGCAGGAGGATCGAGGGGTCGAACAGCATGCCCACCGAGACAAAGAAAAGGACCGCGAAGGCGTCCCGCAACGGCAGCGACTCGGCGGCGGCCTGCTGGCTCAGCTCGGACTCGCTGAGGATCATGCCGGCGAAGAATGCACCGAGCGCGAACGAGACTCCAAACAGCTCCGCGGCGCCATATGCGACACCCAGCGCGATCGCCAGCACCGACAGCCGGAACAGCTCGCGCGAGCCGCTGTGCGCCACATGGTGCAGCACCCACGGGATGTACCGCCGCCCCACGATCAGCATCACCAGGAAGAAAGCGCTGATCTTGAGCACCGTCATGGCAAGTGCCAGGGCGATATCCGACGGCCGCGGTGCGAAGCCCGGGACGATGTCGCCGCTGGTGTCGAGATACGGCGCCAGCGCCGGCAGCAGCACCAGCGTCAGGACCATGACGATGTCCTCGACGACCAGCCAGCCGACGGCGATCCGGCCGCGGCTCGAGGTCACCAGCCGCCGCTCCTGCAGCGCGCGCAGCAGCACGACAGTGCTCGCGACAGACAACGCCAGCCCGAACACGATGCCCCCTCCAAAGCGCCAGCCGAGCAGCGTCGATAGCCCGAGGCCCATCAGGGTGGCGGCGCCGATCTGCGCGAGGGCGCCCGGCACCGCGATGGCTCTGACGCCCATCAGGTCCCGGAAAGAAAAATGCAGCCCGACGCCGAACATCAGAAGGATGACACCGATCTCGGCCAGGTCGGCCGCGAGCGCCTGGTCTGCCACGAAGCCGGGCGTGTAAGGCCCGACCAGGACGCCGGCCAGCAGATATCCGACCAGCGGCGACACGCGCAGCCGGTTGGCGACGGCTCCGAGGAGGAAAGCCAGCACGAGGCCGACGACGATGGTCCCGATGAGCGGCGTGTGATGAGGCATTTCCGGGCGTCGGTCCTCTTGCAGCAGCTCGATCGGCCAATCGGGCGTGCGGGGCCGTCCGTCGAGCATAGGGCGATCGCGCCTATGCCAGCCAACCAGCAATCCCTGCAAGGCGGGGTGCTCGCGACCGGAGCCAGTCTGCGCAAACAAAGAACTATAGACCGATGGTTCCGCCATTGAGAAGCCGAAGCGGCCACATCGCACGCAAGATACGGCGATACACCCGGCTCTGCGGATCGCTGGAATAGCGATGACGGCAGATGAAGAGCGCCGGGACCTCGCTCCAGCTCACGAAATCGAGCGGCGCACGACGATCGGCCCCACGATCCCGAGCGTTACGAGCAGCACGCCCGAGAGCGTCGTCGCGCTCGGCGTTTCGCCCAGGAGCGGAACTGCAAGCACGGTTGTCAGCGCCGGCACCAAAGCGGCCGCCAGCGCCGCCGCATTGGCCCCCAGGGCCTGCACCGCCCGCGTATAGAGCACGATCGACAGCACACCGATGAGAAAGCCCTGGAAAGCGGCCTGGGTCAGGGCATCGGCGACCGGCAGCGACAACACCCGGGTCGAGGTCGCAGCCAGGTAGGCTGGCGCGTAGCCGATCATCGCCAGCGTGGTGACGATGGCGGCGGCCGGCAGGGCGGGCACCCCGAGCCGTCGGACGAGCAGGCCATACCCGGCCCAGCACGCCGACGCGCACAGCAGGAAGAGGTCGCCCAGAAGCTGGTCCCCGTCGGCGAGCGCAATGCTGTCCCAGATCATCAGCAGCACGCCGCCGCCGATCGCGACCGCACCGGCCAGGCTGAGCCGGCCGGGCCGATGCCGGCAGAGCCCATATGCGAACGCGAGACTGAATGCCGGCAGCGCTCCGTGGATCAGCGCGCTGCCGTGACTGGCCGGTGCGCGCTCGAATCCACTGTAGGCGAACAACGCGAAGCCGATCGCGCCGAGGCCTGCGAGCGCGGCGGCCTGCGGCAGCGTCAGGCCTGCTGTCCCGTGGCGCAGGAACACAGGCATCAGGACGAGTCCCGCGACGACGAAGCGAAGGAAGGCCAGGTCGGCCGGCTCGAGTGCCGTCTGCAGCCCGTATCGCGAAACGAGAACGAAGCTGGAGAACAGCGCCACCACGCCCGCGGCGCAGCCGAGCCCGACCGCCGTCTCGCTAGCCCCGCTCGCTTTGCGAGCTGGAAGGGCGGCAGACTTGGGCTCGGCTTTGCTGGCCGGGCCATCGCCTTCGACACGGGGCTTTCGAGGATGCGACGGCATATCTGTCAGCGTTCCAGGAGACCAGCTTCGAGCCGCAGCCGGTCCGACGCGCGGGAAAGCCCGATGCGCCTCGCGGACCGTGCCGCCCGACCCGGTTCAACAGTCGGGCTCGAAGCCTCCGGCACCCTCATCCCTCCAACGACTCACTTGATCGGGCGGCCATTCTGTCCGACAAGCACCGCCACCAGACGCAAGAGGGGCAGGAAAAGGCGCGCATGGCGATCCTCGTCGACAGCAGCACCCGGGTCATCTGCCAGGGCATCACCGGCAGCCAGGGCACTTTCCATACCAAGCAGGCCAGGGCCTACGGCACCAGCATCGTCGGCGGCGTCACGCCCGGCAAGGGCGGCACGAAGCACCCCGATGCGGAGCTGGCCGACGTGCCGCTGTTCGACACGGTCGCCGAGGCCAGGGCCATGACCGGCGCCACCGCCACCTCGATCTACGTGCCGCCTCCCTTCGCCGCCGACGCCATCCTCGAAGCCATCGACGCCGAAATCCCGCTCATCGTCTGCATCACGGAGGGCATTCCGGTGATGGACATGGTGAGGGTGAAGCGGGCGCTCGACGGGTCCTCGTCGCGGCTGGTCGGCCCCAACTGTCCCGGCGTGCTGACGCCCGGCGCGTGCAAGATCGGCATCATGCCGGGCAACATCTTCCGGCGTGGACATGTCGGCATCGTCTCGCGCTCGGGCACGCTCACCTACGAGGCCGTCAAGCAGACGTCCGACGCAGGTCTCGGCCAGTCGACTGCGGTGGGGATCGGCGGCGATCCCGTGAAGGGCACCGAGTTCATCGAGGTGCTCGACATGTTCCTGGCCGATCCCGACACGCACTCGATCATCATGATCGGCGAGATCGGCGGCTCGGCCGAGGAGGACGCCGCCGAGTTCATCGCGCGCGAAGGGACCAGGGGCCGCAGGAAGCCGATGGCGGGCTTCATCGCAGGCGTCACCGCGCCGCCCGGCCGGCGCATGGGCCACGCGGGCGCCATCATCTCGGGCGGCAAGGGCAAGGCCGAGGACAAGCTTGAAGCCATGCGCTCGGCCGGCATCGCGATCGCCGACAGCCCCGCCGCGCTCGGCACCACGCTGGCGAAGGTCCTCAACGGCTGAAACAGCCGGCGGAAGTCCTTATATGGACGGTCCGCCTGTACTAAATGATCCGATGTGCTAGGTAGGCGCGCGGGTAAGGTCTTGCTTTGTCTCGCGCGCCATTCCCGCCCGCTCAATCCGACCGGACCCGACTCGCGATGTCACGACAAGCGCTGAACGAGGCCTTCGCGCGGACCTCCTTCCTCAACGGCGTCAATGCCGCCTACATCGAGGAGATGCAGGCACTCTACGAGCGAAACCCCGGCGCCGTCGGCGACGAATGGCGGCTCTTCTTCCAGAGCCTGCAGGAGGAGAGGGGCGCGGTCGCGGCCGAGGCGCACGGCCCCTCCTGGGGCCGGCCGCTGGAGGAGCTCGGGCAGAACGGCGGCTCGGAGCTGCTGGCGGCGCTGACCGGCGACTATGCCGGAGCCGAGGAGCAGATCCGCGGCAAGCTCAAGGCGCGGGCGCAGGCTGCGGGTTTCGATCTGCCGATGGCCACCTCGCTGCGTGCCACCCAGGACTCGATCCGTGCCCTGATGCTGATCCGGGCCTACCGCGTGATGGGCCACCTCGTCGCCGATCTCGATCCGCTGGGGCTCAACGACCGGCGCGCGCACAAGGAGCTCAAGCCAGAGACCTACGGCTTCACCGAGGCCGATCTCGACCGGCCCATCTTCATCGACAAGGTCCTCGGCCTCGAGACGGCGACGATCCGCCAGATCCTCAAGATCCTGCGCCGTACCTACTGCCGCCAGATCGGCGTCGAGTTCATGCACATCACCTCGCCCGCGCAGAAGGCCTGGATCCAGGAGCGGATCGAGGGCGAGGGCAAGGATATCCGATTTACCCCGGAAGGCCGCAGGGCGATCCTCAACAAGCTGATCGAGGCCGAGACGTTCGAGAAGTTCTCGGAGATCAAGTACACCGGCACCAAGCGCTTCGGGCTCGAGGGGGCCGAGGCCATGGTGCCGGCGCTCGAGCAGATCATCAAGCGCGGCGGTCAGCTCGGCGTGAAGGAGATCGTGCTCGGCATGGCCCATCGCGGCCGGCTCAACGTGCTCGCCAACGTCTTGAGCAAGCCCTACCGCGCCATCTTCAACGAGTTCAAGGGCGGCTCGTTCAAGCCGGACGACGTCGAGGGCTCGGGCGACGTGAAGTACCATCTCGGCGCCTCCTCCGACCGCTCCTTCGACGACAACGCCGTGCACCTATCGCTGACCGCCAACCCCTCGCATCTGGAGATCGTCGATCCCGTGGTGCTGGGCAAGGTCAGGGCCAAGCAGGACCAGCTCGGATGTCCGCCGGACGACCGCACGTCGGTGCTGCCGCTGCTCATCCATGGCGATGCGGCCTTCGCCGGCCAGGGCGTGGTCGCCGAGTGCTTCGGCCTGTCGGGGCTCAAGGGGCACCGCACCGGCGGCTCGATCCACTTCGTCATCAACAACCAGATCGGGTTCACGACCAATCCGCGCTACTCGCGGTCCTCGCCCTACTGCACGGACGTGGCCAAGATGGTCGAGGCGCCGATCTTCCACGTCAACGGCGACTATCCCGAGGCCGTCGTGCACGTGGCCAAGATAGCCACCGAGTTCCGGCAGCGGTTCCAGAAGCCGGTCGTGATCGACCTGATCTGCTACCGGCGGCACGGGCACAACGAAAGCGACGAGCCGGCGTTCACGCAGCCGCTGATGTACAGGACCATCCGGTCGCATCCGACGACGCTCGAGATCTACTCCAAGCGGCTGATCGAGGAGGGCGTCGTCACGCCTGCCGACGTCGACGAGATGCGGACCCGGTTTCGCGCCCGGCTCGACGAGGAGTTCAAGGCCGCCGACGTCTACCGCCCGAACAAGGCCGACTGGCTCGACGGCCGCTGGGCCGGGCTCGGGCAGGCGGAGGACGAGGCGCGGCGCGGCAACACCGGTGTCGACATCGAGGTGCTGAAGGAGGTCGGGCGGCGCATCACGGCGATCCCCGTCGACTTCAACGCGCACCGGACCGTCCGGCGTCTGCTCGACCGCCGCCGCGAGATGGTGGAGACCGGCGAAGGCATCGACTGGGCCATGGCCGAGCACCTCGCGTTCGGGACTCTCGTGAGGGAGCGCTTCCCCGTGCGGCTGTCGGGACAGGACGTCGAGCGCGGCACCTTCTCGCAGCGTCATTCCGTGCTCATCGACCAGGAGACCGAGCGCCGCTACACGCCGCTGAAGTACGTCTCTCCCGACCAGGCGAGATTCGAGGTCATCAACTCGATGCTGTCGGAGGAGGCGGTGCTCGGATTCGAGTACGGCTACAGCCTCGCCGAGCCGATGGCGCTCGTCATGTGGGAGGCGCAGTTCGGGGATTTCGCCAACGGCGCCCAGGTCGTCATCGACCAGTTCATCGCGTCGGGTGAGCGCAAGTGGCTCAGGATGTCCGCCCTCGTGCTGCTGCTGCCGCACGGCTACGAAGGCCAGGGGCCGGAGCACTCCTCCGCCCGCCTCGAGCGCTATCTCCAGAGCTCGGCCGAGGACAACTGGCAGGTCGCCAACTGCACGACGCCGGCCAACTACTTCCACATTCTCCGCCGGCAGCTCCATCGCAAGGTGCGCAAGCCGCTGGTGCTGATGACGCCGAAGTCGCTGCTGCGGCACAAGCGGGTCGTCTCGCGCCTCGACGAGCTCGGGCCGGAAACGAGCTTCCATCGCGTGCTGTGGGACAATGCGGACCGCCAGCATGAGCGCCACGACACCTCGACCGTGAGCCTCGAGGAGGACAGCGGCATCCGTCGCGTCGTGCTGTGCAGCGGCAAGCTCTATTACGACCTCTACGAGATGCGCCACGAGCTCGGCATCAGCGACGTCTATCTGATGCGTGTCGAGCAGCTCTATCCGTTCCCGGCGCGCGCCCTGATGGCCGAGCTCGGGCGCTTCCCGAAGGCGGAGATCGTGTGGTGCCAGGAGGAGCCCCGCAACATGGGCGCCTGGAGCTATATCGAGCCGAACCTGGAGTGGGTGCTTCAGCACATCCGCGCCGGGCACCTGCGGCCGCGATATGTCGGCCGCGCCGCGGCGGCGGCGACGGCGACGGGCCAGCTCTCGCGCCACCTGCAGGAGCAGAAGGGCCTGATCGACGAAGCACTCAAGGCGTGAAGCGCGTGCATCACCCGCAGATCAATGGGGGCCTGAGGCAAACATGGCGATCGAGATCCGAGTGCCTACGCTGGGCGAAAGCGTCACCGAGGCGACGGTCGGGCAATGGTTCAAGAAGCCCGGTGACGCCGTCCAGGCGGACGAGCCCATCTGCGAGCTGGAGACCGAGAAGGTGACGGTCGAGGTACCCGCACCGGCGGCGGGGGTGATGGGCGAGATCCAGGTGCAGCAGGGCGAGACGGTCGCGGTCGGCACCCTGCTCGGCACCATCAGGGAAGGCGCCGCTGCGGAGCAGAAGCCCGCGGCCCCGGCCCGGGCCAAGCCTGCGGCGGCGACGCCACCGGCGGCCAGGCCCGCCCCCGCGCCTACCAGGGCCGGAGGTGAGTTGCTCGAGAAGGCCGTGGACGAGGCCAGGCGGGCGATGCCGCCCTCGCCGGCGGCCCGCAAGATCATGGAGGAGAAAGGCCTGTCGCCCGATCAGGTCAGCGGCTCCGGGCGGCGCGGACAGGTTCTGAAACAGGACGCAATGACGGCGCCCGCCGCTGCCGCCGGCGCGCCGCCATCTGCTCCGGCCGAGGCGGTCGGGATCCCGGCGGCCCGCCTCACCCCCGTTCCGCCCGCCCAGATGCGGGCGCCTTCCGCACCCAACGATGCGGCCCGCGAGGAGCGGGTGAAGATGACGCGGCTGCGCCAGACCATCGCCCGCCGCCTCAAGGACGCGCAGAACACGGCCGCCATGCTGACGACGTTCAACGACGTCGACATGAGCGCGGTGATGAAGCTGCGCGCGCAATACAAGGATCTGTTCGAGAAGCGCCATGGCTCGAAGCTCGGCTTCATGGGCTTCTTCGTGAAGGCGTGCATCCAGGCGCTGCGCGAGATCCCGGCAGTCAACGCCGAGATCGACGGCACCGATATCATCTACAAGAACTATTACCACATCGGCGTCGCCGTGAGCACGGACAAGGGCCTCGTGGTGCCGGTCGTGCGCGAGGCCGACCGCCTGTCGCTGGCCGAGATCGAGGCGCAGATCGCCGACTTTGGTCGGCGCGCGCGCGATGGCCGCCTGGGCATCGAGGAGATGCAGGGCGGCACGTTCTCGATCACCAACGGCGGCGTGTTCGGCTCGCTGCTGTCGACGCCGATTCTCAACGCGCCGCAGTCGGGAATCCTTGGCATGCACCGGATCGAGGAGCGCCCGGTCGTGCGCGAGGGCGCCGTCGTGGTGCGGCCGATGATGTACCTGGCGCTGAGCTACGACCACCGCGTCGTCGACGGTAAGGAGGCCGTCACCTTCCTGGTGCGCGTCAAGGAGGTCCTCGAGGACCCGCAGCGGTTCGTGCTGGATCTTTGAGGCCGGACAGCACGGATGCCGACGGTCGCAGACATCAGCGGTAAAAAAAAGAATCGTAGTCTATGCTGACTAGAACCATCTCCGAGCCTTTCGAAATACCCTCAGCTCCGTCATGCCCACGGAGGTGGGCATCCAGGTCACCTCACCCCGAGGGTGGGCTAACGACTGTGCGGCACCGGCGCGACATGCGGCACTGCGCACCAATCCTGATACGTGCCCTGGATTCCCGCCTCCGCGGGAATGACGGATGTGGGGCTCGCACCTTCAATCAAACTTGACCGGCCAAGGCACATCGAGACGAGCTGACTACTGCCTGGTTCGATATGGAGGCAGGCCGAAAGCCTGCGAAGCTCGAATGACTGATATCATTCGCATGAAGGCGGTCGAGCCAATCCTCTATGGAGTGCTCAAGATCACTTGGCAGGATGGATTTCAGGCAATCGTCGATCTGCGCCCGGTTATGGCCGACGGGGAGGTGTTCGAGTTTCTCCGCCAGACTCCCGCGCGTTTCAACGATGTGAAACTCGAGGAGTATGGGCATTCCATTTTCTGGCTGGACGACGATGGCGACGAGGTCGATTTCGACTGCGACTCGCTCCGTCACCGGGCAATCCGGCAGGCCGAAATCCTCCGCGTCGCGAGCTGAGCAAAACAGAGAAGTCTCCGAATGCCCTACGACCTCATCGTCATTGGCACCGGCCCCGGCGGGTACGTGTGCGCGATCCGTGCCGCACAGCTCGGCATGAAGGTGGCCGTCGTCGAGAAGCGGTCGACCTTTGGCGGCACCTGCCTCAACGTCGGCTGCATGCCTTCGAAGGCGCTGTTGCATGCCTCCGAGGCGTTCGACGCGGCCGGCCACGCCTTCGCCGGCATGGGCATCAAGGTGAAGCCGGAGCTGGACCTTGCCCGGATGCACGCGTTCAAGGACGAGGGCGTGAAGGGCAATGTCGATGGCGTAGCCTTCCTGCTGAAGAAGAACAGGATCGAGCCGTTCCACGGCACCGGGCGCATCCTGGCGCCGGGCAAGGTCGAGGTGACCGCCGATGGCGGCGCCAGGCAGGAGCTCGCAGCCAGGTCGATCGTCATCGCGACGGGTTCGGACGTGGCGCGGCTGCCCGGCATCGAAATCGACGAGCAGACCATCGTCTCCTCGACCGGAGCCCTCGCGCTGCCAAAGGTTCCAAGAAAGCTGCTCGTCATCGGCGCCGGCGTGATCGGGATCGAGCTCGGCTCGGTGTGGCGGCGGCTGGGCAGCGACGTGCTCGTAGTCGAGTATCTCGACCGCATCGTGCCGGGGCTCGACGCCGAGATCGCCCGCAATTTCCAGCGAATCCTCGCCAAGCAGGGCTTCAAGTTCAAGCTGTCGAGCAAGGTGACTGCGGTCGACAAGGCGAACGGCACGCATCAGGTGGCCATCGAGCCCGCTGCCGGCGGCAAATCCGAGACCGTTTCGGCCGACGCCGTTCTCGTCAGTGTCGGGCGCGTCCCATATACGAACGGGCTCGGGCTGGAGGAGGTCGGTGTCCAGCTCGACAACAAGCGGCGTATCAGCGTCGACGAGCGCTATCAGACGAGCGTCCCTGGCATCTACGCCATCGGCGACGTGATCGCCGGCCCCATGCTGGCCCACAAGGCCGAGGAGGAGGGCGTCGCGGTCGCCGAGATCCTGGCGGGACAGGCCGGCCATGTGAACTACGGCGTGATCCCGAACGTGATCTACACGTTTCCCGAGGTCGCCACCATCGGCCGCTCCGAGGAGGAGCTGAAGGAAGCCGGCATCGCATTCAAGGTCGGCAAATTCCCCTACACTGCAAACGGCCGCGCCAAGATCAACAAGACCACGGACGGGCTCGTCAAGGTGCTCGCTGACGCCGCGACCGACCGCATCCTCGGTGTCCACATCATCGGCGCAAACGCCGGCGAGCTGATCGCGGAGGCCGCCGTCATCATGGAGTTCGGCGGCTCGGCGGAGGATCTCGCCCGCACCTGCCATGCGCACCCGACGCTTTCGGAGGCGGTCAAGGAGGCGGCGCTGGCCGTCGACAAGCGCGCCATTCACATGTAGCCCGCGCATCGGCGGAATGCGGGTGCCTGTCGATTTCTATTCGTCGCCCCATTCGTAATCATTAGTCGGCCGCTCGAACAGGAAGTCCAGCACATACTGCGCAACCCGCGTCTCATTGAACAGGGTGGTATAGCGGCGACGGCCGGCTTGTCCGATTTCCTCCCATTCTCCCGATTGAACGGCGTCCCGCAGGCGCGGAACGAGGTCCTCGTCGCTGGCGAAAAAAACCGCCGATCCGGCATCGATGAACTTGTCGAAACCCGACGACCTCGGCAAGCACACGCAGGTTCCGCTGCCGAAAAGCTGGGCGATCCGATCTGAGGAATACAGAGGAATGTCGTTCCGCGCGGACCAGTTCAGAGCGGCTTTCGAGGCCGCGAGCAGATCGAAATAGGCCCGGCCTAGAACGCGCTGCTTGTCTGCCCCGAACTTACCCACGCGCAGGTCGGGTGCAGCAGATTCAATGCTGCGGATCAGATCCCACCGTGATGATTTCCTGTTCTGAGACGCGACGTAGACGAGGTCCCACGTCTTTTCCTGAGCCGCCGATTGCCCGGGCAGATCGATGCACTCATCGGTCGGGTTCGGGACATAACCGGCCCTGAATCCGGCGACGCGCAGCCGCTCCAGCGCCGTCCCACCCGAGGTGATCAACGTCGCGTGCACGGCGGATGAGCGAGCCGACACTCTCGCGAACCTGGCAGGCGGCTCGACCAGATCGCAATCGATGTCGATGATCCGGCATTCGGGATAGGCCTGCTTGATCTCCGCCAGCGTCCCGTTGGTAATCCTGTCGGCATGAAACAAGGCGATGACGTGAGGCCGATAGGCCGCCGCCATTGCACGCAGCTTCCTGCTTGCGAGCATTCTTCCGAGCCGCTGGATGCCCAATCCCTGTCTGGCAATATCGCGATCCGGCAAATGGACCACGGAATGACCTAATCTGACAAACCCGTTTATGAATCGCTTGTCGAAGGAATAATAGAACGACTCGAAGCGATCGCAGCAGCCTGCCGAGCACACGATAATCCTAAGGGAACCAGTCGCGTGGCTCGCGGCAGTGGGAGGCTGCATCATTCACATCGATCAAATGCACCTTGTTCGCGCAGAGATTGTAATGACAAGATTCAACACGCGCAATGTGCTGTCCACAACGAAATGGCGTCTCCGACCCGGTTCCGACGTTCGGTCTGTCGATCATCCATTCGCCCTCGGATGGGCCGCATCGTAGACGGCGATCAGCCGCTCCCGGTCGACCTCGGTATAGATCTGCGTCGTCGACAGCGAGGCATGCCCGAGCAGCTCCTGGATCTGGCGCAGGTCGGCGCCGGCCGAGAGCAGATGCGTCGCGAAGGAGTGGCGCAGGGAATGCGGGGTCGCCGACTCCGGCAGGCCGAGTGCGGCACGAGCCCGCGCGATGGCGAGCTGGATCAGGCGCGGCGACAGCGGACCGCCTTTCGCTCCCCGGAAAAGCGCTTCATAGGGCTCGAGCGGGTAGGGGCAGAGCTGGCGGTAGCGGTCGATCGACGCAATGGTGACGGGCAGCACTGGGACGACCCGTTCCTTGCTGCCCTTGCCGATGATGCGCAGCACGTCGCGGTCGGCGCTCGGGGCCGCGCTCGCCTTCAGGCCGAGAGCCTCCGAGATCCGCAAGCCCGATCCGTAGAGCAGCAGCAGCACGGCCGTGTCGCGCGCCGCGATCCAGTCGAGCCCGGCCTCCATGCCACCGTCGACGAGCGCCGCGGCCTTGGGCACCGTCAGCGGTTTCGGCACGCCATGCGGCACCTTGGGTCGGGCGACCGAGAGCACTGCGCGGTTCCTGGCCGCCTCCTCGCCTTCGAGCCAGCGGAAGAAGGAGCGCAGCGCCGAGAGCGCGCGCGCCAGGGTGCGGTTGGAAGCCTGCTGCCGGCGGCGGCTGGCCAGAAAGCCGCGGAACGTGCGTGGCCCGAGCCGATCGAGATCGGCCAGGCACGGCTGATGCCCGAGCTGGGTCTGCCAGTAGGCGAGGAACTGCCGCAAGTCGCGCTCGTAGGCGATGCGCGTGAGCCCGGCACAGCCGCGCTCGACGGTGAGATGATCGAGCCAGCTCGCGACCGCATCGCGCAATGGGCCGTAGAGCTGCAATTCCCCCTGCTCATCGGGCGCCCTTGTCATGCGGCCGTTATCGCTCCCGTAAGTCCCGAGTCGCGGCAGCCGTTCTGCCAGGATTCGCACAAGCGCGCATGCTCCTTCGTACCGTGGCATGACTTCACCTCCCGGATGCGCTACTTGGGAGCATCGCACGAGCGGCAGGCGTGCAGTCATGTCCCTATACGAGTCGCTGGAGGTCTTTGTCGGTGCAGGGGTGCTCGCCCTGATGCCCGCCTTCGGCCGCGATCTGCCGCCGGGCGCGGCGATGTCCGGCAGTGAGTTCTCGGCGTTTCTGCGGTCACGCGGCGAGGGCGGGCCTATCGGCGATGTTCTGGACCGGCTCGCCCACCAGATCTGGCTGAGCCAGGACACCCGCGGCATCCCGATGCATGTCGCGGAGGAGCATGCCCGCAGGCTGGCGCCCGTCATCGATGCATGCAGGCCGGACACCGGGCTGGTGAAGGCGGCCCTGCGCGGCCAGGTTCAGGGCGGACTTTCCGCTGCAGCGGGCCAGCTCGCGGCAGGGCTCATGGCGCGGGCCAGAGACCTCGGGCTGCAGGAGCTGACACCACTGTCGGAGGATGTCTGCGTTTTCCTGCTCGAGCAGGCATTCCTGCAGATCTTGGCCGATCCGCGCCTGCTGCGAGGCGCCGCCCCGGCCGCCGGCGAGTTCCTGACGCAGCACGGAAAGGCGACCGAGCCTGTTCCGGCGGCCGTCCCCGGCACCGGGCTCGCGGTCGCGACGAGCACCGATTCCGAGATGGTGGCGCTGAAAGAGCGGTACGGGCTTTCCGACAAGGCGCTGGCCCGCTTCTCGGCCATCGCGGAGAAGCAGCGCACTCTGCCCGCCCGTGAGGCCTGGCAGATCGCCGAGCTGGCGCAGTGGCTGCAGGACACCCGCCAGCAGCTCCTGCGGCCGACAAACGAGCCTCCTGAAGTCCGCCAGATGAAGGCCAAGGCGGCCGAGGAGCTGCTCAACGGCGACTTCGAGGCCGCCATGGAGCTTCTGAAGGAGGTGCGCCGCAGCTTCCGCAGTGCCCGCCGCCGCACCGAGCAGCGGCTGGAGGAGGAGCTGGAGCAGCTCCGGGCCGAGCTGCACCAGGAGGCGCTGGCCACCGCCGACGTCGCCGAGCTGGCGATGGCGCGCCTGGATTTCCAGGCGGCAGCCGAGCTGTTCGAGGAGGCTGCCGAAGGCACCGGCCGGACGGATCCCGCGGCTTGCCTGCGCTTCACGCTGCGCCGGGCCGATGCGCTCTACTACGCCGGCGAGGAGAGGAGCGACGCCGCCCTGCTGCGGCAGTCGGTCGGCGTCTATGCCAGGGCCGCGGAGCTGGCGGGGTCGAACGGCGAGGTCAAGGGCCTCGCCGCCGCGTCCCAGGGGCTCGGCAACGCGCTGCTCGCCATCGCCGAGCACGAGCCGTCAAAGGCGCTCTACGAGCAGGCCTGCGTCGCGTTCCGGACGGCACTCGAGGTGCTGAGCCGCGAGACGGATCCGCGCGTCTGGGGGCTGGCGCGCATCGGGCTCGGCAACGCCTTGGCGTCGATGTCCGAGGTCGAGACCGCCTCCGCCCTGACGCTCGAGCAGGCGGCGGTGGCCTACAAGGGAGCGCTCGAGGTGTTCACCCGTGAGGCCGAGCCCATGCGATGGGCCGTCACGCGGCTGAACATGTCGACGGTCCTGATCCGGCTCGGCGAGATCGAGGACCGGCGGAAGAACTGGCTCGCCGCCGCCGCCGCCATCGTGCCGGCGCTGGAGGTGTTCGAGGCGCACGGCGCGGCGGCGCAGGCCGGAGCGGCGCGGCGCTCGCTCAAGATGCTCCACAGCCGCTGGGACATGCTCGAGCCTCCGGCGGCGGCGGAATAGGGAAGAAGCGAATAGTGAGTAGCGAATAGCGAATAGGGGCGGGTTAGGAGAGGCAAAGGCACTCTCCACACCGTCATTCCCGCGCAGGCGGGAATCTGCGATGCATCTCAGTGAAGGCAACGGCTGCCGTCGCCCACACTGCCTGCCGCGTCTGCGTGGCGCGGCATCGCGGATGCCCACCTCCGTGGGCATGACGGTGGGGGATGCGGCCGAACCAGCCCGTCTGCTCCCTATTCGCTACTCACTATTGCTACAGGATCGTCTGTCCCGTCTTCTCCCAGTCGGCGACGAACTGCCGGAGCCCCTGGTCGGTCAGAGGGTGCTTGACGAGCGCCTGCAGGATCGCGGGCGGCACGGTGACCACGTCGGCGCCGATCATCGCCGCCTGCTTGACGTGGTTCACAGTGCGGATCGAGGCGGCCAGAATGTCCGTCGTCAGCTCGGCATAGTTGTCGTAGATGGCGCGGATCTCGCGGACGAGCTCCATGCCATCGAGCCCGATGTCGTCGAGCCGGCCGATGAACGGCGAAACGAACGTGGCCCCCGCCTTGGCCGCGAGCAGCGCCTGGCTGGCGGAGAAGCAGAGCGTCACGTTGACCATGAAGCCTTCTGTGGTGAGGGTGCGGCAGGCCTTGAGGCCATCCCAGGTCAATGGCACCTTGACGCAGACGTTCTTGGCGATGGCCGCAAGCACCCGGCCCTCTGCCACCATGCCGTCGTAGTCGGTCGCCGCCACCTCGGCGCTGACGGGCCCCGGGACGACCTCACAGATTTCCCGCACCACCGTCTTGAAGTCCCGGCCCACCTTTGCCACGAGCGATGGGTTCGTGGTGACGCCGTCGAGCAGCCCCGTTGCGGCCAGATCCGCGATGACAGCCACGTCCGCGGTGTCGACGAAAAATCTCATTGCCCAGCTCCCGTTGCCCTCGGCTCGCCGCAAGGATGATTCATGGGTATCTACTCATAGCTTACGTCGCCCCGGACCAGGGAGCGAAGCGACCGCCGATCCGGGATCCAGCGCTAGGAGCGTCCGGAAGGACACAATAATTGTTGAGCCTTCGGCACTTTTTACGCTGGATCCCGGATCTCCTCGCCGCTGAGACGCGGCTCGTCGTCCGGGATGACGGCAGGTTCTGGTCATGGCTCTAACCATATCCGCACAACCATATCCGCTTGGGTCGGTTCTAATCCGCAGCGAGCCCCTTTGACCAGTCTGCTGGAACTCGAGGACGAGACTTGCGGCGCTTTGCGCCGCCTGCCCGTCGTCATTCCGGTGGCACTCGACCAGACCTACGATTACCTGGCGCCGCAGAGCCTCGACATCGAGCCCGGCTCGTTCGTGCTGGTGCCGTTCGGCCCGCAGCAGCGCATCGGGGTTGTCTGGGACCGCGCGGTCGGCCCGGAGCGGGAGGTAGCAGCCTCCAGGCTGAAGCCTCTGGCGGAGCTGCTCGATGTCCCTCCGCTGCCCGTTCTTTCATTGCGCTTTGCCGAGTGGGTGGCGCGCTACACGCTGGCGCCGCTCGGCATGGTGGTGCGCATGATGGTAGGCGCGCAGGCCGTGTTCGATCCGCCGCGCCCCCGCTTCGGCGTGCGCATCGTCGACGGGGCGGCCGAGCCGGCCCGCATGACACCCGCGCGCAAGCGGGCGCTCGAGATCGCCGGCGACGGGCTGGCCCGCGCCAAGGCCGCCCTGGCCTCAGAGGCTGCCTGCAGCACGGGCGTCATCGAAGGGCTGGTCGAGGCCGGCGTGCTGGTCGAGGTCGCCATCCCGGAGAAGCGCTATCCGGTCCCTCGGCCGGCGCACGGCACGGTCCACTTCGGCCCGGATCAGGAGCGCGCGGTGCACGCGTTGCGATCGGCCGTCGATGCGGCGAGCTACTCGGTCACGCTGCTCGATGGCGTGACGGGATCGGGCAAGACGGAGGTCTATTACGAAGGCGTGGCGAGGGCGCTGGAACAGGGCCGGCAGGTGCTCGTCATGCTGCCGGAGATCGCGCTGACGAGCCAGTTCCTGAGCCGGTTCGAAGGGCGCTTCGGCTGTCAGCCCGTCGAGTGGCATTCGGCGCTGGCGTCGAACGAGCGCGGCCGCGCTTGGCGCGCCGCGGCCACGGGAGAGGCTCGCGTCGTCGTCGGTGCGCGCTCTGCGCTGTTCCTGCCCTATCGCGAGCTTGGCCTCATCGTCGTCGACGAGGAGCACGACCAGGGCTACAAGCAGGACGACCGCGTGCACTACCAGGCCCGCGACATGGCCGTCGTGCGCGGCAGCCTCGGCCAGTGCCCGGTCGTGCTCGCATCCGCGACACCCTCCATCGAGACCCACGTCAATGCGCGCACCGGGCGCTACCGCCACCTCGTGCTGCCGGGCCGCTATTCCGGCGCCGAGCTGCCGCAGGTGGAGGCCGTCGACCTGCGCAAGCACCCGCCGGAGAAGGGCCGCTGGCTGTCGCCCGTGCTGGTCGATGCGATCACCGAGACGGCCGCCAAGGGCCAGCAGACGCTGCTGTTCCTCAACCGGCGCGGCTATGCCCCGCTGACGCTGTGCCGGACCTGCGGCACCCGCATCGAATGCCCGCAATGCACGGCATGGCTCGTCGAGCACCGCTTCCGCCGTCAGCTCAACTGCCATCATTGCGGCTTCGCGCTGCCGGCGCCGGAGAAATGCCCGCAGTGCGGCGAGCCCGACTCGCTGGTCGCCTGCGGCCCCGGCGTGGAGCGCATCGCCGAGGAGGTGGCGGAGCGGTTCCCGTCGGCGAGGCTGGCGCTGCTGTCCAGCGATCTGGTGCCCGGCCTCATCGAAATGCGCAAGGTGATCGCCGCCATAGAGAACCGCGAGGCCGACATCATCATCGGCACGCAGATCGTGGCCAAGGGCCACCACTTCCCGGACCTCGCCACAGTCGGCGTCGTCGACGGCGACCTCGGGCTCGGCCAGGCTGACCCGCGCGCTGCCGAGCGGACGTTCCAGCTCCTGCATCAGGTGACGGGGCGCGCCGGCAGAACTCTCACCGGGGGGCGCGGGCTGGTGCAGACCCATATGCCCGAGCACCCGGTGATGCAGTCGATCATCTCCGGCGACCGCGAAGCGTTCCTCGACCGCGAGGTCGGCCAGCGCCAGGCGGCGATGATGCCGCCGTTCGGCCGGCTGGCGGCGCTCGTCGTCTCGGCACGGCAGAAGGAGGCGGCCGAGGCGTTCGCCCGCGCCGTGGTGCGGCGTGCGCCGCTCGCCGAGACGATCGAGGTGCTGGGGCCGGCGGAGGCGCCGCTGGCGGTCGTGCGCGGCCGCCACCGCTGGCGCATTCTGGTCAAGGCTCCCCGCGACGTCGATCTCCAGTCCTACCTGCGCGCCTGGCTGGCGGCGCTGCCCGAGGCCAAGGGGGACCTGAGGCTGGCGGTCGACATCGACCCCTATAATTTCCTTTGACTCGAGCGTTTTCCGAGCAAGAGCCATCACGCGCTGTGTCATGTGGCCCTGGGTCCCGGCCGGAGCGCGGCAGCGCGGAGAGACGGCCGCTGCCGCGCAATATTCAACTCGCCTTTAGGTGGAGCCGGCCAACGTGTTCCCCAACCGCCGGAATGCGGCATTCCGGCGTGCTCCCGGCGGTTGATGGCCCGCGCCCGCCGTGATAGAGGGAACCCGGCTTCCAGGAGGGGGTGCGTGGCCGCGCGGCGTGCCCCTTTTTCGGATGCGCGTTCGCACGCGCGGGTGACCGCCGCGGTCAATGCTCCCAATACCCTCAACGTGAACGAGGCCGTTCGACGTGGCGACCGACGAACCGATCCTGGCAAGCGTGGCAGGCCGCTACGCTTCGGCACTCTTCGAGCTGGCCCAGGAACAGCGGCAACTCGCCCAGGTGGAGCAGAGCCTCGCAGCTTTCCAGCAGCTCCTCGACGGCAGCGCGGACCTGATGCGGCTGGTGCGCAGCCCCGTCTTCTCCAGCGACGAGCAGACGGCCGCCATCGCGGCCGTGCTCGAGCGCGCCGGCATCGGCGGCCTGGCGGCGAACTTCCTGAAGCTGGCGGCGCGCAATCGCCGCCTGTTCGCAGTCCCCGACATGATCAGGGCCTTCCGTGCGATGTGCGCCCGGGCTCGCGGCGAGGTCGAGGCGAACGTGGCAACTGCCTTCCCGTTGAGGGGCGACCAGATGCAGGCTCTGAGAGAGGCGCTGAAGGCGTCCGTCGGCAAGGACGTGCTGATGAACGTGAAGGTGGACCCCGCGCTCCTCGGCGGCCTCGTGGTGAAGATTGGCAGCCGCATGATCGACTCGTCGCTCCGCACGAAGCTCAATTCGCTCAAGATTCTCATGAAAGAGGTTGGCTGATGGATATCCGGGCCGCTGAGATCTCCTCGATCCTCAAGGAGCAGATCAGGAATTTCGGCAAGGAGGCCGAAGTCTCCGAGATCGGGCAGGTGCTGTCGGTGGGCGACGGCATCGCCCGCGTGTACGGCCTCGACAACGTGCAGGCCGGCGAGATGGTCGAGTTCCCGGGCGGCATCCGCGGCATGGCGCTCAACCTCGAGGCCGACAACGTCGGCGTGGTGATCTTCGGGCCCGACAGCGGCATCAAGGAGGGCGACACCGTCAAGCGGACGGGCGCCATCGTCGAGGTGCCGGTCGGCAAGGAGCTGCTCGGCCGCGTCGTCGACGGGCTCGGCAATCCCATCGACGGCAAGGGCCCGATCAAGACGAGCCGCCGGATGCGCGTCGACGTGAAGGCACCGGGCATCCTGCCGCGCAAATCTGTGCACGAGCCGATGGCCACGGGCCTCAAGGCCATCGACGCCCTGATCCCCATCGGCCGCGGCCAGCGCGAGCTGATCATCGGCGACCGGCAGACCGGCAAGACCGCCATCATCCTCGACACGTTCCTCAACCAGAAGCCGCTCAACGAGGGCGACGACGAGAAGCAGAAGCTCTACTGCGTCTACGTGGCCGTCGGCCAGAAGCGCTCGACGGTGGCCCAGTTCGTCAAGGTGCTGGAGGAGCGCGGCGCGCTCGGATACTCGATCATCGTGGCGGCCACCGCCTCCGACCCTGCTCCGATGCAGTACCTCGCCCCGTTCACCGGCTGCACGATGGGCGAGTTCTTCCGCGACAACGGCATGCACGCGGTGATCGCCTACGACGATCTGTCGAAGCAGGCCGTCGCCTACCGGCAGATGTCGCTGCTGCTGCGCCGGCCGCCGGGCCGCGAAGCCTACCCGGGCGACGTCTTCTATCTCCACTCGCGCCTGCTCGAGCGGGCAGCCAAGCTCAACGACGGCCACGGCGCCGGCTCGCTCACTGCGCTGCCGGTCATCGAGACCCAGGCCAACGACGTCTCGGCCTACATCCCGACCAACGTGATCTCGATCACCGACGGCCAGATCTTTCTCGAGACGGACCTCTTCTACCAGGGCATTCGTCCGGCGGTGAACGTCGGCCTGTCGGTGTCGCGCGTCGGCTCGTCCGCCCAGACCAAGGCGATGAAGCAGGTTGCCGGCCGGATCAAGGGCGAGCTCGCCCAGTACCGCGAGATGGCCGCCTTCGCGCAGTTCGGCTCCGACCTCGACGCGGCAACGCAGCGGATGCTGGCGCGCGGCGCGCGGCTGACGGAGCTCTTGAAACAGCCGCAGTTCTCGCCGCTCAAGATGGAAGAGCAGGTGATCGTCATCTTCGCGGGGACGCGCGGCTATCTCGACCCGCTGCCGGTGTCCGCAGTGGGTCGGTTCGAGCAGGAGCTGCTACGCATCGTTCGCGACCAGCACGCCGGACTTCTCGAAACGATCCGTACCGAAAAGCAGCTTTCGGCCGAGACCGAAAAGCAGCTCGTCGCGGCCATCGACAAGTTCGCGAAGGCTTTCACGGCTTAGTCCCCTCTCCCCGTCTTGTGACGGGGAGAGGGCTAGGGTGAGGGGCAGGGCCGGGCCGCAACGCTTGTTGCGGGGGGGGGGCCCCCGCCCCGCCGCCGCCCCGGGGGGGGGGGGGGGGGGGGGGCGCAGCTGCGGCCGGGGGGGGGGGGGCGGGGGGGGGTGGGGGTGAGGGCGGCG
>JAHDXT010000022.1:54843-56674 GCA_023384095.1 Hyphomicrobiaceae bacterium
AGACCTAAAAGCATCTGGTCGCGGCCACCGAATATTCGGCTATGTCTTTCCCGGGTTTGTCCCCTCCCCCCGTGTTGTGAGGGGTTGGGGGCTAGGGTGAGGGGCAGGGCCGGGCCGCAACGCTTGTTGCTGCCCCTCACCCCGACCCTCTCCCCGCAAGCGGGGAGAGGGAGAGCAGGACCGATCAGAGCAGGACGCTCTAATGCCGAGCTTGAAGGATCTGAGAAACCGCATCGCCTCGGTGAAGGCGACGCGCAAGATCACCAAGGCCATGCAGATGGTTGCGGCAGCCAAGCTGCGGCGCGCGCAGGAGGCGGCGACGGCCGCGCGGCCCTATGCCGAGCGCATGGACCGCATCCTGGCCAACCTCAACCAGCGCGTCACCAGCCGGGAGGGGCTTTCTCCACTGCTCGTCGGCACGGGCAAGGACCAGGTTCATCTGCTCGTCGTCATGACTGCCGAGCGCGGCCTGTGCGGCGGCTTCAACGCCAACATCGCGCGGCTGGCGCGCCAGGACACACAGAGGTTGTTGCGCGACGGGAAGACCGTCAAGATCCTCAGTGTCGGCCGCAAGGGTTACGACATTCTGCGCCGCGAGTTCGGCAAGATGATCGCGGACCGGGTCGATCTCAGGGGCGTGCGCCAGCTCGGCTATGCGAATGCGCAGGAGATCGCGTCGAGGATCCTCGCACTGTTCGAGGCCGGCGAGTTCGACGTCTGCACGCTGTATTTCGCCGAGTTCAAGTCGGTGATCGCCCAGAAGCCGACCGCGCTGCAGCTCGTCCCGGCGAAGCTGCCCGCGGAGCGGCCCGGCGGCGCCCGGGAAGCCCGGGCCGAGGCGATCCCCGAGTACGAGCCGGGCGAGGAGGCGGTCCTGGATTATCTGCTGATGCGCAATCTCTCGACCCAGATCTTCCGAGGACTGCTCGAGAACGCTGCTTCCGAGCAGGGCGCGCGCATGTCGGCGATGGACAGCGCGACCCGCAATGCCGGCGACATGATCGACAGGCTGACGCTGAAGTACAACCGCACGCGGCAGGCCATGATCACCAAGGAGCTGATCGAGATCATCTCGGGAGCGGAGGCGCTATAGTACGGGTGGGGGACGGCAACGTCGGCGAGGTTCGCCATGACTGACGAAAGTTCGAATTTGGTCCTCGAGCACTTGGAGCGCATTTGCCCGTCTCAGGAGCGAATGGAGCTGGATATAGCCGACTTAAAGTCGAGGGTTTCGAGCTTGGAGCTGCACCAGGGGCAGGTTCTGACGCTGCTTGGTAGCCTAAGCCAGCGCCTGGATCGGCTTGATGAAAGAATATCGAGGATCGAGCGCCGTCTCGATCTGGTCGAAGCTGAATGAAAACCGCTGCACGTCAGGGAAATGCAATGGCAAGCAATAAGGTCGGAAGAATTCGCCAGGTGATGGGCGCCGTCGTGGACGTGCAGTTCGAGGACGAGCTGCCGGCGATCCTGAACGCGCTCGAGACGGACAACCAGGGCAGCCGGCTCGTGCTGGAGGTCGCCCAGCACCTCGGCGAGAGCACGGTCCGCACCATCGCGATGGACTCGACCGAGGGCCTGGTGCGCGGCCACGAGGTGACCGACACCGGCCGCGCCATCGCGGTTCCGGTCGGCGACGCGACGCTCGGTCGCATCATGAACGTCGTCGGCGAGGCGGTGGACGAGGCGGGCCCGATCCAGGGCGTCGAGCACCGCCCGATCCACGCGCCGGCTCCGGAGTACATCGAGCAGTCGACCGAGGCGCAGATCCTGGTCACGGGCATCAAGGTCGTCGACCTGCTCGCGCCCTACGCCAAGGGCGGCAAGATCGGCC